>NZ_JBNADX010000007.1:0-18819 GCF_049629545.1 Micromonospora citrea
ACCCACTACCGCGCCCGGGTCCGGGTCATCCCCGGCGACCACGGCCCCCTCGTCGTCCCCGTCCGCCCCCACTGACCCCCACCCCACCCGCCCTACCTCGCTCCACCCCCGCCCCCTGCCCTGCCTGCCCCCTGCCCTGCCTCGCGATCTTGCAGTTCTGGTGGGGGCAGAGCGCAGCAAAGGGTGCATAGAGGTCACCCAAAGTGCAAGATCGCCGGGGCGGGCCGGGGCGGGCCGGGGCGGGCCGGGGCGGGGCGGGGCGGGGCGAGGCGAGGCGAGGGCGGGGTGGGTGGGGTGGTCAGGTGGGGAGGGTGGTGATGGAGAAGAGGGCGCCCTGGGGGTCGCGGAGGGCGGCGAGGCGGCCCTGCGGGATGTCGTGGGGCGGGACCAGGATGGTGCCGCCGAGTTCGGCGGCGCGGGCGGCGGTGGCGTCGGTGTCCGCCACCGCGAAGTAGACCGACCAGTACGCGGGCAGGTCCGCCGGCAGTTCCTCCAGCGGCGGCATCATGCCGGCCACGATCCGCGCCCCGCACCGCCAGCCGGTGTAGGTGACCGGTCCTATCGGCTCGTCCTCCGGGTGCCAGCCGAAGACCAGCTCGTAGAAGAGCTTCGCGCCGCCCGGGTCGGGGGTGACCAGCTCGTTCCAGCTCATCGCCCCGGGGGCGTTGAACAGTTCGGCACCGCGCATCGCCATCGGCTGCCAGACGCTGAACGTCGCGCCGGCGGGATCCGCGAAGACCCCCATCCGCCCCTGGTCGAAGACGTCGAAGGGGGCGACCAGCACCTGCCCGCCCGCCGCCTCGACCCGGGTGGCCGCGAGGTCGGCGTCGTCGGTGGCCACGTACGTGGACCAGATCGGCACCTGCTCCGGGGTGGCCGGCGGCCCCGCCCCGGCCACCGCCCGCCCGTCCTTCAGGAAGATGGTGTACCCACCCGCCTCGGGCTGGGGGGACACCCGACCCGTCCAGCCGAAGAGTTCGGGGTAGAAGCGCTTGGCGGCCGTCAGGTCGGGGGTGGCCAGATCGGCCCAGCAGGGTGTGCCGGGCTCGACGCCGCTCACGGTGACCCCTTTCCGCCGGTGGGCGGCCCGGCCGGACGCCCTGCCCGCATCGTGGCACCGGCCGGGCCGCGACGGGCCGGAACGGGGCGAAACGTCAGCTGAACCGGCGACCCTCGTCCCGCCGGTACGCCCACGCCGCGAGCGCCGCCAGCCCCACCACCCAGACGACGAGCGAGACCAGCGCGCGGGGGTCCGGCCGCCAGTCGGTGGACGCCGCCCACATCAGCTCCACCGCGCCCCGGGTGGGCAGGTAGGGAGCGACCGCCTTGATGAAGCCGGGCGCGTCGTCCGGGCCGGAGAGCAGGCCGCCGCCGAAGGCGAGCGGGAAGAAGACGATCTGCGCGACGACGATCGCCGCCTTGCTCGGCAGCGAGTAGCCGATCGCGAGCCCCATCAGGGTGAACGGCACCGAGATCACCGCGACCGTGGCGAGGGCCAGCAGGAACTGCACCGGGGTGACCCGGGCGGCGGTGGCCACCGCGGCGATCACCACCACCGGCAGCATCGACACGTACGTCAGCACCAGGCCGGCGAGGATCCGGCCGGCCAGCCGGGGCGCCGGGCCCGCCGGCAGCGTCCGGGTGTACGGGTTCCAGGGCTGGTCGCGGTCCTCGGCGACGCCCACGCCGTACTGGAAGATGTTGGCGGTGAGCACCGAGAAGGTGACCATCGCGGCGGTGGCGTACGTGGCGGCGACGCGGTCGTCCCCGGCGAACGGCACCACGAAGAAGAGCATCGCGGCGGCGGGGAAGAAGGCGCTGCCGAACACCGCGACCGGGATCCGGACGATCTCCAGCAGTTGGTAGCGGGCGTGGACCAGGGCGAGCGTCACCGGGTCACCTCTCGTACGGCGGTCGCCGGCCGGTCGTCGGCGGTGATGGCGAGGAACGCCTCCTCCAGCGAGGTGGGGCGGACCTCCAGGTCGCGGAAGGCCACCCCGGCGGTGACGAGGTCGCGGACGAGCTGGTCGGCGTCGGTGGTCAGCAGGTGGGTACGCCCGTCGGCGTGGGCGGTGTTCACCACGCCGGGCAGCGGTGGCAGCGTGTCGGCGACCAGGCTGACCCGGCGTACGCCGACGATGTCGCGGACCGCGGCGACGGTGTCGTCGGCGAGCACCCGGCCCCGACCCATCACCACCACCCGCTGCGCCAGCGCCTCCACCTCCTCCAGGTAGTGGCTGCTCAGCAGCACGGTGCCGCCCTCGGCGTGGAACGTGCGGATCTGCTCCCAGAGGGTGTGCCGCGCCTCCACGTCGAGCCCGGTGGTCGGCTCGTCGAGGACGACCAGGCGGGGCCGGCCGAGGAAGGCGAGCGCGACGGCGAGCCGGCGGCGCTGCCCGCCGGACAGTCCGCCGGTCTGCCGTCTCACCTGGTCGGTGAGGCCGAAGCGGTCGAGCAGCTCCGCCTTCGGCACCGGGTCGGGGTAGTGCGCGGCGACGAAGTCGACCACCTCGCCGACGCGGAGGGTGCCGGGCAGGCCGGTCTCCTGCGGGGTGACCCCGAGCTGCCGCCGGGACGCCGGGTCGCGGGGGTCGCCGCCGAAGATCTCCACCCGGCCGGCGGTGGGACGGCGCAGCCCGACCAGCAGGTTGATCAGGGTGCTCTTGCCGGCGCCGTTGGGCCCGAGCAGGCCGACCAGTTCACCGGCGCGGACCGCCAGGTCGACGCCGTCGAGGGCGAGCACGTCGCCGTAGCGGCGGGTGACCCGCTCGGCGCGGGCGAGGATCATGGCTGCCGCTCGGCGGGGCGCGGCTGCCGGCCGGCCAAGGCCGTCGGCAGCGGGCGGTGCAGCGCCGGCCCGCCGGGCGGCGGGGTCACGGTGGGCGTCGCGGCCCTGGTCGCCGCCCGCGCGGCGGGGGCGCCGCCGAGCGCGGTGACCAGGAAGGCGAAGGTGGCGTCGGCGATCGGGTCGGGCGTGCCGGGCGCGGCGTAGTGCGTGACGTTGCTGCCCACGGTCACCTGGCGGGTGCCGTCCGGGCTGTGCAGCGAGATCGTGCTGTGCCCGAAGACGACGCCGTCGTGGCCCCAGTGGTCCCCGCCCGGCAGGGCCAGCCGCATCAGGCCGAGGCCGTACCCGCCGGCTTCCGGGACCTCGGGGTCGAACGGCACGGTGGTGCGCATCCGGGCCAGTTCGGCGGGGCGCAGCAGTCGGCCGCCGAGCAGGGCGCGGAAGAAGCGGTCCAGGTCCGCCGCCGTGGAGATCAGCGCCCCGGCCGTCCACGCCCACGACATGTTCGCCACGCTGAAGTCGCGCAGGTTGCCGTCGTACCAGGGCAGGTAGGCGGCGCTGTGCGGGCCGGCGATCCGGGTGCGGCGGCCCGGGAAGCAGGTGTCGTGCAGGCGCAGCGGCCGGATGACCCGGCGGTCGACCTCCGCGGTGGCGGACCGGCCGGTCACCCGTTCGACGATCAGCCCGGCGAGCACGTAGTTGGTGTTGGAGTACGCGAACCGCTCGCCGGGCGCGCCGGTGCGCGGCTCGCCGAGCCCGAGCCGGACGAGGTGCCCGGGGGTGAACGTGGTGTACCGGTGCCGCTCGACGTCCTTCCCGGAGGTGAACAGGACGGTGTCGTAGTCGCCGATGCCGCTGGTGTGGTTGAGCAGCATCTCGACCGTCACCCCGTCGACGGCGTACTCGGGCAGGTGGCGGCCGAGCGGGTCGTCCAGCGCGAGCCGGCCCTCGCCGACGAGGTGCAGCAGCGTGGCGGCGAGGAAGGTCTTGGTGACGCTGCCGACCCGGTGCCGGAAGTGGGCCCGCATCGGGCGGCCGGTGTCCAGGTCGGCGATGCCGCTGGCGCCCCGCCACCGGGACCCGCCGTCGCGCACCTCCGCGAAGACGCCCACCATCCCGGCGTCGGTGATCGCGGTGAGCCCGGCGGCGAGCGCGTCCGCCGGCAGCCGCCGCGTCGCCGCGCCGGCCGGCGTCGCCGCGCCGGTGAGCGGGGACGCGACCGCCAGCGCGGCGCCGGCCCCGGCGGTAAGGAGACTCCGTCGTGACAGTGGCATGTCGACTCCCTCGTGGACGGTCGACGTCCATCCTCGCCGGTCGCCGCAACCCCCGTTCAGCCCAGCGGGGCGGGCAGCGGCGCGGAGTGCAGCACGGCGAGCCGGGAGACCGCCCGGGTCAGCACCACGTAGAGGCGGTGCAGGCCACGCGGCTCGGCGGTGACGATCGCGGCCGGTTCGACGACCACCACGTGGTCGTACTCCAGGCCCTTGACCAGGGTCGCCGGGACCACGGTGACCCGCGCGACGGTGTCGAGGTCGTCGGCGGTCGCGGTCTCGATCCCGGCGGCCGAAAGCGCCGCGCGCAGCCCGTCCACCGCGTCGTCGGCGGCGATCACACCGACCGAGCCGTCGTGCGCGAGCGCGGCGCGCACCTCGTCCACCGTCGCCGCCGTCAGGTCGGTCACGGTACGCACGTCGAGCGCGCCGTCGCGGCGCAGCGACTCGGCCGGAGGCACGTCGACCGCGAGCGCCGGCAGCAGGCGGTTCGCGAACGCGACCACCACGGCGGGCACCCGGAAGCCGACGCTCAGCGGGACCACCGCCGCGTCCGGTTTGCCCAGGTGGGCCAGGGATTCCCGCCAGTCGGTGGCGGCCCAGGGGGCGGTGCCCTGGGCCAGGTCGCCGAGGAGGGTGATCGAGCCGTGCTCGCTGCGCCGGGCGATGGCCCGGCACTGCATTGCGGAGAGGTCCTGCGCCTCGTCGACGACCACGTGCCCGTAGCCGGCGGGGCGTTCGAGCAGCCCGGCCGCCTCGTCGATCAGCACCGCGTCGGCGGCGGTCCATTTCGTCGCCTTCGGGGTGCGGCCGAGTTTCGTGCCGGTCGGCGGAGCGCCTCGTCGTCCGGCCGCCGGACCGGCGGCGGCGTCCGTGCCGTCCGGCTGCCCGGTGGCCGTGCCGAGCAGCAGCGCCTGCTCGTCGGCGGTGAGCAGGCCGTCGGCGGCCGTGGCGAGCGCGTCGGCGTCGGAGAGGAGTCGGTGCAGCAGTCCCTCCGGGGTCAGCGCCGGCCAGACCGCGTCCAGGAAGGTGGTGACCGGCTTCGCCTTGCCCGTCCGGCGCAGCCAGGCGTCGCCGGGCGACTCGGCCCGGCGCGCCTCGGACTGCCGTTGCAGCAGGCCGACCACCCGGGCCCGGACCCGCTCCCGGCCGGTGGCGTAGGGCAGCCCCTCGCGGCGGGTCTCCTCGACCAGCCGGTGCAGTGGTTCGAGGCCGATCCGCCACCGGTACGAGCCGTCCGACACCATGATCGGCTCGGTGGGTGTGCCGATGTGGGCGTCGACGGCCCGGCGCAGCACCTCGGCCATCCGTACGTCGTGCTTGAGCGCGGCCACCGTGGGGTCGTCGACCGCCCGCACCGACACCCGGGTGACCAGGTCCTCCACCGTGGCCTGCTCGACCTCGACCTCGCCGAGGGCCGGCAGCACCGCCGCGATGTACGACAGGAACGCCCGGTTCGGCCCGACGATCAGCACGCCCGAGCGGCGCAGCCGTTCCCGGTGCAGGTAGAGCAGGTACGCGGCCCGGTGCAGCCCGACCGCGGTCTTGCCGGTGCCGGGCGCGCCCTGCACGCAGATCGAGTCGGCCAGGTCGGCCCGGACCAGTTCGTCCTGCTCGGGCTGGATGGTGGCGACGATGTCCCGCATCGGGCCGACGCGGGGCCGCTCGATCTCGGCGGTCAGGATGCGGCTCGCCGTGCCCAGTTCCTCGCCCCGGTCAAGGTGTTCGTCCTCGAAGCTGGTCAGCACGCCGTTGCTGAACCCGAAGCGACGCCGTACCGCGACGCCCTGCGGGTCGCGGGCGCTGGCCCGGTAGAACGACCGGGAGACCGGGGCGCGCCAGTCCAGCACCAGGGGTTCGCCCCGCTCGTCGGTGACGTGCCGGCGGCCGACGTGGTACTCGCGGCCGGCGTGGTCGGCGTCCTGCGCCCCGCTGTGCCGGCCGAAGTCGAGCCGGCCGAAGAAGAGCGGGGTGGTGGGGTCGTCGGCGAGTTCGGCGACCCGCCGGGCCATGTGCCGACCGAGCTGTTCGGCGGTGTAGGCGTCGCCGGCGACCTTGTCACCGGTGGCGAAGAGCGCCTCGGCGCGCTCGCGCATCCGGCGCAGGGCGGCGCGGGAGGTGTCCAGGTGGGCCCGTTCGGCGACGAGTTCGCCGTCCAGGGACTGTTCTCGGGCGTGCAGGGTCATCCACGTACTCCTCGACACGGGGAAAAACGCTGCCGCTCGCGTTTCCGACTCGGTGATCGGCGCGGGGACGTCCGCTGCGGTGCTACTCACCGCGGCCGTCGGGCGGGACAAGGCAGCCTACTCCCGCGTGGCGGCCGGGCAACCGGTTTTCCCGCCGGCCGTCGGCGGGTCGTCGGGCGAGGTGGCTGGCCCGGTCCGCCGGCACGGCGGGATCATGGGGGGATGACCGAGCCGCGCCCGGAGCCGCGCCGGATGACGATCAGCGATCCGCAGGTGATGCGGGCGCTGGCCCATCCGGCCCGAATCGCGATCATGGAGCATCTGAGCACCCTGGACGGGGGTGCGACCGCCACCGAGTGCGCCGAGATCGTCGGGCTGTCACCGAGCGCGACCAGCTACCACCTGCGGGCGCTGGCGAAGTTCGGCCTGGTGGAGCAGGCGCCGAGTCGGGGTGACGCGCGGGAGCGGGTCTGGCGCACGTTCAGCCACAGCTGGATGGTGGACGCCGGCCGGGGCGCCGGGCCGGAGGCGCGCGCGGCCGAGCAGGCGCTGGTCGAGGCGCACGCCGTCCGGGACATGGAGCGCACCCGGGACTGGTTGCGGCGCGCCGGGGACGAGCCCGCCGAGTGGTACGACGCGGCCCTGTTCAGCGACACGCTGCTGCTGCTCACCGCCGACGAGCTGGTCGAGCTGAACGCCGCGGTGACGGCGCTGTTCGAGCCGTACCGGCAGCGCAACCGGTTGGCCGATCCGCCGGCCGGGGCGCGGACCGTGGCGGCGCAGTACAAGGTGGTGCCGCTGGCGTAGCGGGGGGTTGAGTCGATCAGTTGTGAAGCATTATTTTCGAAGTATGTCTTTCACAACTGACGGTTCGCGCTGGCCGGACGTCTGGCTCGCCGCCACCGCCCGGGGCACCACGATCTGCGGGGAGTTCCTCGCCGCCACCGCCCTGGCGCTGGCCCTGCAGGCGTCCGGGGCCGGTGGGCTGGCCGTCTCCG
This sequence comes from Micromonospora citrea, assembly GCF_049629545.1. Classification (GTDB taxonomy): domain Bacteria; phylum Actinomycetota; class Actinomycetes; order Mycobacteriales; family Micromonosporaceae; genus Micromonospora; species Micromonospora citrea_A. Next base: position 7,244 of record NZ_JBNADX010000007.1, read on the forward strand.
GGCTGCTGCTGGCGGCCACCCTCCCCCTGGTGGCGCTCGCCCCGCTCGCCGGCCGGGTCGCCGACCAGGTCGACAGCCGTACGCTGCTGGTCACCGTCGGCGCGGCGCAGTCCGTGATCTGCCTGCTCCTCGCGTACGCCGAGCACCCGCTCGCCGTCGTCGCGCTCGTCGCGCTGCTGGCCTGCGGGCTCGCGCTGACCCAGCCCTGCCTGGCGGCGCTGCTGCCGGCCATGGTGCGCCGCGACGACCTGCCCCGGGCCAGCGCGGTCCACCAGACCGCGGTCTCCGTCGGCGCGCTCACCGGCCCGGTGCTCGCCGGGCTCCTGGTCGGGCAGTTCGGCACCCGCGTACCGCTGCTCCTGGACGCCGCCTGCTACCTGGCGCTGGTCGCCGCCGGCCTGCTGCTGCGGACCCGGCGCGGCGGCCGGCCGGCGGCCGGCGCGGCCGGCACGACGGCCATGCCCAACCCGGTCTGGAAGCTGCGGCGCGATCCGCTGATGCTCGCCATGGTGGTGACCACGGCGGCGGTGATCACCGCGGTCGGCGGGATCAACGTGGTCGAGGTCTTCTTCATCCGGGAGACCCTGGACTCCTCCACCACCGTGTACGGCCTGGTCGGCGCCGCCTGGATGGCCGGCATGCTGCCCGGCAGCTGGCTCGCCGCCCGGCTGGCCCGCCGGCTCACCGACGACGGCGTCCTCGTGTACGGGGTGCTCGCCACCCTGGGCGGCGTGTCGCTCATGGTGGTGTTCGCCGCCTTCGTGCCGGCCGCCGCTCTGCTGGTACCGCTCTGGCTGGTCGCCGGCGCGGCGAACGGCGGGGACAACGTCTTCGCCAACGTGCTGACCGCCCGGCGGGTGCCGGAGGCGGTACGCGCCCGGGCGTACGCGGTCAACGGCGCGGCCGTGCAGGGCGGGTCGATGGCCGGCTACCTGATCGGCGGGGCGCTGCTGGCGGTGCTGCCCCCACGTCCCCTGATCGCCGCCGCCGGGGTCGCCGGCCTGCTGGTGGTGGCGGCCTTCGTGCCGGTGGTGGTCCGCGCGGTCCGGCGGGCCCGCACCAGCGACGGCGACCGGCCGGCGACGGTGGCCGGCCCGGCCGCAGGAGTCGGCACGGCGGCGGGGGTCGGGCCGGCCGGGGAGCGCCACGAGCCCGGGGAGCAGCCGCCGACCGGGACGCCCGGCGGCCCGGCGGCGGTCGGCAGCCCGGCGGCTGCGGAGTTGGCCACTTCCGAGCCGGCCCGGTGAGCAGGCCGCGCGGTCCGGGGATACGGTCGGGGCATGGCTGAGCGCGTGGCCCGCCCCCGGGTCGGACACATCCAGTTCCTCAACTGTCTGCCGATCTACTGGGGGCTGATGCGCTCCGGCGCGCTGCTCGACGTCGACCTGCACAAGGACTCGCCGGACCGGCTCAGCGCCGCACTGGTCGCCGGTGACCTGGACATCGGGCCGATCTCGCACGTCGAGTACCTGCGGCACGCCGACGAGCTGCTGCTCCTGAAGGACCTGGCGGTGGGCAGCGACGGGCCGGTGCTCTCGGTCAACGTGGTCTCCACCCGGCCGCTGGCCGAGCTGGACGGCGCGCGGGTCGCCCTCGGCTCCACCTCCCGTACCGGGGTGCTCCTCGCCCAGCTCCTGCTCGCCGAGCGGTACGGCGTGCGCCCCGAGTACTTCCGCTGCCCGCCCGATCTGACGCAGATGCTGCTGGAGGCCGACGCCGGGGTGCTCATCGGCGACGTGGCGCTGCGCGCGCTGCACGACGCGCCCCGCCGCGGGCTGGAGGTCACCGACCTCGGGCAGGCCTGGCGGGACTGGACCGGGCTGCCGATGGTCTTCGCCGTCTGGGCGGTACGCCGCGACTTCGCCGCCGCCCACCCGGGCATGGTCAAGGAGGTGCACGAGGCGTTCCTGCGCTCCCGTGACCTGTGCCTGGCCGAACTGGACCAGGTCGCCGAGGCGGCGGCCCGCTGGGAGCCGTTCGACGCGGCGACCCTGGCGACGTACTTCCGTACCCTCGACTTCTCGCTGGGCGAGCGGCAGGTGGCCGGGTTGCGCGAGTTCGCCCGCCGGGCCGCGACGGCCGGCGAGGCCCCGCCGCTGCCCGACGGCGGGCCGGAGTTCTTCGCCGGCTGACCCCGGCATCCTGCGGCCGACCGTCGCCAGGACGCCGATGTGGCGGTGTCCCGGACCCGGGAACACCGCCACATCGGCGAAACGGCGGAGCAGGGGGCCGACTCAGACGTCCTTGCCGAGCACCGCCTCGGTGATCTTCTGGCAGTTCTTCATGCCGTAGTCGTAACCCATGCCGACCGGGTAGCGGACCATCACGCCCATCGTCCAACCATCGCCGATGGCCAGGCAGTTGATGTGCATCTCCTGCTCCCGGGTCCGGTCGACCCAGCCGTTCTTGATCGCGATGGTCTTGCGCTCGGCGGCCGGGAACGCCTTGCGGATGCCGAAGTCGCCCGCGCCGCGCACCAGGCGCATCTCGTTGATCAGCCACTTGGTCCACTTCGGGCCCGCCGCCCGACCGTCGGCGATGCACGCCCCGAGCCGCGTGGTGTCCCGCGGGGACAGGTTCGTCCGGCTCCAGCCACCGTCGGCGGCCGGGCTGCTGTCGGTCATCTCGCAGATGGAGACCATCCGCTTGATCGCGGCGGACCGTCCGATCAAGTTGTAGAACTGCTCGGCCCGGGTGTTGTCGCTGTCCCGGATGATCCGGGTGGCGTCGGCGAGCTTGGCGTCGCTCGGGGTCTTCCCGGCCTCGGCCGTCCGGCGCAGGTAGTCGGCGACGATCCAGGACTTGATCAGCGACGCGGTGGTGCTGGTCTCGTCCATGTTCTCCGAGCCGAAGATCTCTCCGGTCCGGGTGTCCTGGACGCTCCAGGCGTACCAGCCCTTGAGGTCGAGGTCGACCTGCTGGTCACGGAACGGCAGCGGCTCCAGCGAGGGGCTCGGGGTGGGGGTCGCCCTCGGCCGGTCGCTGCGGTCGGAGGGCGCGCTCGTGGACCGTCCGGGCGAGGACGGCTCGCCCCAGCGCGAGGCGGCGGCCGAGGCCAACGGCGAGCCGGGCAGCAGGCGCAGCGAGACCAGCACCAGGCCGATCAGGATCGCGGCGACGGCGGCGAACTTCAGCGGGGCGTGGTCGCGCCGGCCGCGCCTGTCGCGGGTCATCAGAGTTTCCCGACCGGCTGCTGCGGGACCTTGAGGGCCGCGCCGGGCTGCGGCGTGACGAGCTGGGTCGCGACGCCGGCGCAGACCTTCGCGCCGTACGTCAGCTTCTGCGACTGCGGGTAGCGCAACATGACGGCGAGACTCCACTTGTCGGTGACGGCAAGACAGTTCACGTGCCAGTTGCCGTCGTAGTTCAACGCCGTCCAGCCGTTCTTGATGCTGACCGGCCCCTGGGCCTTGATCTCGGCGGGCAGGCCGTCCACGATGCCCCACTTGCCGCCGCCGGAGCGCGCCTGCTGCTGGGTGACGCTGCCGCGCACCTTGGCCATCTCGTCCAGCACCCACCTGGTCCACTTCTGGCCGGCGGCCTTGCCGTCGGCGATGCAGTCGCCCAGCCGGACGGCGTCGCGCGGCGACATCCGGGTGAAGCTCCAGTAGCCCTCGTAGGTCGGGACGTTGCCGCGTTTGGTGTCGGTGAGGCCGCAGATCTTGACGGCCCGCTGGATCACCGGGTCCAACTGGCCCTTCGGCTCCGGCCGGTACGTGCCGCCGGCGGCGGCGAAGACCTTGTTCGCCCCGGTGTCGTCGCTGTCCCGGATGGCGGTGCTGGCGGCCTTCTTCAACGCCGCCGTCGGTTCCTTGTCGCCGAGTTGGCGCAGGTAGTCGGCGACGATCCAGACCTTGATCATCGACTCGGTGGAGCTGGTCGAGGTCATGTTCTTCGAGCCGACGATCGTGTCGGCCTGCCGGTCCAGCAGGGCCCAGCCGAAGAACTCGCCCTTGAAGTTCACCGAGACCGGGCCGGCGGCCAGGGTCGGTGCCGGGGGCGCGGTGGGTGCGGGGGCGGGGACCAGTTCGGCACCGCCACCGACGCCGCCGTCGTCGGACAGGCGCGCGTACGCGGCGGGCACCAGGAGGCCGGCGCCGAGCAGGACCGCCAGTACGGCGAGCACCATGATCACGCGGGATCGCATGAGTGGGTGGACTCCAGATGTCAGGCCGGGGGGACCGGCTGTTCGCATGGGTCGGCTCGACCGCCGCGGCCGGGGGAGGTGGCCGTCGTCTTGGTGGCGATCGTCAGCAGCCGATCGGTGTGCCGGGGGGAAGTCTACGTTCGGAAATGCGACACGCCAGGATCCGACGCTTAGGTATTTGCTGTGAAGCCCGGCGGAACACACATTCCGCGTAGCTTGGGAGGATTCATGTTGAAAAAGTGAGACGAATCATAGATCAGCCCTGGCTGGTGGCGGGATCGTCACGGCGGGTCGCCCTTCCGGGGCCGGTTCAGAAATCTGTTACACCCTCTGGTTTTGCCAAAGGTCAGCTGTAACACTTGAGAGATGTATGGCAACGACTTCGCCGCGGAGGACGCTCCGGGCGGCGGCCTGCTCGGCCAGGTCGAGGCGGCCGAGGCGGCGCTGCGCGAGGCGGCGGCGCGGGGACGTCGCGGCGCGCCGGAGCCCGGCGAGGACCTCGAGGCGTACTTCGCCGACGTCATCGACGCCGATCAGAAGATCGAGCCGCGCGACTGGATGCCGGAGGCGTACCGCCGGACGCTGATCCGGCAGATCGCCCAGCACGCGCACTCGGAGATCATCGGGATGCAGCCCGAGGGGAACTGGATCAGCCGCGCCCCCTCGCTCAAGCGCAAGGCGATCCTGCTGGCCAAGGTGCAGGACGAGGCCGGCCACGGCCTCTACCTCTACGCCGCCGCCGAGACCCTCGGCATCAGCCGCGACGAACTCGTACGGCTGCTGCTCGACGGTCGGCAGAAGTACAGCTCGATCTTCAACTACCCGACGTTGACCTGGGCCGACGTCGGCGCGATCGGCTGGCTGGTGGACGGCGCGGCCATCGTCAACCAGGTCCCGCTCTGCCGCTGCTCCTACGGGCCGTACGCGCGGGCCATGATCCGGGTCTGCAAGGAGGAGTCCTTCCACCAGCGGCAGGGCTACGAGATCCTGCACACGCTGTCGCACGGCACCCCGGCGCAGAAGCGGATGGCGCAGGACGCCGTCGACCGCTGGTGGTACCCGTCACTGGCGATGTTCGGCCCGCCGGACGGCGACTCGACCCACTCCGCCCAGTCGATGGCCTGGAAGATCAAGCGGTTCTCCAACGACGAGCTGCGCCAGCGCTTCGTCGACATGTGCGTGCAGCAGGCCGAGATCCTCGGCCTCACCCTGCCCGACCCCGACCTGCGCTGGAACGACGAGCGGCAGGCGTACGACTACACCCAGCCCGACTACGACGAGCTGATGCAGGTGATCAAGGGGAACGGGCCGTGCAACCGGCAGCGGATGGAGCACCGCCGGCGGGCCCACGACGAGGGGGCCTGGGTACGCGAGGCCGCCACGGCGTACGCCGCCAAGCAGTCGGCGAGGCAGAAGGAGAAGGTGGCGGCGTGAGCGAGCGCAGCGAGCGGACCGGTCGGCCCGGCGAGGAAGGCCCCTCGCCGCTCTGGGAGGTCTTCGTGCGGGCCCGACGCGGGCTGTCGCACACCCACGTCGGCAGCCTGCACGCCCCCGACGCCGAGCTGGCCCTGCGCAACGCCCGGGACCTCTACACCCGCCGCCAGGAGGGGGTGTCGATCTGGGTGGTGCCGGCGAGCGCCATCACCGCGTCCAGCCCCGACGAGAAGGACGCCTTCTTCGACCCGGCGGCGGACAAGGTCTACCGTCACCCCACCTTCTACGAGGTGCCGGACGGGGTGGCCCACCTGTGAACGGCCCCTTCGACTTCACCCTCCGGATCGGCGACGACGCGCTGGTCGCGGCGCAGCGGCTGGCCGAGTGGACCTCCCGCGCGCCGGAGATGGAGGAGGACATCGCGCTGGCCAACATCGCTCTCGACCAGCTCGGCGCGGCCCGCCTGCTGCTGACGTACGCGGGTGAGCTGGAGGGCGCCGGGCGGGACGAGGACGCGCTGGCGTACCTGCGCGACGACCGGGAGTTCCGCAACTGCCTGCTGGTGGAGCTGCCCAACGGCGACTTCGCGGTGACCATGGTGAAGCTGCTGCTGCTGGCCGCGTACCAGGTGCCGCTCTACACCGCGCTGGCCGGCTGCGCCGACGAGCGACTGGCCGCGATCGGCGCGAAGGCGCGCAAGGAGTCCGCGTACCACCTGGACCACGCCTCGCTGTGGGTGAAGCGGCTCGGCGACGGCACCGAGGAGTCGCACCGCCGCGCCCAGGCCGCCCTGGAGCTTCTCTGGCCGTACCACCACGAGCTGTTCACGGCGGACCCGGCGGCGCCGGTCGACCCGGCCACCCTGCGGGCCGACTTCGACGCCACCGTCTCCGCCGTGCTCGACGAGGCCACCCTCACCCGGCCGGAGGGCGGTTGGGCGCCGGCCGGCGGCCGGGACGGCGTGCACACCGAGCACCTGTCGTACCTGCTGGCCGAGATGCAGGTGCTGCACCGGGCCCATCCCGGAGCGCACTGGTGAGCGCGAGGAGTGCAGCGAAGCGGAGCCCCGCAGTCGCGAACGGAAGGCGGCACTGGTGACACCCAGGGAGGCGGCCGCGTCGGTGGTGGATCCGGAGATCCGGGTCATCACCATCGACGAGCTGGGCATTCTGCGGGCGGTGGAGGAGGACCCGGCCGGCGGCCGGGTCGTCGTCACCATCACCCCGACCTACACCGGCTGCCCGGCGATGGACGTGATCCGTGCCGACATCCGCCGGGCGCTCGCCGCCGCCGGCCACCCGGACGCCGAGGTCCGTACGGTGTACAGCCCCGCCTGGAGCACCGACTGGATCACCGAGGCGGGTCGGGCGAAGCTGGCCGCCGCCGGCATCGCCCCGCCGGCCCCCGCCGCCCACGGCGGCACCGTGGTGCCGCTGACCCTCGCCGTACGCTGCCCGCGCTGCGGATCGCCCGAGACCGAGCAGGTGAGCCGCTTCGGCTCCACCGCCTGCAAGGCGCTCTGGCGGTGCCGCTCCTGCCGTGAACCCTTCGACCACCTGAAGGCGCTGTGACTGTCACCATCACCCGCCCGGTCCGCCGCCGGCCCGTCTTCCACCCGCTGCACGTCGCCGCCGTGGACCGGCTCACCGACGACGCCGTGGCGATCACCTTCGCCGTGCCGGAGGAACTGCGGGAGACCTTCGCGTTCTCCGCCGGGCAGCACCTCACGGTGCGGCGGATCGGGGAGGCCGGGGTGGACGTCCGGCGGTCGTACTCGATCTGCTCGACGCCGGACGAGCTGGCCCGGCACGGCCGGCTGCGGATCGGGGTGCGGGAGGTCCCCGGCGGCGCGTTCTCCGCGTACGCCTGCGGGGCCCTGCGCGGCGGCGACACCGTCGAGGTGCTGCCCCCGCTCGGGCACTTCACCACGGCGTTCGCGCCGGAGCGGGTCCGCCGCTACGGCGCGGTGGTCGCCGGCTCCGGCATCACCCCGGTGCTCGCGCTGGTCGCGACCGCCCTGGCCGTCGAGCCGGCCAGCACCTTCACCCTGGTGTACGGCAACCGCACGGCCAACACGGTGATGTTCGCCGAGGAGTTGGCCGACCTGAAGGACCGCTACCCGACGCGGCTGCACCTGGTGCACGTGCTCTCCCGGGAGCCGGGCGAGTCGCCGTTGCTGTCGGGGCGGATCGACGCCGACCGGCTGACCCGGCTGCTGGACACGATCGTCCCCGGCGACGCGATCGAGGAGTGGTTCCTCTGCGGCCCGTACGGGATGGTGGTGGACGCGAAGGCGGTGCTGACCGGGCGCGGGGTGCCCGAGTCGGCGGTGCGCACCGAACTGTTCCACGTCGACGCCCCGCCGGAGCCGGTGCGCCGGCCCGCCGACGAGCCGGGCGCCGGCACCGAGGTGACCATCGTGCTGGACGGCCGCTCGTCGCGCTTCACGATGGGGCGGGAGGAGCGGGTGCTGGACGCCGCGCTGAAGGTCCGCGGCGAGCTGCCGTACGCCTGCAAGGGCGGGGTCTGCTCGACCTGCAAGGCCAAGGTCGTCTCCGGTGAGGTGACGATGGCCCGCAACTACGCCCTGGAGCCGGACGAGGTGGCGGCCGGGTACGTGCTCACCTGCCAGTCCAGCCCGACCACCGACACCCTCACGGTCGACTACGACGCCTGACGGGCGGCGGCGCGGGTCAGCTTGTTCCGACACGCCCGCCCGTCGCACGTGCTCGAAGAGCAGCCGTTGATCGGCCCTGAGGGTGGAGTCGTCTCTCTCGAGCACCAGGCGGGCCGCGCTGATCTTGGCCGCATGGTCGACCAGTTCGACGAGGCAGTCGTCCCGCGCCGCCTTCATGCTCCGATGCCGACTGCCGTCGAGGACGATGGCGAGGGCCCGGCACGTCACATCTGGAACACCGCCGCAGGGCTGGAGCAGCTGACCGGCGTACCCTCAAGGACGTGACGGTGAGCCGGGAGATCGACGACATCCTGCAGCGCGGCGCGGACGGCGGGCGGATCACGCCCGAGGAGGCCCTGCTGCTCTACACCGAGGCGCCCTTCCACGCCCTCGGCGAGGCGGCGGACGCGGTCCGTCGGCGGCGCTACCCGGACAACGTCGTCACCTACCTGATCGACCGCAACATCAACTACACGAACGTCTGCGTGACGGCGTGCAAGTTCTGCGCGTTCTTCCGGGCCCCCAAGCACAAGGAGGGCTGGACCCACCCGACCGAGGAGATCCTGCGCCGCTGCGGCGAGGCGGTCGAGCTGGGCGCCACCCAGGTGATGCTCCAGGGCGGCCACCACCCGGACTACGGGGTGGAGTACTACGAGGAGCTCTTCTCCTCGGTCAAGAAGGCGTACCCGCAGCTCGCCATCCACTCCATCGGGCCGAGCGAGATCCTGCACATGGCCAAGGTCTCCGGCGTGAGCCTGGACGAGGCCATCGCCCGGATCAAGGCGGCCGGGCTCGACTCGATCGCCGGCGCCGGCGCGGAGATGCTGCCGGAGCGGCCCCGCAAGGCGATCGCCCCGCTCAAGGAGTCGGGCGCGCGCTGGCTGGAGGTCATGGAGTTGGCGCACCGGCAGGGCATCGAGTCGACCGCCACCATGATGATGGGCACCGGCGAGACCAACGCCGAGCGGATCGAGCACCTGCGGATGATCCGCGACGTGCAGGACCGCACCAGCGGCTTCCGGGCCTTCATCCCGTGGACGTACCAACCGGAGAACAACCACCTCAAGGGCCGTACCCAGGCCACCACCCTGGAGTACCTGCGGTTGGTCGCGGTGGCCCGGCTCTTCTTCGAGACGGTGCCGCACCTGCAGGCGTCCTGGCTGACCACCGGCAAGGACGTCGGCCAGCTCGCGCTGCACATGGGCGTGGACGACCTGGGCTCGATCATGCTGGAGGAGAACGTCATCTCCTCGGCCGGTGCCCGGCACCGCTCCAACCTGCACGAGCTGATCGGCATGATCCGTTCGGCGGGGCGGATCCCGGCCCAGCGGGACACCCTCTACCGCCGGCTGGCCGTGCACCACACGCCGGCCGACGACCCGACCGACGAGCGGGTGGTCTCGCACTTCTCCTCGATCGCCATGCCGGGCGGTGGCGCCGGGCGGCAGTTGCCGCTGGTCGACGCCCGCTGACGGGCCGGCCCTCCGCCCTTCGGTCAGGTGGCGGCGTCCGAGCGGCGTCACCACGACGGCCGGACGGCGTGGAGCCGGTGCCGTGACGGTCGCCGATGGCCGGCGCGGCGGCGAGCGGGGCAGCGGGGGCTGCTGACCCGTCGCTAGGGTGCGGCGTACCGCTCACCCTTCCGACGGGGGAAACCTTCCATGATCTTCCGTAACCGGCCGCTGGCGCGGCTCGGCGCCGCCGCCCTGCTCGCCTCCGGCGCGTTCACCGTGCTCGGCACTCCCGCGTACGCCGAGGGCGCGGGCACCGACCTGTCCATCGACGTCGCCGGCACCCGGGTCGCCGCGGGCACCGAGGGCAAGCTCGGCTACATCACCATCGGCAACAAGGGCGACGTGACCCCGACCGACGTCCGGATCACCCTGGACGTCTCCCAGCTCGACCTGGACAAGGTGGGGCTCTCCCCGTTCGCCGAGCGTGAGTGCGAGGAGACCGAGGTCGACGGCCGGCTCGTCTGGGAGTGCGTCGTGCCCGGGTTCGCCGTCCCGGCCCCCGGCGAGACGTCGGAGCTGCCGCTGGTGGTGTTCCGCAACACCGACGCGCTGAAGGGCGCGTACTCCGCGCCGGTCACCTTCACGGTGGTCACGCCGGGCGACACGAACGCCGCGAACAACTCCGAGACGGTCCAGGTCGAACTCACCGACGAGAACGGCGTCGACATTTCGGTGTGGGCCCCGGACATCGACCTCCAGCTCGTCTGGAAGCCCGGCGGCGAGCCGGACGTGAAGAAGCCGGTGCTCAACCCGGGCGACGAGACCGTCGCCTTCGCGGGCATCAGGAACCAGGGCGACATGATCGCCGACGGCCTCGACTTCACCATCGCCCTACCCAAGGGGGTCACCCTCACCGAGGACCTGAAGGGGTGCACGGTCGCCGCCGACCGGCGCAGCGCCACCTGTGGGGCGGGCAGCACCCGGCTCCAGCCGGGCCGCGAGGTGTGGGGCGTCTTCCCGGTGAAGGTCGCCGCCGACGTCGAGGCGCCGGTCATCCTCACCGGCGGCACCATCGGGGCCACCGCCCGGGGCGAGCTGCCGGTGACCGAGAAGAGCCTCGCCGAGGCCGCCGCCGGCGAGCTGCCGTCGTTCCTGACCGAGAAGGTCACCCTGGCCGAGGACATCGACCCGAGCGACAACAGCGACGACTTCGCGGTCAAGGTCGCCGCCGCCACCAACGGCGGTGGTGGCGGCGACGGTGACGACGGCGGTCTGCCGGTCACTGGCCCGCAGGCCGGCCTGATCGGTGGCGTCGGCGTGGCGGTGCTGGCCGCCGGTGGCGCGTTGCTGATGATGGCGCGGCGTCGCCGGGTGGTGCTGGTGACCCCGGGCGACGAGAAGCCGACCGCCTGACGGCTCCGCGCCGGCGTGGGTGGGGGACGACCTCTCGCCCACGCCGGGTGACCGGCCGCCTGCGTCCGGGTGACCGACCGAAAGTCCTGATCGGAGCCGTCGGGACGGTATTCCTGACGACCGTTCGGACGACCGGTGGGCCGGAGCGTCCGGCACAAGAGCTGTCAATCCCGACAATCTCCGGGTGGCGGTGGGGTGCTCGGCCCGGTGGCGACCGGCGCGGGGGCTGGCGGGGCCGACCAGGGGGCGCTAACGTGCGGCCCGCGTACCTTTCGACGCCTGTTCGAGCAGGTGGGAAGGGGCCGGCCGACAATCGAGGCGTGTCCTCCATCGGCCCATGAGGGCCGTTCACATATAACGCACGGCAGTGGGGGGGGGGGGGGGGGTCCCCCCCCCCCCCCCCCCCCCCCCCTTCTCTCCGGGGGCGGGGGGAAAAAACTCCCCACCCCCC
>NZ_JBNADX010000007.1:18829-254697 GCF_049629545.1 Micromonospora citrea
CCAAGGAGGGCCGTTCACACAGAACACAGGGGGGGGGGGGGGGGGTGTTCCCACCACCCCCCCCCCACTGTGTCGTCCGTCCGGATGGGACGGTCGGAAATCGCGTCCCGCCGCTGGCGCACCCCCGTCGATCTCCGATACCGTCCGCTCGGTCCGCAACCCATTCCCACTGTCCCTAATCCCCGGGGGATCGATGACTCTGCTCCACCGCTCGGCCCTGGCCCGCGCCGGTGCCGTGGCCCTGCTCGCCGCGGCCGGCCTCGCCACCGTCGCCGCTCCGGCGCAGGCGGCCGACCAGGCCGACCTCCAGCTGATCCCGCTCAGCTACGAGCTGGCCCAGGGCGTCAAGGAGGCCAAGGCCAAGCCGTTCAAGTTCCAGGTCGACAACACCACCGGCACGGTCGACGCCAAGGACGTCCGGGTCACCGTCGAGACCAAGGGCCTCAAGGACCGCAAGGTCGGCGTGGTCGTGCCCGAGGGCTGCGAGGTCGACGGCACCCGCTTCAGCTGCCTCCTCGGCGACCTGGCCGCCGGCACCACCGAGGACTTCGGCATCCCGCTCTTCTCCACCGGCGGGCGTGGCGACGCCGGCACGCTGGTGGTGACCATCAGCGCGGCCACCGCCGACCCCGACCTGGAGAACAACACCGTCGAGCACGACATCACCGTCGCCAAGCGCGGCTACGACCTGACCACCTGGGTGCAGGACGTGTACGCCGACGTTGTCGTCGACGGCGACGAGGCTGGCGAGGCGAACCTGACGCCGGTCAGGCCGGGCCAGACCGCCCCGCTGGACTGGGCGGTCTACAACGACGGCAGCCGCAAGGCCACCGGCATCGCGTACGGCATCACCCTGCCGGCGGACGTCACCTTCGCGCAGCTCCCCGAGGGCTGCGTCGAGCAGCAGCTGGGCGGGCTCGCCCAGGCGTACTGCCAGGACGAGGGCGCCGTGCTGCGGCCGGGCGAGTTCTACGCCGCCGAGGTGCGGGTGAAGGTCGACGCGGACGCCACCGAGAAGGTGCTGCGCCCCGGCTTCCTCTTCGCCGCCGGCCTGGACGGCGCCGAGGGCGAGCCGGAGGAGGAGCCGAAGGCCGCCAACTCCCTGCAGCGCAAGGCGTTCACCGAGACCGACCCGGTCGACAACATCGCCCAGTTCGACGTCTTCGTCGACCTGAGCACGCAGCCCTCGCCGACCCCGACCGGTGAGCCCACCCCGACCGGCCAGCCGACCGCGACCCCGACCTCGGGTGGCGGCAGCGGTGGCGGCTCCGGTGACGGCGGCCTGCCGGTGACCGGCGTGCAGGCCGGCCTGATCGGTGGGATCGGCGGCGCGGTGCTGCTCGCCGGTGGCGCGCTGGTGGTGCTCTCCCGCCGCCGCAAGGTGGTCCTGGTGACCCCGGGCGACGAGAAGTCCGACAGCTGATCCGTCGCGTGTCGAGGGCGGGGTGGGCGACCACCCCGCCCTTTCGCGTACCGGCCGGCCGTCGGTCCGGCGGGTACGCCCCAGCGGCCGCCGGCCGCAGGGCGGCTGGCAGAGTGGAGGGGTGAGCCGTACCCCGCAGGGCCAGCGCGCCAGCCTGGACAAGCAGCCGCACGAGGTCGCCGCGATGTTCGACGGCGTGGCCGCCCGCTACGACCTGACCAACACGGTGATGACGGCCGGCCGGGACCGGGCGTGGCGCCGGGCCACCCGGGAGGCGCTCGGGTTGCGTCCCGGCGAGCGGGTGCTCGACGTCGGCGCGGGCACCGGCGTCTCGACCGAGGAACTGTCCCTCTCCGGAGCGTGGGCGGTCGGCGCCGACCTGTCGCTGGGCATGCTGCACGCCGGCAAGCGGACCCGCCCCGAGGTGCCGCTGCTCGCCGGTGACGCGCTGCGGCTGCCCTTCGCCGACGGCGTCTTCGACGCGGTGACCATCTCGTTCGCGCTGCGCAACGTCGTCGACACGGAGGCGGCGCTGCGGGAGTTCGCCCGGGTCACCCGGCCCGGGGGCCGGCTGGTGGTGTGTGAGCTGAGTCATCCCGTCAACCCGGTGTTCCGCACGGCCTACCTGTCGTACCTGATGCGGTGGCTGCCGACGGCGGCGCGGGTGGTCTCCAGCAACCCGGACGCGTACGTGTACCTGATCGAGTCGATCCGGGCGTGGCCGGACCAGGCCGCGCTGGCGCGGCGCATCCAGGCGGCGGGTTGGGGCAGGGTGGCGTGGCGGAACCTGACCGGCGGTCTGGCGGCGCTGCACCGGGCGGTCCGCGACTGAGGTACGGACCGGGCGGTGATCGGGCGTCAATTCGGTGAATGTCCGTCTTGCGGTCATTCGGCCCCGTAAGCTGCCCTGCATGACGGGACCGGAGCAGGTGGACGTGGCGAACGACGACGACGCCGCCGAACTCATCGCGCAGCTCAAGGAGCTGGCCGGCGCGGATCCCGCCGATGTCCGTCAGGTGGTCGCCGAGGTGCTGGCCGCCCTGGACCGCGCCGCCGGCGGGGCGCTGCGCGAGCACCTGCCCGACACGATCCGCCTCGACGCCGGCCTGGACACCGCCGCACCGGCCCGCCGCTGACCTCGAAGGGGACGCCGTCCGGCGTGTTTCCGGCAAGTTAGGTACCCCTGGTCCGGCGGGGGTATGACACCGGTCATAGACTCCAACCCGATCGGCTTGTGAAGCATTTCACGAGCGTGCGGGAGGAGGCGCAGATGACCGCGGTGGAGAACGACGCCGACGTGATCGTCGTGGGCGCCGGTCCCGGAGGATCGGCGACGGCGTACCACCTGGCGCGGCACGGTGTACGCGTGCTGCTGCTGGAGAAGACCGAGTTCCCCCGGGAGAAGGTCTGCGGTGACGGCCTGACCCCCCGGGCCGTGCGCCAGCTCGTCCGGATGGGTGTGGACACCTCGCCCGAGGCCGGCTGGCTGCACAACAAGGGCCTGCGGGTGATCGGTGGCGGGGTACGCCTCGAACTGGACTGGCCCGACCTGGCCAGCTTCCCCAACTACGGCCTGGTCCGTACCCGGCTGGACTTCGACGACCTGCTCGCCCAGCGTGCGGTCGCCGCCGGCGCGAAGCTGCGCACCGGCGTGAACGTGCTCGGCCCGGTGCTCGACGCCGACGACCGGGTGATCGGCGTGCAGGCCGAGGCCGGCCCGGAGAAGGAGCCGGTCAGCTTCCACGCCCCGCTGGTGGTCGCCGCGGACGGCGTCTCCGGCCGCTTCCCGCTCGCCCTCGGGCTGGCCAAGCGGGAGGACCGGCCGATCGGCGTGGCCGTCCGGCGCTACTACCGCTCGGCGGCCAAGCACGACGACGACTACCTGGAGTCGTGGCTGGAACTGCGCGGCAAGGGCAGCGACGAGCTGCTGCCCGGGTACGGCTGGATCTTCGGGCTCGGCGACGGCCGGGTGAACGCCGGCCTCGGCATCCTCAACTCCTCCTCCGCCTTCGGTAAGACCAACTACCGGCGGCTGCTCACCGACTGGCTGGCCAACACCCCCGAGGACTGGGGGATGACCGACGAGACGAACGCCGAAGGGCCGATCCTCGGCGCGGCGCTGCCGATGGGCTTCAACCGGGTCCCGCACTACACCCGCGGGGTGCTGCTGGTCGGCGACTCCGGCGGCATGGTCAACCCGTTCAACGGCGAGGGCATCGCGTACGCGATGGAGTCCGGCGAACTGGCCGCCGAGATCGCGGTCCAGGCGCTCGCCCGACCGGCCGGGGCCGACCGGGAGCGGGCGCTGATGGCGTACCCGCAGGAGCTGAAGGCCCGCTTCGGCGGCTACTACCGGCTCGGCGGGATCTTCGTCAAGCTGATCGGCCGCCCGGAGGTCATGCGGATGGCCACCAAGCACGGCATGCCGCACCCGACGCTGATGCGCTTCGTGCTCAAGCTGCTGGCGAACCTGACCGACCCGCGCGGCGGGGACGCGATGGACCGGGTCATCAACGCGATGACGAAGGCGGCGCCGGCCGTGTAGAGGACCACGCCCGGGGCCAACGCCGGCCCCGGGCCGGACAGAGATCGACCCCCGCTGACGGCCGTCACGAGGGACGTGAATAGTGTGATTTTGGCCGAGCACCAGGGGCAGGGGAAGGACGAGCAGGAGAAAAGATGTCGCTCTCGCCTTACGCACCGATCATCGGGCTGTTCGCCCTCGCCGCGGGGTTCTCGCTGTTCTCCGTGGCCGCCGCTCGCTTCGCCGGGCCCCGACGCTTCAACAAGGCCAAGCTCGAAGCGTACGAGTGCGGTATCGAGCCGAGCCCCCCGCCGGTGGGCGGCGGACGGTTCCCGATCAAGTTCTACCTGACGGCGATGCTCTTCATCGTCTTCGACATCGAGATCATCTTCCTCTACCCCTGGGCGGTCTCGTTCGACGCCCTGCCGATCTTCGGCTTCGTGGAGATGGTCCTGTTCATCGTCGCGGTCTTCGTCGCGTACGCCTACGTGTGGCGGCGCGGCGGCCTGGACTGGGACTGAGGGAGGTACGTCAGATGGGCATCGAGGAGAAGCTCCCCGCCGGCGTCCTGCTCACCTCCGTGGAGAAGCTGGTCAACTGGTCGCGGAAGTCGTCCGTCTGGGGCGCCACCTTCGGCCTGGCCTGCTGCGCCATCGAGATGATGGCCGCGGGTGGCCCGCACTACGACATGGGTCGCTGGGGCATGGAGGTGTTCCGCGCCTCGCCGCGCCAGGCCGACCTGATGATCGTGGCCGGTCGGGTGAGCCAGAAGATGGCCCCGGTCCTGCGCCAGATCTACGACCAGATGGCGGAGCCCCGCTGGGTCATCTCGATGGGCGTCTGCGCCAGCAGCGGTGGCATGTTCAACAACTACGCCATCGTGCAGGGCGTCGACCACATCGTCCCGGTCGACATGTACCTCCCGGGCTGCCCGCCCCGGCCGGAGATGCTCATCGACGCGGTGCTCAAGCTCCGCGAGAAGATCATGTACGAGCCGCTGGGCCCGAACGGCCGCAAGATGCTCGAGGCCCGCCAGGAGCGCGGTGACGTGCCCGTCGTGCCGTACGGCTCGATGCCCTCGTCGTACCGCAACGACAAGGCCCGGCGCGCCGAGTGGACGAAGGCCGTCCGCGAGGGGCGCGAGGAGCAGTTGCGGATCGAGAACTGGATGAAGGCCCAGAACCACCTGCACCAGCACGGGGGCATCAAGTGACCGCACCCAACGACAGGAACGACACCGGCGGCGTGCCGGTCCCGACCACGCCGGCCGGCGCCACCAGCGGCGCCCCGGCGGAGCACCCGCCGTCCAGCCCCGCCGGCCGCGGCATGTTCGGCATCCACGGCAGCGGCGACGTCTCCGGCTTCGGCGGCCTGGTCCGCCAGCGCCGGCCGATCGAGGAGGCCCCCCGGCCGTACGGCGGCTACTTCGACGAGGTCCGCGACGCGCTGGAGGAGGCGTACCCGGCCTTCGGCGAGGCGATCGAGAAGGTCGTCGTCGACCGCGGCGAGCTGACCCTGCACGTCCGCCCGGAGCGGATCGCCGAGGTGTGCCAGGTGATGCGCGACGACCTGGGTCTGCGCTTCGAGCTCTGCTCCTCGGTCTCCGGTGTGGACTACCTGGGCGCCGACGAGCGCCGGCTGCACGTCGTCTACCAGCTCACCTCGATGACCTACCGGCGCACGGTCCGGCTGGAGGCCGCGGTCTCCGCCGAGCACCCACACCTGCCGAGCGTCACCGCCGTCTACCCGACCGCCGACTGGCAGGAGCGGGAGACGTACGACATGTTCGGCATCGTCTTCGACGGCCACCCCAACCTCACCCGGATCCTCATGCCGGACGACTGGGAGGGGCACCCGCAGCGCAAGGACTACCCGCTCGGCGGCGTGCCCGTCGAGTACAAGGGCGCGGAGATCCCGCCGCCGGACCGCCGGAGGTCGTACCAGTGACCACTTCCAACTACGCGACCGAGCGCGAGACCACCGAGGGCAAGGTCTTCACCGTCACCGGTGGGGACTGGGACCAGGTCGTCTCCGGTACCGACCCGATCAACGACGAGCGGATCGTCGTCAACATGGGTCCGCAGCACCCGTCCACGCACGGCGTGCTCCGGCTGATCCTGGAGCTGGAGGGCGAGACGGTCCGCGAGGCCCGCTCGGTCGTCGGCTACCTGCACACCGGCATCGAGAAGAACCTGGAGTACCGCAACTGGGTCCAGGGCTCGACGTTCGTGACCCGGATGGACTACCTCTCCCCGCTGTTCAACGAGACGGCGTACGCGCTGGCGGTGGAGAAGCTGCTCGGCATCACCGACGAGGTGACCGAGCGGGCCACCACCATCCGGGTGCTGATGATGGAGCTGAACCGGATCTCCTCGCACCTGGTCTGGCTGGCCACCACCGGCATGGAGCTGGGCGCGATCAACATGATGCTCTACGGCTTCCGCGAGCGTGAGTACATCCTGGAGATCTTCGAGATCATCACCGGCCTGCGGATGAACCACGCGTACGTCCGGCCGGGCGGCGTGGCGCAGGACGTGCCGGACGAGGCGATCGTCAAGATCCGCGAGTTCCTGAAGCTGATGCCGAAGAAGCTCAAGGAGTACGAGGACCTCCTCTCCGGTCAGCCGATCTGGATCCAGCGGACGACGAACGTGGCGGTGCTCGACGTGACCGCCTGCCTCGCGCTCGGCGTCACCGGTCCGGTGCTCCGCTCCGCCGGCCTCGCCTGGGACCTGCGCAAGACCATGCCGTACTGCGGCTACGAGACGTACGAATTCGACGTGCCGACGCACACCGACGGCGACGTCTGGGGCCGCTACCTGGTCCGGCTCGCCGAGATCCGGGAGTCGCTCAAGCTGGTCGAGCAGGCGCTGGACCGGTTGAAGCCGGGTCCGGTGATGGTGGCCGACCGGAAGATCGCCTGGCCGGCGCAGCTCGCCATCGGCGTCGACGGCATGGGCAACTCGCTGGAGCACGTCGCCAAGATCATGGGTCAGTCGATGGAGTCGCTGATCCACCACTTCAAGCTCGTCACCGAGGGCTTCCGGGTCCCGCCCGGCCAGGTGTACGTCGGCATCGAGTCGCCCCGCGGCGAGCTGGGCGTGCATGCGGTCTCCGACGGCGGCACCCGCCCCTACCGGGTGCACTACCGGGAACCGAGCTTCGTCAACCTCCAGGCCCTTCCGGCGATGGCCGAGGGCGGCCTGATCGCCGACGTGATCGCCGGCGGCGCCTCGCTGGACCCCGTGATGGGTGGTTGTGACCGATGAGTGTTTTCAGTGACGAGACCCGGGCCCGGGCGCGGGAGATCATCGCCCGGTACCCGGCCGACCGGTCCCGCTCGGCGCTGCTGCCGCTGCTGCACCTGGTGCAGTCCGAGCAGGGGTACGTCTCCCCGGCCGGCGTGGAGTTCTGCGCCGAGGTGCTCGGGCTGAACAAGGCCCAGGTCGGCGCGGTCGCCACCTTCTACACCATGTACAAGCGCCGCCCGACCGGGGACTTCCTGGTCAGCGTCTGCACCAACACCATGTGCAACGTGCTCGGCGGCCAGGAGGTCTACGACACCCTCGCCGAGCACCTCGGCGTCGGGCACGACGAGACCACCGCCGACGGCAAGATCACCCTGGAGCACGCCGAGTGCCTGGCGGCCTGCGACTACGGGCCCGTCATGACGGTCAACTACGACTTCTTCGACAACGTGGACCCGCAGTCCGCGCTCGGGGTGGTCGAGGAACTGCGCGCCGGTGGCCGGCCGATGCCGACCCGGGGCGCCCGGCTCTGCACGCTCAAGGAGATGGCCGTGCAGCTCGCCGGCTTCGCCGACGAGCGCGACGGCGCGGTCGCCGACGGCGGGCCGGGCGAGCCGACCCTGCGGGGCCTGCGCCTGGCCGAGCAGCACGGCATCTCGGTGCCGGGCTTCGACCCGAACACGCCGATCCGGAGCAAGGCCGAGGCCGACAAGGCCGCCGCCGAGGCGAAGGCGAAGGCCGAGGCCGCGAAGCCGGCCCCGGCGGCCGAGCCCGCCAAGGCGCCGGCCCCGACCGGCAGCGCCGTCGCGTCGGGTACGCCCGGCAACGCGGGCGTCGGCGAGCCGGCCCCCGCGGAGCGGGCCGCCGGCAGCACCGTCCCCGACGTGCAGGCCCCGGACGCCAAGTCGCCGGAGATCCGGGCCGCCGAGACCCGGCAGCCGGACGCGCGGACCGCCGTCCCGGACGCCCCGGGCACCAAGGTGCCGGTGGACGACACCGCGCCGGCTCCCCGGGACGCGCGGGAGGCGCAGGCCGCCGGCATCGCCGCGAACGCGCCGGCCGGTGACGGCAAGCCCGCCGGCGACGAGGCCGGGGCGCAGGAGCGCAACCTCAAGGAAGCCGAGGCAGGGGCCGGCACCAACGGCGCCGGTTCCGCCGTCGCGAGCGAGACGGGGGTCCAGAAGTGACCACTCCCCGGCCGGAGACGCTGGCCAAGCTGACGCCGGTGCTGACCAAGCGCTGGCTGTCGCCGGACGCCTGGCGGATCGGCACCTACGAGAAGCTCGACGGCTACGCGGCGCTGCGCAAGGCCCTCAAGGCCCACCCGGACGACCTGATCCAGCTGATCAAGGACTCCGGTCTGCGCGGCCGTGGCGGCGCGGGCTTCCCCACCGGCCTGAAGTGGGGCTTCATCCCGCAGGGCGACGGCAAGCCGCACTACCTCGTGGTCAACGCCGACGAGGGCGAGCCGGGCACCTGCAAGGACCTGCCGCTCATGACGCACGACCCGCACTCGCTGGTCGAGGGTGTGATCATTGCGTCGTACGCGATCCGGGCCAACCGCGCCTACATCTACATCCGGGGCGAGGCGGTGCACGCGGCGCGGCGGCTGCGCCACGCCGTCCAGGAGGCGTACGCCAAGGGCTACCTGGGTCGCAACATCCGGGGCAGCGGCTTCGACCTGGACCTGGTGGTGCACTCCGGCGCCGGGGCGTACATCTGCGGTGAGGAGACCGCGCTGCTGGACTCGCTGGAGGGCTTCCGGGGCCAGCCCCGGCTGCGCCCGCCGTTCCCGGCGACCCACGGCCTGTACGCCAGCCCGACCGTGGTCAACAACGTCGGCACCATCGCCAGCGTGCCGTACATCGTGCTGGGCGGCGCGGACTGGTGGAAGACCATGGGCACGGAGAAGTCCTCCGGCCCGATGATCTACTCGCTCTCCGGCCGGATCGCCAACCCGGGCCAGTTCGAGTGCTCGATGGGGATCACCCTGCGGGAGCTGATCGAGCTGGCCGGGGGGATGCAGCCCGGGCACAACCTGCGGTTCTGGACCCCGGGTGGTTCGTCGACGCCGCTGCTGACCGCCGAGCACCTGGACGTGCCGCTGGACTTCGAGGGAGTGGCGGCGGCCGGCTCGATCCTGGGCACCACGGCCACCCAGATCTTCTCCGACCAGGACTGCCCGGTGTACGCGACCTACCGGTGGCTGGAGTTCTACCACCACGAGTCGTGCGGCAAGTGCACCCCGTGCCGCGAGGGCAACTACTGGATGGTCCGGGTCTACCGGCGGATCCTCGCCGGCCAGGGCACCCACGAGGACCTGGACACCCTGCTCGACACCTGCGACAACATCCTCGGCCGCTCGTTCTGCGGTCTGGGTGACGGTGCGACCAGCTCGGTGACCTCGTCGCTGAAGTACTTCAAGCAGGACTACCTCGACTACATCGAGGGACGTACCGCACCCAAGTTGTCGGAGAAGACCCTGGTAGGGGCGCACTGATGACCGACGTAGCCAAGCCGACCGAGACCGTCACCCTCACCATCGACGGCGTCGAGGTCACCGCCCCCAAGGGGGCGCTGCTGATCCGGGTCGCCGAGCAGCTGGGGACCGAGATCCCCCGGTTCTGCGACCACCCGCTGCTGGCCCCGGCCGGCGCCTGCCGCCAGTGCCTGGTCGAGGTGGAGGGGCAGCGCAAGCCGGTCGCCTCCTGCACCCAGACCGTCGCCGACGGCATGGTGGTGCGTACCCAGCTCACCTCCCCGGTCGCCAAGAAGGCGCAGGAGGGGGTCATGGAGCTGCTGCTGCTCAACCACCCGCTCGACTGCCCGATGTGCGACAAGGGCGGCGAGTGCCCGCTGCAGAACCAGGCCATGTCCACCGGCCGCACCGACTCGCGCTTCCACGAGCACAAGCGGGAGTACGAGAAGCCGATGCCGATCAGCACCCAGGTGCTGCTCGACCGCGAGCGCTGCGTGCTCTGCCAGCGCTGCACCCGGTTCTCCGAGGAGATCGCCGGCGACAAGTTCATCGACCTGATGGGCCGGTCGTCCGCCGAGGAGATCAACATCTACCGGGACGACGCGTACGGCGAAGAGGGCGACGCCGGTGACGTGCCGTTCAACTCGTACTTCTCCGGCAACACGGTGCAGATCTGCCCGGTGGGCGCGCTGACCGGCACGCAGTACCGGTTCCGGGCCCGCCCGTTCGACCTGGTCTCCACCCCCAGCGTCTGCGAGCACTGCTCGGCCGGGTGCGCCCAGCGCACCGACTGGCGGCGGGGCAAGGTGCTGCGCCGGCTGGCCGGTGACGACCCGCAGGTCAACGAGGAGTGGAACTGCGACAAGGGGCGGTGGGGCTTCCAGTACACCCGCGCCTTCGACCGGCTCACCACCCCGCTGGTCCGCGACGAGCGCAGCGGCGAGCTGCGTGAGGCGTCCTGGAGCGAGGCGCTGACCCGGGCCGCCGAGGGGCTGCGCGCCGCCCGGGACGGCGGGCAGGGCACCGCGGTGCTGACCGGTGGCCGGCTCACCGTCGAGGACGCCTACGCCTACGCGAAGTTCGCCCGGGTCGCCCTGCACACCAACGACATCGACTTCCGGGCCCGGCCGGTCTCCCGCGAGGAGGTCGACTTCCTGGCCAGCACCGTCGCCGGGATCACCGACGTGACGTACGCCGACGTGGAGAATGCGTCCACGGTGGTGCTGGTCGGCCTGGAGCCGGAGGAGGAGTGCCCGATCCTCTTCCTGCGGCTGCGCAAGGCGTACCTGAAGAAGAAGCTGAAGGTCTACGCGATCGCCCCGTTCGCCACCCGGGGCCTGGAGAAGCTCGGCGCGAAGCTGGCCCGGGTGGTGCCGGGCGAGGAGGCGAGCGTGCTCGCCGAGCACGACACGGTGGCCGAGGCGCTCGGCGCGGAGGGCGCGATCCTCTTCGTCGGCGAGCGGCTGGCCGGCGTGCCCGGCGGCCTCTCCGCCGCCGCGGACGTCGCCCGGCGTACCGGCGCGAAGCTGGCCTGGGTGCCGCGGCGCGCGGGTGACCGCGGCGCGGTCGACGCGGGCTGCCTGCCCAACCTGCTCCCCGGCGGGCGTCTGGTCACCGAGCCGGCTGCCCGGGCCGAGCTCGGTGAGGCCTGGGACATCCCGGCCGGGGTGATCCCGAGCCAGGCCGGCCGGGACACCGACCAGATCGTGGCGGCGGCGGCCAACGGCCAGCTCGGCGCCCTGGTGGTGGCCGGCGTGGACCCGGCCGACCTGGCCGACCCGCGCCTGGCCGAGCAGGCCCTGGACGCGGTGCCGTTCCTGGTCAGCCTGGAGCTGCGCAACTCGGCGGTGGCCCGCCGGGCGGACGTGGTCTTCCCGGTCGCCCCGGTGGTCGAGAAGGCCGGCAGCTTCCTGGACTGGGAGGGCCGGCTGCGCACCTTCGAGGAGGTGCTGCACACCGGCGCGCTGACCGACGGTCGGGTGCTGGACGCGCTCGCCGCGCAGCTCGACGTCCGGCTGGGCACCGGCGACGTGCCGAGCATCCGCCGCGAGCTGGGCGGGCTGCCGCAGACCCGGACCGAACGCCCGGCCGCGCCGTCCGTCGCGCCGGCGACCGTGCCGCAGCCCGGTGCCGGGGAGGCCGTGCTGGCCACCTGGCACCAGCTCATCGACCTGGGCAGCCTCACCGACGGCGACGAGCACCTCGCCGGCACCGCCCGCCCGCCGGTGGTCCGGCTGGGCAAGGGCACCGCCGAGGCGATCGGCGTCGCCGACGGCGACCCGGTCACGGTGGGCACCGACCGTGGCGCGGTGACCCTGCCCGCAGCGGTCACCGAGATGCCGGACGGCGTCGTCTGGCTGCCGACCAACTCACCCGGCTCGACCGTGCGGCGCAGCCTCGGCGCGACGTCCGGCACGGTGGTCCGGCTCTCCGTCCCCACCTCGACCGGCGCGGCCGTCCCGGCCGTCCGGGTCGCGGCGGACGAGGCCGGCCGTCCGGGTCCGCTCCTCAACTCCGGGGGTGTCCAGTGAGCGCGCTCTACCTCGCGCAGGACCCGACGCTGGCCGACTTCGGCAAGGACCCGTGGTGGCTGGTCCTCGGCAAGATCGTCTTCGCCTTCGCCTTCGGTCTGCTCGCCACGCTGCTCGGCGTCTGGTTCGAGCGGCGGGTCGTCGGCCGCATGGCGGTCCGGCCCGGTCCCAACCAGGTCGGCCCGTTCGGCCTGCTGCAGACCCTGGCGGACGGCCTGAAGATGGCGTTCAAGGAGGACATCCTCCCGAAGTCCGCCGACAAGGTCGTCTACTTCTTCGCGCCGACGATCTCGGTGATCTGCGCGGTCACCGCGCTGTCGGTGGTGCCGTTCGGCCCGATGGTCAGCATCTTCGGCCACTGGACGCCGTTGCAGGTCACCGACGTGCCGGTGGCGGTGCTGGTGCTGCTGGCGTGTTCCTCGATGGGCATCTACGGCATCGTGCTCGGCGGCTGGGCCTCCGGCTCGACGTACCCGCTGCTCGGTGGTCTGCGCTCCAGCGCCCAGATGATCTCGTACGAGGTCGCGATGGGGCTGAGCATCGTCGCGGTCTTCATGACCGCCGGCACGATGTCCACCAGCGGGATCGTCGCCGCGCAGGGGGACGCCACCCGGCTGACCGTGTTCGGCACCGAGATCCCGGCCCCCGGCTGGTACGCGATCCTGCTGCTGCCCAGCTTCATCATCTTCTTCATCGCCACCGTCGGTGAGACCAACCGGGCGCCGTTCGACCTGCCCGAGGCGGAGTCCGAGCTGGTCGCGGGCTTCATGACCGAGTACAGCTCGCTGAAGTTCGCGCTCTTCATGCTCTCCGAGTACGTCGCGATGGTGACCATGTCCGCGGTCACCACGACGCTCTTCCTCGGCGGCTGGCGGGCCCCGGCCCCGATCACCACCCTCTGGGCGGGCGCCAACTCCGGTTGGTGGCCGATGCTCTGGTTCTTCGCCAAGGTCGTGATGCTGGTCTTCGTCTTCGTCTGGCTGCGGGGCACCCTGCCCCGGCTCCGGTACGACCAGTTCATGCGCTTCGGCTGGAAGGTCCTCCTGCCGATCAACCTGGTCTGGATCCTGGTCCTGGCCGGCCTGCGGTCGATCGAGGACTGGCAGTCGCGGGACCGGCTGCTCGCCACCGCCATCGGCGCGGGCGTGCTGCTGCTGGTCACCCTGCTGTGGCCGAGCCGCAAGCAGGCGCCGAAGCCGTCCGTCCAGGAACAGGTCAACAGTCGGCCGCACGGCAGCTTCCCGCTGCCCCCGATGGACCTTCAGGTACCACCGAGCCCGCGCACCAAGCGCGTGGTCGCCGAGCGGGAGCCGGCCAACATCGCCGCCGGCTCGGACTCCAGGGAGGTGTGACGTGGGCGCGATCACCGGAACGTTCAAGGGCTTCGGGGTCACCTTCTCGCACATGTTCAGGAAGGTCGTCACCACCGACTACCCGTTCAAGCCGCCGGTGTCGGCGCCGCGCTACCACGGGCGGCACATCCTCAACCGGCACCCGGACGGCCTGGAGAAGTGCATCGGCTGCGAGCTGTGCGCCTGGGCCTGCCCGGCGGACGCGATCTACGTCGAGGGTGGCGACAACACCGACGAGCAGCGCTTCTCGCCGGGTGAGCGGTACGCCAGCGTCTACCAGATCAACTACGCCCGGTGCATCTTCTGCGGACTCTGCATCGAGGCCTGCCCGACCCGTTCGCTCACCATGAGCAACGAGTACGAGCTGGCCCGGGACAACCGGCAGGATCTGATCTTCACCAAGGAGCAGCTGCTCGCGCCGCTGCTGCCGGGGATGGAGCAGCCGCCGCACCCGATGCGGCTGGGCGACAGCGAGAAGGACTACTACGTCGGCGCGCTGACCAACCCGGGCACCTCGGCCGGTGCCGAGCACTCGGTCAACAACCCGGGCCGTTACCAGCTCGAGGAGCACCCCGGGGTGACCTTCCCCGGCGCCGAGCAGCACGCCCAGCGGGCCGAGGCGGGCAAGGGAGCGGAAGCATGACCACGCAGACGGTGCTCGCGGCGGCGGGCGAGGTCTCCGGGGGTGAGCAGGTCACCTTCTGGATCCTCGCCCCGCTGGCGCTGATCGGCGCGATCGGCATGGTCCTGGCCCGCAACGCGGTGCACTCCGCGCTCTGGCTGGTGCTGACCATGCTCTGCCTGGGCGTGTTCTACGTGCTCCAGGCGGGCCCCTTCATCGGCATGGTGCAGATCATCGTCTACACCGGCGCGATCATGATGCTCTTCCTCTTCGTACTGATGCTGGTCGGCCGGGACGCCTCGGACTCGCTCATCGAGACGCTGCGCGGCCAGCGGGTCGCGGCGATCGTGCTGGCCGTCGGCTTCGCCGGCCTGGTCGGCAGCGGCCTGTACCGCGCCCTCGACGGGGTCACCGCGGTCGGGCTCGACCAGCCGAACGCCGAGGGCAACGTGCAGGGCATCGCCCGGCTGCTCTTCACCAAGTACGTCTTCGCCTTCGAGCTGACCTCGGCGCTGCTGATCACCGCAGCCGTCGGTGCGATGGTGCTGGCGCACGTGGAGCGGCGCAAGGAGGACCGGATGGACCAGGTCGCCACCATGAAGGCCCGCTTCCGCCCCGGCAACTACCCGGGACCGAAGCCCGGCCCGGGTGTCTTCGCCACCTCGTCCTCCGTGGCCACCCCGGCCCGGCTGCCCGACGGCCGGCTCACCGAGCGCAGCATCCCGGAGATCATGCCGGTGCGGGAGCTGACCGCCGAGGAGACGACGCTGAAGGGGACGGACAAGTAATGGACCAGTTCTTCTCGGTCGAGCCGAACTACTACCTCGTCCTCGCGGCGGTGCTCTTCACCATCGGCGCCGTCGGGGTGCTGGTCCGGCGCAACGCGATCGTGCTGTTCATGTGCGTCGAGCTGATGCTCAACGCGGCGAACCTGACGCTGGTCACCTTCAGCCGGATCAACGGTGACCTCAACGGCCAGATCATGGCGTTCTTCGTGATGGTGGTGGCGGCGGCCGAGGTCGTGATCGGGCTCGCGATCATCATGTCGATCTTCCGGACTCGACGCTCCGCGAGCGTCGACGACGCCAACCTGCTGAAGTACTGAGGGGCCCTGCGGTGGATGAGATCCTGACGTACGCCCAGGCCGAGCCGGCCGGCACCGTCGCCTACGCTCCGGCCGGAGGTCTGCTGAGCAGCGTCTGGCTGCTGGTGGCGATCCCGCTGGTCAGCGCGGCGATCCTGCTGCTGCTCGGCCGGCGGGCCGACCGCTGGGGGCACTGGCTCGGCGTGGCCGCCATCGGTGCCGCGTTCGTGCTCGGGCTGAGCTACTTCTTCCAGCTCCGCGGCCTGGAGAACAAGTCGGTCGAGCTGAGCCTCTGGGACTTCATCACGGTCGGCGACCTGCGGGTCGACTTCGGTCTGCTCTTCGACCCGCTGGCCGCGGTCTTCGTCCTGCTGATCACCGGGGTGGGTTTCCTGATCCACCTCTACGCGGTCGAGTACATGGCGCACGACGAGGGCCGGCGACGGTTCTTCGCCTACTTCAACCTCTTCGTCGCCGCGATGCTGCTGCTGGTGCTCGGCAACAACTACGTGATGCTCTACTTCGGCTGGGAGGGCGTCGGTCTGGCGTCGTACCTGCTGATCTCCTTCTGGTACGGGCGGCCGAGCGCGGCCACCGCCGGCAAGAAGGCGTTCCTGATGAACCGGGTCGGCGACGCCGGCCTGGCGATCGGCATCTTCATCATGTTCGCCACCCTCGGCACCACCCAGTACGACGAGGTCTTCAACGGCGTCGGCGCGCTGACCGGCGGCACCGTGCTGGTGCTGGGCCTGCTCCTGCTGCTCGGCGCGGCCGGCAAGTCCGGCCAGTTCCCGCTCCAGGCCTGGCTGCCGGACGCGATGGAGGGCCCGACCCCGGTGTCGGCGCTCATCCACGCCGCCACGATGGTGACCGCGGGCGTCTACCTGATCGCCCGCTCCAACCCGGTCTTCTCGGCCAACTCCACCCTCCAGCTCGTCGTGGTCAGCGTCGGCGCGATCACGCTGCTGATGGGCTGCCTCATCGGCGCGGCCAAGGACGACATCAAGCGGGTGCTGGCCTGGTCGACGGTGAGTCAGATCGGCTACATGTTCCTCGGCGTCGGCCTGGGCGGCGCGGCGTACGCGCTGGCGATCGTGCACCTGCTGGCGCACGGCTTCTTCAAGGCCAACATGTTCCTCGGGGCCGGCTCGGTCATGCACGGCATGAACGACCAGGTGGACATCCGCCGCTTCGGCGGGCTGTCGAAGTACATGAAGGTCACCTGGTTGACCTTCATGATGGGCTGGCTCGCCATCATCGGCATGTTCCCCTTCTCCGGCTTCTTCTCCAAGGAGCCGATCATCGTGGCGGCGTTCGAGCGGGAAGGCTGGACGGCCTGGCTGTTCGGCGGCGCGGCGCTGCTCGGCGCCGGGCTGACCGCCTTCTACATGACCCGGCTCTTCGTGCTCACCTTCCACGGCCCGAAGCGCTGGACCGAGGAGATCGAGCACCCGCACGAGTCGCCGAAGCTGATGACCATTCCGCTGATCCTGCTGGCGATCGGCTCGGTGGGCGCCGGCTTCCTGCTGGCCACCTCCGTACCGGACTGGCTGACCGCCACCGCCGGGCTCGGTGCGCAGGAGGAGGGGCACGAGGCGGTCCTGTCGCACACCGTCATCACCGTGCTCTCGCTGCTGGTCACGGTGCTCGGCGCCGGGCTCGCCTGGATGCTGTTCCGCAACGGCACGGCCACCGCGCCGCAGCCGGCGGGCGTGCTGGTCACCGCCGCCCGGCGCAACCTCTACACCGACGCCTTCAACGAGGCGGTCTTCGAGAAGCCGGGCATCTTCCTCACCCGGGCGCTGGTCTTCCTCGACAACCGGGGCGTCGACGGTCTGGTCAACGGCCTGGCCGCAGCGGTGGGCGGCGGCTCCGGCCGGCTCCGGCGGCTGCAGACCGGCTTCGTCCGGTCGTACGCGACGTCCATCCTCACCGGCGCGCTGCTCGTGGTGGCCGCGTTCCTGGCCGTCCAGGCGGGGTGGTTGGCGTGATCGACCTTCAGGCGGCCGTCGCCGGCGGACCGCGCAGTGACGACGGAGGTAAGGCCGCATAATGTCCGACTTCCCGTTCCTCTCGGTGCTCACCGTGGCGCCGCTGGTCGGCGCCCTGGTCGTGGCCTTCCTGCCACGGCGGCGGCCCGAGCTGGCCAAGCAGGTGGCCCTCGCCTGGTCGCTGCTGGTGCTGGTGCTCTCCGTGGTCATGTGGGTCTCGTTCCAGGTCGACGGCGACCGGCTCCAGTTCCGTGAGTCGTACCCGTGGATCCCGACCTGGGGTGTCAACTTCACCTTCGCCGCCGACGGCATCGCGCTGGTCATGCTGATGCTGATCGCGGTGCTGGTGCCGCTGGTGATCCTGGCGTCCTGGCACGACGCGGAGGCGTCGAAGCGCTCCGTGCCGGTCTACTTCGCCCTGCTGCTCATCCTCGAGAGCACGATGATCGGCGTCTTCGCCGCCGCCGACGTCTTCCTGTTCTACGTGTTCTTCGAGGTCATGCTGGTGCCGATGTACTTCCTGATCGGCAGCTACGGCGGCCACCAGCGGCAGTACGCGGCGGTGAAGTTCTTCCTCTACTCGCTCGTCGGCGGTCTGTTCATGCTCGCCGCGGTGATCGGCCTCTGGGTGGTCGGCGGGAAGACCTTCGACTGGCAGGCGCTGACCCAGGTGGACATCTCCACCGGCACCGAGCGCTGGCTGTTCCTCGGCTTCTTCCTCGCCTTCGCCATCAAGGCACCGTTCTTCCCGTTCCACACCTGGCTGCCGGACGCCGGTGGCGCCGCCCCGGCGGGCGCCGCCGCGCTGCTGGTCGGCGTGCTGGACAAGGTCGGCACCTTCGGCATCCTGCGGTACTGCCTGCCGCTGTTCCCGGAGGCGTCGAAGTGGTTCGCCCCGTGGGCGCTGGCGTTGGGCCTGATCGGCATCATCTACGCGGCGCTGCTCGCGGTCGGCCAGTCCGACCTGAAGCGGCTGGTGTCGTACACCTCGATCGCCCACTTCGGCTTCATCGGGGTCGGCATCTTCGCCTTCACCACCCAGGCCGGCACCGGCGCGGTGCTCTACATGCTCAACCACGGCCTCGCCACCGGCCTGCTCTTCCTGGTCGTGGGCATGCTGATCGCCCGCCGTGGCTCGGCGCTGATCAAGGACTTCGGCGGCGCGGGCAAGCTGGTCCCGCTCCTGGCCGGCGTGCTCTTCTTCGCCGGTCTGGCCTCGCTGGCGCTGCCCGGCACGGCGCCCTTCGTCTCCGAGTTCCTGGTGCTGATCGGCACCTTCACGGTGAACAAGCCGGTCGCGGTGATCGCCACGCTCGGCATCATCCTGGCCGCCGCGTACGTGCTGTGGATGATCCAGCGGACCACCCAGGGCACGCTCAACCCGGAGCTGACCGAGATTGAGCCCATGCGCCGGGACCTCAGCCTGCGCGAGAAGGTCGTGGTCGCTCCGCTGATCGCCCTGATCGTGCTGCTCGGCTTCTACCCGAAGCCGGTCACCGATGTCATCAACCCCGCCGTCCAGGCGACCATGCAGGACGTCGGCAAGACCGATCCCGCCCCTGAGGTCGGCAGCGTCCAGGAGGCTGCGAAGTGACCGAGCTGAAACTGCCGTCGATCGACTACGCGGCGCTCGCTCCCATCCTGATCATGCTGGGCGCCGCCCTGCTCGGCGTGCTGGTGGAGGCCTTCGTGCCGCGCCGCAGCCGGCACCTGGCGCAGCTGTCGCTCGCTCTGGCGGCGGTGCTGGCCGCGCTGGTGATGGTGGTGCGGGGCGCCGGCGACCGGCTGATCACCATCGGCGGGGCGATCGCCATCGACGGCCCGGCGCTCTTCCTCCAGGGCGCCATCCTGGTGCTCGCCGCGATGTCGCTGCTGCTGATCGGTGAGCGCTCGGTGGAGCGGGGCGGGGCGTTCGTCGCCCAGGCCGCGGTGACCGCCGAGTCGGCCGACGACCGGCGGCAGGCGGAGGGGAGCAACGGGGCCACCGAGGTGTACCCGCTGACCACCTTCGCGATCGGCGGCATGCTGATCTTCGTGGCGGCGAACGACCTGCTGACCATGTTCATCGCGCTGGAGGTCTTCTCCCTGCCGCTCTACCTGCTCTGCGCGCTGGCCCGCCGCCGGCGGCTGCTGAGCCAGGAGGCGGCGATGAAGTACTTCCTGCTCGGCGCGTACGCCTCGGCGTTCTTCCTGTTCGGTGTGGCGCTGATCTACGGCTTCACCGCCGGGATCCCGGGCCGGGCGGCCGGCGTCGACCTCGCCACCGTGCACGCCGCCGTCAAGGAGTCGCCGGCCAGCGAGGTGCTGCTCTTCGCCGGCATGGCACTGGTCGCCATCGGCCTGCTCTTCAAGGCCGCCGCGGCGCCGTTCCACGTCTGGACGCCGGACGTCTACCAGGGCGCCCCGACGCCGGTCACCAGCTTCATGGCGGCCTGCACCAAGGTCGCCGCCTTCGGCGCCCTGCTGCGGGTCTTCCACGTGGCGTTCGCCGACGCGGCCTGGGACTTCACCCCGGTCATCGGCGCGGTGGCGGTGCTCACCATGCTGGTCGGCGCGGTGCTGGCGGTCACCCAGACCGACATCAAGCGGCTGCTGGCGTACTCGTCGATCGCCAACGCCGGCTACCTGCTGGTCGGTGTGCTCGCCCCGAGCGGCGCGGGCATCTCCGGCACGATGTTCTACCTGGCCGCGTACGGCTTCTCGGTGCTGGCCGCGTTCGCCGTGGTGACCCTGGTGCGCGACGCGGACGGGGAGGCCACCCACCTGTCCCGCTGGGCCGGACTGGGTCGCCGCTCGCCGTTCTACGCCGGCATCTTCACCTTCATCCTGCTGGCCTTCGCCGGGATCCCGCTGACCAGCGGCTTCACCAGCAAGTTCGCGGTCTTCGGCCCGGCGCTGGAGGCCGGCCACGCCTGGCTGGTGGTGGCGGGCGTGCTGACCAGCATGGTGCTGGCCTTCCCGTACCTGCGGGTCGTGGTGATGATGTGGCTCTCCGAGCCGGGCGAGAGCACCCCGACGGTCACCGTGCCGGGTGGCCTGACCGCCACCGCGCTGATGATCGGCGTGGTGGCCACCCTGGTCCTCGGCGTGGTCCCGGCCCCGCTGCTCGACCTGGCGACGGACGCCGCAGCGTTCGTCAGATGATCCACTTTTTCCGGATGCGGGGCCGGGGCGCGGTGGCGCACCGGCCCCGCGCCGGTATCCCCGCCCCGGAGCAGGTCGAACGGGTGTGGCATGGTTGATGGCGTGGTGATTCCGGCTGGCGAGGGTTCAGGCGTCGTCGGCTCCGGCGGTCGTCGGGGCCGGGCGGGCACGAGTCAGATCGGCGCGCTCGGCGTCTACCTCGCCGACCCGCGCGTCGAGGCCTCCGTGCTGGGTCTGCTCGACTCCGTCGAGGTCGACCTGCGGGCCAGCGTGGCCAGCGCCGACCCGTTCGTCACCGAGGCCGCGCGGCACCTGGTGGAGGCCGGCGGCAAGCGATTCCGGCCGATGCTGGTGGCGCTGGGCGCCCAGTTCGGTGATCCGGCCGCCGCGCAGGTCGTCCCGGCCGCGGTGGTGATGGAGCTCACCCACCTGGCGACGCTCTACCACGACGACGTGATGGACGAGGCGGCCGTGCGGCGGGGCGCGCCGAGCGCCAACTCCCGCTGGACGAACTCGGTGGCCATCCTGGTCGGCGACTACCTCTTCGCCCGGGCGGCGGACATCTCCGCCGAACTCGGCCCGGAGGCGGTCCGCCTCCAGGCGCGCACCTTCGCCCGACTGGTCCACGGTCAGATCGCCGAGACCGTCGGCCCCCGTGCCGGCGAGGACCCGGTCGCGCACTACCTGAACGTGATCGCGGAGAAGACCGGCTCGCTGATCGCCACCTCGGCCCGCTTCGGCGGCCTGTTCAGCGGCGCGACCGTCGAGCACACCGAGGCCCTCGCCGGGTACGGCGAGACGATCGGGGTGGCCTTCCAGCTCTCCGACGACCTGCTCGACATCGCCAGCGAGTCGGTGCAGTCGGGCAAGACGCCCGGCACCGACCTGCGGGAGGGCGTGCCGACCCTGCCGGTGCTCTACGCCCGGGCGTCGGACGACTCCGACGCGGCCTCGGTGCGGCTGCGCGAGATCCTGGCGACCGGCCCGTTGGTCGACGACGCGCTGCACGCCGAGGCGCTCGGCCTGCTCCGGGAGAGCCCGGCGCTGAAGCGGGCCCGGGAGACCGTCCGCAGCTACGCCGAGGACGCCAGGGCACAGCTCGCCCCGCTGCCGCAGGGCCCGGCCCGCCGCGCCCTCGAATCCCTCTGCGACCACATCGCCGACCGCACCGGCTGACCGACCGGCGGCGCGTCCCGGCCCGGACGGTCAGTTCCTGGCGGTGAGCATCCGGCTGCCGAGCAGCATGAACGCGGCGGCGGCCAGCATCGCCACGGCGGCGGTCAGCCACATCACCGGGTAGCCGAAGGCGGCGGCGGTGGCGCCGAGGCCCAACGGGCCGAGGCAGCCGCCCGCGTACACCCCGGTCTGGGTGATCGAGGTGGCGGCGGCGGGCGCCTGCGGATGCAGCCTGACCACGGCGAAGTTCATCAGCCCCGGCCAGGCCCAGCCCAGACCGAAGCCGAGCACCACGCCCACCGTCAGCGGCACCGCGCCGGCCACGGCCAGCAGGCCCAGCCCCACGGCCCCGACGACCAGCATCCCGGCGATCACCGCGACGTGCCCCTCGGCCCGCCGGTCGGCCAGCCAGCCCCCGGCGACCCGGGCGGTCACGCAGACCGCGCTGCCCAGGGTGAGGGTGAGGCCGGCCAGTCCGGGCGCGAGGCCCCGGGCCGCCGCGGAGTCGACCAGGAAGGTGCCCAGCGCGTTGGCCGCCGCCGCCGCGAGCGTCGCGGCCACCCCGACGACCACCAGGGCCGTGCTGGCGCGCCCGCCGCGCGTCCCGGCGGCCCGTGCCGCCGGCCGGGCCTCCCCCGGGGGTACGGCGGGCAGGGCGGCCAGTGCGGCGACGGCGGCCGCCGCGAACGCCCAGCGCCACCCGGCGGTGAGCGCGATGGTGGGCACGGCCGCGCCGGCGAGCAGCGTGGAGGCCGGGATCGCCGCCTGCTTCACCCCGAAGGAGAGGCCCTGTCGGCGGGCCGGCACGTGCCGGGCCAGCGCGGCGTTGCTGGCGAGCTGGCCGAGCGCGTTGGCGGCGGCGCTCAGCCCCAGCAGGATCACCAGCGCCGGGTACGAGCGGGCGAGCACCGCGATGGCGAGCAGGCAGCCGGCGGCCAGCAGGATGCCGGCGCGGCCGACCACGGCCGCGCCGTACCGCTCGACGAGGCGGCCGGAGGGGACCGACGCCAACGCGCTGACGCCGAAGTAGACGGAGACGGCCAGCCCCAGCCCGGCGGGGGAGAAGCCGAGGTCGTCCCCCATCTGCACGGCCAGGCCGCCGACCAGGAACACCGGCAGCACGGAGGCGATGGTGGTCGCGACGGCGCCGGCCCCGGCGCGCAGCGGAGGCACCGCGGGCCGGCTCGGCGAGGGGTCGAGGGCGGTTCCGGTCATGGTTCCGCCAACCTACGTGAGCCCGGCTCACGACGACCCGGCGTGTCGGAGCGATACACGCCACGTACGGGCTGATCTGCCATCCTCGACCCGAACGGGCGTTCCGTCCCCGGGCTGTTTTTCATATGGTGTAAGTCCCCGGCTGCGGAGGTGGTTGTGCGCGACCCCCTGGCGGAGCCTTCGGACCTGATCCGGAGCGTCTCCCGCGCGCTACGCGTGCTCGAGTCGGTCGGTCGTGCCCCGAAGGGCCTGACCGTCAAGCAGATCGCCCGGCGGTGCGAACTGACCGTCGCCACCACGTACCACCTGGTCCGGACCCTCGCCTACGAGGGCTACGTGATCCGCCGGGAGGACGGCACCTACATCGTGGGGCTGGAGGTGGCCGACCGGTACCGGGAACTGGTGACCGCGTTCCGGGGGCCGCCGGTGGTCGGTGAGACCCTGCGCCGGGCCGCCGTCGACACCGGCTGGAGCCACTACCTGGGCCGCTTCGTGGGCGGGCAGGTGGCCGTCACGGCGGTCGCCGAGGGTCCGCGCTCGCCGTACCTGGAGGACCTGGTCCCCGGCTTCGACGAGGGGGCGCACGCCACCGCCCTCGGCAAGGGCCTGCTCGCCACCCTCACCGCCGAGCAGCGTTTCCGTTACCTGCGCGAGTACGGCATGCGCCCGTTCACGGCGGCCACCCTGACCAGCCCCGAGGCGTTCGAGGCCGACCTGGCCGCGGGGGACCGGCGCGGCATGCAGTTGGAGCTGGGCCAGTTCCGGCAGGGGGTGGCCTGCGCGGCGGTGCTGGTCACCCCGGACAAGGACATCGAGCGCCGCGTGGTGCTGGCCTGCGCGCTGCCGGCCAGCGAGATGATGACCTCCGCCCGGGTGGTCCGGGCCAAGCTGCTGACGGTCGCCCGCTCCGTCGCCGACGGCATCGCCACGGAGAGCTGACCCCGACGAGCGGCGCGTCGTCGTCATCTGGGCCGCCCGGGGTGCCTGGTTGCCCGCTACAGACCTGATCGCACAGATGGATCAGCGTGGTGCGGCAAACTGGCGCGGCGCGGTGCGGACGAAGAGCAGGCGGCAGCACCACTGCCGGCGGCGGATGCCGGGACCATCCCGGTCGGCAGGAAGTTTGTCGCATCGTCTGCACAGGCTTCCCGTCAGATGCGTCCGGCGTGGCGGGTGATCCATCTGTGCCATCAGGTCTGTAGCAGCCGCCCAGCCCAGCCGCCCAGCCGGCCGTCGCACACCCGCCGAGTCGCCCGCGCCGGTCCGCCCGGCGACCGAGCCGGCGAGCGGCTGCTCCGTGCCGGGTCGACGCCGGGTCGACGCCGGGTCGACGCCGGGTCGACGCCGGAAGGGCCCCGTCCCTGGCGGGGAGCGGGGCCCTTCGACCGGTGGTCCAGCGCCGGACCACCGAGGAAAACGTCAGCTGCCGATCGGGCCGCCGTCCAGACGCCAGGTGACCACCACGCCCGGCTTGGCGTAGTCGCCGTCCGGCCAGGTCGACACCGGGCTGTCCACCGTCGCGCCGGTGACCTCGCCGGGGTGCTGCACCGCGACGAAGACCGAGCGGCGGTCGCCGGTGATGAACGGACCGCAGGCCTCCGCGCCGATCGGCACGGTGAGGAACTGCTTGAGGTGGCCGCGCTCCGGCCCCTCGACGGCGGTGGCGAAGAGGCCGTCGTTGCTGCCCAGCGCGTTGCCGTCGGTGGAGATCCAGAGGTTGCCGGTGGCGTCGAAGGCGACGTTGTCCGGGCAGGAGATCGGCGAGACCTTGGTCTTGTCGTACCCGGCGAAGTAGGTCGACGGGTCGGTCGGGTCGCCGGCGACGATCGGCAGCGACCAGGCGAAGGTCTCGGCCGTGTTGTCGCCCCGGTCCTCGACCAGTTCCAGGACCTGCCCGTGCTTGTTGAGGTTGCGCGGGTTGGCCTCGTCGGCCGGGGCCTTGCCGGGCTTGCCGCGGTCGGTGTTGTTGGTCAGCGCCACGTACACCTTGCCGGTGAGCAGGCTCGGCTCGACGTCCTCCGGCCGGTCCATCTTGGTCGCGCCGACCTTGTCGCCGGCGAGCCGGGTGAAGGTCAGCACATCCGCGGCGGTCATCCCCTCGACGTACGAGCGGTTGCCGCTGACCAGCTTGATCCAGCGGCCCCGGCCGTCGAACGCCCCGTCGGCCGGGAGCTTGCCCGAACCGTCGATCTCGGCGGCGCTGGTCTGCTCGATCTTCGCCACGTAGAGCGTGCCCGACTCCAGCAGGGTCAGGTTGTGCTTGCGCGCCACCCACGAGTCGCCCGGCAGGAACTTCTTGTCGGAGACGAACTTGTACAGGTAGTCGAAGCGCTCGTCGTCGCCCATGTACGCGACCACGTGCCCGTTCTTCGCCACGATGACGTTCGCGCCCTCGTGCTTGAACCGGCCCAGCGCGGTGTGCTTGCGCGGCCGGCTCTCCGGGTCGTACGGGTCGATCTCCACGACCCAGCCGAACCGGTGCGCCTCGTTGGGGTGCTTCGCCAGGTCGAAGCGCTCGTCGGCCCGCTCCCACTTCCGGCTGCCGCCCGGGTACCGCGCGGTGGTGGTGATGCCGTACCGGGCCAGCTTCGGCTTCAGCTCCTCCGGCGCGGCGTCGCCGCCGACGAAGTACTGGTTGAAGTTCTCCTCGCCGGAGAGCACGGTGCCCCACGGGGTGACCCCGCCGGCGCAGTTGTTCAGCGTGCCGACGACCGTGCGGCCCTTCGGGTCGGCGGCCGTACGCAGCAGGGCCGAGCCGGCGGCCGGGCCGGTCAGCTCGAACTTCGTGGCCAGCGCGGTCACCCGCCGGTTGTACGGCCGCCGGCCGTTCGCGACCGGACGCCACTGCCCGGTGCCGTCGACCCGCTCCAGTTCCACCACGGACATGCCGTGCGCGGCCATGGCCACCCGCAGCTGTTCCACGGTGAGCGCGTCCATCGTGGTGAAGCCGGGGAACATCAGGTCCTCGTTGGTGTACTCGTGGTTGACCACGAGCAGCGCCCGCCGGCCGCCCCGGTCCAGCGGCAGCACCCCGACGAAGTCGTTGTTGTAGCCGAACTGCTTCGACTGCGCGGCGGCGGTCTGGCCGCGCAGGTCGAACGCCGGCGCGCCCGGGACGACCGGGTCGCCCCAGCGGATGACCACCGCGTGGTCGTACCCGTTGGGGACGACCAGGGTGTCGAGCTGGTTCGGCGGGATCGGGCTGAAGGTCAGCGCGCCGCTGCCGGTGCCCGGCCGCGGGCGGCCGAAGCCGGCCGCCTCCGGCACCACCGGAGCGGCGGGCGCGGCGGCGGCCGGGGCCGCGCCGGCCAGCGCGCCGGCCGCCGCGCCGCCGAAGCCGAGCACCAGCGCGCCGACCGCGCCGGCCCGGACCACACCGCGCCGGCTGACCTCGGCGGAGACCACGTCACCGAAGTACGCGTTGTCGGAGGTGTTGGGGACAGGGTGGTCGCAGGCGTTGCCGCACCGGTACAGACAGGTCATCGCGTCACGGCTGCCGTGGCGGGTGGTGCCCAGCAACGGGAGCAGCCGGGGTCGGTCGCTCATGGGGTGCCTCCTGGAAGCAAAGGTTCGGTGGCACGCGGATCGCTGATCGGCGTGCGTACCGGCCGGACGCTGCCAGGACGCGGTGAGCGGCCCTCGGATTGAGCGTGAACGAGGTGTGAACAGCTGTCGCGGTGAACCGATCCGGGTCACCGCGCGTATCCACGGACGAACACCCACCCGCCCGACTCGCCGCGGAGAGCGAGGGGATCACCATCAGCGACCACGACGCCCAACTGCTGCGCGCCCTGCACGACGAGCACGCGGAGGCGCTGTTCGCGCACGCGCTCCGGCTGGTCAACGGCGACCGGACGCGGGCGGAGGACCTGGTGCAGGAGACCCTGCTGCGGGCCTGGCGCCATCCCGAGTCGCTCGACCCGCGACGCGGATCGGTGCGCGCCTGGCTCTTCACCACCGCCCGGAACCTGGCGATCGACGCCTGGCGGCGTCGGTCCACCCGGGTCGGTGAGGTGTTCACCGATGACCTGCCCGAGCCGCCGGAGGCGGTCGACGAAGCGGAGCGCGCGGTGGAGGCGTGGACCGTGGCCGAGGCGCTGAACCGGCTCAGCCCGACCCACCGGGAGGTGCTGGTCGAGTGCTTCTACCAGGGCCGATCGGTGGCCGAGGCGGCTGCCCGACTGGGCGTGCCACCGGGGACGGTCAAGTCCCGCACCCACTACGCGCTGCGCTCACTACGGTTGGTCCTGGCCGAGATGGGGGTGACCGGATGACCCGCTGCGAGTTCGCGCACGACGACGGCGCGTACGTGCTGGGCGCCCTCGCCCCGGCCGACCGTGCCGCGTACGAGCGGCACCTCGCCGGCTGCGCGGCCTGCCGGGAGGCGGTGTCCGAGATCGCCGTGCTCCCCGGGCTGCTGGGCCGGCTCGACCCGGCCGCGCTGGAGGAGTTCCTGCCCGCGCCGCCGGAGACCACCCGGGTGCCCGACCTGCTCGCCGCCGCCCGGGACCGCCGTCGTCGTGACCGGTCGCGCACGCGCCGACGGTACGCCGTGACCGCCCTGGTCGCTGCCGCGTTCGCGCTGGTGGTGGGCTTCGGTGGGGCGACCGCGTTGCGTCCGGCCGGCCCCGCGCCCGCGCCGACCGTGCAGGCGGTCCGCATGGTCGCCATGCAACCGGTGTCGGCGAAGACGCCCGCGGTGCACGCCGAGATCGGACTGACCGGGACCGAGTGGGGCACCGAGATCACCATGCGGTGCGGGTACGACGCGACCGCCGGCTACGGCAAGGCGTACACCTTCCGGCTGGTGGCGTACGGGCCGGACGACGCGACGGAGCAGATCGCCTCGTGGCTGGCCGGCCCCGGGGACGACGTACGCCTCACCGGCGCGACCCGGTTCACCGACGCCGAACTGGTCCGGCTGGAGCTGATCCGCGCCGACGGCACCCCGGTCCTCGGCTACGACGTGCGCTGACCCGCGTCCCGCGCCCGGCCGGTCCGTCGGGCGCGGGTGGGGCTCATCGGGTGGCGGGGACCGGCGCCAGGGCGCGGGCGGCGGCCCGGGTACGCCGGCCGCGGTGCAGCGCGTCCACGGTGAAGATCACCAGCGCCACCCAGACCAGGGCGAAGCCGGCCAGCCGGGCCGGCGGCATCGGCTCGTCGAAGATCAGCACTCCGCAGCCGAGCTGGAGGATCGGGGCGAGGTACTGCAACATGCCGAGCCCGGAGAGGGGCAGCCGGTTGGCCGCGCCGGCGAAGAGCATCAGCGGGACGGCGGTGGCCGCCCCGGCCAGCACCAGCAGCGCGGTGTGCCCGGCCGACACCTGCCCGAACGTGGCCGCGCCCCGGGACGCGAGCCAGCCCAGGTACGCCAGGGCGGGCAGCGCCAGCACCGCCGACTCGACGAAGAGCCCTTCGGCGGCGGGCAGCCCGAGCCGCTTCTTGACCAGCCCGTAGCCGGCGAAGCTGAAGGCCAGGGTGAGCGCCAGGTACGGCAGCCGGCCGTAGTCGACGGTGAGCACGGCGACGGCCAGCGCGCCGACGCCGAGCGCCGCCCACTGCGCCGGGCGCAGTCGCTCGCGGAGCACGAAGACGCCGAGCAGGACCACGACCAGCGGGTTGATGAAGTAGCCGAGGGCGGTCTCCACCACCCGGTCGGAGTTCACCCCGTAGATGTAGGTGCCCCAGTTGAGCGCGATCAGCACCGCCGCCGCGCCGATCCCGGCGAGGGTACGGGGTCGGCGGGCCAGCGCGCGCAGGAAGCCGACGTTGCGCATCGCGGCCAGCACCAGGGCGACGAAGACCACCGACCAGACGATCCGGTGCGCCAGGATCTCCACCGCGCCGGCAGGGCGCAGCAGCTTGAGGTAGACCGGGAAGAAACCCCAGATCAGGTACGCGCCGAGGCCGTAGAGGTAGCCGAGCCGGGTCTGGTTCACCGCTCCACCGTAAGGGCCGGTGAGCCGCTCTGCTCCTTTCCGGTGAGCGGATTCACCGGCCGCCGGTCCAGCTCCATCCAGCGCTCCGGCGCGACCGGGGTGAAGCCGATCCGGGCGTACACCCCGTGCGCGTCGAGGGTGGCGAGCAGGATCCGGTGCACACCGAGGGAGGCCAGGTGGTCCCGGACGGCCGTGGCCAGCCAGGTGCCCAGGCCGCGCCCCCGCTCCTCGCGGGCGACGTAGACGTCGCAGAGCCAGGCGAAGGTGGCCCCGTCGGTGACCACCCGGGCCACCGCCACCTGCCCGCCGTCCGGCACCCGGTGCACGCCGTACGGGATCGAGCCGGCGAAGGCGCGTGCGACGGTCTCCCGGCTCCGCCCCAGCGCCCAGTACGCGTCGGTGCAGAGCCAGTGGTGCACCCGGTCCAGGTCGATCCGGTCCGGGTCGGTGCTGAGCAGGTAGCCGTCGTCGCGGGTCAGGGTGAACACACCGGCGACGCTAGCCCGGCCGACCGCCGGCCGCGCCGGCCAATTCCCGCCCGCTGGCCGTCGTCCCGGCCGGTGGGCGGGCCGCCCGGCCCGCGTCACGGCCCGCTGCCCGGTCGCAGCGGGCCGCACCGGCGCGGCGGTGGCTCAGTCGCGGTCGAGCACGGCCCCGAGGATCCAGGTCACGATGCCGACGAAGAGCGCGCCGAGCACCGCCTCCGGCCAGAAGCTGTCCACGTGGAAGGGCAGCCCGGCCTGGTCGGCGATCCAACTCGTCAGCAGGAAGAGCAGGCCGTTGACCACCAGCGCGATCAACCCGAGGGTCAGCAGGTACAGCCCGCAGCCGACGGTCTTGATGATCGGTTGGAGCACGGCGTTGACCACGCCGAAGATCACGGCGACCAGCAGCAGCGTGCTGACCGTCTCCACCGCCGAGTCGGAGTCCAGGGT
The DNA here is from genome assembly GCF_049629545.1 of Micromonospora citrea. Taxonomy (GTDB): domain Bacteria; phylum Actinomycetota; class Actinomycetes; order Mycobacteriales; family Micromonosporaceae; genus Micromonospora; species Micromonospora citrea_A. The sequence continues at coordinate 48,493 of NZ_JBNADX010000007.1, forward strand.
GATGCCGGGGATGAGCAGCGTCGCCAACCAGAACGCGACGGCCGTGGCACCCAGCCGGATCAGAAGGCCCTTCAGAAAACCCATGGCCGGGATGGTGCCACGCGAGATCCAGCCGGGGAAGCCTCCGGCGGCTGCGGAATCAGCGCCGCGCGGGCCGGCCGATCAGCTGCGACTCGATCGGCGTGGGGGAGAGCAGCGCCCAACGCAGCGCCCGCCGGTTCACCACCGCCACCATGTCGTCCCGGATCCGGGTCAGCCACTCCGCCGAGCCGCCCAGCCCCAGCGCGGTGCCGGCCAGCGCCGCCTCCTGCGCGTCCAACGGTTGCAGCACGGCCAGGTCGGCCCGGCCCAGCACGTCCACGTCGGACGCGGTCAGCTCGTCGCGTACCACCAGGGTGGCCCGCCAGGCCGGGCCCGGCGTCGGCTCGATCGGCGTCGCGCCGGCGTCGACCACCAGCAGCAGCGGGCACAGCGGGGAGCCGGGGGCGCCGCCCACCGGACGGCCGGGCGGCAGCACCGCCACCCCGCCCCCGGTGCTGCCCACACCCCGCACGAACGGTTCCCACACCCTGGGTCGGCCGGTCTGCACCGCCACCCGTGCGCCCAGCGCCATCGCCCGCAGGACCAGCAGTTGCGCCGCACGTACCCCGCCGACGAGAACCAGCCGGGTGCCCTCGGCGCGGAACAGCCGCACGGTCACCGCCCCACCGTGCCGGTTCGCGCCCACCATCAGGCCCCCGCCGCCGATCGACAGTTCCAGCGGCTCCGGCTCGGGGCCGGGCGGAGCGGGGCCGCCGGCCACCGCGAGCGGCAGGGTGGTGGCCAGTCCGGCGAGCTGCTCGCCGTCGAGCCGGCGCACCTCACCGCCGGCGTCGGAGACGAGCCGGTGCAGCGCCTGTGCGGCCAGCGCCAGCTCGTCGGTCGTCCAGGCGGTCAGTCGTACCGTCAGCTCGGCCGGCGCCGGGACCGGATCGGCCCCGGCGTGCGGACCCGCGCAGAGCGCGACGCTGGTCGCGGTCGCCGGCAGCGCCAGCAGCCGGGACACCAGCCGCCGGCCCAGGTCGGTCCGGGGGTCGGGCCAGCGGGTCAGCCGGAAGCCGGCCTGGAGCAGGTCACCGGAGGAAACCGTCTGCCAGGTCTCCCGGGTCGCCCGCCCGCCGTCGTGGTGGGCCAGCTCCCCGAGTACGCGCAGCGCGGCGTGCTCGCCGAGCGGACGCCCGCCGGCCGGCCCGAGGCGGCGCAGGATCCGGCGTACGGTGCCGGAGAGGGCGCGTCGCAGCTCTTCGTCGGACCAGCCGTCCACCCGCAGCACCCGGACCGCCAGCAGGGCCCGCTCCTGGCCCGGCAGCCGCCCCTCGGTCAACTGCCGGTACGACGTCCCGGCCGTGCCGCCCGCCGCGCCGGGCGCGGGCGCTGCGGCGGCGTGCAGGAGGAGTTGGACCCGCACCGGCGGGTGGTCGGGTGCGGCCGACGGGAGCAGCGTGGCGGGCGCGGGCAGCGGACGCCGGCCGTCACCGAGCAGGTCGCCCGGATCGCCCAGTTCGAGCAGGGCGGTCAGCCCGGTGGCGTCGTCGACGACGGCGGCGGGCTCGCCGGACAGCTCGGCGGCGCGCACCGCCGCGCCCGGGAGCACCAGGTCCAGCAGGGCGTCCGGGCCGGCGGTCGGGGCGAGGGCGTGCCGCCGGGTCGCGTAGCCGAGGGCGGTGCCCAGCCACTCGAAGAGCCACCGGCCCCGCCAGCGCACCCAGGCCGTGGCGAGCAGGGCGCCGGCGGCGAGCAGGGCGAGCCCGGTCGTCGCGGCGCCCCGGCCGGTTGCCGCGACGGCCAGCGCCACCGCGACCTGGGCGGCCACCACCTGACCGGCGCGCACGGCGGTCGACGGGCGGGCGGCCGTGAGCCACTGCGGCGGCAGCGGCTGGCGGTGGACCGCCCCGGCCGGCCGTCCGGTCGTGCTCGCCGTCACCGCGTCTCCTCCGCTCGACGTGTCGGGCCTCTCGGCTCCGGTGTGCCGGCCGCGACGGGGGTGTCACGCCGTTCACGCGACCGCACCGCGACGGCGGCGTGACCCATGGTAAGGGTCGGCGGTTCCTCCGGTTGTCCACAGGGGAGGGCGAGGGGGTAGCACGACGGCGATCGGGCCGCTACCGTCAGCGACGAGTTCGGCTGACCGTGCGCGCCGGGGCACCCACCCGGCGCAACGTCCACCGTGGACGTGCCGACGGCCCGCCACGATCGAGGAGACGAGGTGACGTCCGGGTGTCCCAGACCCAGGCAGAAGCCGCGGTGATGCAGCAGACCGCCGCGAAGTTCGAGCAGGTGGACCAGTCCCTGCAGAGCATGCTCAGTGGCCTGTTGGCCGAGCTGGAGGTGTTGCAGCAGGCCTGGCGGGGCGCCGGTGGGCGTTCGTTCGAGCAGGTCAAGCAGCAGTGGTCGCAGGACCAGGCGGCGTTGCAGCGGGCGCTGCGCGAGACCGCCACGGCGATCCGCACCGCCGGCCAGCAGTACGACGCCTCGGACTCCGAGGCCGCCGGCCGGGTCGCCGGCACCCACCGCGGCATCCAACTGCCGCTGTAACCGCACCCGAGGGGGAGGACATCCGATGGACAACGGTGTGCTGGTCGTCAACTTCGCCGCGCTGCAACAGGCCGGCGCGGACATCCAGAAGGCGTTGAACACGCTCGACTCGCAGCTCGGCCAGCTCGAACGGGACGCCGCCCCGCTGGTGGCGAGCTGGGCCGGCGAGGCGCAGCAGGCGTACGAGCAGCGGCAGGCGCGGTGGCGCTCCGCCTCGCAGGACCTCCAGGCGATGCTGCGGGACATCAAGCTCGCGGTGGACGACTCCGCCGGCGACTACCTCAACACCGAGAAGAGGAACGTCGGCCTGTTCCAGTGAGACCGGCCGCGCGGCGGCCGTGCCACGGTCGCCGCGCGGCTCGACCGGGCGGCAGCCGGTGGGTCAGGCCGGGCCGGCCGGGCGCCAGCCGCGCCGGACGCCACGCGGCAGCACCAGCGCCAGCAGCACCGCCGCCGCCACCGCCGCGCCGGTGATCCCGGCGACCAGCAGCGCCCGGTCCCGGGCCGCCGCCCGCCGATCCGACCGGGCGAGCAGCGCCGGGTCCGGACGGTCCGCCGGCAGGGTGGCCGGCGGGCGGTACGCCACCGGCCCCGAGCCGGTGTCGGCGACCGCCCGGTACGGGTTGAGCACCCCGGCCCCGTACCCGCCGCTGCCACGGTCGCCGGGCGCCGGGTCGGCGGTGCTCACGATGCGCTCCGCCACCTGTGCGGCGGTCAGGTCGGGCCGGTACTGCCGGATCAGCGCCGCCGTGGCCGCCACGAAGGGTGCCGCGTAGCTGGTGCCCTCCGCCCGGTGGTGCCCCTGCCCCGGCGCGGCCATCAGCACGTCACCGCCGGGCGCGACCAGGTCGACGTACGGGCCGGTCTGGGAGAAGTCGGCCCGGGAGCCGTCGGAGCCGATCGCCCCCACCCCGAGCACGCCCTCGTAGGCGGCCGGGTACGGGCGGGGGTCACCGCTGTCGTGCAGGTTGCCGGCGGCGGCCACCACCACCACGTCCCGGCGTACCGCGTAGCCGACCGCCGCGCGGACGGCCGGGTCGTCCGCGTACAGCACCACGGAGAGGTTCAGCACGTCGGCGTCGTGGTCCACGGCCCACCGGATGGCCCGGGCGAACTCCGCCGCGCTGACCGTACGCCCCGACTCCCGCCCCTCGACGACCTGCTGCTCGCTGACCCGTACCGGCAGGATGCGAGCCCGCGGCGCCAGCCCCTGGAAGGCGACCCCGTCGCCGGGGGCCGCCGCGATGATGCTGGCCACCCCGGTCCCGTGACCGGCGCAGTCGCGGCTGCCGTCGCCGCCCGGGTCGAGGAAGTCCGCCCCGTCGAGCACCTGACCGCGCAGTTGCGGGTGCCGCCGGTCCACCCCGGAGTCGATCACCGCGACGGTGACCCCGGCACCGGTGGCCAGGGGCGCGAGGCGTTCCGGGGCGTACCGTTGCTGGGCCCAGGGCAGAGCGGCGACGGCGCGGGCCGGGGCGGGCGGGGCGGCGCACCCGGGCGCGGCCGCGCGGGCCGCCACGGGCGCCGGGACGGCGGCGCCGGCCGGGGTGACCGACGACACGGCGACGGCCGGGAGCCCGGTCAGCAGGGCTGCGGCCAGGGCCACGAGGGCCGGTCGCGTGCTGGGCCGGTACATCGACCGCCTCCGTATCGTGTCGACTCCGGAACGGGATGTTATCGCTCCGAGGTCGCGGCGGCGGCCCGCCGTCGGTCCAACCCATTGTGATCTTGTTCGTACCTTGTAGGTTGTACGCGATGCCTATGGCCTGTTAGCGGGAGGAGAGGTGGCCGTGACCGACTGGGAGCCGGCTACCGAGGTCGAGGCGGCGCTGCGGGACGCGCTGCGCGCCAACGACCAGGAACTCTACTTCCGCATCCTCGCCGGCACCGACCTGTTCCTCCCGGTCTCCGCGCAGGCCCTGGCCGGCGATGCGCCGATGGGCTGGGGCACCTGGACCACCGGTGGCCGGACGCACGTGCTGGCCTTCACCTCACCCGCCGCGATGCGCGCCTGCCTCGGCGCCGACGCCGGCCCCAGCCGACGCAGCCCGTACGCCGACCTCGCTGCCGCCTGGCCCCACCACGAGTGGTGGCTGGCGGTCAACCCGGGCCTGCCGGTCGAGGGCTACCTCCCGGCCTGGTTCGTCTCGCAGCTCTCCCGGGGCGACGTGCGGCTGCCCGGCCGCACCATGGGTGCCCGCGCCCGGCTGGAACGGGTGGAGTCGCTCGCCGCCGAGCAGCCCGGCCCCGCCGACGCCTGGGGGCAGCCGCAGCCACCCCCGGCCATCGGCGGCGGGCAGCCCGACGCCGCGTCCGCCCGCCCGGCCGCCGGGCGGGAGCCGCACCCGGCGCGGGCCGCCCACGCGCCCGCCCCGGCGGGTACCCCCGGTGGGGCACCGACGGTCCCCGCCCCCGCGACCCGCCCGGAGGCCGTACCTGCCGATGCCGGGACCCCGGCGAACGGTGAGCCCGGCTCCCGGCCCGACCCGCGCGACGGTGGCGCGGGCCGGACCGGCACAACCTGGCCGATCCCACCGCGGCGTCGCCTGCTCGCCGACGGACCGCCCGCCCGGTCCGCCGGGGACGAGGGCCCGCCCAACGGGCACAGCTCCTTCTTCGAGCCGGCCTCCGGCCGGAGCGCGGCGGCCCGGGCGTTCCGGGACAACCCGCTGCGCTCGGGCGAACGAGCCGCCCCGCCCCTGCGGCCCGGGCTCGGCGGCCAGCCGTTCCCCCGCCGCCGGCCCGCCGGCCAGCCGGGCGACGACCCGACCCGCGCGTTCCGGATGGACACCGACCAGGCGAGGGTGACACCCCCGGTCCCCGGGCCTCCGACGAACGGCCTGCGGCCCGACCGGCCGACGGAGGAGCCCACCCGAGCCTTCCGGGTGCCGGGCCCCGAGGCCACCCAGGCCCTGCCCCGCCGCCAGCCGACGCCCGCGCCGACACCGGCCGAGGAGCCCACCCAACCGCTGCCCGACCCGTCCCCGCGACCGGTGCCCGCGCCGGCCCCGGTCGAGGAGGTGGCGCAGCAGGCGCCGGTGTCGTACGCCGAGCCGGTCTCCGCGCCGCCCGCGCCGCGCCGGGGCTTCTCGCCCATCGTCATCGAGGGCACCGTCATCGAGTCCCGGGACCTGCCCGTCTCCGACGAGCCCGTGCCGGCTCCCGCGCCCCGGCCTGCCGCCCCGCCGGTCGACGCCGGCCGTGACGGGCAGGCCGCCCCGACCGGTTCCGGCGCACCCCCGCACGGCACTGCGGGTGGCCCGCCCACCGGTCCGGTCGGGCCCGTGGCCGAGGCGCCGACCGAGCCGATCGTCCCCGCCTCCGGCGAACCGACCCGGCCGATCTCGCCGGTCGCCGGGCCCGTCCCGCCGGTGCCGGAGCCACGGACCGAGCCGGCCGCGCCGGGCGCGGAGGAGCCCACCGAGCCGCTCGCCTCGCTCTTCGCCGACCGGTCGGGGTCGGTGGACCGGGCGGAGCCGACGGTGTCGTTCGGGTCGGTGGACCGGGCGGAGCCGACGGTGTCGTTCGGGTCGGTGGACCGGGCGGAGCCGACGGTGTCGTTCGGGCCGGTGGATCGGGCGGAGCCGACGGTGTCGCTCTTCGCCGACCGGTCGGCGGCGGTCCCGGCGGACAGTGGCGTCGAGCCGGCCGTCGCCACTGCCGAGGCGGCGGTGCCGTCCGGACCGGCGACGGTGTCGAGTCCGGTACCCGAGCCGGCCATCGCCGACTCCGGACCGGACGACCCCCACCCGCCGGCCGCGTCCCCGGTGGACGAGGCGTACCCGGTGGACGGCGGCACCGGGGAGCCGGTACGACCCGCACCGGAAGCGGCCGTGTTCCCACCGCCCGCCGATCCGGCCTTCCTGCCGGCCAACGAGGTCGAGGAGGAGTTGCTGGACGCGGCGGGTGCCGGCAGCACCGACACCTTCCTGTCGACCCTGCTGCTGGCCCGGGTGCTGCTGCCCGTCGCCCCGGACTCGGCCCCCGGCAGCCGCCCCGGCGACCCCGGCTTCGTCTGGCGTACCGAGGAGCTGGACGGGGAGCGCTACGTGGTCGTGCACACCTCGCCGGAGCGGCTGGCCGACCACGCCGACGCGGGCGTGGAGACGGTCGAGGTCCGGTTCGTGCAGCTGATCCGGCGCTGGCCGGACGAGCAGTGGTCGTTCGCGGTCAACCCGGGCACGCCGGTCGGGGCGAAGCTGCCGGGTGAGCAGATCGTCGCGCTGGCCAACTGGGCGGCCGAGATGGGGCTCGGCGACGACGCGGAGCCGGAGGCGTCGACCGAGCCGGCGCCGGTCGAGACCCCGCGGTACGTCCCGACGGCCAACGACCCCACCAAGCCGGTGGTCATGCAGAAGGCGATCGCCCCGAGTCAGCTCGCCTACTACCTGGAGCGCGGCTACGACCGGGTCTCCGGCTTCGTGCACCGGGCCAACGAACTGGCCCACCTGACGACCCCCGCCCAGCTGCACGACGCGCTCGGCCTCGGCTACCCGGACTCGCCCTTCGCCCGGGACGCCGAGACGATCTACGTGCTGCGCTGGCCGGCGTACCGGCCGAGCCTCTACCGCATCCCGTACGGCGGGCAGAACGAGGCCGCCATGCGGGCGATGGAGGGGTGGGTCATCGAGCGTGCGCCGTTCCGGGGCAACGGGTTCGCGCCGGGTGAGAGCAGCGACGTGGTGGCCGAGTTCAAGGTGGACAGCGCCCGGTTGCCGCACGGCGCGCAGCTGTGGCGCATCGGCGTGGACGGCACCGAGCGGGTGATCGCCATCCTCGACACCGACACGCTGCTGTGGCGACAGGTGGGTGAGCCGTGACGCGCGACGGTTACGTCGCCCGCTGGCGCGGGCGCGAGTACCAGGCCAGCCCCGACGGCGACGACGTCCGGATCTACCAGCCCGAGCCCGGTGAGGGCTTCGAGGAGGTACGCCCCGGCCGGCACGTCCGGGTCATCCCGGCCACCGAGGTGGAGGACCTGGCGTACGTGCGGACCACCTGCACCTGGCAGGGGCAGCCGTTCATCGTCCTCGGCGAGCACGACGGCTGGCTGCGGGTGGAGTACACCGGCGGCCGCTGGCCGGTGGCGAAGGCGATGGGCCTGGAGGTCTTCGACTTCGGCGTCTACCAGGGCTGGGCCCCCGCCGCCGAGGTGGCGGACCTGCGCGAGCAGCGGGTCTGAGTCAGGACTTCGTCCAGCGCAGGATCTCGCCGAGCACCACCTCGCGGGCCTCGACGTGCGGGAAGTGCCCCACCCCGTCGAGCAGCCGCCACTCGTACGGCGCGCTGACGTAGCGGCCGGAGCCCTGGGCGGTACGGGGCAGTGAGGCGGCGTCGAGCGCGCCGTGCAGTTGCAGGGTGGGCGTGACGAGGGGCTTCTGCATCAGTCGGACGAAGCGGTAGCCGTGCAGGCGCAGCACCGACCGGAACGCCCACCGGTAGCCCTCCATGGCGCAGAAGGCGGCCTGCGGGATCTGGATCGCCTCCCGGCAGCAGCGCGCGTACGCCTCGAACTCGGGGCTCCGCGTCCAGCGGGGTCCGCCCCAGCGGCGCAGGATCTCCTCGACGGCGGCCCCGCCGTCCCGGGTCAGCACGTGCTCGTAGCGGGGCAGCTGGAACTTCAGCGTCGGCGTGGAGGCGGTGAACTGCCCGCGCGGGTCGGCGAAGATGGCCGCGCGCAGCCGCAGCGGGTGCGGTGCTCCGAGCACCACGAGCCGTCGGACCAGGGTGGGGTGGAACGACGCGGCGGTCCAGCCGATCAGGCCGCCCGCCCCGGTGCCGACCACGGTCGCGGACCGCTCCCCGAGGGCGCGGATCAGTCCGGCGACGTCGGCGGCGAGGGTGTAGCCGTCGTACCCCCGGGGTGGTTTGTCGCTGGCGCCGTAGCCGCGCAGGTCGACGGCGACGGCCCGGAAGCCGGCGTCGGCGACCGCCGGGAGGATCTCGTGCCAGGCCCACCAGTACTCGGGGAAGCCGTGCAGGAAGAGCACCATCGGCCCGGTCCCGGCCTCGACGACGTGGAACCGGCTGCCGTTCGCGCCGACGAAGCGGTGCGTCCACGGCCCTTCGGTCAGGACGCAGGACTCGTCGACGGCCCCGCCGCGCTGCTCGGTCATGTGCCACAGCCTAGGGCCCCGGTGCCGGCGGGCCGTTCCGCCGATGCGTCGGGTGGTCGGGACCGCTCGGCCGGGGTCAGCCGACCGGGCTGATCTTCACGATGCTGGCGGGGATGCCGGGCCCGCAGTCCATCCTCGGGACGGCCGAGGAGATGGTGACCTTGACGGTGGTTCCGGTGCCGTAGCTGCCCATCCCCGCGCCGTAGAGGGCGTACTCCCGGCCGTCGTCGGTGACCAGGCCGTAGCAGGGCCCGGAGCCGCCCCGGACGATCCGGCCGGCGAGCACGTCGGTGCGGCGGCTGTCGGTCGGCGTCTTCGGTATGGCAGGGGCCGGCGGCAGGGTCGGCAGGTCGGTGGCGGAGAGCGGGGTGGGGCGGCCGGCGGAGGGGACCGGCCGGTCCGACGGCGGCTGCGCCGGCGACGTGCCGGAGGGGACCTCGGCGGGCGGGGTCGGCGGCGGCGACGCCGGCGTGGCGGCGGGCGCGGCGGACGTCGGTTCCTCGGACACGGTGTCTCCGTTCCCGGCACAGCCCGCGAGGGGTACGAGCAGGGCCAGCGTGAGCGCGGCCGGCAGGCCGACGGTACGTGGTGTCACAACTCCTCCGACGTGGCGGCGGCCCCGTCGGTTCCCGGTGTGCCGCGATCGGGCTCGTCCGGGTGGGTGGAAAAGGGCGATGCCCGGGCAGGTGACCCTGCCCGGGCATCGGTGGTGCGCTGATCAGCGGATCAGGAGAAGCGGACCTTCAGCGAGGTGCCGTTCTGCTCCAGGACGCGGATCTTGGTGCCGGTGGCCGGGAGCTTGACGCCGTGGTTCGGCAGCTCCTCGAACCAGTACTTCTTGGTGTCGTCGAACAGCGGCTGCGCGGCCTGGCCCCGGATGTACTGCGGCTGGCTGTTGATGTGCAGCGTGAACGAGTCCGCCTTCTTCAGGCTGAACGGCGCGTCGTAGACCTGGACGCGGGCCCGCCAGGGGTTACCGGTCAGGTTGTAGATCGGCCGCGGGTGCGCGTCGATGATCATGTTACGACCCTCGCCCGGGTGGTCGAAGGTGTCGTTGTCCGCCCACCGGAGGTTCCAGTAGGAGATCAGCAGACCCTCCTGGTACGCGTAGTGGTCCACGTAGTCCGGGCGGGTGTTCGCGTAGCCGAAGTAGTACGGGCCGGTCTTCAGGTACTGGTCGTACGAGACGTACGACCGGTTGCCGGCGATGTAGTAGTTGTCGAACAGGCGGGTGTAGGTCTCCTCCTGAACGCTGAACCCGTTGAGGGTCCAGCCCTCGGCACCGGCCTCGGCACCGTCGCTGAGCAGGGTCTGCCCGTCGGCGGTCACGGTGATCGCGTCACCGTAGAAGCCACCGGAGGAGACACCGCCGTCGGTCTGGTAGCGGAGGCGGAACTGCACGACCTGGCCGGCGAGCGCGTCCATCGGGATGGTCACGTCGACCCACTGGTCGTCGCTGGAGCCGTCGAGCGCGAAGCGCCCGGCCGAGATCTCCTTGAGGGCCTTGCCGTTGGCCGTGCCCGGCAGCGTGGCCCAGCTCTGGCCACCGTCGGTCGAGGCCTCGAAGAAGAGGTAGTCGTAGTCCTCTTCGATGTTGTAGCGACCCTTCATCGACAGCGCGGCGCTGCTCTTCCCCGTGAGGTCGATGGTCCGCGACATCGTGTTGTTCAGGTCGTCCTCGTTGCCCGAGAAGAACTGCTTCTCACCCTCGAACGGCTTGCCGTTCTGGAAGGTGTACTCGCGCTGCGGCAGCACCACCACGGCGGCCTGGGCCTTGGCGGAGTTGTACTCCTGCGGGCCCAGTTCCAGGGTGCGCCTCTGGCCGGCCACGATGACCTCGTAGTCGAGCCAGCCGAGCTGGAGCTTGTTCCAGGCGCCGAGGTCGCCGCCCCGCTCGCCGATGCCACCGTCGTTCTTGGCGCCGAGCCGGCTCTGGGCCATCAGGGTCCAGTGCTCGTTGTTGTTGTCCCCACCATTGGTGACGTTGTAGTCGTCCGGCAGACCGAGGTCGTGGCCGTACTCGTGGTAGAAGACGCTGCGGCCGCCGTTCTCCGGCTGGATCGTGTAGTCACCGATCCACACGCCCGTGTTGCCGATCTGGGTGCCGCCGGCCGGGAAGTTGGCCGGGCCGGTCGAGCCCTGGTCGGAGGCGAAGGCGTACCAGCGGTGGCTCCAGATGGCGTCCTCACCCTGGTACGGGTCACCGTCGGCCTCGTCACCGCCGGAGTGGACGATCTGGAAGTGGTCGATGTAGCCGTCCGACTCGTTGAAGTCACCGTCGGCGTCGAAGTCGTAGCGGTCCCACTGGTCCATCGCCTTGACGTCGGCGGCGATCTCCTCGTCGGAGCGCCCCTGCGCCTTCTGGTCGGCGACCCACTGGTTGGCGGCGTCGCGGACCAGGGCCCAGGTGTTGGTGCAGACGTTCGATCCGCACGGGTAGCCACCCGAACGGCCGTACCGGGCCTCGTTGTACTGGACCTTGACCCAGTCGGTGACCTTGCCCTCGACGCTGTAGCGACCCGAGGACTGGGCCTCGTAGTACTGCTTCAGCGACTCGTCGCCCTGACCCTCTCCGAAGTAGAGCTTCCGGAAGTAGTCGGCGCTGTAGTCCTCCTGCCAGACGGTGGAGTTGTCCACCGCCCGGTTGGGCTTGGGGATCTCGTTGTGCAGCGGCCCGTCGAACCGGGTCGGACCCGCGGTGTCCGGGTCGGTGTCCTGGTCCGGGTAGCTCGGGTGCCGCTCGTTGCCGAACTCCGCGAGGATCACGAAGATCCGGTCGGTCTGCTCGCGGGAGAGCTCGACGTACTGGTCCTGCGTCGGGGTGGAAGCCCCGAACGTCCGGGCGCTACGCCCTTCGGCCTGGGTCTTGCCGACCTTGACGACCGTGCTGCCGTTGATCTTCTGCGCCTTGGCCTTGCCGGACAGGACCTCGCTCAGGCCCTCCTGGCGCAGCGCCCGCCGCTTGGTCTCGAGCGGGTTGGGCAGATCGTGGTCGACATGGGCGGGCTCGGCGGCCGACGGAGCGGCCGCCGGCATCTTCGGCGTCGGCGCGGCGCTGGCGGACGTGCCCGTCACCAGTCCTGTCGCCGTCAGCGAGAGCCCGAGCAGACCCACTGCGACTTTGCGCACGTGGTACCTCCGGTGTGAGGGAACCGGCCCAACGGGGGTACGGGCCGGTGAATGCGTCCGACTGGTGGGACCAGTGGGACTCATGGTGAACATAGACACTGCCGGGACCGGTGGGAAGACGCGCGCGTCGATTTGTTGCAACTTCTTGATGGGAATGCTTTTCACCGTCACACATCCACCGTTCATCAACGGCGGTGAGCTGCGAAGACCTGCGGCTCGACAATCGTAGTGACAGATTTCGATCAGATTCCGGTGGCGCACAAAACGGTGGGGGCCGGTGGCATGTGCCACCGGCCCCCACTGTCGACCAATCGGTCAGTTGGTGACCTTCACGACCATGTCGTCGGTCGGGTCGGTGCCCTGCTCGAGGATTTCGATCTTGGTGCCGGTGCCGGCCACCTTGACCGAGTTCCACGGGTTGTTGCTGTTCCAGTACTTGTTGACGCCGTTGTCGGTGAAGACCGGCGTCGGGTCGAGCTGCGGCACGGTGACCGCCACCCCGTTGCGGTGGAAGGTCTGCGCCGGCTTGGCGTACAGGCTGAACGTCGCGTCGTACCCGTTACGCCGGTTGCTGATGGTGCCCTGACCGCCGACCAGGATCTTGCCGGCCCGCACGTCCACCGGCAGGTTCAGGCCGTAGCCCGGGTGCTGCGAGGTGTTGTTGTCGCCGTACGCGAGGTTCACGTACCACACCAGCATGCCGGGGTGGTTCGCGAAGCGCTCCACGAAGTCCGGCCGGGTGTTGCCGAATCCGAAGTTGTACCCACCGGTGCGCAGGGTGTCGTCGTAGCCGACGTAGGTCCGGTTCTCCGCGATGTAGAAGCGGGGGTACGAGTCGGTGACCGAGCCGGTCATCCGGGTGAAGCCCTTGGCGGTCCACGCCGCGTCCAGCGTCTCGGCGTCGTCGGTGAAGACGGTGGCGCCGTCCTTCACCAGCGAGACGTTGTCCAGGAACGCGCCGGCGAGGTGCACGCCGCCGTCGGTCTGGTAGCGGTAGCGGAACTGCACGGTCTGCCCGGCGTACGCGGACAGGTCGTAGGTCAGGTCGACCCAGTTGCCGCTGGTGGAGCCGTCGACCCCGGTCTCACCGGCGTCGATCGACGAGTTGCTCAGCGGAGCCCAGGTGGCGCCACCGTTGGTGGACACCTCGGCGTAGAGGTAGTCGTAGTCCTCTTCGATGTCGTACCAGGCCTTGGCGGTGATCGACGCGGAGGTCGAGCCGCTCAGGTCCAGCATCCGGGTCAGCGTGGTGTTCAGGTCGTCCGCGCTGCCACCCCACCACTCGTACGAGCCCGCGAACGGGGTGTTGTACGAGGTGGTCTGGGTCTGCGGCGGGAGGTTGACCACCACGGCCTGAGCCTTCGGGCCGTCGCTGTCACCGGCCGGGCCGAGGGTCACCTGGGTGCTGCCCTTGCCGTACTCCACGGTCGAGTAGTTCAGCCAACCGAGGAACAGCTTGGAGAACGGGTCCATGTAACCCGGGGTGGAACCGATGTCGTCGGTGCCGTGGCTCAGCCACGAACCGGACGCCATGAGGCTCCAGAAGCCCACGCCGTTGTCGCCACCGGCGGTGTCGTAGTAGTCCGGCAGACCGAGGTCGTGGCCGTACTCGTGGGCGAACACGCCCAGACCGCCGTTCTCCGGCTCCGTGGTGTAGTCACGGATCCACATGCCGGTGTCGCCGATCTGCACGCCACCGGCGAGGTTGCCGGCCGGACCCGCGGAGCCCGCGAGGTTCGGGAAGGCGGCCCACCGGTGCGACCAGATGGCGTCCTCGCCCTGGGCGCCGCCGCCGGCCTCCTCGCCCTCACCGGCGTGCACCGCCTGGAAGTGGTCGATGTAGCCGTCGGCCTCGTTGAAGTCGCCGTCGCCGTCGAAGTCGTACCGGTCCCAGACGTCGAACTGGGCCAGGTACTCCTTGATCTGCTCCGGCGTCTTGCCCGCCGCCTTCTGGGCGTCGTGCCAGGCGGTGGCGGTGTCCTTGACGAAGTTCCAGTACCCGTCGGCCTCGGAGATGGCGGGGCTGCCGTACCGGGCCTCGTTGAAGGGCACCTTCACCCAGTCGCTGACGTCCCCGTTGACCGTGTAACGCCCGCCGGACTGCTTGTAGTAGAAGTCCCGCATCGACTCGCCAGGACCGAACATCATGTCCTGGAAGTGGGCCCGGTTGAAGTCCGACCGCCACAGGGTGCTGTTGTCGTCGGTCGAGTTGCCGTCCCAGTTGCGGTCCGGCTGGGGGATCTGGTTGTGGACCGGGCCGGCAGCTCCACCGGTCCGGGGGTCCGTCTTGTCGCCGAACTCGACCAGCATGGTGAAGATCGGGTCGGTCTTCGGGGACTGCTGGTACTCGACGAACAGGTCGTCCTTGACCTGGATGACCTTCGAGCCGTTGCGCGTCTGAAGCTTGGCCTTGCCGGAGAGCAGGTCGGAGATGGCCTGCTTCTTGATCTCCCGCTGCTGATCCGCCTTCGGATCGGGGAGGTTGTCCTTGCCGTGCTTCGCCTTGTCGGCGCCGGGGGTCGGCTCCGCCGCCGGAGCAGCGGTCGCCGGGGCCGTGACGACACCGGCTGCCAGCAGCGCGGCCGCGGCCGAGGCCAGACCGGCTGTGACTCGTCTCCTCAAAGGTCCTCCTCCTTTGTGGAACTGTTACATGACGGGGACGACCGAAGCCGGCACTGTCATGTGATGCGTCACTCACGATGACAGAGCTTTCGACAGTTGTCACGGGTCAATTACGGCCGGAAGTGGGCTTCAAAGCGGACCAAATCGACCCGAACACCCACGCGAAACCGCCGCTGATTCACGTTACGTTTCGGCCACGATCACCTGGCGTAATTGGTGATTATGGAGTCCCCTTAGGGGAGCGATGGAGCCCTCGAAAATGTCACACCGATGGGCTGTGTGTGTTCCGGGCGCGTAAGAGGCGGGGCCCGCCGGTGAGCAGTGTGCTCACCGCCGGGCCCCGCCGTGTGTCCCGAGGGACGAAACCGGACGGATCAGTTCGTCGCGGGCGTCACCTGGACGGTCGCGTACGAGTTGTCCTTGGCGGTCCGCAGGATCTTGATGGACACGCCGTAACCGACGCCCGCGTCACCAGGGTTACCCGAGCCGAGGACGGTGAAGCCGAGGTCGGTGCCGTAGAGACCGGTCGCCGGGGAACCGTCCGGGTTGGTGATCCGGGTGGTGTAGGGCGCGTTGCCCCGCGACGGCAGCACGACCGAGGCGTCGTTGTCCCGGGCGAACAGGCGCCCGTCGCGGATCTCGATGCCCGGGTACCAGCCCTTGCTGTCGGTGAAGACCGACACCGCCGGCTGCGCCGGGAAGTCGGTGCAGTACTCGCTGTACGGCTCGTCCGCCGCCTCCAGGCACTCCTTGAAGGGGTACGTGGAGTTCAGCGAGAAGGCCGCGTTCGCCGACTGCGGCCGGCTGGGCAGGTTGTCCAGCGCCGACGGGTCCTTCGCGGCCGCCGCGCCCTGCCGGCGGTACGGGTCGAAGTGCGAGTCGACGACGAGCAGGCCGCCCTTGGCGCCGTAGCTGGGCAGCGCGGTCAGCTGCGCGGTGACGTGGTTGACGTCGCCCAGCGCCGTGTCCCGGTACCAGACCAGCATGCCCGGGGCGTTGTACGACATCTTGTCCACCTTCCAGGCGTCCCGGGAGTAGACCGTGTCGTAGGCGTACTTCAGGCCGTTGTCGAAGCCGTCGAAGTTGCGCCACTCGGCGAGGTAGTAGTGCGCCTGGATGCTGGTGCCGCCGTCGATGCGCCAGCCCGCGCCGGTGGTGTCGACGAAGGTGCCGCCGGTCTGGGTCCAGCCGTTGGTGCCGCCCTCGACGTCGTCGCTCCAGGTGGTGGCGCCGCCGCCGGTGACCGAGAAGTCGTCGGCGAACCAGCCCCGCTCGACGAACGCCTCGTCGGTGGCCTGCCGCAGCCGCAGCTGCACCGTCGTGCCGGCGTACGCCGACAGGTCGACGTAGTCGTGCCGCCAGCCGTGGCTGTCACCGGTCAGGCCGTACTTCTTGTTGCCGAAGTCGACCATGCGGCCGTTCGGGTCGGCGTAGCCGTCGTCGGTGCTGACCAGCGTGCCGTCGGCGGTGTAGACCTTCAGCTCGGACCAGGTGGTGCCGCCGTCGGTCGAGACCTCGACGAAGCCGTAGTCCCAGTCCTGTTCGATGACGTAGTTGTTCCACATCCAGAACTTCGCGTCGGCCGCCGCCGGCACCGCCACCTGGCGGCTCAGCTTGACGTCGGCCCAGTCCTGGTCGGCGCCGGAGTACCACATGTTGGCGCCGCTGTGCGGCGTGGCCAGCGTGACCACCTTGTTCGGCAGGTTGATCTTGATGCCGTCCTTGGTGCCCACCGGTGTCCGGGACGTCTGCCCGAGCTGGACGTCGCGTGGCTCGCTGCCCGGCGCGATGTTCAGCGGGTCGGCCCAGCCGAGCACCCACTTGTCCCACAGGCCCATGTGCGTCGGCAGCGCCTGGAAGATCTCGCCGGAGTGCGAACCGGACGCCATCAGGTCCCAGAAGTCGACGTCCGAGTCGGCGTTGCCGGAGGTGTCGTAGAGGTCCGGCAGGCCCAGGTCGTGACCGAACTCGTGGGCGAAGACGCCGACGCCGGCGTCCTCCGGCTGCACGATGTAGTTCGACACCTGCAGGTCGGTGCCGGGGATGGTGTAGCCGCCGGCGATGGACGACGAGTGCGCCCAGACCGCGTACACGCCCTCCGCGCCGCCGCCCCGGGACTTGCCCTGACCGGCGTGCACCAGCACCAGGTGGTCGATCACGCCGTCCGGCTCGAAGACGTTGCCGTCACCGTCCCGGTCGCCCTGGTCCTCGATGTCGTAGTCGGCCCACGGGAAGTCCGGGTCCATCTTCGCGAGGGTGTCGATGGCGTCGGTGGCGAGCCGGCCCGCGCCC
Source organism: Micromonospora citrea (assembly GCF_049629545.1). Taxonomy (GTDB): domain Bacteria; phylum Actinomycetota; class Actinomycetes; order Mycobacteriales; family Micromonosporaceae; genus Micromonospora; species Micromonospora citrea_A. The sequence goes on from NZ_JBNADX010000007.1 coordinate 65,226, forward strand.
TGCGGGTTGTCCGGGTGGCCGTTCATCGACTGCTGCCGGCCGGCGACCCAGTTGCCGTTCTCGTCCTGGAAGCAGCGCGACGCCGCGTACCAGCCCTCCGAGTGCGGCACGGTGATCCACGGGCTGGCCTGCCCGTCCACCGTGTACGCGCCCTTGGACATCTCCAGGTACATGTTGTGCATGGTCCGGCCGGCCAGGCTGATGCCCGGCTCGCCGTCCGGCCCGGTCAGGTCCTTGCGGACCCGCTCGGTGATGCCCTCCTTCGTGTAGAGCATCTTGTCGAAGTGCTCCGGCGAGAAGTCCGGCACCCACATGGAGTTGTTGTCCAGGTGCGGCAGCGAGGCCGGGTCGGGGATGTTGTTGTGCTTCGGTCCGTTCTGCACGGTGCCGAGGACACAGCTCCGGTCCTCGAATACCGTCTTGGGGACCATGACGTCGGTGAAGTCGTCGTCGGCGTGGTCGTTGAACTCCACCAGCAGGGTCAGCAGCTTGGCGGTCTGGGTGCCCTTAGCCTGCTTGATCTGCCGGGGGTTCTGGCCGGTCCTGATCGCCTTCGCCTCGGTCTTCGCGAGCTGGCGGGCGGCCACCGGGTTGCCCCGGGCGAACTTGCGGTCGTACGCCCGGGCCTCCTCGACGGCCGGGGCGTGGATGCCGCCCTTGCCCTTGACCTCCTTGCCGTCGGTGTCCGGCTGCACGGCCGGCTCGGCGTAGTTGACGTAGAACTCGTCGGCGCCGATCGTGGCCCGGACGGGGCCGGACTCCTGGGCGGCCGCGCTGCCCGTCACGGTCAGTGACGTGGCGGCGAGGGCGATGGCGGGCAGCGCGACGAGTAGTCGGCGTGACCCGGATCGGGAAATGGTGTTCATGCCGCTCCGTTTCTCGGGCATGGGGAGAGGAATCGCCGGTTGCGGGTCGAAGTGACGCGCGTCGAAATCCGGCCGATGCGGCTGAACCTAAATGAGAAAGGACCCGTCCGACAGGGGGCGACGAGCGCCTTTGTCCGTTCAGCCCGCCTCGCCTCCACCGACCGAACGATTCGTACCCGGAAAACGGAACCGGGGTGGGTGACGGTCCGTGCGGACCGCCACCCACCCCGGGGGCCTGCGCGAGAGGTCAGTCCTCGTCGGACTTCCCGCCGCCCATGCCCGAGGAGATCAGCTCCATCACCGAGGAGTCCTGGAGCGTCGTCACGTCGCCCAGCGAGCGGTTCTCCGCCACGTCGCGCAGCAACCGGCGCATGATCTTGCCGGACCGGGTCTTCGGCAGCTCCGGCACCAGCATGATCTGCCGGGGCTTCGCGATCGGGCCGAGCGTCTTCGCCACGTGGTTGCGCAGCTCGGCGATGAGCCGCTCGCCCGCCTCCCCGGCGGTGTCGGTGCTGCCGCGCGGGATGGCGAAGGCGACGATCGCCTGGCCGGTGGTCGGGTCGGTGGCGCCCACCACCGCCGCCTCGGCCACCGCCGGGTGCGACACCAACGCCGACTCGACCTCGGTGGTGGAGATGTTGTGCCCGGACACCAGCATCACGTCGTCGACCCGGCCGAGCAGCCAGATGTGCCCGTCGTCGTCCTTCTTCGCCCCGTCACCGGCGAAGTACATGCCCTCGAACCGTGACCAGTACGTCTCGATGAACCGGTTGTCGTCGCCCCAGATGGTGCGCAGCATCGACGGCCACGGCTCCCGCAGCACCAGGTAACCGCCGCCGCCGTTGGGCACCGACTGGCCCTGGTCGTCCACCACGTCGGCGACGATGCCGGGCAGCGGGGTCATCGCCGAGCCCGGCTTGGCCTCGGTCACGCCCGGCAGCGGCGAGATCATGATCGCGCCGGTCTCGGTCTGCCACCAGGTGTCCACGATCGGCAGCTCACCCCGGCCGACGTGCTGCCTGTACCACATCCACGCCTCGGGGTTGATCGGCTCGCCGACGCTGCCGAGCAGACGCAACGAACTCAGGTCGTACCCGGCGGGGATGTCCTCGCCCCACTTCATCATGGTGCGGATCAGCGTCGGCGCGGTGTAGAGGATGCTGACCTTGTACTTGTCGACGATCTCCCAGAACCGGCCCTTGTGCGGGGTGTCCGGGGTGCCCTCGTACATGACCTGGGTGGCGCCGTTGGAGAGCGGCCCGTACACGATGTAGGAGTGCCCGGTGACCCAGCCGATGTCGGCGGTGCACCAGTAGACGTCGGTCTCCGGCTTCAGGTCGAAGACGGCGTGCGTCGTCCAGGACGTCTGGGTGAGGTAGCCGCCGGTGGTGTGCAGGATGCCCTTCGGCCGGGCCGTGGTGCCGCTGGTGTAGAGGATGAAGAGCGGGTGCTCGGCGTCGAACGCCTCGGCGGTGTGCTCCGCCGACGCGGTCTCCACCGTCTCGTGCCACCACCGGTCCTTCTCCGACCAGGCGACCTCCTCGCCGGTGCGGCGCAGCACCAGCACGTGCTCCACCGACGGGCACTTCGCCACCGCCTCGTCCACCGTCGGCTTCAACGCCGACGGCTTGCCCCGGCGGTAGCCGCCGTCGGCGGTGATCACCACCTTGGCGCTGGCGTCCTGGATCCGGTTGGTCAGCGCGTCGGCGGAGAAGCCGCCGAAGACGACGCTGTGGGTGGCGCCGATCCGGGCGCAGGCCAGCATCGCCACCGCCGCCTCGGGGACCATCGGCAGGTAGATCGCCACCCGGTCGCCGGCGGTCACCCCCAGGTCGGTCAGCGCGTTCGCCGCCTGGCAGGTCAGTCGGTGCAGGTCGGCGTAGGTGAGGGTGCGGGTGTCACCCGGCTCGCCCTCCCAGTGGATCGCCACCGTGTCGCCCCGGCCGGCCTCCACGTGCCGGTCGAGACAGTTGTACGCCACGTTGAGCCGGCCGCCGACGAACCACTTCGCGAACGGCGGCTTCGACCAGTCGAGCACCTGGTCCCACTGCTGCGCCCAGGTCAGGCGCCCGGCCTGCTCCGCCCAGAAGCCGATCCGGTCCGCGTCGGCCTCCGCGTACGCGTCGGCGGTGACGTTGGCCTCCGCAGCGAGCGCGGCCGGTGGCGGGAACTGGCGCGTCTCGCTCAGCAAGTTGGCCAGAGCCTCGCTCATGCCGCCACCTCGCTTCGCTCGGCGACGCCATGAGGCTGCTCCGCTCCGAGCCTGATGATTCGCTCGCTTCGCTCGCTCATGCGGTGACTCCTTCGTCGCGTGACCTGCGTCTCCTACCCGGGTGAGGTTAGTCGCGGCCCGCGACCGCCGCGACAGCTCCGTCGGCCCACGCGCGCCCAGCGGACGCCGCCGAGCGCCCGGCGGCGCGCGCCCGTCCGTCCGCGCGGCACGCGTGCTCGTCGCCCCCGGTTTCGCGCGCGTCCGGTGCTCCCATTCGCCCGGCCCGCGCGTCGTGGCGGCGCGTCCGGTACCGGGCCCGGCGGCCCTGCCCCGCCCGGCCCGGTACCGCTGGCGGGGCCACCGCCTGATCGACTCCACAGCGGGGACATGGCGGGGTCGGAGTGATCGGGACACCGCCAGGCCGCCGCCATCGTCCGCCGCGACCGTCCAGCCCTCGGCGGCCGGTGGTCCGGGTCGCCTTCCGGGCGGGTGCCGCCCGGCCGTGGCCTCCGGGTCGCTAGCGTGGCGGGGTGACCACCGATCCGCTCGCCCCGCTGCTCGCGCTCGCCGACATCGCTCCCGCCGTCGAACGGGCCCGCGAGCGGGTCGACCAGGCGATGCGGCACCGCGCCTTGCGCCGGCACGGCGGCCAGGTCGCGGCCGAGGCCAGCCTCCGGTCCGCGGTGGCCAGCGCCGCCCTCGAGGGGTACGTCCACGAGCGCGAGGAGGTCCGCGCCGGCACGGTCACCGAACCGGTGCTCCAGGGCGCGCTGCGGGTCGCCGGAGCGCTGCCCACCCTCAGCGAGCTGTGGCCGAAGGCACCCCGGCAGGCCCTCGCGAAGCTGCACGTGCTCGCCGCCCGCGACGTGGTCGCCGAGGCCGAGCTGGGCCGGCCGGTCGCCGACCCGGTGGTCGCCGCCCGGCTGGACGGGCTGGCCGGGCTGGTCGCCGGCGGCACCACGGCCCCGCCGCTGGTGCTCGCCGCCGTGGTGCACGGCGAACTGCTGAACCTGCGGCCGTTCGCCGGGCCGTCCGGCGTGGTCGCCCGGGCCGCCGCCCGGCTGGTGCTGATGTCCCGCGGCTTCGACCCGCGCGGCCTGGTCGCCGTCGACGTGGGGCACCGCGAGCGGGAGCCGGAGTACGTGGGCGCGGCCGGGGCCTTCGCCACCGGCACCCCGGACGGCCTGCGCTCCTGGCTCCGGCACTACATGTCGGCGGTCGAGGTGGGCGCCGACCAGCTCACCGCCATCGGCGACGAGGTGCTGGCCGCCTCCTGAGCACGGTCAGCTCCGTCCCCGAGCCCCGACAACTCGCCTCCTGGGCACAGTCAGCTGCGCCTCCTGGGCTCGGGGGCTCGGTTTATGGGGTCAGCTGCGCCTCCTGGGCGCGGTGAGACCCGCCTCCTGGGCGCCGGCAGGCCGGCTCCTGGGCGCGGTGAGCTGCGGCGGTGGGTCAGGCGACCTGGGCGGCGCGGGTCCGGCGGTGCCGGCCGTACCAGGCGATGCCGATGGCCACCCCGACACCGACCCCGAGCGCCGCCGCGGCGACCGGCACGGCGGGGCGTTCCCGCAGCCGCCGCCCCAGCGGGATCGGGTGCCGGAACTCCAGCACCGGCCAGGCGTTCTCCACGGCCAGCTTGCGCAGAGCCCGGTCCGGGTTGACCACGCTGGGGTGGCCGACGCACTCCAGCAACGGCCGGTCGCTGTACGAGTCCGAGTAGGCGTAGGAGTCGGCGAGGTCGTAGCCACGGGCCTCGGCCAGTTCGCTCACCGCGTGGACCTTGCTCGGTCCGGCGGCGTAGAACTCCACCTCACCGCTGTAGCGGCCGTTCTCGACCGCCATCCGGGTGGCGATCACGTCGGTCACGCCGAGCAGCTCGCCGATCGGGCGGACCATCTCCTCGCCGGAGGCGGAGACCAGGACGACGTCCCGGCCGGCGGCCTGGTGCTCCTCGATGAGGGCGGCGGCCTCGGCGTACACGTAGGGGTTGATCAGCTCGTGCAGCGTCTCCGCGACGATCTGGCGGACCTGTTCCACCTGCCAGCCCTTGCAGAGCGTGGCCAGGTAGTCCCGGGTCCGGGCCATGGTCTGCTCGTCGGTGCCGCCCAGCCGGAACATCAGCTGCGCGTACGCCGACTTGACCACGTCTCGCCGGGTGATCAGCCCGTCCCGGTAGAACGGCCGACCGAACGCCAGGGCGCTCGACTTGGCGATGACGGTCTTGTCCAGATCGAAGAAAGCGGCACTTCGGCCCACGGCGCGAAAGTCTAGCCCGATGGTCTATCGTCGGCGGGTGCCTGGGGTCCATACCCTCCCCGACCTGCGGGCGAAGTCGCACCACCCCTGCAGAACGTGACGGCCATCACACGCTGTGGTCACATTTTCGCCGTGAGTGGGGTCGACACCACTCGACGTGAACAGTCCGCTCGGGCATGCTTGTCATCACGACGAGTGCTCATATCTCGGACAGTTGCAGACCCTCAGCGGTTGCACCCCCCGTAACCGCTGAGTGGTTCGGCTCAACCCCCCCGGAGCCGAACCTCCCGACGACCCCCGTCTCCCCCCGACGGGGGTCGTCCCTTTGTGCACTCGAGTAGGTGGCCGGGTGCCGCCTACCTGATCACGGCCTTCTTGATCTCCCGGGCGGGGAGGAAGCAGACCAGCCCCCGGCCGTCGCCGTCGGTCACCACCCACGGGTGGCCCACGTAGGTCTGCTGCCGGTAGCCCTGGCCCGGTTGCAGCACCGCGTACCGCTGCCGCTGGCCCCCGTAGTCCAGCCAGTGCACGACGACGAGCGTGCCGCGGGTGTTGACGAAGTCGACGAAGGTCTCCGGTCCGCCGCTGCTCGACCGCAGGGACGGCTCCTGGGACGGAGGCAGTGGCTCCAGCTCGTCGGGGCGGGGCTGTTCGGGGGCCGGGGGCTTCGGCGGCGTGGTCGACGGGTTCGGGCGGGTGGTCGTACCCGTGGCGGGTCGGGTCGGCCGGTTGGTGGGCGACGCCGTACGGGCCGGGGAGGGCAGCGACGCCCGGGTGGAGAGCGACACCGGTGCCGGCGAGTACGTCCAGCTCGGCGTGGCGCTCACCGGTTCGGTCCCGTCCGCCTGTCCGGCGCCGGTCGGCGGGACGGCCACGGGCCTGTCCTCCGGCCGGGGCGAGGTGGACCAGATCGGCGACAGCGCGAACACCAGCGTGGCGATCACGCCGACCGCGACGCAGCCGAGGATCAGGGTCCGGGTGGGACCGCCCGGGCCGTGCGGCGACGCGGGTGGCGGGGCCGTCGGTCGGGTGTCGGCCCGGGGCGGCGGCGCCTCCGCGCGGTGCTGCCCGTCGTGGGCCCTGGCCTCGGAGAAGGTCGGTATGGACGGCGCGTGCCGGCGCGACTCGGGCAGCCAGCCGCCGATCCGCAGGGTGGCGTCGGTGCGGTGCACATCGTCGGGTGATTCGGGCATGGCCCCGTTTCCGAGAACGCGGGAGCCACCTCCAGCGGTGGCACGGGCCACGATTATCGGCGCACAGGGATCCCTGCCGTCAATGGTTCAGAGGGTGGAAAACGGGACGTTCTTTCACCGTCCGTTCTGCCGTACCTGCGCGACAACGGGGAATTCCGGATGGTCGATCGGGCAATCCATTCGCCGCGCCGCTGTTGCGTGTAACGGAATTCGTATCCCCGGCGCTGGTATGGACTTCCCGGGGTGACGCTCCGTGTCCGCCCCGGCCCCATAGCAGATCGTCGACCGGTACGGCGGTCGTCCACAGGCCCCCGTGTCGTCCACAGGCGACGGTGGACGGTCGGCGGACCTGGCCTGACCGGAGCAGGGTCTCGGTCAGCACCCCCGAGCCCGACCGCTGGAGGCCGTGATGCCCCGTACCTCCCTCCCGCCCCACCGGCGGCTGCCGCTGCTGGTCACCTCCGACGGCGATCTCCTCGACGAACTGCTCCGCCTCGCCGCGGCCGGCGGCACCGAGGTCGAGCTGGCCGCCGACCCGGCCGCCGCCCGGGCGCGCTGGCTGCCCGCCCCGCTGGTGCTCGTCGGCCGGGACCAGGCGCAGGCGTGCCTGCGTGCGCGGCTGCCCCGGCGGTCGCGCACCGTCCTGGTCGGACGCGCCGGGGAACTGGACCCCGGCTGGGAGATCGCCGAGCTAATCGGCGCGGAACATGTCGCCACCCTCCCCGCGGCCGAGCCCTGGCTGGTCGACCGGTTCACCGAGTGCGGGTCCGACCGCCCGGCCGGCGGGGCGGCGCGGACCGTCGCGGTGCTCGGCGGCCGGGGCGGCGCCGGGGCCAGCGTCCTCGCGGGCGGTCTCGCCGTCACCGCCGCCCGCGCCCGGCTGCGCACCCTCCTCGTCGACGCCGATCCGCTCGGGGGCGGGCTCGACCTGGTGCTCGGCTGGGAGGAACTCGACGGCCTCCGCTGGCCGGCGCTCACCGACGCCGACGGGCGGGTCGACGCCCCCGCGCTGGTCCGGGCCCTGCCCAGCCGGGGCGATCTGGTGGTGCTCTCCTGGGACCGGGGCGACCTGCTCGCCCTGCCCGCACAGGCGATGGCCGCCACCGTGGACGCCGCCCGGCGAGGGCGGGACTTCGTCGTGATCGACGTGCCCCGTCAGCTCGACGACGCCGCCGTCGTCGCGTTGCAGGCGGCCGACCAGGCGTACGTGGTCGTACCGGCCGAGCTGCGGGCCACCGCGTCGGCGGCCCGGGTGGTCGCCGCGGCGGCGCCGCACTGCACGACGCTCGGGGTGATCGTGCGCGGCCCCGCCCCCGGCCGGTTGAAGGCCGTCGAGGTGGCTCGTGCCCTGGGTCTGCCGCTCGCCGGCACCCTCCGCCCCGAGCCCGCGCTGTGCCGAGGGCTCGAACGTGGCGAGGCGCCCGCCGCAGCCGGGCGTGGGCCGCTCGCGACCCTCTGCCGACGCCTCGTCGGTGAACTGACCGGCCTGCCCGTGCCGGGTGCGGCGTGAGCGCCCGCCCCGAGGACCTGTCGGCCCGGGTCCGGCAGCGCATCGCCGGCTCGGCCGTCCCGGTCACGCCGGCTGTGATCGTCTCCGCCGTACGCGCCGAGCCCACCGCCGCCGTCCTCGGCGACACCGCTGTGCTACGGATGGCCGACCGGGTCCACGACGACCTCGTCGGTGCCGGACCGCTCGCCCCGCTGCTGGCCGACCCGCAGGTCACCGACGTCCTGGTCAACGGCACGCGGGTCTGGGTGGACCGGGGCGAGGGGCTGCGCCAGGTGGCTGTGCCGCTCGGCTCCGTCGACGACGTACGACGGTTGGCGCAGCGGCTCACCGCGGCGGCCGGCCGCCGGTTGGACGACGGCTGCCCGTACGCCGACGCGCGGCTGCCCGACGGCACCCGGTTGCACGCCGTACTGCCACCGGTGGCGACCGACGGTCCCTACCTGTCCCTGCGTACCTTCCGGCAGCGCCCGTTCACCCTCGACGAGCTGGTACGCCAGGGCACCGTGCCGCGTCCCGTCGCCCCGGTGCTGGCGGCGGTGGTGGCGGCCCGCCTCGCGTACCTGGTCACCGGTGGCACCGGATCCGGCAAGACCACCCTGCTCAACACCCTGCTCGGGCTGGTGCCGGCGACCGAGCGGATCGTGCTGGTGGAGGACGCCGCCGAACTGCGCCCGGTACACCCGCACGTGGTGGGCCTACAGGCGCGGACGGCCAACGTGGAGGGATCGGGGGCCGTCGGGCTGAGCGACCTCGTCCGACAGGCGCTGCGGATGCGTCCCGACCGGCTGGTGGTGGGGGAGTGCCGGGGCGCGGAGGTGGTGGATCTGCTCGCCGCGCTCAACACGGGCCACGACGGCGGGGCGGGCACGCTGCACGCGAACACCCCGGCGGACGTACCGGCCCGGCTGGAGGCGCTCGGGCTGCTCGGCGGCCTGCCCCGGGCGGCACTGCACGCACAGGTCGCGGCCGCGCTCCAGGTGCTGCTCCAGGTGCGCCGCGGGTCTCGAGGTCGGGTGCTGGAGTCGATCTGTCTCCTGCTCCCCGAAGGGCCCGAACGGCTGGTCACCGTGGTCCCGGTCTGGATCTGCGGGCGGGGGCTCGGGCTGGCCGGTCGGGCGCTCGCCACCCTGCTGCGGGATCGGGGCGTGGCGGTGCCGCCGATCCTCTGCGAGCCGTGGCCGGGATCGGCGGGTCCGGCATGACCTCCGCGATCTGGACGGTGGCGGTGCTCCTGGCCGCCGCGGCGGTGGTGGTCGCCTGGCCGGCACGCCGGATCCGACGCCGTCGCCGGGCGTTGCTCGGTCCCGGTGTGTCCGCCCGTCCGGTCCTGGCTGCCACCTCCGCGCCGTCGTCGCCGTCCGCGCCGTCGCAGACCTCGGCGTCCGTGCCGGCACCGGCGTTGTCCGTACCGGCACCGGCGTTGTCCTTCGCCGCGCCGGTGCCGTCCTCTCCGGCCGTGGCTGCCGGACCGCCCCGGTCGGTAGGCCGCCCGTCGTCGCCCCGCCCACCTGGGCGGCGGGACTCCCGTCGCCCACCGTGGCTGCCGGAGCCCGCACCGGTGGGCGGCGCGTCCCCGGCGGCCGGCCTCGCTCCGGCGGCCCGCCGTCGGACGGGTGACACGGCCGTCCCTCACCAGCCCGGCACGGCGGCCATCTCCGCAGCGGCGGTCGGATCGACCAGGCCCGTCTCCGACCCGCCGGTCTTCGTCGGCGCCGACCTGCGCCCGTCGACGGTCGCCTCAGGCCGGCGACTGCCGGCCCACCCGCGCCGGATGCTGCTCCTGGCCGGCGTGGTGGGTGCCGCCGTGGGTGGCTTCACCGCCGGTCCGGTCGCCGCGCTCCTGTCCGCCGGGTACGCCGTGCTGGGTGCCCGAGCGGTCTACCGGGGCCGCACGGGACGGCACACCGCTCAGCAGCGCCGTCGCCGGTTGGACCAGCTCAGCGCCCTCGCCGCCGACCTGCGGGCCGGGCTGCCCGTCCCGGAGCCGGGCGGCGACCCGGACCGACTCGGCCGGTTGACCCGGGCCGCGGTACGGCTCGCCGACCGGACCGGCGCGCCCCTGGCGGAACTCCTCGAACGCGTCGAGGCCGACGCCCGGGCGTACGACCGTGGGCTCGCCGCCGCCTCCGCCCAGGCCGCCGGAGCGCGGGCCACCGCGCTGCTGCTGGCGGCTCTCCCGCTCGGCGGGATCGGGCTCGGCTACGGCATCGGCGCCGACCCGCTGGCGGTACTGCTGCACACCCCCGTCGGGGCGGTCAGCGCGGTGACCGCGATGGCTCTTCAGATCGGTGGCTTGCTCTGGACCGAGCGGTTGGGTCGGCTTCCGGACGGGGACAGCTGATGAGCCCGGTGGTCGCGGGCGTGTTGCTGGTCGTGGCGGCGCTGGTGGCGGCCGTACGCCCGGCGGCGTCTGATCCGGATCGGCGGCTGCGGATGCTGCGCGCGGGCACTCCACGCACATCCGGGAACGACGCGGAGCGTTCCGCTGCGGTCCCGGTGGGAGCGCCGGCAGTGCGGAGCCGGCCGCCCTGGTGGCCCGACCCGATACGCCTCGGCGCGGGGCTGGCCGGGGTGGCGGTCGCGGTGCTGCTCGGCAGTGTGCCGGGGTGCCTCGCCGGGGTGGTGACCGCGCTCGTGGCCGACCGGGTGCTACGGCGCATCGAGCCCCGGGCCGCCCGCGACCGCCGGCTGCGGGAGGCCGGTGACCTTCCGCTCGCCGCTGACCTGCTGGCCATGGCGCTGCGGGCCGGAGCACCGGTCGACCGCTCGGTGCTGGCGGTCGCCGACGCGCTCGGCGGGCCACTGGCCGAACGTCTCGGCATGGTCGGCCGGACCCTGCTGCTCGGCGGCGGCCCGGAGGAGGCATGGGCCCATCTGGCCCCGGTGCCCGGTGCGGAGCGCCTCGTCGCCGCGGCCCTGCGGTCCTCGCGGAGCGGTGCCGCGCTCGCCGGTGCGTTGACCCGGGTCGCCGACGACCTGCGGGCCGACCGCTCCACCGCCGCCGAGGCGTCCGCCCGCCGCGCCGGGGTGCTCATCGTGCTGCCGCTGGGGCTCTGCTTCCTGCCGGCCTTCATTCTCGCCGGCCTGGTGCCGGTGATCGTCGCCGTCCTCGGTGACGTGCTCTGACAACCATCGAGAAGGGACACACAATGCGCAGACTCCGTACCCGAATCCGGACCCGACTGCGCGGGGACGCCGGGATGAACACCGCCGAGTACGCCGTCGGCACCCTCGCCGCGGTGGCCTTCGCCGGCATCCTGCTCAAGGTGCTCACCTCCGGCAACGTCCAGTCCGCGTTGACCGCGGTGATCGACCGGGCTCTGAAGTGAGCCCGCGTCGGCGGGCCGGCCGTGACCGGGGCTCGTTCACCGCCGAACTGGCGGCCGGCCTGCCGGCGCTGCTCCTGCTCCTGCTGACCGGCGTGACGGCGGTCGAAGCCGTCACCACGAGGGCCGCCTGCCTGGACGCGGCCCGGGAAGCGGCGCTGGCCGCGGCCCGGGGCGCGGACGGCGTGGCGGCCGGTACGCGGATCGCCCCGCCCGCCGCGACGGTCTCGGTGGCGGTCGAGGGAGACCGGGTCATCGTGACGGTCCGAGCCCCGGTACGCGCCATCGGTGCCAGGCTGCCCCGGCTCACCGTCGAGGCCACCGCGGTGGTCGCCGTCGAACCGGGATCCCCGGCGGCCGAGCCGTGACGGTGGATCACTCCGGCGGGCGTCCGCCCGTGGATCGCTCCGGCAGGTGCCCGCCGGCGGAGGGGTGCGGGTGGACGACGGCCGGCTGCCGTGGACGTCCGTCGAGGTCACCGCGCCCGGGGTGGGCCCGCGTCGGCCGGCGTCGTGCCGGCCGGGGCGGTACCGACAGCGGTGACACCGACCGGGGTGGCGCGACGGTGTGCCTGCTCGTCGTCGGTCTGGTGTTCGTGCTGGTGGGTGTGTTCGGCGCGGCGATCGGCAGCGCCCGGGTGGCGCGGCACCAGGCCCGGGCCGCTGCCGACTTCGCGGCGCTCGCCGCGGCGGGGCTGGCGCTGCGCGGTGACGCGGCGGCCTGTGTCGCGGCGGACGAACTGGCCTCCGCCAACGGGGCCCGGCTGACCGGGTGCCGACTGGACGGGTTCGACGCGCTGGTGACGGTCGAGGTGCCGGTGTCTCCACTGCCCGGATTCCACCGGGCGGCCACCGCCACCGCCCGCGCCGGCCCGATCCGTGACTGACACCGCGCCGACCCGGAGGGTCGCCCTGGACCACCGCCGGGGAGATTGCGGGCCGAGATCGGCGGCCGAGGCGGGGCGGCGCGGGTCGGCGCGACGCCCCGAGTCCCACACCGGTGGGGTGCGAAAGGGCCGGCCGGGGTGCGCGTCGTACGGCACGGCCCCCGGCCGGCGGACGGGTCAGCGACCCTGGAGCGCGTCCAGCCCGATCGCCATCGCGATCACCAGGCGGCGGTCGATCTGCGGGTTCTGCACCTCGACGACGTACCGGTCGCGCAGGCCCCACTTCTTGATCACCGAGAAGACCGGCTGACCGCCGGCGACGAAGTCGAAGTGGTACGGCAGCCAGGAGAGCGAGTCGACGAACCGACGCAGCAGCGCCACCGGCATGCTCCGCTCCTGACCGGTGACCTGCGGCAGCCCGGGCTGCTCGACGTGCCAGGTGGAGCGCAGCAGCGACTGGGCGAAGTCCTTGCGGAACAGCCCGATCGGGGTGCCGGCGTGGTCGGTGACGTCGTACGTGGCGCCGAGGTCGAGTCGCTGTCGGGCCTTGAAGCCGAGCAGGGCCTGCTGCTTGGAGTCGTCGGTGTAGATGGTCACCTGCTCCTTGAAGGCGAGCCGCTTCTGCTGCGCGAACGCCAGCAGCTCCCCCTCGGTGCCGTCCGGCGCCACCGCGTGGACCTCGTACTGGTTGACCATCATCCGGATCCGCTGCCGGATGTGGAACTGGTGCTGGGCCTGCAAACTGTCGAGCTGCATGAAGTTCTCCTCCGAAGGGTGCGCCGGAGTCTCGCACAACCCTCCGGTCAGCGCCCTCCCTCGAGGGTCGACTTCATCGCCCAGGTGTTCAGCACCTGGTGGATGCTGCGCAGACGCTCGTTGATCTGCTCGAGTCGTTCCGCCTGGGCGAGGGTGGCCAGCGCGGACCCCAGGGCGATCTGCTGATCGGGGGTGAGGTTGTCCTGGTCGATCGTGTAGAGCAGGTCGACGGTCTCGGCGATCGTGTCGGCCACGGCTCCTCCTCGACAAAGAAGAACGGCAGGGTCGGCTGGTCGGTCGGGTGCCTCCGACCGGTCATCCCGATCGATGGAAGCGCTCCCATAGACCCATTGCCCACATCCCGCGTCGCTCATGCACACATCCCACAACCCGGTCCGACGGCCGCGACGCGGCGACGAACCACACCGCGCCGAGGCGATCACCAGATCCCGACGCGCAGGAACCGCTCTCGGCATGGACGCCACGGCCCCGAAGAGTCGCGGCGCAGCCGCTGACGGCGGGCCTACTGCGTCGTCTGCCGAGGCACCTTCGACACCGACCCGCTGGTCGCGTCCTCGGACGGCGCGGGAAGGTTGGCGAGCACCACGTCGAGGACCCGGACGGCGTCCGGCTTGGACAGCGGGTTGTTGCCGTTGCCGCACTTCGGGGACTGCACGCAGGACGGGCAGCCGGACTCGCAGCCGCATTCGGCGATCGCGTCGCGGGTGGCGCGCAGCCAGGCCGCCGCCGTCCCGTACGCCCGCTCGGCGAAGCCCGCCCCGCCGGGGTGACCGTCGTAGACGAAGACGGTCGGCGCCTCGGTGTCCGGGTGCACGGCCGTCGACAGGCCGCCGATGTCCCAGCGGTCGCAGGTCGCCGTCAGTGGCAGCAGCCCGATCGCGGCGTGCTCGGCGGCGTGCAGCGCGCCCGGGATGTCGGCCGTCTCGACGCCGGCGAGAGCCAGCGACCGCGGCGACACGGTGAACCAGACCGCGACGGTGCGCAGCTCCCGGGCGGGCAGGTCCAGCGGCCGGGTGTCGATCACCTCGCCGGAGGCGATCCGGCGGCGCTGGTACGACACCACCTGGCTGGTCACGTCGACCTCGCCGAGGAAGAGCCCGACCGGCCCGGCGTCCACGTACGACCGGACCGACGCCACGGAGAGCGAGGTGACGTCCCGGGCGTGGGTGGACCAGTCCGGCTCCTCGGCGTGCACCAGCGCGCAGCCGTCGGCCAGGTCGAGCGAGTCGACCACGTACGAGACGCCCTGGTGCAGGTAGACCGCGCCGGGGTGGATGAGGAAGTGCGACGAGCCGCCGTCCACGGTGCCGAGCAGTCGCCCGGTGGCCGCCTCGACCACGCAGACCGGTGCGCCGTCGGAGCCGCGCAGGTCGACCTCGGGCCGCTCCCGGTGCCGCCAGTACCAGCCGGTCGGGCGCTGCCGCAGGGCGCCGGCCTCGACCAGGGAATCCACCGCCTCCTTCGCGCCGTCGCCGAAGAGTTCCAGGTCGGCGGGGGTGAGCGGGGCCTCGGACGCGGCGCAGGCGAGCTGCGGGGCGAGCACGTACGGGTTGGCCGGGTCGAGCACGGTCGCCTCGACGGGCCGCCCGAACAGCGCCTCGGGGTGGTGCACCAGATAGGTGTCGAGCGGGTCGTCCCGGGCGACCAGCACGGCCAGGGCCTCGTCGCCGGAGCGGCCGGCCCGGCCGGCCTGCTGCCAGAGCGAGGCCCGGGTGCCGGGCCAGCCGCAGATCAGCACCGCGTCCAGCCCGACCAGGTCGACGCCGAGTTCCAGCGCGTTGGTGGAGGCCAGGCCGAGCAGTTCCCCGTGCAGCAGCGCGCGTTCCAGTTCGCGTCGCTCCTCGCGCAGGTAGCCGGCGCGGTAGGCGGCCACCCGGTCGCCCAGCCCCGGCACCGCCTCGTCGAGCGCCCGCCGGGCGTTGGCGGCCACCACCTCGGCGCCGCGCCGGGAGCGGACGAAGGCGAGCGTGCGTACCCCCTCGGCGACCGTGTCGGCGAGCAGGTCGGCGGTCTCCCGCAGCGCCGAGCGGCGGACCTGGCGGAGGTCGGCGTCGGGGGAGGACGTGTCGGCCGAGGGCAGCAGCGGCGGCTCCCAGAGCGCGAAGGTCACCCCGCCGCGCGGCGAGGTGTCCTCGGTGACGGCGGTGACGGGCAGGCCGGTGAGCCGGCCGGCCGTCGTCGCCGGGTCACCCGACGTCGCCGAGGCCAGGATGAAGACCGGGGTACGCCCGTACTTGGCGCACTGCCGGCGCAGCCGGCGCAGCACGTGCGCGACGTGGGAGCCGAAGACGCCCCGGTAGGTGTGGCACTCGTCGACGACCACGTACGCCAGCCGGCGCAGGAAGCCGGACCAGTGCGCGTGCCCGGGGAGGATGCCGTGGTGCAGCATGTCCGGGTTGGTCAGCACGAACCGGGAGTGCCGGCGGATCCACTCCCGTTCGGTGCGTGGGGTGTCCCCGTCGTAGGTGGCGGGGCGTACCCCGTCGAGTTCCAGGCCGGCGACGGCGCGCAGCTGGTCGGCGGCGAGCGCCTTGGTCGGCGCCAGGTAGAGCACGGTTGCCCGGGGGTCGGCGAGCAGGGTGGCCAGGGCCGGGAGCTGGTACGCCAGGGACTTGCCGGACGCCGTCCCGGTGGCCACCACCACGTGCTTGCCGGCGTACGCCAGCTCGGCGGCCTCGGCCTGGTGCCGCCAGGGGGCGACGACGCCGCGCCCGGCGAGCGCCGCCCGCAGTTCCTCGGGGGCCCAGCCGGGCCATCCGGCGGGCTGCCCGGCGCGGGCCGGCACCCGTTCGACATGGGTGACCGGGTCGGTGCCGTGGTGGCGGGCGCGCAGCCGGCGCAGCAGGTCGCCGGGCGCCGCCGTCAGCGGTCGACCGGAACCCGGACCTGCGGATACGGTGGCTGCGGGATTCACGTCCTGCACTTTCGCACTGGTGTTCGGGTGGTGAACGACCGGGGGCGTGGGTAAGGAGGAGCCGCCGCCGGTGACCGAAGGTCACTGTGGCGGGGATGGTTAGATGCCCAGGAGAGTTTACGGCTCTCGGAGGAGGGACTGATGGAGCTGTCGCTGGCGACCCGCACCGTGGGGGAGCACACGGTGCTCGAGGTCGGCGGTGAGGTGGACGTCTACACCGCACCCCGGTTGCGCGAACGGCTCCTGGAGTTGATCGACGGCGGGGTCCGGCAGGTGATCGTCGATCTCGGTCGGGTGGACTTCCTCGACTCGACCGGCCTCGGCGTGCTGGTCGGCGCCCTCAAGCGGCTCCGCGCGGCCGGTGGCTCCTTCGCCCTGGTCTGCGACAAGGAGCCGCTGCTCAAGATCTTCCGGATCACCGCGCTGGACCAGGTCTTCCCGCTGCACCCCACGGTCGAGACGGCGATCGCGGCGGATCCCACCGGCGCCGGCGCGTGATGGCGACGGTCCGGCTCTCCTTCTCCCCGGCCCCGGTGCACGTGCGTACCGCCCGCCTGGTCGGCGTCGCGGTGGCCCGCCGGGCCGGAGTGCGCGAGGACCTGCTCGACGAGGTGCGCCTGGCCATCGGTGAGGCGTGCACGCGGGCCGTCGCCCTGCATCGGCAGTACGGGCTGCCCGACCCGGTGCTGGTGGAGATGTCCGACTCGGGGGCGTACCAGGTGCGGGTGGTGGATCGGGCGCCGATCGAGGCCGGCATCGGCCTGGCCGCGTTGAACGCCGACGAGTTGGCCAACGAGTCGCTCACCGACGAGGCGCTGACCACCGGCGTGGGTTTCGCCCTGCTCGCCGGTTTCGTGGAGGATCTGCAGGTCCGCCCGGTCGACGAGGGCGTCGGGACCGAGGTGCGGATGGTGTGGCCGGTCGGCCGCTGACCGCATACGTCGCGTAGACGAGGCCGTGACCCCGGGTGGGTCACGGCCTCGTCGTGCTGATGGCCCCCTATATCAGATTTTTCCTCATAACACAGTTACGAAGATCATCCGAACACGGTGTCCCCCGCGTGTGACCTCCGACACTCAGCGGGGCTACAGTCTGTGGGTTGTCAGCACGGGATCCTTCCCGCGGCCAGCGGATATGGACGTTGATCTTGGTCCGCCGGGGTGGGTCGGAGCGCGTGCGCCACCGCATCCAGGCGTCGGTCAGTACGTCCGCTGGCCGACGCGACAGTGTTCGGTACAGGAGGACATAGATGTCCGGGACCTTGGCCGCCGAAGGCGGCGCGCTGTCCCTCACCGGAGCCAACCTGACGTACGTCGTCATCGCGGCGGTCATCGCCGCGGTGGCCCTCGTCTTCGCCGCCGCCTTGACCAAGGCCGTGCTGGCAGCCGGTAAGGGCACCACCAACATGCAGGAGATCTCCGGGGCGGTGCAGGAGGGCGCCTCCGCGTACCTGCTCCGGCAGTTCAGGACGTTGGCGATCTTCGTCGTCGTCGCCGTCGTGCTCCTCTTCCTGCTGCCGGTGCACGACACCGACGGCAGCGAGGTCGCGGTGAAGATCGGCCGGTCCGCGTTCTTCGTGGTCGGTGCCCTGTTCAGCGCGTTCATCGGCGGCGCCGGCATGTGGCTGGCCACCCGCGCCAACCTGCGGGTCGCCGCGGCGGCGCGCGAGGCCCAGGGCGGGCGCGAGGCCGCCATGAAGATCGCCTTCCGCACCGGCGGTGTGGTCGGCTTCCTCACCGTCGGGCTCGGCCTCCTCGGCGCCGCCCTGGTCGTCATCATCTTCAAGGGCGACGCCCCGACCGTCCTGGAGGGCTTCGGCTTCGGCGCCGCCCTGCTGGCCATGTTCATGCGGGTCGGCGGCGGCATCTTCACCAAGGCCGCCGACGTCGGCGCCGACCTGGTCGGCAAGGTCGAGCAGGGCATCCCCGAGGACGACCCGCGCAACGCCGCCACCATCGCCGACAACGTGGGCGACAACGTCGGCGACTGCGCCGGCATGGCCGCCGACCTCTTCGAGTCGTACGCGGTCACCCTGGTCGCCGCGCTCATCCTCGGCCGCGCCGCCTTCGGCGAGCAGGGCCTCGTGTTCCCGCTGATCGTCTCCGGCATCGGCGTGCTCATCGCGATCATCGGCGTCTTCATCACCCGGCTGCGCGCCTCGGACCGCAACGGCCTGACCGCGATCAACCGGGCCTTCTACATCTCCGCGCTGCTCTCCGCGGTGCTGGTCGCCATCGCCACCTGGCAGTACCTCCCGGCGACCTTCGGCGAACTGGAGGGCGGCCTCACCGACGTCGACCAGAACCCGCGGACGGTGGCCATCGGCGCGGTGGTGATCGGTATCGTGCTGGCCGCCGCCATCCAGGCGCTGACCGGCTACTTCACCGAGACCAACCGGCGCCCGGTGCAGGACATCGGCAAGAGCTCGCAGACCGGCGCGGCCACCGTCATCCTCGCCGGCATCAGCGTCGGCCTGGAGTCGGCCGTCTACTCGGCGCTGCTCATCGGCGCCGGCGTCTTCGGGGCGTTCCTGCTCGGCGGCAGCTCCATCACGCTCTCGCTCTTCGCGGTCGCGCTGGCCGGCACCGGCCTGCTCACCACCGTCGGCGTGATCGTCGCGATGGACACCTTCGGCCCGATCTCCGACAACGCCCAGGGCGTGGCCGAGATGTCCGGTGACATCGACGAGAACGGGGCCCGGATCCTCACCGAGCTCGACGCCGTCGGCAACACCACCAAGGCGATCACCAAGGGCATCGCGATCGCCACCGCGGTGCTCGCCGCCACCGCGCTGTTCGGGTCGTACACCGACACGCTGCGCACCTCGTACGCCGACGCCGGCGTCGGCGACGTCGGGACCGAGATCCTCAACGCGCTCAACGTGTCCAACCCGCGCAACCTGGTCGGCCTGATCATCGGCGCGGCGGTGGTCTTCCTCTTCTCCGGGCTGGCCATCAACGCGGTGTCCCGCTCGGCCGGCGCGGTGGTGATGGAGGTCCGCCGGCAGTTCCGTGAGCTGCCCGGGATCATGGACCGCACCCAGCGCCCCGAGTACGGCAAGGTCGTCGACATCTGCACCCGGGACGCGCAGCGCGAGCTGATGACCCCCGGCCTGCTCGCCATCCTCGCCCCGATCGCGGTCGGCTTCGGCCTCGGCCCGGGCGCGCTGGCGTCGTACCTGGCCGGGGCGATCGGGGCCGGCACGCTGATGGCGGTCTTCCTGGCCAACTCCGGCGGCGCCTGGGACAACGCCAAGAAGCTCGTCGAGGACGGCGCGTACGGCGGCAAGGGCTCCGAGGCGCACGCCGCGACGGTCATCGGCGACACCGTCGGCGACCCGTTCAAGGACACCGCCGGCCCGGCTATCAACCCGCTGCTCAAGGTGATGAACCTGGTCTCGCTGCTGATCGCGCCGGCCGTGGTGGCCTGGAGCGTGGGCGACGAGAAGAACACCCCGCTGCGGGTGGGCATCGCGGTGGCCGCGACCCTGATCGTCGTCGCCGCGGTGGTCTTCAGCAAGCGCAAGGGTGTCGCGATGGACTCGTCCGCCGACGGCGACGGCCCCGGCGCGGGCAGCCACGAGCGCGCCGAGGCGGTCAACGCCTGAGTCACGACGGCGGGTTCCCGGTCGGCGACGCGCCGGCCGGGGACCCGTCCGCCGTGCGCCTGAGCGGTGGCGCATTCACCGCGAGGCCGTACGCTGCAACGCATGCGTACGTGCCGGGCGGCAGCCGCCGGAAAGCTCACGGTGGTCCTGGCCACGCTCGTACTGGTCGTCAGTGGCTGCGGTGGCGGGCCCAGCCCGCGCGCCTGGGCCGCCTCGGTCTGCGAGGCGCTCACCCCCTGGCGGGCCGAGATCAGCAAGTTGACCAGCAGCACCAATCAGCAGATGACCGCGCAGACCACCCCGGCGCAGGCCAAGGAGAACCTGGTACGCCTCTTCGCCGGCGCGGAGGAGGCCAGCGAGACCGCCCGCCGCCGGGTCGCCGACGCGGGCGTCCCGGAGACCGAGCACGGTGAGGAGATCTCCCGGGGCTTCCGCGCCACGCTGGAGAAGGTCCGCGACGCGTACGGCCGGGCCCGGGACACCATCGACGGGCTCGGCACCGGCGAGGCCACCGCCTTCTACGACGGGGTCAAGGCCGCGGTCGACACGCTGACCAAGGAGTACGACGCGAGCGCGCTGGACACCAGCAAGCTCAACTCTGAAGAGCTCAAACAGGCCTTCGACGAGGTTCCGGAGTGTCGCTGACCCCTCCCGACATACCCCCCCGACCGGTGCGCCAGCTCTCGCTGTTCGGCACCGAGGCGGCGGATCCGTCCGTCGCCGATCTGGCCGGTCTGCTCGCCGGCGGAGGGGAGGTGGTCCGGATGGGTCGCACGGCCCGGCTGTCGATCGTGGTCGACGCCGCCTGGCGGGTGCACGTGCTCGTCGCCGAGTTGCGGTCGCGCGGGCTCGCCGCGAGCTGGGAGGCGACCGAGGACCAGCGGTTCGCGGTCCGCACGTCGTACGCGAGGACCCTGGCCCCGCTGGCCACGGCCTGGCTGGCCGGTCCGGCGGGCAGGCGGCCGCCCGCCGGCTTCCATCTCAACGGGCGACGGCTGCGGCTCTGGCTGGCTGCCGCCGGCGCCGGCGACCCGTCGGGGTTCCTGCTGCGACTCGCCGAGGACGACCGGGAGTGGTGGCCGACGCTGCGGGCGGCGCTGGCGGCGGTGGGGCTGCCGGTGGCGGTGCTGGAGCCGGAGACCGGTGGTCCGGCGTTCCGGGTCACCGGTCGGCGGCGCCTGCTCCGGCTCGCGGAACTGGTCGGGGAGCGGCCGTCCACCGCGCCCCCGGAGTCCTGGCCGGCGGCCCCGGCCTGACGACCGGCCCGACCCGGTGGCCTCGCCGGGGCCGGGAAGGTCGACTTCAGGTCGGCGTGATGGCGGGGTCGAGGCGGCCCGGACGGCGCGATTCCGCCGCAACGGAGTCGATCACGACGGGGCGCGCGGACGGCTGGGCTCGCCCCGGGGTGTCGGCCGGTGGCGGTCAAGGCGGCGAGCTGTCCGATCAAGGACAGCCGGCCGGCGCTCCGCCCGGTAAGAACGGGCCGGTGACCCTCGGCCGAGGGTCCGCCATCGTCACAGTGACCCACCTGGCGCCCTACCCACGGTGTACGGTGGCGCCGTCCGGCCCGTGATGCCCGTGCGGCACCGGTCGCGTACCGCCGTGCGGGGCTGATTGCCGCCCGCGAAACCCGAAACCCGGGCGGCGCGTTACGTTGGACATCCGGACCGCCGGTGGTCCGGCAGGTGCAAGACGGCCCGGATCGGGCATGGAGCAGGAGTGAGGTCGGGGAGAGACGTGCCGAGCAAAGCTGGAACCACCCGTCTGGTCATCGTCGAGTCACCGGCGAAGGCCAAGACGATCTCGGGCTACCTCGGCCCGGGGTACGTCGTGGAGGCCAGCTTCGGTCATGTCCGCGACCTTCCGCGCAACGCCGCCGACGTGCCGGCGAAGTACAAGGGCGAGCCGTGGGCCCGGCTCGGGGTGGACGTCGACAACGGCTTCCACGCCCTCTACGTGGTCTCCGCCGACCGGAAGCAGCAGATCAGCAAGCTGGTGAAGCTGGCCAAGGAGGTCGACGAGATCTTCCTGGCCACGGATGAGGACCGCGAGGGCGAGGCGATCGCCTGGCACCTGGTGGAGACCCTCAAGCCCAAGGTCCCGGTCAAGCGGATGGTCTTCCACGAGATCACCAAGCCGGCGATCCAGGCCGCGGTGGCCAACCCGCGGGAGATCGACCGTGATCTGGTCGACGCCCAGGAGGCCCGGCGCATCCTCGACCGCCTCTACGGCTACGAGGTCTCGCCGGTGCTGTGGAAGAAGGTCATGCCGAAGCTCTCGGCCGGCCGGGTGCAGTCGGTGGCGACCCGCATCGTGGTCGAGCGGGAACGGCAGCGGATGGCCTTCCGCACCGCCGAGTACTGGGACATCCTGGCCACCCTCGCGGTGGCCCGGCCGGGTGAGGGGCCGCGCACCTTCTCCGCCACCCTGGTCGCGCTGAACGGCGACCGGATCGCCACCGGCAAGGACTTCGAGCCGACCACCGGACGGGTCCGGCCCGGCGCGGGCGTCGTGCACCTCGACGAGAGCGGGGCTCGTGGCCTGGCGGCCCGCCTTCAGGGGCGGCAGTTCACCGTCACCCGGGTCGAGGAGAAGCCCTACCGCCGCCGCCCGTACGCGCCGTTCATCACCTCCACCCTCCAGCAGGAGGCGGCCCGCAAGCTGCGGTTGTCGTCGCAGCAGACGATGCGCACCGCGCAGCGGCTCTACGAGAACGGCTACATCACCTACATGCGTACCGACTCGGTGAACCTGTCGGAGACCGCCATCGCGGCGGCCCGCCGGCAGATCGTCGAGCTGTACGGCGAGCGCAGCGTGCCGCCGGAGCCGCGTCGCTACACCGGCAAGGTGAAGAACGCGCAGGAGGCGCACGAGGCGATCCGCCCGGCGGGGGACAACTTCCGCACCCCGGGCGAGGTGGCCAAGGAACTGTCGGCCGAGGAGTTCAAGCTCTACGAGCTGATCTGGCGGCGGACCATCGCCTCGCAGATGACCGACGCGGTCGGGTCCAGCGTCTCGGTGCGCATCCGCGCGGTCTCCTCCGCCCAGGAGGAGGCCGACTTCGGCGCGACCGGCAAGACCATCACCGACCCCGGTTTCCTGCGGGCGTACGTCGAGTCGAGCGACGACGAGAACGCCGAGGCCGAGGACGCCGAGCGCCGGCTGCCGAACCTGGTCAAGGACCAGCCGCTGACCGCCGACGAGCTGGCCGCGCAGGGACACCACACCCAGCCGCCGTCGCGCTACACCGAGGCGTCGCTGGTCAAGGCGCTGGAGGAGCTGGGCATCGGCCGCCCGTCGACGTACGCGTCGATCATGCAGACCATCCAGGACCGCGGGTACGTCGCCAAGCGTGGCCAGGCGATGATCCCGACGTTCCTGGCGTTCGCGGTGATCGGGCTCATGGAGCAGCACTACCCTCGCCTGATCGACTACGACTTCACCGCCAGCATGGAGAACGAGCTGGACGAGATCGCCGGCGGTGACCACGCCGCGGTCGACTTCCTCACCTCCTTCTACTTCGGCAGCGCCAACGGCACCGGCGACCAGGCGATCGCCCACGCCGGCGGGCTGAAGAAGCTGGTCACGGAGAACCTCAGCGACATCGACGCGCGCAGCGTCAACTCCATCCCGCTCTTCACCGACGACGAGGGGCGCGAGGTCGTCGTCCGGGTGGGCCGGTACGGGCCGTACCTGCAGCGGGCGGTGCCCGGCGAGCAGTCGGCCCCGGCGGCGGAGGGCGAGGAGGGCGGCGCCCCGGGTGACCGCGCCCCGATCCCGGAGGGCCTGGCCCCGGACGAGCTGACCCCGGAGAAGGTGCACGAGCTGTTCCTCGGCGGCGGGGGTGAGCGCAAGCTCGGTGACGACCCCGCCACCGGCGAGCCGATCCTGCTCAAGTCCGGCCGGTTCGGCCCGTACGTGGCCAGCGGCGAGCGGAAGTCCTCCCTGCTCCGCTCCCAGTCGCCGGACTCGCTCACCCTCGACGAGGCGTTGAAGCTGCTCAGCCTGCCCCGGCTGGTCGGGCTGGCCCTCGACGGCGTCGAGGTGTTCGCCAACAACGGCCGCTACGGCCCGTACGTCAAGCGTGGTGACGAGTTCCGTTCACTGGACTCCGAGGACAAGATGTTCACCGTCACGCTGGACGAGGCGCTGGCCCTGCTGGCCGCCCCCAAGGCACGCCAGCGCCGGGCCGCCGCGCCGCCGCTGCGGGAGATGGGCAACGACCCGCTCACCGAGAAGCCGCTGGTCATCAAGGACGGGCGGTTCGGGCCGTACGTCACCGACGGGGAGACCAACGCGTCCCTGCGGCGCGGGCAGACCCCGGAGGAGCTGACCCTCGAAGAGGCGTCGGAGATGCTGGCGGAGAAGCGGGCCAAGGGCCCGGCGCCGAAGAAGAAGGCGACGAAGAGGGCGGCTCCGGCGAAGAAGGCGGCTCCGGCGAAGAAGACGGCGGCGAAGAAGACCGCCGCCGCCAAGTCCACGACCGCCCGGAAGACCACCACGGCGAAGGCCACCACCGCCAAGAAGGCCCCCGCCAAGAAGGCCGCCCCCAAGAAGGCGACCGCCACTCCGGAGTGAGTCCGCCCGACGAGGTCCCGGCCGACACCGCCGGGGACCTCGTCGGGACGTCCCCGGCTCAGCCGAGGATGTGGTCGAGGTGGGCGTTGCTGAGGAGGCGGTCGGGGTCCAGGCGGTTGCGCAGCGCCTGGAAGTCGGCGAACCTCGGGTACGCGGTGGCCAGCGAGGCGGCGTCGCGCCAGTGCATCTTGCCCCAGTGGGGTCGGCCGCCCAACTCCGTCGTCACCTCCTCGAACGCCCGGAAGTACGGCTCGTGCGGCATCCCGACGTACTGGTGGACGGCGATGTACGCCGAGTCCCGGCCGTAGCCGTGCGACAGCCAGATGTCGTCGGCGGCGGTGAACCGCACCTCGACCGGGAAGAGCACCTTGAACGGCAGCCGGTCGACGATGCGGCGCAGTTCCTCCAGCGCGGTGGGCAGGTGGGCGCGCGGGATGCCGTACTCCATCTCCACGAACCGGACCCGGCGCGGGGTGCAGAAGACCGTGTCGGAGCGGCCGGTGTAGGTGCGTTCGGTGAGGGCCCGGGCGGAGACCGCGCTGATGGTCGGGGCGAGCGCCGGCACGGCGCGGCCCAGCCGGCAGGCCCCGGCGAAGACGGTGTTGGCGAGGAACTCGTCGTCCAGCCAGCCGCGCCAGCGGGGCAGCGGCCGGTCGTCGGCGGGCACCCGGTCGTTGGTCTTGACCTGCACCCGGTCGGTGTACGGGAACCAGTAGAACTCGGCGTGGTCGTGCCGGTCGACCAGTTCGGGCAGGTCGGCGAGGACGGCGGACAGCGGCGCGGGTCGCTCGTGGGCGCGCAGCACGAAGGCGTCGACGCAGCGCAGGGTCACCTCGACCAGCACGCCGAGCGCGCCGAGCCCGACCCGGGCGGCGGCGAAGACGTCGGGGTGCTCGTCGGCGGAGCAGCGCAGCACCTCACCGGTGCCGGTGACCAGGGTCAGCGCCTCGACGAACGTGGAGAGGCAGCCGTACGCCGCCCCGGTGCCGTGGGTGCCGGTGGAGATCGCCCCGGCGATGGTCTGGGCGTCGATGTCGCCGAGGTTGGGCATGGCGAGGCCGTGCGCGGCGAGCAGGGCGTTGAGCGTACGCAGGGTCATCCCGGCCGGGACGGTGACGAGCCGTTCGGCGAGGTCCACCCGGACGTCGGTCTCCAGCGCGGTCAGGTCCAGCAGCCGCCCTTCGGCCCGGGCGATGGGGGTGAAGGAGTGGCCGCTGCCCACCGCCCGGATCCGCTCGCCGGCGGCGGCGGCGTCCCGGACCGCCTCGGTGACGCCGTCGACCGTGCTCGGGCGCAGGATGGCGGTGGCGACGCTGTGCTGGTTGCCTGCCCAGTTGGACCATGCGGTGGTGGTACCGGCCATCGGCGCTCCTCGACGTGAATATGAGCCATCTTCATATCAGGAACGTTGTGCCTGGTAAATACCGCAATCGAGGTCCGCTCGTTGTACCGGTAGTCACGAGCACGTGACATGCAGATATGTTCTTCCGTCGAAGGGGGGTGGCGCCGAGTGTCCACACCAGCCGCCACGACCGGACCGCTGCGCCGCGTTCCGGTGCAGGGTCGAAGTGTCGCGCGGGTCCAGCGGATGTTGGACGCCTGTGCCGAACTCGTCGACGAAGTGGGGTACGAGGGGCTGACCACCACGCTGCTCGCCGAGCGGGCCGAGGTGGCGATCGGGTCGGTCTACCAGTTCTTCCCGGACAAGCGGGCCATCGTGCAGGCGCTGACCCTGCGCACGATGGAGTCCTACCTGCAGCGGCTCGACGAGCGGTTCGCCTCCGACGACCTGACCCACTGGTGGGACGGCGTCGACGCGGGCATCGACGAGTACATCACGATGCACCGCACCGTCCCGGGGTTCCGTACCCTGCACTTCGGCGACGTGGTCGACCTGCACCTGCTCGATGAGCAGCGCGACAACAACGGCGTGATCGCCGACCAGTTGGCCCGGGTGCTGACCGAGCGGTTCGGGATGGTCGACGAGCCCCGGCTGCGGTTCTGTCTGGAGATCGCCGTCGAGGCCGCGGACGCCCTGATCAAGCTGGCGTTCCGGCGCAAGCCGGAGGGCGATGAGCGGGTGCTCGCCGAGGCGAAGGCGCTGATCCGCGAGTACCTGCACCGGCACGTCGACGCGCCGGCCGCGCCGGTCACGCAGGCCTGACCGCCCGGCCGCCGCGCCGGGCGGCGTCCGGCGCGGCAGCGCCCGGTCTAGAGGAAGGCGTGGCCCTCGCCCCGGTACGTGGGCACGACGCCGACCACCTCGTCCCCCTCGACCAGGTGCAGTTCGTTGACGTGCTCGCAGAGTTCGCCGGCCTTGGCGTGGCGGAACCAGACCCGGTCGCCGATCCGCAGCCCGGCCGTCGCCGGACCGGTCAGCGGCGTCTGCACCTCCCCGGCGCCCTCCGTGCCGACCAGCGTCAGCCCGGCCGGCAGCCAGGGTCGGGGCAACCGGCTCCGCTCTGCCGGACCCGAGGCGGTCCACCCCCCGCCCAGCACGGTGACCAGGCCCGGCCCCGGTCGGCGGACCACCGTGCAGGCGAAGAACGCCGCCGGGGTCGGCCGCCAGGCCCGGTACGCGTCGAAGAGCGTCGGACCGTACAGGCCCGATCCCGCGGTGACCTCGGTGACGGCGGGATCGGCGCTGGTGGCGGCCACGCTGCCGGTGCCTCCGCCGTTGACGAACTCCAGGTCGGCGTGCTCGCGTACCGCAGCCACGGCCGCCCCTCGGCGGGCCAGCAGCTCGCGCCACGACCCGCGTTGGGCGATCCGGATCGCGGCGCCCAGCGCCGCCCGCCCCGGCGGAGCGTCACCGAGCCCGGCGATCTGCGCCTCGTACGACATCAGTCCGACCAGCCGGAAGCCCGACCGGCCGGCTACGGTGGCGGCGAGCGCGGCGGCGGCCCGGGCGCTGTGCACCGGTGAGCGGCGCACCCCGACGTGCACCCGCCCGCCCAGCGGTCGCCAGGAGGCGTCCAGGTCGAGGCAGACCCGCAGCTCGGGCCGGCGGCCGGGGGCGCACACCGTGTCGACGAGGTCGAGCTGCTCGGTCCCGTCGACCATCAGGGTGACCGCCGCGGCGAGCGCCGGGTCGGCGGCCAGTTCGGCGAGCGCGTGGCGGTCGGCCGTCGGGTAGGCGACCAGGGCGTCGTCGGTCACGCCGGTGCGGACCAGCCAGATCGCCTCGGGCAGGGTGAACGCCATCACCCCGGCCCAGCCGGGTCGGTCGAGCGCCCGGGTGATCAGCTCCCGGGCCCGGATCGACTTGCTGGCGGCGCGGACGGGCTTGCCGCCGCTGCGTCCGGCCAGCGCGGCGGCGTTGGCGTCGAAGGCGGTGAGGTCGACCACGGCGTAGGGCGGGTCGAGGTGGGCGGTCGCCCGGTCGAGGCGCTCGCGCAGGGTGTCGCTGTCGGTGGCCACGGGTGCACGCTAACTGTCCGGGAGACTAATGCGAAATACCCTCATGTCCGCCGGCTGCGGACGCTGGTCCCGGCGGCCTAGGCTCGGCGAGCAGGAGAATGTCGCGGTGGGAAGGCCTCCCACCGGGACTAGAGTGTTGCACCGGGACCGCCCAGTGTTGGGCCGGCACGTGGAGGTACGGCCATCGAAAGCCAGAAGAACGGCGAGTCGTCCGGCGTGTCGTCGTCCGGGACACAGTCCGACCGGTCCGGATACGCCGCTATCCGCTCGGTGCTGCGCATCCGGCCGTTCCGCCGGCTCTGGATCGTGCTCGGCGCGGCCTCCTTCGGCGACTGGCTCGGCCTGCTCGCCACCGCCCTCTTCGCGGCCTCGCAGGTGTCCGGCAGCACCGCCCAGGGCGCGGCCTTCGGCGGCGTCACCGCCATCCGGCTGCTGCCCGCGCTGGTGCTCGGACCGGTGGCAGGCGTCTTCGCCGACCGGTTCGACCGACGCTGGACGATGGTCATCTGCGACCTGCTGCGCTTCGTGCTCTTCGCCTCGATCCCGCTCTACGCGCTCACCGGCGCCCCGGGCGGCCTGGTGGTCGGTTGGGCGCTGATCGCCACCTTCCTGATCGAGTCGCTCACGCTGATGTGGATCCCGGCCAAGGAGGCCGCGGTCCCCAACCTGATCCCGCCCACCCGGCTGGAAGCGGCGAACCAGCTCACCCTGATCACCACCTACGGCCTCACCCCGGTGGCCGCCGCCATCGCCCTGGCCGTGCTGGACCGTGGCGTGCGCGGGGCGGTCGGTGGCGATCTGCCCGACTGGTCCGAGCCGGCCCAGCTCGCCCTCTGGTTCAACGCCTTCTCCCGACTGGCCACCGCACTGGTGGTGGCCTTCGGGATCAAGGAGATCAGCGAGGCCCAGCGTGGCGAGGCGGGGCGCGTCGAGCAGAGCATGTTCCGCCAGTTCGCCGACGGCTGGCGGTTCATCGGCCAGACGCCGCTGGTGCGTGGCCTGGTGCTCGGCATCTTCGGCGCTTTCGCCGGCGGCGGCATCGTGGTCGGCACGGCCAAGTTCTTCGCCAACTCGTTGGGCGCCGGTGACGCCGCCTTCTCGCTGCTCTTCGGCGCGATCTTCATCGGCCTGGCGCTCGGCATCGGGCTCGGTCCGATGATCGTCCGGGACCTCTCCCGTCGCCGCTGGTTCGGCATGAGCATCGTGCTGGCCAGCGCTGCGGTGATGACCCTCGCCTTCGCCATCCACCTGTCCATGGCGATGCTCGGCGCGATCATGGTGGGCGCCGGCGCCGGAATGGCCTTCCTCGCCGGCACCACGCTGCTCGGCGGCGAGGTCGCCGACGAGGTGCGCGGCCGGGTCTTCGCGGTGGTGCAGATCGGCACCCGGCTGGTGCTGATCCTCGCCATCGCGCTGAGCAGCCTCCTGGTCGGCGTCGGCGGTTCCCGCCAGCTCACCATCGCCGACCTGGGCATCTCCGTCTCCTCGACCCGGCTGCTGCTGCTCGTCGCGGGCGCCGCCGGCATCTTCGCCGGGATCAGCGCCTTCGGGCAGATGGACGACAAGAAGGGCGTACCGGTCCTCGCCGACCTGTGGGGCTCGATCCGGGGCCGCCCGCTGATGCCGGCGGAGCCCTTCGTCTCCAGCGGCCTCTTCGTGGTCTTCGAGGGCGGCGAGGGCGCCGGCAAGTCCACCCAGCTGCGCGCGCTCGCCGAGCAACTGCGCGGGCAGGGGCGCGAGGTCGTGGTCACCCGCGAGCCGGGCGCGACGTCGGTGGGGGAGCGGATCCGCTCGCTGGTGCTGGAGAACTCCGGCGCCGAGGCCCCCTCCCCGCGCGCCGAGGCGTTGCTCTACGCCGCCGACCGCGCCCACCACGTGGCCACCGTGGTCCGGCCGGCGCTGGTGCGTGGCGCGGTGGTGATCAGCGACCGGTACGTCGACTCCTCCCTGGCGTACCAGGGGGCCGGGCGGACGCTGCCGGTCGAGGAGGTCTCCTGGCTCTCCTCCTGGGCCACCGGCGGCCTCAAGCCCGACCTGGTGGTGCTCCTCGACGTCGACCCGCACACCGGCCTGTCCCGGGTGACCGCCCGCAACGAGGGCACCGACCGGCTGGAGGCCGAGTCGCTCGCCTTCCACGAGCGGGTCCGGTACGCCTTCCTCGACCTGGCCGCGAACGACCCGAAGCGCTACCTCGTGCTCGACGCCTCCCGGCCGGCCGGGGAGATCTCCACCCTGGTCGCCCGCCGGGTGCAGGAGTTCCTGGTCGACCCGGCCGGCATCGTGCATCCGCGCCCCGCCCACGGGCCGGACACCTCGGTGCAGCCCGAGTTATCCGACGCGGAGCTGGTGACGATGGAGCATCGGACCTGATGCCGGACGTCTTCGCCGACCTCGTCGGGCAGGACGAGGCGGTCGACACGCTGCGCCGCGCCGCCGCGTCCGCCGCCGCCGTGCTGCGCGCCGCCCACGCGCCCGCCCCGGCCGCCGACGACCCCGACGGGTACGCCGACGAGGTCGACGGGGACGGCCCCGCCGTCGACCCGGGCGCGGGGATGACCCACGCCTGGATCTTCACCGGCCCGCCCGGCTCCGGCCGGTCGGTGGCCGCCCGCGCCTTCGCCGCCGCCCTCCAGTGCGCGTACGGCACCGGCTGCGGCGAATGCCCCGGCTGCCACACCACCATGACCGGCACCCACGCCGACGTCCGGCTGGTGGTGCCCGAGGGGCTCTCCATCGGCGTGGGCGAGATGCGGGCGTTGGTGCTCCGGGCCGCGAGCACCCCCTCCGGCGGCCGCTGGCAGATCGTGATCATCGAAGACGCCGACCGGCTCACCGAGGCGGCCGGCAACGCGCTGCTCAAGGCGGTCGAGGAGCCGCCACCGCGGACGGTCTTCCTGCTCTGCGCCCCGTCCACCCACCCGGACGACGTGTCGGTGACCATCCGGTCGCGCTGCCGGGTCGTACCGCTGCGGCAGCCGCCGGCCGGCGCGGTGGCCGAGGTGCTGGTCCGCCGGGACGGCATCGCGCCCGACGTGGCGCAGTGGGCGGCGGCGGCCGCGCAGGGGCACGTCGGGCGCGCCCGACGGCTGGCCCGCGACCCGGAGGCCAGGCAGCGCCGGGACGCCGTGCTGGCGGTGCCGCGCCGGCTCACCGGTGTCGGCACCGCGCTGGACGCGGCGTCCGCGCTGATCGAGGCGGCCGAGGCGGAGGCCGAGGCGTCCGTCGCGGAGGCCGACGCGGCCGAGCGGGCCGCCCTGCAGACCGCGCTCGGCGCGGGTGGCACCGGGCGGGGCGCGGCCGGCGCGATGCGCGGCGCCGCCGGGCAGCTCAAGGACCTGGAGAAGCGGCAGAAGTCGCGGGCCACCCGGGCCCAGCGCGACGCGCTCGACCGCGCCCTGGTCGACCTGGCCGGCTTCTACCGGGACGCGCTCACCATGGCGCTGCGCGCGCCGGTTGCCCCGGTGCACACCGACACCGCCGCGATGGCGGAGGCGGGCGCGCAGAAGTGGGCCGCCGAGGGCGCGCTGCGGCGGCTGGAGGCGGTGCTGGAGTGCCGCACGGCCATCGAGGCGAACGTCAAGCCGCGGATCGCGGTGGAGGCGATGATGCTCACCCTGTGGAAGGGGTAGGGGGCACCCCCGGCGGCATCGACAGGCGTCGTGGGCGTGCGGTACGGTCCGGTGTGCCGTGGTGACGGCGGCGGCACGCAGGGTGAGGTCGGCCGGGGGGAGAACCGATGCCGCGCGAGATCGACGAGGCGTGGATCGAGGAGGCGGTGCGGCGCTATCGCCGTATCGAGTCCCTGCAGGCCGAGTTCGACCAGGCGGTCGACACGGTCGAGGTCACCGTCCGCTCCCCCGACGGGCTGGTCGAGGTGGTGGTGACCGCCGGCGGCCGGATCACCGACGTGCGCTTCCTCGGGCCGCTGCACCACCGTCATCCGCGTGACGTCGCCGGCTCGGTGCAGGCCGCGGTGACCGCCGCCGCGGACGCCGCCCAGTGGGCCCGGGAGAAGCTGCACAACGAGACCTTCGCGACGTACCGGCCGCTGGCGGGGGCCTGATGGACACGCTGCGCGCCCTCGCCGCCCGGCTGGAGGAGGCGAGCGCCACGCTGGCCGTGCTCTCCCGCACGGTCACCGCCGCCGACCCGGCCCACCCGGCCTTCGGCGCCGACGCCCCGGGCCGGCCGGGGGAGATCGGCCGCGCCCTGCACCGGCAGTGGACCGCTGCCACCGGCGACCGGGCCCGAGAGGCGAGCGCGGCCTCCGCCCGGCTCGCCGCCGCGGCCTCCGCCGTGCGCAGCGCCGCCGACCACTACGCGAGCGCCGACGACACCGTCCGGCGACGGCTGCCCGGGGAGCGCTGATGGACGCCCTCGACCGGCTCGCCGAGCCCGGCCTGGACCTGCTGCGCCGGGTCGACCGGCTGCTCGCCGCCGGCGCTCCCGAGGGGCACCGGCTCTGGCCGCTGCTGCGCCGCATGCAGGTGCTCCCCGGCGACGCGCTGCGCGCCTTCCTCGACCTGCACCCCGCGCCGCTGGCGACCGCCGGGCACGCGGTGCGCCGGCTCGTCCGGGGGTACGACGACGCCTCCGCCGCCCTGACCGATCCGGGCCTGTGGTCCGGTCCGGCCGCGTCGGCGTACGACGAGGCCCGCTCGGCCCTGCTGCGCCATCTCGACGAGGGGCCGGAGAGCCTGGTGGGGCGGCTGGAGTCGACCGCCGGGTACGCCGACGCCCTGGCCCACTGGGTGGAGGGCAGCCGGCTGGCGGTGGCCCGGGTGCTCGCCGAGGTCGTCGGCTCCGCCGAGGCGGTACGCGTGCACGCCGCCACCGCCCCCGGCGCGGAACCCGGTCCGGGCGCCCTCGCGGCGGCGGAGATCGCCACCCGGGTGCTCTCGGTGCTCGGCGTGGCGTACGACGGCGCGGAGACGCTGCTGCGCGAGTGGTCGCCGAGCCTGGCCGAGTCGACGTGGCGTGGGCCGACCGGCACGACGGGGGTCCGCTACGGCGGCACGCTGCGCGTGGGCCGCTGAGCGCCGGTCCTCCGGTGGACGGACCACGGCGCCGCGCGCGACGCCCGGACCGGCCGGGCCCGGCGGCGGCGCCGTGGCCTCTTCCCTGCACCCCCCGCAGGTCTGCCTCCACTCAACGCCCACCGCGGCCGTTTGTCCCTCGGCACCGGCCGGATTCCACCGTCCGGGCGAGGGGTGAGGGGACGGGTCGGCGACCGTGGACGACTGCACGGGGTGACCGGCCGACGACGGGTGGGCCGGTGGTGACCGGTCGTCCGTCGTAGGGTGGAGCGCATGGGCATGCTCTGCGCGGTCAGCTTCAACCGGTACGGGCGCCTCTACTACCTGGACCCGGGCGAGTTGCGACCGCAGGTCGGTGACCGGGTGCTGGTGCCCACCGACGACGGGCCCGAGGTGGCGGAGTGTGTCTGGGCCGCGCAGTGGGTCACCGAGGACACCGACGGCTTCCCGAAACTGGCCGGGCTGGCGCAGGAGGAGGACCTGCGCCGTGACGAACTGCTGCGCCGGCGCAAGGCCGAGGCGAAGGTGGCGGCGAAGCGGCTGATCCGGGAGCACGGGCTGCCGATGAAGGTGGTCGCCGTCGACCACGTGTTCGGCACCGCCGAGGGCTCCGGCGACCGGACCACGGTCTACTTCACCGCCCCGCACCGGGTCGACTTCCGTTCGCTGGTCCGCGACCTGGGCGCGACCCTGCACTGCCGGGTGGAGCTGCGCCAGCTCTCGGCCCGCGACTCGGCGCGGGTGCAGGGCGGCATCGGCTCCTGCGGGCGCGACCTGTGCTGCGCGACCTTCCTCAACGACTTCGAGCCGGTGACGATCCGGATGGCGAAGGACCAGGACCTGCCGCTGAACCCGCTGCGGATCTCCGGCGCCTGCGGCCGGCTGATGTGCTGTCTGAAGTACGAACATCCCCTGTACGCCACGTTCGCCGAGTCCGCCCCGGCCATCGGCACCCGCGTCACCACGCCGGAAGGGGAGGGTCGCGTGGTCGGTCACAGCGTCCCGAGAGACGCGGTGACCGTCCGCCTGGACGCCGACGGCTCGCGCTCCATGTGCTCCCGCGCCGACGTCTGCGGCTCCCGCCGCGCCTACGAGAGCCGTGAGCTGCCCGGCCCGGAGGGCGCAGCGCGATGATCGACGTGCCGCGTCGCGCACGGCGGTGATCCCGCGAACTCATCGCCCGATTGCATCGTACGAAGGAAGACAACTCCGAAGAACGGCACCGTCATCGACGCCACCGCTCCTCTCGCCCGCGTCGTCGACGAGATCCTCCGCCGAACAATGCTGTCTCGGAGCACGTAGGGAAATCCGCTGTACGCGCTGTCGAGCGGGCAGCCGTGAGCGGAGTTGCCGCCGCCGGGAGCGTGGATCCGACGGTGTTTCGGGCCTGACCCACCCGGCGCCATGTTTGGCGAGAGGGATGCGCTACCGCCGTGGCGGCGGTTCGGTGTCGGTGGTGGGCTGGAGGATCACGACCGGGATCTGGCGACTGCTCTTGCTCTGGTACCTGCCGTAGTCGGGCCACAGGCTCGTCATCAGCTGCCACAGTCTCTCTCGCTCGTCACCGGTGGGCGCTGCGGGCTGTCGCTTGGCGACCCACTCGGTCGGGCTGTCCAGGACCTCCTCGTCCCCGGTCACCGAACGTCCTCGTCCGCCCCGTTTCCGGACCCGGTCGGCTGGACCCGAGCAGCCAGCAACGGTCGAAGCTCGGTGATCCTTCGCAGTTCGTCGCCGAGGCGCGTACGGTCGGCCGTGGTCAGCGGCAGTGCCGCCGCGTCGGCGAGGAGGCGCTGCGCGTTCGTCGGGTCGTCGAGCCGAATCGCGATGTCCGCGCGCAGGACCAGCGCGCGGAAGCGCAGCGCCGGTTCCGCACCGGTATCGGCGGCCAGCGCGCCGTCGAGCACCTTGGCAGCTGCGACGAAGTCCCCCTTGGCGTCAGCCAGTCGGCTACCGGTCTCGAGCGCCCGATCGAGGCGGCTGCGTGGTGACGCGCCGGCCGGCTGCTCGAGAACGGGTTGGCCGATGCGGATGTAGTTGCCGGCGGGGTCGACGACGATGAACTGCCGGACACCGTAGAACGGCATGTCCTTCAGCGGGTTGATCCGTGGGACGCCGCGGGTGGGGACCTTGCCGAGCAGCCCCTTCATGCCAGCCGTGAACGCGTCGTAGAGCCCGTCGACATCGCTGGTGGTCACGTAGCAGGTGCCCCAGTTGTCCGCCGGCTGCAGGTCCTTCAGCACGAAGAAGTGCAGCTCGATGCCACCTCGTCGGATCGAGGCGTAGGTGTTGGGGCGCTCCTGTCGATAGGTCACCTCGAACCCGAGGGCGCGGTAGAAGTGGAGCGTGTCGTTGATGGATCTGGTGGGCAGGATCGGGATCATCGTCTCGGTCACTCGAACGCCTCCGTCGTCTCCGCGTGGTGTTGTGGCTCCTCGGCGACAGCGGGTGCGTTGAGGCGGCGCAGGACCGCCAATGCCGTGGCGAGTTCGGCCTCGCTGTACCGCTCGGCGAGCGTGTTGGCCCACCTGGCTTGGACCTCGCGGACGCGCTGCATCGCGTGCAGGGCCTGCGGTGTGATCACCATGAGTTTGGCGCGGCGGTGGTGCGGGTTGGCCCGGTAGGTGATCATGCCGTCGCGTTCGAGGGCGTCGGCGGTCTGCTGGACGCTCTGTCGGGACAGCCCCATGAGGCGGGCCACCTGGGCGACGGGTGCGGGTGCGTGCTCGACGACGCCGAGAACCTGCCACCGCGCACTGGTCAGGCCGAACGGTAGGACGAGCTCGTCGCCTTCGGCCAGCAGGAAGCTGTTCGCGCGGAACACTTCGATCAACAGGTCGGACAGCAGCGCGCCCGCTACCGACAGTTCAGACATGACAGGAGCCTGTCATGTCGACAGTCGCCTGTCAAATTAGTGGCTCCAGGTCGTGCAGGCTTGCCAGGAGCAGGAGCAGGAGCAGGAGCAGGAGCAGGAGCAGGAGCAGGAGCGCGCGCGTGGTGGGCGTTCGCTCCGGGGCGGTCTCGCGATGTCGATCTCGCGGCGAACGTCGCCCCTCGGGCCCGGGGCGGTACTGCGGCGGTCAGGTGAGGGTGATGGGGGGCTCGGCGAGGCGGGGGGTGAGCGGGTCCTTCGGGAGCAGCCAGCTGGCGGTGGGGGACTGGTCGGGGTTGAGACGCCAGTCGCGGGAGACCCGGTCGACGGCGATCGGGTAGATCGTCAGGGCGCCGTCGGAGGTGACGCGCATCCGCAGGAACGACTTCGCGTCCTCGATGCCCTGACCGGCGAAGAGTTCGTTGAGGTTCACCCCGAAACTGCCCGCGAACAGCAGGTACCCGGCCACCACCTGGCTGGAGACCAGCCCGACCACCGGCCCGTAGACGACCGCCGCGGCGGCCGCCGGCAGCGGCCACGGCCACTCGTAGAAGGGCAACGCCAGCCAGACCCAGGTGCCGGCGGCGGCCAGCCCCACGTGCGCCAGGCCGTGACCGATCCCCAGGATCCAGTGCCGGACGTGCCGTTTCCCGCCGGCGCTCGGCGGCTTGGCGAAGAAGGCCGCGCCGAGCAGCGTCACCCCCAGCATGATCACCAATGGGACGCTGAACAGCCGCTGCTCCGTGGTGCCCGCCCGGTTCGTCGCCACCCCGGCCATCGCCAGCATCAGCAGCGTGTGCACGGTGCCGAGCAGCGTCGTGAAGCCCGGGTTGCGGAACGGGAGCCGGGCGAAGATCCCCCAGCCGTACCGCCGGGAACGCGTCGCGTCCGGGTAGCGGCCGGTCAGGTCGTACCCACGGGTGCGGCTGGCCCGCCGGGAGAGGGTGTCCTTCGGCGGCACCTCGATCCGCTGCGGGAGCTTGTGCGTCGGGTAGAGGTACGCCCCGCCCCCGCCGCAGGTGACGAGCTGCCGGTCCGGGCCGGCGTACCGGGCGTAGTGGTGCAGGTCGCCCGAGATCAACAGCCGCACGTGCGCCCCGGTGGGGGCGATGATCGTACGGATGAAGTAGTCGATCGAGTCGTACGCCGTGGGATGGTCGACGGCCTTGACCCAGGTCGGCGCCGGCACCGCGAGGATCACCCGGCTCTGCGGCCCCAGCCGGCGGGCCACCTCGTCGAAGTAGGCGAGCTGCGGATCGTCCAGGTACGACCCGGACTGGTCGTCGAGGCCGAGCAGCCACCAGTCGCCGGGCAGCTCCACCGCGAAGTACGACCGGGACTGGCCGGTGCCCCAGCCGCCGAAGTGCCGGTCCCGGGAGCGGACGAAGATCCGCAGGAAGGCGGTCAGTCCGTCGTACCAGTCGTGGTTGCCGGGCACGGCGAAGAGCGTCGGACGCTCGGGCGGCGCCACCGGCATCGCGGCCTGGTACGGCCCCTTGCAGCGGTCCTCGTACGCCTCGTAGCCCGCCGACGGGTAGACCTGGTCGCCCCCCATCACCAGCGTCTGCGCCCGGGGCAGCCGGTGCCCGTCCACCACCAGTTCCGGCTGCGCCAGCAGGTACGCCACCGAGTACGTGGCGTTGAAGCCGTCACCGAGATCCGCCACGTAGTCCAGCCAGAGCCCACCGTCCGGCCCCACCTGCTTCGCGATCCCCGCGTCCAGGGCGTTCTGCAGCTCCCGCTTGTCCAGGTACGCCCCGAACAGCATCGCCAGCAGCGTACGGATGCCGGTGCTGATCAGCAGGAACGGTGCGAGCCACGGCACCGGCTTGCGCGGGGTGAAGCCCAGCTCGACCGGGTCGAGGCTGCGCGGCCGGCGGACGGCCCGCTCGCCGGGGGCGTGCTCGCCGTCATCGGGGTGAGCGGCTTCGGGGTGGATTCCTGAATCGTCCGTCACCCGGCGGAGCGTAGTCCGGACGTGCCGCTACCGCTGTCCGGAGAACGGGCCGATCGTGCGTGATGTCGGGATCGACGGGCGGGCGGTGTCCGGGTCGTCGGTGGGGCAGTGTCCGGGGCATCGGTCAGGTCGGGGGAGGGGAACCCCCTCGGCCGGTGGCGGGGGAGTGGCGTACACTTTCTGATCGTTGCCGCCTTAGCTCAGTCGGCTAGAGCGACGCACTCGTAATGCGTAGGTCGACGGTTCGATTCCGTCAGGCGGCTCGGTACGGAAGCCCAGGTCAACGACCTGGGCTTCGCCGTTTCCCGGCGTCGACGACGCCGCCGGCCCGTCGAGTCCTTGACCGGTCCTTGTCCCGTGCGGCGCCCCGTTGGCCGGCCGATCGATGAGTTCCGGGTGGTGCGGAGGTCAGAGCCTGCAGGACCGCTGGCGGATTGACGCGCTCGTACTCCCGGGGGACGCATGGCAAAGCTCATCTATTCGATGATCACCTCGCTCGACGGCTACGCCGAGGCGGCGGAGGGCGACCTGGGCACCGGTACCGCCGAGGATCCGGAGGTGCACACCTTCATCAACGATCTCTTCCGTCCCGTCGGCACGTACCTCTACGGCCGGCGGATGTACGAGACGATGGTCTTCTGGGAGACCGCGCACGCCGAGCCTGACCTGCCGCCGCACATCCTGCAGTACGCCCGCGACTGGCAGGCCGCGGAGAAGGTCGTGTACTCCATGACGCTGGAGTCGGTGTCCAGCGCGAAGACCAGGATCGAGCGGACCTTCGACCCGGATGCGGTGCGCAGGCTCAAGGCCGAGTCCGATCACGACCTCACCGTCGACGGCCCGAACCTCGCGGCCCAGGCGATCGCGGCCGGTCTGGTGGACGAGTACCACTTGTTCATCACCACGAGCGTGGTCGGCGGTGGCAAGCGGTTCTTCCCCGACGGCGTGCGCCTCGATCTCGAGCTGGTCGAGCAGCGTGCCTTCGACAGCGGACTGATCTACGCGCGCTACCGGACCCGCTGAGCCGCACCGGTCGGTGACGCTACCGGCGGCGGTCAGGCCGGTCCCCGGCTGTCGGCTCCCGCCGGCTCCCAGAGCTGCACCCCGTTGCCTTCCGGGTCGCGCAGGTCGGCGAACCTGCCGTTCGGGTACTCCTCCGGGTCGACCTGCACGTCGATGCCGGCACCGCGCAGCTGGCCGACCATCGCGTCGAGATCGGTCACCCGGAAGTTGATCGACCAGGCGTGCTGCGCGCCGCCGAAGTGCGCCGAGTCGGCCGGCATGGCGGCGAAGACGGTCGGGCCGGCCTGCTGCCACCAGGACGACACCTCGTACGACTCCGGTGCCGGGTCGACGCCCAGGTGGGTGGCGTACCAGGCGCTGAGCCGGTCGGGATCCCGGGCGCGGAAGAAGACCCCGCCGATGCCGGTCACCCGTTCCATGGCCGCTCCTCGGTCGGTCGATGGTTCGCTGTCCCCCGATCATGCCGGACCGCCCATCGTCCGGGGTGCCCGAACCCTCCTCGGGGTGCGTGTCGAACAATGGCAGC
Organism: Micromonospora citrea; assembly: GCF_049629545.1. Classification (GTDB taxonomy): domain Bacteria; phylum Actinomycetota; class Actinomycetes; order Mycobacteriales; family Micromonosporaceae; genus Micromonospora; species Micromonospora citrea_A. Next base: position 104,182 of record NZ_JBNADX010000007.1, read on the forward strand.
AATCCCCGCCGCCAGGGCCCCGCCAGGGGGCAAGCTCATGGTCGTGGACAGGGAGCAGGTGACCGGCTGGCTCGGGGCCTACGAGCAGGCGTGGCGGGCGCCGGGGACGGCGGCGCTCGCCACGATCTTCACCGCGGACGCCAGCTATCGGCAGGGCCCCTACCGGACACCGGTCGTCGGCCTGCCCGGCATAGCCAGGATGTGGGAGGACGAGCGCGTCGGCCCGGACGAGGTGTTCCGGATGACGAGCGAGATCGTCGCGGTGGAGGGTGACACGGCGGTGGCGCGGGTCGAGGTCCGCTACGGCGACCCGGTCGACCAGGAGTACCGCGACCTGTGGATCGTGCGCTTCGCCGAGGACGGGCGGTGCAGGTCGTTCGAGGAGTGGCCGTTCTGGCCGACGCAGCCGACCGCCGACTCCGGTAGCGAGGGAGGCTGACACGAGCCTGGGACGACGAGCCCGAGCCGCTCCTTCTCAGGCCTTGGGCACGATCCGGACGACGCTTGCCCTGTCGCTCGCCCCGCTGTCGTCGCCGCCCACGGAGGTGACCAGGTTGTAGAACCCCGGCCGGGCGTCGGGACCGATGACGATGGTGCTGACAGGCGGTTCGTCAGGCGAGCCGGCCGGTCGAATCGGTGCGGCCGCGAAGGTGACCAGCCCCGGCACGGACCGGGTGTCTCCTGTCGCCGCCTTGAGGTCGTCCACGGTCGCGAACGGGCCGGTCAGGCGTGCGGTCAACTGGACCTGCGGTGGGATGGCCCCCGGCTCGTCGGAGGGGCCGACACTCCAGTGCACGGTCAGGGTCTCGCCAGGCTGGTACGACCTGTTGACGTACCGGGCCTCACAGCAGGTGGCCGCGACCGGGCCGGAGGGCGTGGTGTCGCAGGCTGCCAGGAAGGTGAGGACAAGGCAGGCGAGCAGCCGGACCGGAAGCGCGTTCACGCACCGGATCGTAGGTCCGGGTCGCCACACGTCAGGCCGCGTGATCGGCCATGGACCTTCGGGACGGGCGAGGGCCCGGACCGCGTCGGTCCGGGCCCCCGGCGGTACGGGTCAGCCGTCCTCGCGGTCCGGGTTCTCCAGCCGGAAGAAGTTGCTCTGCCGGCCGTCGGAGCGTTCCTCCTGGTAGATGAAGTTCAGCCGCCGCTCGTCGAAGGTGGCGAACCAGTCGTCCCAGCTGATCTCGCGCAGCCGGTCCTCCCGCCCGTTGGCCGGGAAGTCGAAGCGCAGCACACCGGCGTGCCCGTCGTGCTCGCTGCCGTCCACCGTGGTCGGCACCCCGCCGCGCGCCTCGGCCCACTGCCGGATCACGTCGTGGTCGGTGGTGACGAGGCTGCGACCGGGGCGTTCCGGCTCGTCGTCGGTGGAGGTGATCTCCTGCGAGTACCGGACCGAGGACGAGGTGTGCTGCCCGGTCCGGGCGCCACCGCCGTCGTCGGAGCGCGACGACCGGCCGCTGCCGGACGAGCCGGCGCCACGCGCGCCACCGGCCGAGAGTCCGGCGGAGCGGCCGGAATCCCTCCGGCTGCCCCCACCGGACGACGAATCGTCCGTCAGGCTCTTGACCAGGGCCTTGACCAGCTGGTCCTTCTTCATCCCGTCCGTACCGCCGACGCCGCGCCGGGCCAGCCGGCTGCGCAGCTCGTCGACCTTCAGCCGGGCGATCTCGCTCTCGTCGACGTCGGGGGTGTTCGGGGTCTGGTTGCCCGGGGGGTTCCTGGTCGCGGTCGAGCCGCCGCGGCCCGGGTTGTTCTGCGTGGGCATCGAACGTCATCCTCTCTCGACCCGTGTTTCGGGAGTGCCGCCGAAGTACGACGGTCGGGCCTACGAGAAAGATCAGTACCCTCAGCGAACAGCTCAAACATGCCGCCGCCGGGGTGCCGCGACTACCCCCGGTACAGCGAGTCGAGGTACGCCGGGCCGTAGTGGCGTTCCAGGTCGGCGAGGCTCTCCGGCACCGCCTCCACCTCCTTCACCAGCCGGGGCCGCGGCGGCAGCGCCTCCGGCCGCCAGGTCTCCGGCCGCCACAGCTCCGAGCGGAGGAACGCCTTCGCGCAGTGGTAGAAGATCTGCTCCACCGTCACCTCGACCGCGAGGACCGGGCGGTGCCCCTCGACCACCATGTCGTCGAAGTACGGCGCGTCGCGGATCAGTCGGGCCCGGCCGTTGATCCGCAGCGTGTCGGTGCGGCCGGGGATCAGGAAGATCAGCCCGACGTGCGGGTTGTCGAGGATGTTGCGGTAGCCGTCGGCGCGCCGGTTGCCCGGCCGCTCGGGAATCGCGATGGTCGTGTCGTCCAGCACCCGGACGAAGCCGGCCGGATCCCCCTTGGGGGAGACGTCACAGCTGCCGTCCGCCCCGGCGGTGGCCACCAGGCAGAACGGCGATGCGGCCAGCCACTGCCGGTCCCGTTCGTGCAGCACCACCCGTTCCTTGGCGACCGCCCGGGGCGTCGGCGCCCCCAACAGGTCGCGTAGCTCCTCCGGCGAGGTGATCTCCACCGTCACGTCCGCCTCCCCCGTCCGTTGATCCTCTCGGGCGGCCGGCGGAATTCCGGCCGTCGCCGTCAGCCTAGGCGGGCATGGCGAGCGGGAGGTTTGCCCGCGACAGCGGCGGGTACCGCCTCACCCAGCGCCCCCGGACGCGAGCAGTGGGAGGCCCACCATGGAGAGCAGACTCAAGGTGCTCGGCCATCCCGTGCACCCGATGCTGGTGATGTTCCCGGTGGCCCTCCTGGTCACCGGCACGCTCTTCGACGTCGTCGACACGGTCGGCGGCCCCGACTTCCTCGGCGAAGTGGCGTACTGGAACATCACGATCGGCCTCGTCGGCGGCCTGCTGGCCGCGGCGGCCGGGACGTTCGACCTGCTCGCCATCCCGGCCGGCACCCGCGCCAAGCGGGTGGCGCTCACCCACGCCGCGGCCAACGTCGCGGTGGTCCTGCTCTTCGCCGCCGTCTGGGTGGTCCGGCTCAACGCGGAGTCCCGGGCGGCCGGCGGCGCGCTGATCGCGATCGAGGTGGTCGGTCTGGCACTCCTCGGCGTCAGCGCCTGGCTCGGCGGTGAGCTGGTCGACCGGCTCGGCGTGGGCGTGGACCCCGACGCCGGCCTGGACGCCCCCAGCTCCCTGCGGCCCTCGGCGGCCGCCCAGCGGATCGGAGAGATGCGATGACGGAACAGCCCGGAGGGTTCGGCCGGGGATGGCGGGGGCGGCAGCAGGGCTGGGACCCGATGGGGGAACTCCAGTCGTTGCGTTCCGAACTCAGCCGCCTGGTCGGTGGCGGCCGGGGCGCGTCCCCGGACGTCGAGCTGGCCGAGACGGCCGACGGCTGGGAGGTGGTCGTCCGGCTGCCCGGCGTCGCGCCGGAGGAGGTCGCCGTCGAACTGGACGACCGTGAGCTCTGCGTCCGGGCCCGCTCCGAGGCCGAGGTCAACGCCGACCACGGCATCCCGGGCGGCTTCGAGACGCGCGGCTTCGAGTACCGCGTCGACCTGCCGTCCCGGGTGGACCCCGATGCCATCGACGCGGTGATGGACCACGGTCTGCTCCGCGTCCACCTGCCCCGGGCGGAGCGGCCAGCGCCGCGCACCATCACCGTCGGCCGCGCCGGCTACCGCGGCGGTCCCGCAGCCGGGGGTACGACCACCGTGACGGACCCCGCGGCGGACCGGGAACTGCACCACCCCGACACCGCCCTCGACCGGCCGTAGGTCGCGTGGGCACCCCGTCCGTGCTCGGCCCGGTGGGCGAGCGCGTCCCCGACGTCGCCCGGATCGCCGTGCTGCGGGCCAACGCGCTCGGTGACTTCATCTTCCTGTTGCCCGCCCTGGAGTCGCTGCGTGCCGCGTACCCGGAGGCGGAGATCGTGCTGCTCGGCGCGCCGTGGCACGCGACGCTCTGGCGCGACCGGCCCGGCCCGGTGGACCGGGTGCTGGTGATCCCCCCGGCCCCCGGCATCCGCGACCCCGGCCCCGGCGAGGAACCCGGCTCCATGGACGACTTCCTGGACGCGGCGGCCGGGGAACGTTTCGACCTGGCGTTGCAGGTGCACGGGGGCGGCGGGAATTCCAATCCGATCGTCAACCGGCTCGGCGCCCGGGTCACCGCCGGCCTGCGGGCCGAGGGCGCGCCCCCGCTGCACCGCTGGATCCGGTACGTCTACTACCAGCACGAGGTGATCCGCTACCTGGAGGTCACCGCGCTGGTCGGCGCGCCGGCCGTCACGATCGTCCCGGCGCTGGCGGTCACCGACACCGACCGCGCCGAGGCGCGCGACGTGCTGGGCGCGCCCGTGGGACCGCGCGTCGCGCTGCACCCCGGCGCCACCGACAGCCGCCGGCGCTGGCCCGCCGAACGCTTCGGCGAGGTCGCCCGGGCGCTGCACCGCGACGGGTACGACGTGCTGGTCACCGGCACCCCCGCCGAGCAGGACCTGGTCGACGCGGTGGTCGCCTCGGCCGGCGTCCCGGTGCGTCCGCAGGTCGGCACGCTCAGCCTCGGCGGGCTCGCCGCCACGTACGAGGGGTGCGACCTGGTGGTCTCCAACGACACCGGCCCGCTGCACCTGGCCGGCGCGGTGGGCACCGCCACGGTCGGCGTCTACTGGCTCGGCAACCTGATCAACGGGGCGACCCCGCTGCGCGCCCGGCACCGCCCGATCGCCTCCTGGACGACCCACTGCCCGGTCTGCGGCGTGGACTGCACGCCGGGGATCTACCCGCACCGCCCCGGCGACGGCGACTGCCCGCACCGGGACTCGTTCGTCACCGACGTGCCGGTGGTGGAGGTGCTGGAGGCCGCCGCCGAGCTGCTGCACCCGGAGCCGGGCGCCCCCGGCGCCTGAGCCTCACGCCGGTTGCGGGGCGTCCGAGTCGACGAGCACGACCTCCCACGCCTCCACGTCCCGCTCGGTGACCGTGGTCGGCGACTCCAGGTGGTACGCCCCGCTGGGCAGGACACCGGCGCCGCCGTGCCGCGCCAGCACCGCGAGCTGCGCGGCGACGTCCTCGCCCTGGTGCTTCTCCTGCACCCGACGCCAGAAGTCGAAGCCGCCGGACTCCACCAGCGCCGCCCGGTCGTACAGCACGCAACCGCCGATCCAGGAGACCTTGTACGCCCGCCAGGCCCCCGCCGGCAGGTCGAGCGTGCGCGTCACGTGCAGCAGGTTCGCCGCCGAGTGGATCGACGCGCGCTGCCACTCCCGGCTGCCCGGGCGGATCCGCTCGGGGACCGGCGGTCCGTCCCATTCCTGGTAGTGCTCGTGCGTCTCCGGGCGCACGTCGTCGACGTAGGACAGCCCGTGCACCGCGTTGCCGACGAAGCCGCAGCCCAGCTCCCCGATCGCGGTGACCAATCGGTGCAGGGTGCCCGGTTCCAGCCAGACGTCGTCGTCGAGGCAGAGCACGTACCGGGCCACCGACCGGTCCAGCAGGTACGCCCGGTGTTCGGCCAGCCCGCGCCGGGGGAGCCGTCGGGTCAGCAGCACCGGGTGCCCCCGGTGGCGCAACGCCCGGACCATGGTGGCCGCCGCCGGGTGCGCGTACGCGGGCTCGCCGTCGGACTGGTCGCTGACCACCACGCCGAAGCCGTCGAGGCCCTCCTGCGCGGCCAGCCCGGAGAGGGTGACCGCCAGTTCGGCGGGACGGTTGCGGGTGGGCACCAGCACGTCGAGCTGCCGGGGCCGGCGGAAGTCGTCGACCGTGCCCAGGTCGAGCGGTCGGTTCACGCGGTCCTGCCCATGCGCTGCGGGGCCGGGGTGACGCCGTCCTGGGGTGCGCCGTGCGGGGTGGCCGTCGACGGGGAGCGCGTACCGCCGCCGGGTCGGGCCGGCTGCGGCGACGGGGCCGCCTGGGCGCGGATCCGCTCGATGATGGCCGAGGTGGAGCGGTCCGGCACGTACCCGAGGGTGCGGACCTGGCCGCCGAGGCGGCGGACCAGTGGCGCCTCGGGCACCATCTCCGGCGGGTAGTCGCCGCCCTTGACGTAGACGTCGGGGCGGACCGTCTCGATCAGGCCGGCCGGCGAGTCCTCCTCGAAGACCACCACGTGGTCCACGCAGGAGAGCGCGGCCAGCAGCGCGATCCGGTCCTCCACCGGGTTGACCGGCCGGTCCGGTCCCTTCAGCCGGCGGACGCTGCCGTCGGAGTTCACCGCCACCACCAGCAGGTCACCCAGGGCGCGGGCCTGTTCCAGGTAACGCACGTGCCCGGGGTGCAGCACGTCGAAGCAGCCGTTGGTGAAGACGATGGCCCGACCGGCCCGGCGGTGGTCGGCGACGATCGCGGCCAGCTCGTCCTTGCCGACCAGCGTCGGGTGGGCGGCGCCGTCCGGGGTCGTGCCGAGCGCGGCGAGCAGGTCCTCCCGTCGGCAGACGCAGGTGCCGGTCTCCGACACGGTGATCGTCGCGGCGAGCTGGGCGAGCTGGGCGGCGGTGGGCAGCGGCGCGTCGGCGGCCAGGGCCAGCGTCATCGCCGCCAGGTACGCGTCCCCCGCGCCGACGGCGTGGCTGGCCGGCACCGGGGTGCTGTGGCTGCGGCGCGGCTCGCCGTCCGCGCCGGCGACCACCGCCCCCTCGGTGTCCAGGGTCACCGCCACCACGTCCGCGCCGGTGTGTTCCCGCAGCTCGGCCAGGCGGGACTCGGCGAGCAGTGCCCGATCGACGCCCACGCCGGCCGAGGTGTTCACGGTGACGCCCGTGCCGGTGACGGTCAGCCCGTCCCCGGTCATGGCCACCCGGTCCTCCCCGGGCGTCGGCTCACCGGTCGGGGCGTGGCCGAAGCCGGGCGGGTCGGTGCTCAGGTGCCGTTCGCCCGCGCCGCCCGGGGCGGCCCCGACGACGAGTTCCGACGGGCCGTCGGCCGGATCGGACGGCGGGTGGTCGAGATGCAGGGCGTTGCCCGGTCGGGCCGGGGCGGGCGGCGCGCCGAAACCGGCGGCGGCGCGGGCCAGCAGCCGGGTCGCCTCGGCGAAGCTCGGGGTCACCACGGTCGGCGCGAGTCCCCGCCAGTCGGCCAGGTCGTGCGCGTCGAGCGCCACGGTGCCGAACCGGTTCCGGTGGGCGACCAGCCAGGCGCGTACCGGCGCGGGCAGCGCGCCCAGGCCGTAGTCGCAGACCACCAGCGTGGGCGTCGCGCCGCCGCCGACCGCCTTCAGCTCCTCGGTCGCGCAGTCCAGCGCGGTGAGCAGCCGCTCCACGCCGTCGGTGTCGAGCGGGTCCTCCGGGTCACCGGAGTCCTCCCGGAGCAGGATCTGGTTGCCGGCCAGCATCCGCCGTTTCACCGGCGTCGGGCGGTGCTGCTGGCTGACCGTACGGTCCCAGACTCCGGCCCGGTCCAGGCAGTCGTGCAGTTCGTCCCCGGCCACGTCGGCGCCGACCGGGGCGACCAGCAGCGCCCGGCCGCCGAGGGTGGCGATGTTGACCGCCGTGTTGGCGGCTCCGCCGGCCGCGGAGATGCGCCGGCGCAGGGTGAGGACCGGGGCGGGCGCCTCGCGGCAGAGCCGGTCGGACTCGGCGAACCGCCACTCGTCGAGCATGGCGTCGCCGACGACCAGGACGGGACGCCCGAGCCAGCTCTCCACGACGGTGGCCAGCCGGCGCTGTTCCGCTGCTGCTCCTGCCATGCCTCCCGGACTCCCCCGAGGGTCCCGGACCAAACCTGCCCGCCGGTCGACCCCGCCGAGGCATGTTTCGTCCGTCGAGGGAAAGAAGGCGGGATGACCACCCACGCCCAGGACCGTCCGGTGCTCACTCCCCGTCAGCTCCGGCTGCTGATGTTCGGCCTGATGACCGGGATGCTGCTGGCGGCCCTGGACCAGACCATCGTCGGCACCGCCCTGCCCACGATCGTCGGCGAGCTGGGCGGGATCAACCACTACTCGTGGGTGGTGACGGCGTACCTGCTCGCCTCCACCGCCTCGACCCCGCTGTACGGCAAGATGGCCGACCTGTACGGACGCCGTCCGGTCTTCCTCTTCTCGATCGGCACGTTCCTGCTCGGCTCGCTGCTGGCCGGGCTGTCGCAGGACATGACCCAGCTGATCGTCACCCGGGGCGTGCAGGGCATCGGCGCGGGCGGGCTCATGACGCTGGCGTTCACCATCATCTCGGACGTGGTGTCGCCCCGGGAGCGGGGCCGCTACCAGGGGCTCTTCGGCGCGGTCTTCGGGTTGTCGTCGGTGGCCGGACCGCTGGTGGGCGGCTACTTCGCCGAGTCGAACTGGCGCTGGATCTTCTACATCAACGTGCCACTGGCGATCCTGGCCATCGTGGTCTGCTACCACGTCATGCGGCTGATCCCGTTCACCCGGCGCGAGCACGCGATCGACTGGGTCGGGGCGGGACTGCTGGTCGCCGGGGTGAGCTGCCTGCTGCTCGCGCTGAGCTGGGGCGGCAACGAGTACGCGTGGGGTTCCGGCGTGATCGTCGGCCTTTTCGTCGCCGGGGTGGTGCTCGGGGTGCTCTTCGTGTTCCAGGAGGCCCGGGTCGCCGAGCCGATCCTGCCGTTGCGGTTGTTCCGCAGCGCCACCTTCGCGCTGGCGAACTCGGCCGGCTTCGTGCTCGGTCTGGTGATGTTCGGGTCGATCATCTTCATCCCGCTCTACCTGCAGATCGTCCGGGGCGCCTCGCCGACCCGCAGCGGCCTGCTGATGCTGCCGATGATGGCGGGCATCATCGTCACCTCGATCGTCACCGGGCGGGCGATGAGCCGGATCGGCCGGTACAAGTGGTTTCCGGTGGCCGGCTCGGTGGTGCTCCTGGCCGGCATGCTGCTCTTCACCCGGCTGGAGGTGGACACCTCGCTCTGGGCCGCCTTCGGCTACATGGTGGTGATCGGCATCGGGCTGGGCCTGTGCATGCAGTCGCTGATCCTCGCCGTGCAGAACGCGGTCGACGTCCGCGACCTGGGGGCGGGTACCTCGGCGGCGACGTTCTTCCGCTCGCTGGGCGGTTCGTTCGGGGTGGCGATCCTCGGTGCGGTGCTCTCCTCGCGGCTGACCGCGCAGCTCGCCGACCGGCTGCCCGGCGCGATCGCCCAGCTCCCGCCGGAGCAGCGGGCGGCGGTGGCGGCCGGCGGCGGGGCGGACATCTCGATCAACGACCCGGCGACCGTCCTCGCCCTGCCCGGCCCGGTCCGTGCCGCGATCCAGGCCGCCTTCGTCGAGTCGCTGCACCTGGTCTTCCTGACCACCGGCCTGATCGCGATCCTCGCTGTGCTGGTCACCCTGGCCCTGCCGGACGAGACGTTGCGGGGCGCCGGACCGCAGGGCGCGACCGGCGGCGCCGACCCCCTCGGCGGCCGGGCCCCGGCCCCGGGCGGCAAGCCGCTGCCGGAGGAGTCCGCGCAGGAGGCCGCCGCCGACATGGAGGCCAAGTCCCAGACGATGCTCTGACCGGGTCAGCTGTCGGCGGGATCCCGTCGGTCGGCGTCGGTGGAGGCGTGCAGGAGGGCGAGGACGAGGGCGAGCGGGGCCCAGGCGGCACGGCCGCGGCGGGTGACCGCGTACGAGCGCAGGACGACCCCGGGACCCGTCAGGGGGAGCAGGCGTACGCCGGGGAGGGTGGGCTGGTCGGAGGGGAGCAGCCCGACCCCGAGCCCCGCGACGATCAGGTCCTGGACGAGTTCGAGGCTGTCGGCGCGGTGCTCGACCCGGGGCTCGAAGCCCGCCATCGCCGCGACGGCGCGGACGACCACCTCGTCGGCGGTGTTGCGGGAGTTGACGATCCAGTCGTGCTCCCGGAACCGGGCGAAGACGTCGGCGGCGGAGCCGCCGGGATCCGGAGCGTGCGCCGGCACGCCGAGGCTCCACGCCGTGGACCAGAGCCGGACCGCCTCCATGCTGCGGTCCGGGGGAGCCGGCGCGAGATGGTAGTCGTACGTCAGCGCCAGGTCGACGTCGTCCGCCGCGAGCAGCGCGTACGCCTCGGCCGGCTCGTGCTCGTGGATGCGCAGCCGTACCCGGGGGTGGCGGGCGGCGAGATCGGCGGCGACCGGCAGCAGTGAGCGGCGCACGGCGGTGGCGAAGCCGGCGACCCGGACGGTGCCGGCCGGCTCGGCCGCCGGGTCGAGGTCGAGCCGGGCGGCGTCGACCGCGGCCAGGATCGTCACCGCGTGCTCGGCCAGCCGCCGTCCGGCGGGGGTGAGGCGGACCCGGCGGCCCTGCGGCTCGATCAGGGCCGCGCCGACCTCCCGGGACAGCACCGCGAGCTGCTGCGAGACGGTGGAGGTGGTCACCCCCAGGTCCTCGGCGACCTCGCGCATCGAGCCGAGGCGGGCCAGTTCGCGCAGCAGTCGCAGGCGTCGGAGGTCCATCCGACAGATTGTTCAGCATCGCCCAACAGTGCGTCCACTCATAACACGTGGACGTGAACGGTCTCTGCCGGCTCTACTGGACGGCATGGCTCCCACCCGTGCGGGCGCGGCGATGGCCGTCGCGTCGATGCTCTTCGTCCAACTCGGCCTCGCCGCCTCCGTCTCCCTCTTCGACCGGGTCGGACCCGAGGGCGCGGCCTGGCTCCGGCTGGCCTGGGCCGGAGTGCTGATGGCCGTCGTGCTCCGCCCCCGTCCGTCCCGCTTCTCCCGGCGCGCCCTGCTCGCCTGCGTCGCGCTCGGCGTGGTGACCGCCGGGGTCACGATCCTGTTCATGGCGGCGGTCGCCCGACTGCCGCTCGGTACGGCGAGCGCGCTGGAGTTCCTCGGCCCGCTCGGCGTGGCGGTGGCCCGGGGCCGGGGCCGCACGAAGCTCTGGGCGGCGCTCGCCGCCGTGGGCGTGCTGCTGCTCACCGAGCCGTGGCGGGGCGGCGCCGATCCCGTCGGCGTCGCCTACGCGCTGGCCGCCGGAGCGTGCTGGGCCGCGTACATCCTGCTCACCCAGCGGGTCGGTGACGAGGTCTCCGGCGTCCGGGGGCTCGCCGTGTCGATGCCGGTGGCCGCCGTGGTCGCCACCGTGGTGGTCGGGCCATCGGTGATCGGCGACCTCACCGGGGAGCTGCTGCTGGCCGGGCTGGGACTGGCCGTGCTGCTGCCGGTGATCCCGTTCGTGCTGGAACTGCTCGCGCTGCGCCGGCTCACCACCGCCGCGTTCGGCACGCTGATGAGCCTGGAGCCGGCGATCGCCCTGGTCATCGGCCTCGTCGTGCTGGGTCAGGTGCCAGGCCCCGGGGCGGTGGCCGGGATCGCCTTCGTGGTGGCCGCCGGCGTCGGCGCGGAGCGCAGCGGGGTCCGCCCCGACCCGGCCCAGCCGATCCCTGCCGTGCCGCGGGTGGACGATTCGTCGGCGACTGTGCCGGGCGCGGTCGGGCCGGATGGGGGCGAGTCCGGTGGGATCGGGTCGGCTGGGGTCGGGTCGGCTGTGGTCGGGTCGGCCGGGGTCGGGTCCGGCCCTCCCCCGGCCGGGGCAGCCCCAGTGCCCGAGGGGGGTGTCGAGACACTACGGACCTGATCGCATATCTGGATCGCCGCCTGGGGACTCGTTGCCACCCCTGTCGCGCCGGTGGAACCGGGCAGTCGGACGATGAGGTCGTTTCGCCCCCCGGAGCCGGCCGTACCGCTCTCGGCCGGGGCGCCGCCTGCCCCCGAACGGCCCGCCTCGCTCCCGGGGCCCGCCCCGGCCGGCGGAGGCTCCCTACCACCCAGGCTCACCGCGATCCATCGATGCGATCAAGTCTGTAGCGCCGCTGAGCGTCTCACCGCTCCCGGGGCCGACTTCGGCCATAGCGACGGCGCGGCAACCAGCAGCGGTGCGGCCCTCGCCAGAAGGCGCGGCCCTCGCCAGAAGGCGCGGCCCTCGCCAGAAGGCGCGGCCCTCGCCAGAAGGCGCGGCCCTCGCCAGAAGGCGCGGCCTCGCCAGGAGGTGCGGCCCTCGCCAGGAGGTGCGGCCCTCGCCAGGAGGTGCGGTCACCGGTAGCGGCGTGGGTGCCGGCGGCGGGGCGTCACCGCCCCTCGCCGTGACTACCGGCCTCGCCGTGGCTGCCGTCCCCGGTCACCGCCGGCGCTGCCCGGCCGGCCGTCTTCGGGCCGGACCGGGAGGCGCGCCTCGGGGCGCGGGGGCGGGCTACTTGAGGATGAGGCGGTTGGTCTGCTCGAAGACATCCAGGTCGGCGAGGGTCTCCGGGACCGAGGCCGACAGCGGCGACGGGAACGTCTCGCGGTGGAAGAAGCCCGCGTCGGTGGTCTCGTCGGTCACCCGGGCCAGGTCGCCGTCCCAGTCCTCGACCCGGAACGCGGTGGTGAAGATCTGGTACGTGTGGCCGTACATGTTGGTGTGGGTGCGGTCGGGGCCGGTGTAGAGGGCGAAGGCGCTGACCCGCAGCGCGCGCAGGCCGGTCTCCTCCCGGACCTCGCGTACCGCGCAGTCGGCGATCGACTCGCCGAGTTCCATCGCGCCCGCCGGCAACGCCCAGTGTCCGTTGTCGGAGCGTTGGATCAGCAGCACCCGACCCGCGTTGTCGCGGACCACGGCGCGGGCCCCGACGAACATCAGCGTCCGGTCACCGGCCAGGGCGCGTAGTTGTCCCACGTACGAGTCGGCCCAGGAGATGCTCACCGGGACAATCTACGCAGCTTCGCCGGACCGGTCCGGCGATCCGGGGGTTCCCAACCTGTGACCGGCGACACTAGCTTGTTACCCATGCGTAGCACGATGATGGACGCCCCTCTCCAGGTCTCCCGGATCCTCGAACACGGCTCCACCGTGCATGGCACGGCCGAGGTGGTGACGTGGACCGGCGCGGAGCCCCGCCGGATGTCGTACGCCGAGGTGGGCCGCACGGCCGCCCGGCTCGCCCACGCCCTGCGCGACGAGTGCGGGGTGACCGGCGACGAGCGGGTCGCCACCTTCATGTGGAACAACACCGAGCACCTGGTGGCGTACTTCGCGGTGCCCAGCATGGGCGCGGTGCTGCACACCCTGAACATCCGGCTCTTCCCGGACCAGGTCGTCTACATCGCCAACCACGCCGAGGACCGGGTGGTGCTGGTCGACTCGACGCTGATCCCGCTGCTGGCCCGGGTGATCGGCGAGATGACCACCGTGCGGCACGTGGTGGTCGTCGGCGGTGGCGACCCGGCTCCGCTGACCGCGGCGGCCGGCGACCGGATCACCGTGCACCACTGGGACGACCTGCTGGCCGGGCGCCCCGAGAGCTACGACTGGCCGGAGGTGGACGAGCGGGACGCCGCCGCGCTCTGCTACACCTCCGGCACCACCGGCAACCCCAAGGGCGTGGCCTACTCGCACCGCTCGATCTACCTGCACTCGTTGCAGATCTGCATGCCGGAGGGCTTCGGGCTCGCCCCGACCGACCGGGAACTGGCCATCGTGCCGATGTTCCACGCGATGTCCTGGGGGCTGCCGTACGCGGCGTTCCTCTCCGGCGCGTCGCTGATCATGCCGGACCGTTTCCTCCAGGCCGCGCCGATCGCCGAGATGATCGCCGCCGAGCGCCCCACCCTGGCCGGCGCGGTGCCCACCATCTGGAACGACCTGCTGGCGTACCTGGACAGCCACGACGTGGACACCTCCTCGCTGAAGGAGGTGATCGTCGGTGGTTCGGCCTGCCCGCCGGCGCTGATGCACGCGTTCGCCGAGCGGCACGACATCGACGTGATCCACGCCTGGGGGATGACGGAGATGTCCCCGCTCGGCTCGGTGGCCCGCCCGCCGGCCGGGGCCACCGGCGACGACGCCTGGCGCTACCGCTACACCCAGGGCCGGGTGCCGGCCGGGGTCGCCGCCCGGATCGTCGGCCCGCTGGGCGAGCCGCTGCCCGCCGACGGCACGTCCGTGGGCGAGCTGGAGGTCCGTGGGCCGTGGATCACCGCCCGGTACGTCGGTGACGAGGCCCCCGACGAGGAGAAGTTCCGCGACGGCTGGCTGCGTACGGGCGACGTCGGCACGCTCTCCCCGGACGGCTTCATCACCCTCACCGACCGGGCCAAGGACGTGATCAAGTCCGGTGGGGAGTGGATCTCCTCGGTGGAGCTGGAGAATGCCCTGATGGCCCACCCGGACGTGCAGGAGGCGTGCGTGGTGGGGGTGCCCGACCAGCGCTGGGACGAGCGTCCGCTCGCCACCGTGGTGGTCCGCGAGGGCGCTTCGGTGACCGCGGAGGAGCTGCGCGAGTTCCTGGCGAAGTCGGTGGCGCGCTGGCAGCTGCCGGAGCGGTGGGCGTTCATCGACGCGGTCCCGAAGACCAGCGTCGGCAAGTTCGACAAGAAGGTCGTCCGGTCCCGGTACGCCGACGGCGGGCTCGAGGTGCGCGAGCTGGCGGGGCCGTAACGTTTTTCGGCGACCCGTCGCCGTATGGGGCAGGGACGTACTCCTGAAACATCCCTCCCCAGGGGCGGCCCCGGCGTTCGCACCGCGCCGGGGCCGCCCTTCCTTTGCGGGGCGACCCGCACAATCATTCTTGCGAAACTCGTTCGGCTCTGTCCGGGCGATTGCGAAATGCCCTCGCGAACTACTCCGCAGCGGTGCTGACCAGCACCTTTCCGACCACCGAGTCCTCCACCGCCTGGTGCGCCGCCGCCGTGTCGGCCAGCGGGTAGCGGTGCAGCGGCAGCCCGGCCTCCTCGCCCACCCGTACGCCGCCCTGGGCGACCGCCGCCGCCACGTCGACCAGCGCCTGCGCCTTCGCCGCCTTCGGCTCGGTGTAGACCAGCACGAACTGCCAGCGGGCGTTCGGCACCATCAGCGGCCGGATCGGCAGGGTCACCTCGTCGCCGCCGTCGTCGGCGTACACGCAGACCGTCCCGCCGGACCGCAGCAGCTGGACGTCGACCGCGGCGTTGCGCGCGGCGGACACCTCGACGATGGTGTGCACGCCGTCGGGCGCGACCTTACGGACCTCCTCCACCACGTCCTGCCGCCGGTAGTCGACCACGAAGTCCGCGCCGGCCGCCGCCGCGAGCTGCGCCTTCTCCGGGCTGCTCACGGTGGCGACGACGCAGGCGTCCGCCCAGCGGGCGAGCTGGATCGCCGCGTTGCCGACCGCACCCGCGCCGCCCTGCACCAGCACCACGTGGTCGCTGAGCGCGCCCGGGTGCAGCCGCTCCGGCATGTACTCGCCGACGGTGAGGCAGCGGTGCGCGGTCAGGAACGGGATGCCCAGGCAGGCGCCCAGGTCGAAGGAGGCGTCGCCGAGCGGCGCCGCCTGCCGCACCGGGACCACCGTGTACTCGGCGGCGGTGCCCCAGGGGCGCTGCCAGGCGGCCTCCCACAGCCACACCCGTTCGCCGACCAGGTCCGCGTCGACGCCCGCGCCGACCGCCTCGACCACCCCGGCGCCGTCCTGGCCGGGCGTCTGCCAGCCCTTCGGCAGCGGCCACTGCCGCCGCGCCTTCCAGTCGGTCGGGTTGACCCCGGAGACGGCCAGCCGGACCAGCACCTCACCGGGACCGGGCTCCGGCACCGGCCGGTCCACCAGCTGGAGCACCGAGGGGTCGCCGGTGCGCTCGTACACGATCGCCTTCATCGCCGTCTCCTCAAGCTCGGACCGCAGCCCTACCCGGACCGCACGTGATCATTCCGATCCGGCCCGCCCCGCAAACCGTATAACCCGGTAGTCGGCGACAGAGGAGTGATCATGCGGGACATACCGGTGCTGGTGGCGCCGAGGCCGTCCGGCGGGGAGGGGACCGGGGACGACCGACCGGCGGACGATCCGGAACCGGCCTCACCACGGCCGGCGGCGGACGACCCGGGGCGGCCCTTCCTGCCCCGCTCCAGCCGCAGCCGGCGAATCTGACGGTGGTGGCCGCTACGGTCACCGCATGGCGGCCACACCTGCGCGACCGACCTGGGCGGTGGACCGACTCGCCCCCCGCCCCGGCGACCGGGTGCTGGAGATCGGCTGCGGCCGGGGCGTCGCCGCCGAGCTGATCTGCCGGACGCTCACCGACGGCACGCTGCTGGCCGTCGACCGCTCGGCCGGGGCCATCCGGGCCGCCGAGGCCCGCAACGCGGCGGCCGTCGCCGCCGGCCGGGCCACGTTCCGGGTCGCCGAGCTGGCCGCGCTCGACCCCGCCGACGGCCCGTTCGACCGGATCCTCGCCGTCGACGTCAACCTGTTCTGGGTCCGCCCGCCCGGCGTCGAGTACGCGCTGCTGCCCCGGCTGCTCGCTCCCGGCGGTGAGCTGCACCTGTGCTGGCAGCCCCCCGACGCCGGTCGGCTGACCGCGATCGTCGAACGGGTGGCCGCGCGGCTGCGGGAGACCGGCTGGGCCGTCGAGCCGGCCGTCCGCCCCGACGGGCCCTACTGCGCGGTGGCCGCCCGCCGCGTCCGCTGACCAGGGGTGGCCCGGGACGTGGCGTCGGTCAGCCGAGCCGCTCCACGACCTCCGGGGTGAGGGCGTCCACCGAGGCCAGCGTCACAGCGGCGAGCGCCGCCGCGTCCGGGTCCAGCGGGTACGACCCGTGCGGCACCGCGATCACCCGCATGCCGGCGGCGGCCGCGGAGCGTACCCCGTTGGAGGAGTCCTCGATGGCGACGCAGCGGGTCGGGTCGACGCCGAGCCGCTCGGCGACGGCGAGCCAGACGTCCGGCGCCGGCTTGCCCCGCGCGGTCTCCTCGGTGGAGAGGGTGACCCGGAAAGCGGCGGCCAGGTCGGTCGCGGCCAGCGCCGCCGCGATCAGCCGGGTCGGCGACGAGCTGGCCAGCCCCAGCGGCCACCGCGCGGCCATCCGGCGCACGACCGCGTCGGCGTCGTCGATCAGCGGTACGCGCTGCGCGTAGCGCCGGGTCATCTCCTCGACCACCTCGGTGGCGACCTGCCCGGCGGTCCGGTCGACGCCCAGCTCGCCGCTGAGGTACTCGGCCCACTCGCCGGTGCTCATCCCCATCAGCCGGCGCTGGGTGTCCGGCTGCCAGGTGCCCCCGTGCGCGGCCACGTACGCCCGCCGGACCTCCTCCCAGACCGGTTCCGAGTCCACGATCACGCCGTCCAGGTCGAAGATCACCGCGTCCACCGTCACCCGCCCATCCTGCCTCCCCGACACCCGGCCGCCGTCCCTGCCCCGCCGCGCGTCACCATGGCGCGGATGTGGCGGTATCGGGGGCGTGATGACACCGCCGTGCCGGCGACCTGGTGATGATCTTGCCGAGCCCGGTCCGGCGTGGTGCCCGGTGTCAGGACCGGAGGGCGGGCAGCCCGATCGGGCTGTTCTCCGGGATGACGGTGTGGCAGGCGCGGGCCATCGGGTCGAGCAGTTCACGCAGGCGGTCGACGCGGTCCGCGCCGAGGGCCACCCAGGGGCGCGCGGCGGCACGGTCGGTGGCGTCCTCGATCGCCTGGAAGTCGGCCCGGCCGACGTCGGTCGGCTCGCCCTCCGGGTCGAGCCAGCCACGTTCGGCCAGCCGGCCCCGGGCCGCCTGCCACTGCTCCTCCGACCAGCCCCGACCGAGCAGGTTCTGCAGGGGCATGTCCACCGCGACCCGCCAGGCCAGCGTCTCGACCGGGTCGAGACCGGCGGCGACCAGCGCGGCGACGTGCCCGTCACCGCGCGACTCGCGGAGCGTGGTGGCGGCCTGCCAGAGCCGGGCCAGCGGGTACTCGCCGCGGGGCAGGGCGGCGTTGGCCGCGCCGAGCACCCGGCCGGCGGTGTCCTGGGCGGCGGCCGCCTCCTCCAGCAGGTCGGCCGCCTCGACCAGATGCGACTCCGGCAGCTCGTAGGTCAGCTCGGCCAGCGCCTGCACGGCGCCGGTGAGCCGGGCTCGCAGCGCCTCCTGCGGGGTGGCCAGCTTCCAGACGGCGGGCAGCGCCCGGGACACCATGTGCGGGGCGAAGTTGAAGAACGTCGCGATCACCGGGGCGGCGTCGGTGGGCCCGAGCGGCGCGGCCCGGCCGGCGAAGTATCCCCGCCAGTAGCCGCGCAGCCCGACCGCCTCGTACGCGGCGCGGGCCCGGGGATGGAAGTAGGTGACCGCGTGCAGGGGTTCGACGTGTGTCCACATGAGCCGGGCCGTGCGCCCGGGGTCGTCCAGCACCGGCACGTGCACCTCCGCGTGGTGAGGGGTCACCGTGCGGCGGCGGACCGCCCACGGTGACCCCGAACCTACTGCGCGTGTACGACAGCCGGGAAGAGCAGTGTGGCCTACTGCACCGCGAGGACGTCGACGATGAAGCGCAGCGGGCCGGCCGGCGCGCCCGGGCGCTGCGGCTTGTCGCCGTACGCCAGGTCGGCCGGGATGTCCAGCTGCACCCGGCTGCCGACGGTCTGGCCCTGCATGCCCTGGTCCCAGCCGGGGATGACGTTGCCCTGGCCGAGCAGGAACGAGAACGGCTCCGAGCGCTTCCAGGAGGCGTCGAACTCCTCGCCGGTCCGGTACGAGACGCCGACGTAGTTGACCGTGATCTGCTGGCCGGCCTGGGCCGCCGGGCCCTTGCCGCGGATCAGTGGGGTGGCCTTCAGGCCGGTCAGCTCGCCCTCGCCCTTGCCGGCCGCCGGCTTGGTGCAGAGCGCCTGGTCGGCGCCGTCGGGCAGGGTCGGGAAGCCGCCCGGGCAGCCGGCCGGCGAGGCGGCCTGCTTCGGCGTGTCGTCGTCGCCGCCGCGGGTCACCACGAACACCCCGACGATCACGGCGATGACGACCAGTCCGGTGAGCGCGCCCAGCCATGCCTGGCGGCGCTTCTTCGCCTCGGCGGCCTTCTGCGCGGCCAGCTGGGCGGCCAGCCGCCGTTGCGCCTTCGTCTCCGGGCCCTGGCCCGCCGACCGGTTCTCCGTACGCTCGCTCACGTCCTCGACTCCCTGCTGGTGTGGGTGACCGGCCCGGCGACCCGGTGCCGTGGCCAGCGCACACGGTACCTGGATCGATGCCGTCGGTGCCCCGTCGCCCGCCCGGTCCGCCACCGGCCGTCCCCGCTCCGCCCCCGGCGTCCCGTTTCGTCCCGGTGCGGTGGACCCGACGGCGGTAGATTCCGACCATGGCGATCCTCACCGACGAAGACCTGGCCCTGCTCTCCGAGCCGCAGTTGGCCCACGTGGCGACCATCGAGGCCGACGGCACCCCGCACGTCACCCCGGTGTGGGTGGACACCGACGGCGAGCACATCGTGTTCAACACCGCCAAGGGGCGGCAGAAGTACGTCAACATCCAGCGCAACCCGGTGGTCGCGGTGTCCGTGGTCGACAAGGCGGACGACTTCCGGACCCTGTGGGTGAAGGGCACCGCCGAGTTCGTCACCGACGGCGCGGACGAGCACATCGACAAGATGGCGAAGAAGTACCTCGGGCAGGACAGCTATCCGTTCCGGCAGCCCGGCGAGGAGCGGGTGATCGTCCGCATCACCCCGACCGGGAAGCTCGGCCGGGGCTGACGGTCCGAGCCGCCTGACGGTGCCGGGGAGATCGCCCGGCACCGTCAGGCGGTCTTGCGGGGGGCGGCCTTCTTCTCGGCGGCCTTCTTCGCCGGGGCCTTGGCCGCCTTCTTCTCCGCCGGCTTCTTGGCGGCCGTCTTCTTCGCCGGCTCCGCCTTCTTCGCGGCCTTCTTCGCCGGGGCCTTCTTCGCCGGGGCCTTCGCGGCCTTCTTCGCGGCCTTCTGGGCCGAGCGTGCCGCCGAGATCGGGGTCGGCTCGCCCGCGCCGCCGGACGGCTCCTCGCCCCGGGCGGCGCGGGCCCGCTCCACCGACGCCTTCAGCGCGGCCATCAGGTCCACCGCGGCGGCCGGGGCGGCCTCTTCCTCCTCCGGCTGCACCACCTCGCGCCCCTCGACCTTGGCGTCGATGACCTCCTGCAACGCCGCCCGGTAGTCGTCGGTGAAGGCGTCCGGCTGGAACTCGCCGGCCATCGAGTCGATCAGGGAGGAGGCCATCGCCAGCTCCGGGGGGCGGACCTTGAGGTCCTCGTCCAGGAAGCCGAAGTCGGGGGTACGCACCTCGTCCGGCCAGAGCATCGTGTTGAGCAGCAGCACGCCCTCGCGGACCCGCAGGGTGGCCAACTGCTCCCGCTGGCGCAGCGCCACCTTGACGATGGCCACCCGCTCCGAGTCGGCCAGCGCGTCGCGCAGCAGCACGTACGGCTTGGTGGCCGCGCCCTCCGGCTCCAGGAAGTACGCCTTGTTGTAGAGGATCGGGTCGACCTGCTCCGCCGGGACGAACTCCAGCACGTCGATCGCGCGTGAGCTGGTCAGCGGCAGGTCGGCGAAGTCCTCGTCGGTCAGGATCACCATCTCGCCGCCGCCCAGGTCGTACCCCTTGGCGATGTCGTCGTAGGTGACCTCCTCACCGCAGACCTGGCAGGTCCGCTTGTAGCGGATCCGGCCGCCGTCCTGCCGGTGCACCTGGTGGAAACGGATGTCCTTCTCCTCGGTGGCCGAGTAGAGCTTCACCCCGATGGAGACCAGCCCGAAGGACACCGCCCCCTTCCAGATGGCGCGCATGCCGTACTCCTCTCCCCGATCTGACCAGGATCGCAAACGATCGAAGCGCACGCACGCGCTTCCGTGCGCAACTACAGTCAGGAGGTGCCCGGCGCGCCGCTGAAGCCGATGCTCGCGATCACCGGGCAGCTCCCGGTCGATGACGGCTGGGCGTACGAGTTCAAGTGGGACGGGGTCCGGGCGCTCGCCGACGTCACCGGCGGCCGGCAACACCTGTACGCCCGCAGCGGCGTGGAGATCACCGTCGCGTACCCCGAGCTGATCACCCTGGCCGAGCAGGTCGACGACGCGCTGCTCGACGGCGAGGTGGTGCTCTTCAACGCCACCGGGCAGCCGTCGTTCACCGCCCTCGCCGAGCGGATGCACGTGCGGGACCGGGCGAAGGCGGCCCGGCTGGCGGCCACCGTGCCGGTCACGTACATGATCTTCGACCTGCTCCGGCTGCGCGGCGAGGACCTCACCGGGTGGCCTTACCACGAGCGGCGGGCCGCCCTCGACGGCCTGGGCCTCGGCGCGGCCCGGTGGGCGGTGCCCCCCTCCTTCGCCGACGGCGCCGCCACCTACGAGGCGGCGGGCGAACACGGCCTGGAGGGGGTGATGGCCAAGCGGGTCGACTCCGTCTACCGACCCGGGGTGCGCTCGCCGGACTGGGTGAAGGTCAAGCTGGAGGTGACCGGCGACTTCGTGGTCGGTGGCTGGCGGCCCGGCGCGCGGAAGATCGGTGGGCTGCTGGTCGGGGTGCCCCGCCCCGACGGCCGGCTCACCTACCGGGGCCGGGTCGGCGGCGGGATCGGCGCGGCGATCGAACGGGAGTTGCTGCGGGAACTGGAACCGCTGCGCACCGACGCGCCGCCGTTCGCGGGGGACGTGCCGCGCGAGGATGCCCGGGGCGCGATCTGGGTAACCCCTCAGGTCGTGGTCGAGGTCAAGTACGGCCAGCGCACCCCGGACGGGCGGCTGCGGTTCCCCCGGGTGCTGCGGCTGCGGCCGGACAAGCCGCCGGAGGAGGTCGACGATGCCGGGTGAGCGGCTGAAGGTCGAGGTCGAGGGACGTGCGTTGGAGCTGTCCAACCTGGACAAGGTGCTCTATCCCGAGGCCGGGTTCACCAAGGGCGAGGTGATCGACTACTACACCCGGATCGCCCCGGTGCTGCTGCCGCACCTGACCGACCGGGCGCTGACCCGGATCCGCTTCCCCAACGGCGTCACCGGTGGGTCGTTCTTCGAGAAGAACGCCCCGGCCGCGACCCCCGGCTGGGTACGCACCGAGACGCTGCCCGCCCCCGGCTCCAGCAAGGGCCGGGAGACCATCGACTACGTGGTCGCCGACGACCTGCCCACCCTGGTCTGGCTGGCCAACCTCGCCGCCCTGGAGCTGCACACGCCGCAGTGGAAGGTCGGCGAGCACCCGGACATGATGGTCGTCGACCTGGACCCGGGCGCCCCGGCCGCGTTGAGGCAGTGCTGCCAGGTGGCGCTGCTGATGCGCGACCGGCTGGCTCTCGACGGAGTGGAGTCCTACCCGAAGACCTCCGGCAAGAAGGGCATGCAGCTCTGCTGCCCCATACGCGGCACCCAGTCCGCCGACGACGTGTCCGCGTACGCCAAGCGGATCGCGCAGGAGCTGGAGCAGGCGCACCCGAAGCTGATCGTGTCGAAGATGGCGAAGAACCTGCGGCCGGGGAAGGTCTTCATCGACTGGAGTCAGAACAACGCGGCGAAGACGACCGTGGCGCCGTATTCGCTGCGCGCCCAGTCGGTGCCGTCGGTGTCGACCCCGTTGACCTGGGACGAGGTCGAGGCGGGGGCGGCCGGCAAGCGGCCGTCGACCAAGCCGTACACGGCGACGGAGGTGCTGAAGCGGGTGGAGAAGCAGGGGGACCTGCTGGCCCCCCTGCTCGACGGCGGCCCGGAACTGCCCGCCCGCTGAGGCCCGTCAGGCGTACGGCCAGGTGGTGTACGAGATACGCGCGTTCAGGTTGGCCGGCACGCCCAACCAGGCGTAGCAGTTGACCCGGACGACCGTGTCCGCCCCGGAACGACCCCAGCCCGCCAGCACGCAGTGCCCCCGGATCGGCTGGCTGTCGAAGTGCGGGGCGTGCGCGTTGACGAAGGCGGTGCCGTAGGTGGTACCGGTGTTGCGGAACGTCATCTGGTAGCGGCCGGTGCCGAGCAGGTCACCCCGTGCCCCGCCGTAGTCACCCAGCGTCGAGTTGTACGCGTCACCGCTGATCACCCCGTCGCGGATGTTCTCGCCGTAGAGGGTGCCGCTGGCGAAACGCGGGCCGGCCGAGTGGCCGAGCAGGTCCACCCGGGTGCCGTAGGTGACCGCGAAGCGGGCGTCGACCGGGATGCCGGCCGCGTTGGCGCACCGGACCTGCCGGTGGTCGGGCCAGGCGATCTGGCAGTTCACCGCGCTGGTGCCGAGCGCGGTCACATGGGTTATCGGGAAGTACGCGGTCCCGGGCGTCTCCGGGTTCGGGTTCATCCGGATTTGGTAGCGGCCCGTCTCCAGGCGTTCGTACCGGATCTCCCCGCCGGTGGAGTCGTACCGGTAGGTGGCCGGCAGGGTGCGCAGCCCGGTCGGCACCGCCTGGTCGGTGACGAACCACGCCAGCCGGCCCTGGTGGATCTGCCGGCGGTTGGTGTACGTCGCCACGAAGCGGCTGTCCACCGGCGCGCCGGTCGCCGCGAAGCAGCGCACCTGGATCAGCATGTCCTCGCCGCCGAGGAGAGTCCGGTACCAGGCGGCGACCGTGCAGTGCACCGGCCCGCCGCCGTACGCCACGACGTGCGCGACGCCGCCGCTCGTCGCCGCTCCCTCCAGCACCACGGTGTACGCCCCGGTGCCGGTGCGCCGGACAATGACGTCCCCGTCGGTGGAGTTGGCGGACCAGCGGTTGGTGACCACGTACTCGGTGGTGGTCGGCTGGTCCGCCCAGACCGTGGCGGTGACGACCGGATTGATGGGGAGCGGATCCGCCCCGGCCGGCCCCGGCACGGCCAGCGCCGCCCCGACCAGCAGCGCGCTGATCCCCGCCGCCACCCAGCTTGCACGTCTCATGAATGCAGCCCTCCTGCCCTGGCCCCTGCGTGTCGACATCGGACACCTGACCCCCGCGTCACGAGTCTGACAACTGCCGTCAACGCTCGATCGATCAACTCCGTGTCGCCGGCACGGCGGCTTCCGGCACAACGGGACACGCCGGTGTCGCCGGCATGGAGTCGATCAAGGCCGCCCGGGGCGAGCGGCTGTAGCCGGCGCGCCGCACCGGCCGGGCCGGACGAATGCGGTGGGATCCGTAGGCTGGGACACAACCGGTCGAGGGGAGTGTGCCGATGGCGCGTGTGGACGCGATCGTGCCTGGAACGGCCGCCGGGGTACCGGCCGCTGCCGACGACGAATCGGCGCTGCTCACCTGGCTCGACGACGCGACCGGGGAACGGACCGACCTGACCGCCGGGCAGCTCGGCGGGTGGGCGGCCCGCTGCGCCGGCCTGCTGCGCGACGGCTGCGGGCTGGCCCCGGGCAGCCGCGTCGCGGTGCTGCTGCCGCCGCACTGGCGTACCGCCGCGGTGCTGCTCGGCGCCTGGTCGGTCGGGATGGCGGTGTCGTTCCGACCGCGCGCCACGGCCGGGCTGCCGGTCCTCGAACCGGGCGGCGACCGGCCGTACGACGCGGTGTTCGTGACCCCGCAGCGGCTCGACGACTGGCTGGAGGACGTGCCCGAGGGCGTGCACCGCTACCTCGTCGGCACCGCGCCCGGACCGCTCGACGACGTGCCGGTCGGCTGGCTCGACTGGTCCACCGAGGTGCTCCGGCACACCGACGTCCCGCCCGACCACGCTGCCGTCCACCCGGGCCAGGCAGCCAGCCCGGACGGCACCAGTTACGACGAGTGGGGCAGCCTCGCCCGGGCCGTGGCCGACCAGCTCGACCTGCGGGCCGGTGACCGGCTGCTGGTCGACGCGGACCGGCACGAGCAGCCGCTGAAGTGGCTGCTCGCCCCGCTGTCCGTCGGCGCGTCCGTGGTCGTCTGCGCCAACCTCGACCGGTCGCGCCTCGACGGCCGCATCGCCGCCGACCGGATCACCCGCGTCCTCTGAGAGGGAGAGAGTCGATGGCCGGTGTCTTCACCGAGGCGAGCATGTCCCTGGACGGCTACATCGCCGGCCCCGACGAGAGCGGCTTCGACCTGCTCTTCCGGTGGTACGGCAACGGCGACGTCGTCAGACCCACCGCCCAGCCGGACAGGACGTTCCGCACCTCGGCGGCGAGCGCCCGGCACCTGCGTACCCTCGACGACACCGGGGCGCTGGTCGTCGGCCGGCGGCTCTTCGACCTCACCGACGGGTGGGGCGGCCAGCACCCGATCGGCCGGCCGGTCGTGGTCGTCACCCACCAGGTGCCGGACGGCTGGGCGCGCGAGGGCCCGTGGTTCACCTTCGTCACCGACGGGGTGGAGAGCGCCGTCGCGCGGGCCCGGGAGCTGGCCGGTGACCGGTGGGTGGGGGTCAACGGCGGCAGCGTATCCCGGCAGTGCCTCGACCTCGGGCTGCTGGACGAGATCCGGGTCAACCTGGTGCCGGTGCTGCTCGGCGGCGGCGTTCCCTTCTTCGACCAGCTCCGCAAGGCACCGGTCGAGCTGACCGGGCCGACGGTGATCGAGGGCGACGAGGTCACCCACCTCTACTACCGGGTCCGCCGGCCGTAGCCGTGCCGGGCTGCTGTGACCGGCGTCGGCCGCCGTAGGGGATCCCCTGAGGACGGAGCCCGGCCTCAGGGTCGTACGACGCGGGTTTTCTCCGGTGGTCGGCGCGCCGGCGCGGTGACAGCGTTGCCTGCATGGCCTCCCGACCCGTACGCCGCTGGCGGCAGCTCACGGTCTGGCTGCACGTCGTCACCTCGGTGGGGTGGATGGCGCAGGCCCTGGCGATCTTCGTGCTGCTGGTGACCAGCCTGACCACCCAGAGCCGGGCGGTGGCCGAGAGCGCCACCTCGATGGCGCAGGTGCTCGACGGCCGGCTGCTCGCCCCGCTCGCCAACGCCTCGGCGTTCACCGGGTTCATGCTCGCCGCCGCGACCCCGTGGGGGTTCGTCCGGCACTGGTGGGTGCTGGTGAAGTTCGCGATCACGCTGGTCCAGCTCTACCTGGGCATCTTCGTCCTCGGCGGGGCGCTGGAGGAGAGCGTCTCGGCGGCGGCCACCGGCGCCTCCGGGCCGGCCGTACCGTTGGCTGTCGGCTCGGCGCTGATGGCTGGTGCGATCGCCTTCCAGGCGTGGGTGTCGGTGGCGAAGCCGTGGTCGACGACCCGCTGGATGCCGGCGGACCGTCGGCGGGTCTCCGCCGAGACGGCACCCCGCTGGGTGTTCGTGGCGACCGTCGCCGGGGTCGTCGCGGACCTCACCGTCGCCGCGGTGCTCGGCCATCCGGCTCCGCTGGTCTCCCTGACGATCCTCGCCACCTGGCTGGTGCTGCGCCGCCGCCGGGCGGCGGTGGTGGCCGCCGGCGCAACCGCCTGACCCACGCCGCGTCGTCGAGGCGACCGACCCGGCCGGAGTGCCGTTCAGGGGTTGAGCGTTGCGACTGTGGTACCGCCGACAGCACCATTGGTTGGTGCCGTCCATGGCCAGGATCGTTGACGCGATGTCGGAAGAATCAGCAGAACATCGCAGGTGCTCAAGGCGATCGACAAGAGGGAGGCCATGTGATGCAGATCGATCCCCGTCCCGAGATTACCCACTACACCTATCGCGTCACCTGGTCCGCCGAGGATCGCGAGTTCGTCGCCACCTGCGCCGAGTTCCCGTCCCTCTCCTGGCTGGCCGTTTCCCAGATCGAGGCTCTGCAGGGGCTCCAGGACGTGCTGCGTGACGTGATCGCGGACATGGAGGAGCAGGGCGAGCAAGTGCCGCAGCCGTTCGCTGAACGCAGCTACTCGGGCAAGTTCAACCTGCGCGTC
This sequence comes from Micromonospora citrea, assembly GCF_049629545.1. GTDB lineage: Bacteria > Actinomycetota > Actinomycetes > Mycobacteriales > Micromonosporaceae > Micromonospora > Micromonospora citrea_A. The sequence goes on from NZ_JBNADX010000007.1 coordinate 130,521, forward strand.
GGCGAGAGCCTGCACCGCGAACTCGCCATCCAGGCCGCCGAGGACGGCATGAGCCTCAACCAGTACGTCCTCCGGAAGCTCCGGGCGGCCTGAGGAACCCGTCAACAGCGCTGCTCAGCCCCCTGCCGTTACATCGACTCGCGCCCCGTCTCCAGGGCTGTCGCCGACGCCGCTGACGTGGTCTTATACCGGAACGGCGACGTCATTGACCTGGTCATGGCAACCCCGCGTCGCCCCGCACCGCTCGCCATCCCCTGAAAGGTGCATCGATGCACAGAAAATCTGCCTTCCGGTTGGCAGTCCTCACCGCCACCGCCGCCACGTTCCTGACGTCCGGCGGTGCGTACGGCGCGGTGGCCGCACCCGCACCCGCCACCGTCTCCCCGGGCGTCGAGGCGTGTGAGACGGACGCCGACGGGCACAGCGTGGCCCGGGTGGCCGAGGGCGCCACCGCCAAGGAGCCGGCGCTCTACTCGAAGAACGAGGCGAACGCCTACGGCGTGATCAAGGACGCCCCGCGTCTGGCCAACGGCAGTGTCACCGTGCCGACGGTCTTCCACATGATCTCGGACCACCCGCTCACCGCCGCCGAGACGACCCGGTTCAACACGATGATCGCGGACCAGATGGAGGTGCTCAACGACTCGTTCGCCGGCCGTACCGCGGCGGACGCCTCCGACACGCCGTTCCGGTTCGACCTGGTCGACACCACGTGGACCGTGAACAGCGACTGGTACACGGTCGTGCCCGGCAAGAACGAGCGGGACATGAAGAAGGCGCTGTACACCGGCGACTCCCGCACCCTGAACGTGTACGCGGCGAACATCGGCGGCGGCCTGCTCGGCTGGGCGTACTTCCCGAAGGGCTACAACAACGGCCGCGACTACATCGACGGCGTGGTGCTGCTCGACGAGTCGATGCCGGGCGGCACCGCCGGCAAGTACGCCCTCGGTGACACCCTGACGCACGAGGTCGGGCACTGGCTGATGCTGGAGCACACCTTCGCGCACGGCTGCTCCGCCTCCGGCGACTTCGTCGAGGACACCCCGCGCGAGGCCACGCCGCAGTTCAACTGCCCGGTCGGCGCGGACAGCTGCACCGCGCCCGGGCTGGACCCGATCCACAACTTCATGGACTACACGCAGGACTCCTGCATGAACATGTTCACCGCCGGGCAGGCGGACCGGATGAGCGACGCCTGGGTCGCCTTCCGGGCCGGCGGCGCCGGCTGACCGAGCCGTGTCGGGGTTGGCGGGTCGCACTCAGCGGCCCGCCAACTTCTTGTTCGGGGTCGGGTGCGCGCGGCCGTTCCCACCGCCCTGCGGTATCCGGCGGTGACGGTCGAACCGGTCCCGAAGAGTCACGACGGGACGTGGTGTCGCCGTGCCACCAGCGCGTCGAGGATCAGGTCGAGGCCGAATTCGAACTGCGCGCCGAAGTGGTAGCCGGGCTGCTGGACGTGTTGCGTGGCGAACTCGACCAGATGCGGGTAGTCGCCCGCCGCGAAACCCTCCATGATCGAATCCGCGACCGTGGTGGCGGTGTCCGCGCTGTCGAACGGCAACGACGCCTCCTGCAGCACGAAGCCGTAGACGTACGCGTCGACGATCGCGTAGGCGTGGGCCGTCATCTGTAGCGAGAATCCTCCGGCCCGCAGCACGCCCAGCATGGCGTCGTGATGGCGCAGGGTCGCCGGCCCGGGGCTGGTCCGGGTTTCGACCAGGGCCAGCGCCCAGGGGTGCCGGGCGAGGACCGTACGGGCCGAGAGGGACCGCCGGCGTACCTCGGCTCGCCAGTCGCCGCCCACCTGTGGCAGTTCGATCTCCGCGAACACCCCGTCGACGAGGGCGTCGAGGAGTTCGTCCTTGTTGCGGATGTAGTGGTAGAGCGACATCGGCTTGGTGTTCAGTTCGGCGGCCAGCGACCGGATGGTCAACGCCCCCAGGCCGTGCGCGTCGGCGATACCGAACGCGGCCCGCAGCACCCGCTCGCGGCTCAACTGCCGTGCTGGTTCGCCCACTGTCTGGCTCCCGTCTTCTCGGCGTTCCGTTGACCGGCGTCGCCGCCAAACCTATCGTACTTAGTACTACGTACTTAGTACGAAGGCTTGGGAGGCCGAGATGTCCCTTCGCGTGGCCGGCAGATGCGCCGGTGCGTTCTTCCTGTTGGCGTTCGTCGCCTACGGCTCAGGCAGCGCTCTCGCCGGGCAACTCGCCGGGTCGGCGCTCGTGGTGCTCAACTCCGTCATGGTGGCGGCCATCGGCGTACTGGTCTTCCGGGCGCTGCGCCGACCACATCCGGGGGCCGCCTGGACATACCTTGTCGCGCGGGGCGTGGAGGCGTTCCTGCTGACCGCCGGGATCGTCCTGCTGGACTCGGTCGGGGCCGACGCCGCCGACATCGCGTACCAGGCGGCCATGTTGTCGCTGGGTTTGGGCAGCCTGCCGTTCTGCCTGGCCCTCCACCGGCAGCGCTGGGTGCCGCGCCCGCTGGCGATCTGGGGATTCGCCGGGTACGCGCTGCTGGCGACCGGCGCGGTCGCCGAGCTGACGGGGGCCTCGGTCGGGGTCGTGCCGGCGATCCCGGGAGGCCTGTTCGAGGTCGTCTTCGGCGTGCTGTTGCTCGTCCGCGGCTTCGCGCCCGCCACCACCGGGCAGCCGGCCACCCCCGCCGGGCCGCCGGGCGCAGGGGCGGGCGCGGACGGCGACCTCCGGGTGAGTCGGGCGGCGCTGGCCGCCGGGCTCGGCCTGCTGTCGATGGCGGTCCTCGCGGGGCTGGCCATCTTCGGCGTCGTGGATCGGCTGGTCTCCACCGACGCCGTCGAGACCACCACCCGACTGCTGTCGAACCAACGGGCCCTCGTCCTCGCCGTCGTCGCCCTGTTCGCGGTGGCGGGCCTCGACGTGCTGGTCGCCTGGGCGCTGCGGGCGTTCTTCGCGGACACCCACCGCGCCGTCGCGCTGCTCTCGGCCTGGTGCCGCACCGCGTACGCGGTCGTCTTCGCCGTCGCGATCACGCACCTGATCGCCGCCGCCGGTCTCCTGCGTGGCGGTGCGGCGACCGACCGGATCAGCCCCCGGGTGTATGCGCGGATCACCGAATTCGAGGACATCTGGAGCCTGGGGCTGACCATCTTCGGCGTCCACCTGATGCTGGTCGGGTGGCTGGCCTGGCGGTCCTCCACGGTGCCGAGGTGGGTGGCGGTGCTCGTGGCGGTCGCCGGTGCGGGCTACCTCGCCGACTCGGTCGGCGCGCTGGTCTCGGCCGGGTACGCGATCGAGGTCGCCGCGGTCACGTTCGCCGGCGAGGTCGTCCTCATGGTGTGGCTGCTCGTGTTCGCCGCGCGCTCGCCCCACCGGCGCCGGTCCACCCCGGACGGGGACCACGCCCGCCAGGTGCAGCTCGCGTGACGGTCGTCGCCGTAGGCGCCCGGCCCGGGATCGGATGATCCAGGGCCGGCGCTCCCGGCTCATTCGAACGCGGCGGCGAACATGCCCGGCTGGTAGGAACCGCCGCGCTGGTGCACGATCACGGCGAGCCGATTGGCCGCGTTGATCAGGGCGACCAGCGCGACCAGCGCGGCGATCTGGTCGTCGTCGTAGTGCTTGCGTACCCGGGCCCACGTCTCGTCGGACACGCCCTGATGGGCGTCGGCGAGCCGGGTGCCCTCCTCGGCGAGTGCCAGCGCGGCCTGCTCGGCCTCGGTGAAGACGCTGGACTCGCGCCAGGCGGCGACCAGGTGGAGCCTTACCGCGCTCTCGCCGGCCGCCACGGCGTCCTTGGTGTGCATGTCGATGCACCAGCCGCAGCCGTTGATCTGGCTGGCCCGCAGCGACACCAGCTCCTGCGTGGCCCTCGGCAACGGCGACTGCTGGATCGCGAGACCGGCGTTCGCGAACCGCTTGAAGAACTTCATGGCGAGCTCGTTGTCGAGCATGTTGAATCGGGCGTCCATGGCTCGGTCCTTCCCTCTCGGTGTCCGGTGGGACGAACACGAGATGCCGGCCGCCGGGCGCCCGTGACAGCGCCGCCGGGTGACGACTGCCACAGCGTGAGGTGTCACAGAGCGGCCGGGCCCGGCATCTGATGGGTGACGCAGTCGAGCGAACAGGAGCCACCCATGGTGGGTACGCCGCAGACCGCCGCCGACGACCGCCCGGACCCGGCCACCGAGGCGTTCGTCGCCCACCGCAACCTGCTCTTCACCGTCGCGTACGAGATGCTCGGCTCGGCCGCCGACGCGGAGGACGTCCTGCAGGAGACCTGGCTGAAGTGGGCGGGCGTCGACCTCGGCGCGGTCCAGGACCAGCGCGCCTACCTGGTCCGCGTCACCACCCGACAGGCACTCACCCGCCTGCGTACGCTCAGCCGCCGCAAGGAGTCGTACGTCGGCCCCTGGCTGCCCGAGCCGCTGCTCACCGCTCCCGACGTCGCCGAGGACATCGCGCTGGCCGACAGCGTCTCGATGGCGATGCTGCTGGTGCTGGAGACCCTCGCACCGACCGAACGGGCGGTGTTCGTGCTCCGCGAGGTGTTCGACCTCGGGTACGACGAGATCGCCGAAGCCGTCGACAAGAAGCCCGCCGCCGTCCGACAGATCGCCCACCGGGCACGGGCACACGTCGCGGCGCGCCGGCCCCGGCAGGTCGTCTCCGCGACCGAGACCCGATCCGCGCTCGAGGCGTTCCGGCGGGCCGTCGAAACCGGCGACCTGCAGCACCTGCTCGACATCCTCGCGCCGGACGTTGTCCTGCTCGGCGACGGTGGCGGCGTCAAGCAGGCCGTGCCGCGGCCCATCCTCGGAGCCGACAAGGTGGCCCGCCTGCTGACCGGCGGGTGGGACAAGGTCGCGGGCAGCACGTCGTGGCGGCCGGCGCAGGTCAACGGCGTGCCGGCGCTGATCCTGCACCTCGACGGCGAGCTGGACACGGTCCTGGCGCTGCGTGTCGACGACGGCCTCATCACCGGGATCTACGCCGTGCGCAATCCCGAGAAGCTGTCCCACATGGAACGGGAGACCGTCCTGAGCCGGTGAGCCGGCGTGATGTCGTCACGCCACGCGGGGCACCCGTTGCGGTCGGGGCTCGTCAGGGCCGCCGCAGCCACGGCAGACGCCGGGAGCAGGCCGAGGTGTGATCCACCGGCAGCGCACACCGCCCGCCGCCGGGCAGCAGCCGGTCGCAGAACACCCAATGGCGTACGCCCTGCTGGTCCTCGGCCGAGACGGTCACCCCGCCCGGCTCGACGCGGGCGCTGAGCCGGGCCAGCACCCTCGCGGCGGTCCGGGCGAAGATCCGGGCCCGGAGCAGGTCGGGTGCGGTGACCGGCAGGTGGATCACCCAGCGGTCGCTCATCGGAAGCGGTGGCTCGCCGACTGGGCGCTCTGCCAGGCGCGCAGCGCGTTCTTGATCCGTACGTTCTCCTCCTGCACCGCGACCAGGGCGGTCTGCGCGGCGGTGAGTTCGTCGGCGACCCGGTGCAGGAAGGTGCGGATCTCGACGGGGTCGAGGCCGCGTCGGCGTCGGTTGAAGCAGCGTTCCCGCACCTGCCAGGGGCGCAGTGGTCCTTGTGGCGTCAGGTCCGCCGGCGCGGGTGGTTGCGGGGTGCGGGGCCGCCGGGTCAGCCGGCGGAGCAGGTTGCGCACGAGATGACCGCCCTTCGTGGAGGTCGCAGGTCGTGGGGGAGGGGCGATCCCCGCCGCTTGCGACCGGCGGAGACCGCCCCGGCCGCGCCCGGGGGAGCGCGGAAGGTGTGAGGTCTCGACGGCGATGCGAGACCGGTACGAGAGGCGCCAACCGACCGCAGCAGCACCGCATCACCGAGAGCGACGCTATTGCCACCGATTCACCTATGTCAAGCATGTCTCCGAGTCAGTTGCCCACCTATGTCAGCACTGCTACGTGCGTTGCCTCTGCCCGGTCCGTTGATTGATACTGGGCGGGCCAACCGACTGCAAGGGGCCTGACGTGCCTATTCCGCCCACGATGGACGAACTGCTCGACGACCTGCTGAAGAAGATCAAGAACGGGACCTACCCGCCCGGGTCTCAGCTTCCGTCTGGGCGGGAGCTGGCGAATGCGTATGACGTCTCGCAGTCCACGATCAGTCGTGCGGTGGCGAGGCTGCGGGAGCAAGGGGTGCTGATTGGGCGCCCGGGGCGCGGCGTCTTTGTCGCCGAGTCTGGGAGGCTCTGACGTGTAGCCGGCTGGCGCTGGAGGTTGGCCGTAGCAGTATCGCCGCTGGAACCCTGGAGCCGTTGTCCGTCGTGGTCCATCTTGTCTCGTAGAGGTACCTTCAGAGTTCATTGGGCAGGATGGGCGCATCCTTGCAGGCTGCTTGCCGAGACTGCTCTATTCGTAGGGAGAGGGGATGAGTATGGCCGGACTGAACGTAGTGGGCCAGGTCATTGGGGATATTGACCTCGGAGGGTTTGATGCTGAGTCCGATCCTCGCCTTGAGGAAGATTTCATCACGACTCCCTACGCTAAACGAGCCGTGGCTGGCCCCCCGTACATATTTCTTGGACGTAAGGGTTCGGGCAAATCTGCTCTTTTTAGCCAGTTGCCGCGGCTTGCTGTCGAGCAGGGAAAGGGAACTCATGTTGTCGATGTGACGGTGAACGATTATGCCTGGAATGCCCTCAAAAACTACCGAGAGCAGGGCCTGTCGTCAGATCTTTCGCATTCCAACGCTTGGAAGTTGACTCTAGCCATTGAGGTGGCTGCGGCACTGTTGTCTCTAGAAACCAAGCAGTGGTCGGCGGCAACGTACACGAAGGTGGCCGCTATTCATAATTTCATGAGGGACAACTTCGGGGAATTCAAAGCGAAGGAATTGAACTCCGCCACCTCGATACTGAAAGGCTTGGATAGCTTTAATTTAGGTGCTTTCGGTTTCTCCGCCGGTGCGACATGGAAAGATCGTGGCAGGCAGCCCCTAACGCCTCACGTGCTAGAGGTCTTCCTTGATCACTTGAGGGCGCCCCTCGGTGAGCAGAAGGTTATCGTCGAGCTCGATCGCCTCGATGATGCATGGGATGGGACGGAGGACGCAAAGTCTCTCCTTGTGGGCCTCCTGAAAGCCGCAAAGGAGTTGAATGACAGCTTCAGGCGGGCCAAGTCGGGCGGCTTGCGCATTGTGATTTTCTTGCGAACCGATATCTATGACGTTCTGCGCTTCGACGATAAGGACAAGCATAGGCCATATGAAGAGCAGATCTTCTGGGAAGCGGACGATTTGCGTGACCTTGTGAGTCGCCGGCTACCAAAAGATGTGACGGTAGATGAGCTGTTCGAAGACGGCAAGATGCGGGGATCGATCTTGCCTTTTGATCACATATTGAAGCGCACCTTCCTTCGCCCTCGGGAAGTTCTCCAGTTCATGGATCAATGTCTCCGGAGGGCGGACCCCGATGGCACGGAAATTCTTAAGGAGCACGTTCGCGGCTCGGAAAGCATGTTCAGCAACTGGAAGGTTGAAGATCTCAAGCAGGAGTTCTCTAAGGCGATCCCAGAGTTCGAGCCGTTGCTGGAAGCGCTTCGTCAGCAAGTTCATAGGTACGACAGGTTTAGCGAGCTGGAGGCGATCCTGCAGGAGCGGGCACCGGGTGTTGTGGGTGACATTGGAGTGCGGCGGGCGTTGGAAATTCTTTTCGATACATCCGTTATTGGCATCCGAATTGCTGGCGCAGGCTCAACTCGCTACAAGTCTACCGACCCTAGCCTGACATTGCCGGCAAGTGGCGTCCTTTACGTCCATCAAAGTCTTTATAAGGGTCTCAACATCACGGAGACCAGAAAGTCCTTACAAGGAGATGCCGATCCGGCGGATGAGGATGGGCAGTTCGAATAAGCTCAGGCCCGAGTATGGCGGCGCGAGCAACGATAGCGGCAGCCCTCCGGCGGCACTTCTCACCGTCTATCATGGCGGGCAAGAGTGATGCCACAGCGTGCTGACTGATCTCCGTGACCCTGCTGTCCTTATGCTTGTCGGGTGAAGGCGGTGGCAGTAGGGAAGTCGCAGCTCGTGCACGGCGAAATGCTGTCGCCACTGTCCGCCATCCCGGCGAAGTCGATCGAGCACGGCGAGGTCTTCACCCGCCGCTGGGTCGTCGACCTGATCCTCGACCTGGCCGGCTACACGCCTGACCGGGAGCTCGCCGCACTGACGGCGGTCGAGCCGGCGTGCGGTGGTGGGGCTTTCCTGGCCGCAATGGCCACCCGAGTCAGCACCTCGTGTCGGAAGCACGACCGGCCGCTCCTCGACGCCAAGCCTGCGCTGCGCGCCCTCGACCTGCTGGCCTGGAACGTGACCGTCAGCAGGCGGCTCGTACGGGAGGTACTGGTCAACGAGGGTTGGTCGCTTCCCGAAGCACGCGAGGTGGCAGCGGTGTGGGTGCGGCAGGGGGACTACCTGCTCGACCCACACGGCCAGCAGGACTTGGACTTCGTCATCGGCAACCCGCCGTACGTCCGGCTGGAGGATGTGCCCGCGGACCGGATGCTTGCCTATCGCTCCGCATGTCCGACCATGACCGGCAGATCTGACCTCTACGTCGGCTTCTACGAGCGTGGGCTGCGTTCCCTCCGGCCGGGCGGGACGCTCGCCTTCATCTGTGCCGACCGTTGGATGCGTAACCAGTACGGCCGGCAGTTGCGAGAGTTCGTGGCCGGCAGCTACAGCGTCGATGTCACCGTGACCATGCACGACGTTGATGCGTTCGAGGAGCACGTCTCGGCCTATCCGGCCGTCACGGTGCTGCGCCGTGCTGAGCAGGGTGCCGCTGTCGTAGTCGACACCCGGCGAGGCTTCGGGTGGCGGGACGTCCCGGAGCTGGTGGAGTCGATCACTGCTGCGGATCCTTGGGTGCCAGCTGCTGGCCATTTCGAGGTTGCCCGACTGCCTCACTGGTTCAGCGGGGGCGACTCCTGGCCGGCAGAATGAGGGGTAGTCGGCCCCCCGGCGCTGACGTTCAAGGGCTCGCGAAGCGAGGCGCTCGATGTCGGCGATGCGCGGTATCGGAGTGGCCTGACATCGCCATATCGCCGACATGGAGTCGATCAAGCAACCCGCCGACCGGTGCCGGCCACGGAAGCCGCCGACCGGAGTCGATCAAGATGCGTCAGTCGAACGTCGGCAGGGACGGTCCCAGGACGTCGTCGGCGTCCACGATGGTGTACGCGTACCCCTGCTCGGCCAGGAAGCGCTGCCGGTGTGCCGCGTACTCCGTGTCGATCGTGTCGCGGGAGACGACGGTGTAGAAGTGCGCCTGCCGCCCGTCGGCCTTCGGCCGCAGCACCCGCCCCAGCCGCTGCGCCTCCTCCTGGCGCGACCCGAACGTCCCGGACACCTGGATCGCCACCGCCGCCTCCGGCAGGTCGATCGAGAAGTTCCCCACCTTGGAGATCACCAGCGTCCGCAGTGAGCCGGAGCGGAACGCGTCGAAGAGCCGCTCCCGCTCCTTGTTGGTGGTCGAGCCCTGCACGATCGGCGCGTCCAGGTACTCCCCGAGCTGGTGCAACTGGTCGAGGAACCCACCGATCACCAGCACCTGCTCCTGCGGGTGCCGCTCCACTAGGGCGCGCACCACCGGCAGCTTGGTACGAGCCGTCGCCGCCATCCGGTAGCGCTCCTCGGACTCCGCCGTCGCGTAGGACATCCGCTCCGCGTCGGTCAGGGTGACCCGTACCTCGGTGCACTGTGCCGGGGCGATCCAGCCCTGCTGCTCGATGTCCTTCCACGGCGCGTCGTACCGCTTGGGCCCGATCAGGCTGAACACGTCGCCCTCCCGGCCGTCCTCGCGTACCAGAGTCGCCGTGAGGCCGAGCCGGCGGCGGGCCTGGAGGTCCGCGGTGAACCGGAAGATCGGCGCGGGCAGCAGGTGGACCTCGTCGTAGACGACCAGGCCCCAGTCGCGGGCGCCGAACAGGTCCAGGTGAGTGAACGCGCCGCCGCGCCGCGAGGTGAGCACCTGGTACGTGGCGATGGTGACCGGCCGGATCTCCTTGCGCTCGCCCGAGTACTCGCCGATCTCGTCCTCGGTCAGCGAGGTGCGGGCGATCAGCTCCCGCTTCCACTGCCGGCCGGCGACCGTGTTGGTGACCAGGATCAGCGTGGTCGCCTTCGCCTCGGCCATCGCCGCCGCGCCGACCAGCGTCTTGCCGGCGCCGCAGGGGAGCACCACCACGCCCGACCCGCCGGCCCAGAACGCCTCCACGGCCTCCCGCTGGTACGACCGCAGCGTCCACGGCTTCCCGCCGTCCTTGCCGGCCTCGGCCAACTCGATCGGGTGCGCCTCGCCGTCGACGTACCCGGCCAGGTCCTCGGCCGGCCAGCCGAGTTTGAGCAGCGCCTGCTTGAGCCGGCCCCGCTCCGACGGGTGCACCTGGATGGTGTCGTCGTCGATCTTGTTGCCGAGCATACCGGCGAGCTTCTTGCTCTTGGCGACCTCGATCAGCACCATCCGGTCCAGCCCCCGCAGGACGAGGCCGTGCGCGGGGTCGTTGGCGAGCTGGAGCCGGCCGTACCGGTCCATCGTGTCGGCCACGTCGACCAGCAGGGCGTGCGGCACCGGGTAACGCGAGTACTTGATCAGGGAGTCGACCACGCCCTCGGCGTCGTGGCCGGCCGCGCGGGCGTTCCACAGCCCGAGCGGGGTGAGCCGGTAGGTGTGCACGTGCTCGGGGGAACGCTCCAACTCGGCGAAGGGCGCGATCGCCATCCGGCATGCCTGCGCGTCGGGGTGGTCGATCTCCAGCAGCAGGGTCTTGTCCGACTGCACGATCAGTGGTCCACCGCTCACGCCAGCGTCCTCTCCTCGGCCGGGTCGTCGGCACTTCTCGCCGCAGGTGGCACCCGCCGCAGGCCGACCATCCAGTGTTGCACGAGGTCACGTACGTAAAGAAAATTGCCCGAACGACGCAACGTTTCCGGAGCCCCGCACGTCTACCAATGGGACGGCCGATTCGGGAGGGCACCATGAGACACACGGGTTTGACCATCCGAATCGCCGCCCTGGCCGTGGTCACGCTGGTCGGTGCGGGTGGATGCGCGCTCGATCCGCAGGCCGACCCGGGTGGCACTGGAGGAGGGCTCGCCCCGGTCGGCAAGGCGGAGCAGGTAACGGGGGCGAGTGGCGTCTCCCCGACCGACCAGCGGGCCCGTCCGACGCCGTCCGTCGCCCCGACGACGAAGCCGGCGACACCGCGCAAGGCGGCCGCGACGTCGACGCGGACCAAGACCCCGCCGACGCCGGCGCAGAAGCGGCGGGCCCCCAACGCCCCCGCGCCGGCCAACAAGACCCGCTGCGCGCAGGGCGAGTACCAGCGCGAGGTCGAGGCGTACCTCGCCCGCCTCGGTGGCTTCGGCAAGCTCACCGTCGACGGCCGGCAGACCGACGCCGACTGCGCCGCGATCAAGAAGTTCCAGCAGCGGTACGACATCCGCCCCGCCGAGGGTCGCGCCGGACCACTCACGTACGACGTGGCGAAGCGGCTCGCCACCACCGACACCAGCCGGTGCGACGCCGGCTCGGGTATCACCTTCTGCGTGGACCTGACCCGGCAGACGACCTGGGTGATGAAGGGCGGCACGGTGGTGGCCCGCCCGACGGTGACGCGGACCGGGATGGCCGGCTTCGCCACCCCCAGCGGGACATACAAGATCAATTTCCGGAACCTCAAGGAATGGTCGGACCCGTACGACGTCTGGCTGCCGTACTGGCAGCGCTTCAACGGCGGGATCGGGTTCCACGAGACCACCACCTACCTGCACAACTCGTCGATCGGCTCGCACGGCTGCGTCAACCTGCTGCACGCCGACGCGGTCCGCTGGTGGGAACTCGGCTCGGTCGGCTCCCGGGTGGTGCTCGTCGGCCGCCGCCCCGGCACCTGACCCACCGCCCACCCCCGGCCAGGACGGGCCGGGGGCCGGCGACACGGCCGACTCAGGGTCTTATCCCCTGGGCGCTGCGCCCCTGCGGTGTCACCCTGGGAGCACGGGCCGTACGGGCGGGGGAGGCTGGATGAGCGTCGACCAGGAACGGGTCACCGACGACGACGGCCCGGCCGACGAGATCTCGACAGCGACCCTCGTCGGGTACGCCACCGCCGCGTTCGCCCTGCTCGGGTGGTTCCTCTTCGGCTGGCTGGTGCAGCGGCAGGGTTTCGTCGCCTCGGTCGGCGAGACGGCGGGAGCCGCGTTCGGCCTGCTCCTCGCCGTCTCCGTGATCGGCACCTTCCGCCGCGACCGGCGCTGACCGGTCAGTCCTCCCGCACCGCGGCGGTGATCCGGTGCAGCGCGAAGGTGTGCAGCATCTCCGTCCGCTCGTCCTCGGCGCGCAGGTAACCCGCGCCGATCGACACCGGCCGGACCAGCCGGGACGCGGTCGCCCCGTGCGCGTCGACGTACCCGACCCAGACCAGCGCCTTGTCCCGCAGCGCCTGCTGCAGCACCGCCAGCGCGTCGCTGTGACTGTGCGCCGGCATCGGCCCGGCCGCCGCCCGCGCCGCCCCGGCGCGGACCACCGCCGGGGCGCGTCGGGCCGCCCGCGCCGCCGCGTCGCCCCGCCGGATCTGCTCCACCACGCCGAGCAGGCGCGGCATCGCCAGCTTCGGCGCCGCCAGCGGGTCGACGCCCCGGGTGCCCACCGACGCGCGGGCGGGCGCCCGGCGGGTCTTCGGCCGGGCGAGCACCGCCGAGCCGCTGGCGTCCTCCGGCACCGGCGCGTACCCGGCGTCGCGCAACGCGATCAGCATCCGCTGCACCTGGTACGGGGTGACCAGCACCGTCGGGGCCAGCCGGCGGAACGCCAGCGGCTCCAACCGCTTGTCGGCCAGCACCTCCGCGAGCAGCGCCTCGTCGTCACTGCGCACGTACCCGCCGGCGGAGCCGACCCGCAGCCCGCCGTGCTTACGGGCCACGTCGTCCACCAGGTACGTGAGCCCCTGCGGGACCGGGGTACGCGACCGGCGGCGGAACAGGGCGTGCAGGTCCTCGGCGGTGTAGCCCGCGTCCAGGGCCCGCCGGACGCTCGCCGTGGTGACCCGGTGCACGCTGGCCCCACCCGCCGACTCGTGCTCGGCCACCACGTCCAGCTCGGCGGCGAGCGTCGGATCCGGCGGGCCGGGCACCACCACGGACAGGTCGGCCTGCACCAGGAAGTGGTCGACCGGGGCGGGCAGCAGGGCGTCCAGCGCCCGCACCGCGCTCGACGGGTCCCCGCTCTCGGCCTCGGAGCGCAGGCCCAACGGGTCGTCCCCGCCCCGCTCGTCGGCGTCGCTCACGTCGGCCAGCAGCAGCCGCGCGTACGAGGTGAGCGCACCGAGCCCCGTCACGCCGAGCTGCGCCGCCTCGGTCAGCACCTCCCGGTGCGCGGCCTCCCGCCCCCGGCTGCGCCGGGGCGCCCGCCAGTCCAGCAGGGCCAGCACCTCGTCCGGGGTGGGCGCGGTGGCCGGCTCCAGGTCGGCCAGCACCCCGAGCACCGCCCGGCGGGCGGCCGGCGCGCCGGCCCGTTCCGCCTCGGCGGAGAGCACACTGATCGGGCGGTCCCGGTCGTCGCGCTGGCCGACCAGGCCGACCTGGCGGCTCATCGTGAGCCAGGCCCGGGCGAGCTGCTCCCAGCGGTGCGCCAGCGACATCGCCCGCCACACCTCGTACCCGCCGGTGGGCAGCACCTGCTGGTCGGCGCCGTACCGGCCGGTGGTCGCCCCGGGCAGGTCCGCCTCACCGGCCAGCCCCGCCGCGTACGCCACCTCGAGGACCAGCGCGGTGTTCGCCTCCTCCAGCCCCGTCGTGCGGGCCAGCCGGCGCAGGTCACGTACGCCGACGCCGCCCGAGCGCAGCACCGGGGCCGGCTCGGCGGCCAGGCTCTCCAGCAGCGCCTCGGTGTGGCGTACCAGCTCCATGGTCTGCCCGGCCCCGGCGGAGTCGGCCAGCTTCGCCTCGCGGGGCGCGGCGGCCACCGGCGGCGGGCTGGTGCGCAGCGGGCCGAGCGGGCCGCTGTCGCGCCGCAGCAGCAGCCCCACCTCGCGGGGCAGTTCCACGGTGCCGGTGGAGACCCGGACCAGCAGCCGGGCGTCGACCAGCCAGCGCACCGGTGAGCCGGTGGGCGCGCCGCCGTTGGTGGTGTCCGGGGGGAGGTCGTCCTCCGCGCCGACGGCGGGGGCCTGGAGGGCGCCCGGCGGCACGCTGCCCACCGGCGGGCCGGCGGCGAGCCGGTCCAGGACGGCGCGGGCCGACGGGGGAGCGGCGAGCAGCGTCCGGCGCAGCTTCGCGGCGTCCGCGCAGAGCGCCGCCGCCCGCGGGTCCAGCTCCGCGGCCGGTCGCCCCAGCCCCGCCGGGTACGGGGAAACCTCGTCGACGCTGCCGGCGACGCGCAGCGCGTGCTCCGGGCCGTACAGCAGGAAGAGCGCGCGCAGCTTGTCCACCGCGCGCCGGACGGTGGTCGGCGCGGGCGGACGCGGCCCGGCGGTGGCCATCGCCAGCAGGGCCTCGACGGAGGTGGTGCCGTCCTGCGGGTGCCGGGTGAGCCGGGCGGCGTCGAGGACCTGGAGGGTGAACTGGTCCAGCCCGTCCAGCGCGCGGGCCACGGAGACCCGCGACTCGGCCCGGACGGCGAGGGCGGAGACGTCGGCCGGCACCGGCACGACGAGGTCCGGCCGCAGTTGCAGCAGGGCGGCCAGCGACTCGTCGGGCAGGGCGCGCAGGTGGTCGGCGAGTGAGGTGGTCATCGTCGTTCCACGCTAGCCCGCTGCGGGGTGGTCCCGCCCCTCGGACGTCCGGCTGGGTCTCCCGTCGACAGGTACCTTCTCCGGGTGCCCTCTCTGATGGTCGGCTTCGACCTCGACATGACCCTGGTCGACTCACGCCCCGGCATCGCCGCCTGCTACCGGGCCCTGACCGCACGCACCGGTGTGCCGGTCGACGCGGAGCTGGCGGTGTCCCGGCTCGGCCCGCCGCTGCGCACCGAGATCGCGCACTGGTTCCCGCCGGAGCAGGTGGAGGAGGCGGTGACGCTCTACCGCGAGCTCTACCCGGCGTACGCGATCACACCGACGGTGCCGTTGCCGGGCGCCCGGGAGGCGGTGGACGCGGTGCACGCCCGGGGCGGACGGGTGATGGTGGTGACCTCGAAGATCGGCCGGTTGGCCCGGCTGCACCTGGACCACCTGGGGCTGCCCGTCGACGAGCTGGCCGGCGACCTCTTCGCCGAGGAGAAGGCGGCCGCGCTGCGCGCCCACGACGCGACGCTGTACGTGGGCGACCACGTGGCGGACATGGTGGCGGCGGCCGCGGCCGGGGTGCCCGGGTTCGGCGTGGCCACCGGCCCGTGCGACCGCGACGCGTTGCGGGACGCCGGGGCGTACCTGGTGCTGGACGATCTCACCGGATTCCCGGCGGCGCTGGACCGGATCATCGGGCTAGCCTTGGAGCAGTAGACGTTCCGAGCGAAGCAGAGGTTCTTCAGGTGCCGACGGGTCGAGTGAAGTGGTATGACGCGGCCAAGGGATACGGGTTCGTCACCAGCGACGAAGGTGGCGACGTGTTCCTGCCCAAGGGCGCGCTACCGGCGGGTGTCACCGACCTCAAGGGTGGGCAGCGGGTCGACTTCAGCGTGGTGGACAGCCGCCGGGGCGCCCAGGCCATGGGGGTCAAGCTGCTGGAGGCCCCGCCGTCCGTGGCGGAGCTGCGCCGGCGACCGGCCGAGGAGCTGCACGGCCTGGTCGAGGACATGATCAAGGTGCTGGAGGCGAAGGTCCAGCCGGACCTGCGCCGGGGTCGGTTCCCCGACCGCAAGACCGCGCAGAAGATCGCTCAGCTGGTCCACGCGGTGGCGCGCGAGCTGGAGGTCTGAGGTACGAGCCCGGCGTCGGTGGCCCGGCCCAGCAGCGCCTCCACGGCGGCGAACCCCGCGTCCCCCAGGTCGGCGGTGAACTCGTTGACGTAGAGGCCGATGTGCCGGTCCACCACGTCGGGCTCCATCTCCTGCGCGTGCGAGAGCACGTAGTCGCGGCTGGCCTCCGGGTCGGCCCAGGCCTGCCGTACCGACTCGCGGATCCAGCCGGCGGCCTCGAC
This sequence comes from Micromonospora citrea, assembly GCF_049629545.1. GTDB lineage: Bacteria > Actinomycetota > Actinomycetes > Mycobacteriales > Micromonosporaceae > Micromonospora > Micromonospora citrea_A. Next base: position 146,595 of record NZ_JBNADX010000007.1, read on the forward strand.
CGGGTCGACCGTGCCCCTGCGGGCCAGGATCGCGCCGAGCGGGATCGGCAGGCCGGTGTCGCCCTCCCACCACTCGCCCAGGTCGACCAGCGCGGTCAGCCCGTGCCGGGGGTAGGTGAACCGGGCCTCGTGGATGACCAGGCCGGCGTCGTACCGCCCGGCGGCCACGGCGGGCATGATCTCGTGGAACGGCACCACCTCGATCCGGGCCGGTGGCCGGCCGGCGGACCAGAGCCGGAAGAGCAGGTACGCCGTGGTCCGGTCGCCCGGCACGGCGACGGTGGCCCCGCTCAGGTCGGTGCGGTCCGGCCCGGTGCCGGAACTGGAGCCGGAGCCGGAGCCGCCCGCGCCCCGGGTGAGGACCAGGGGCCCGCAGCCCCGGCCGAGCGCCCCGCCGCACGGCAGCAGGTGGTAGTCCTCCAGCAGCCAGGGCAGCGCCGCGTAGCTCACCTTCACCAGGTCGAACGCGCCGCGCTCGGCGGCCGTGTTCGTGACGTCCACGTCGGCGTAGGTCACCTCGACCTCCGGTGCGCCGGGCACCCGGCCGTGCACCAGGGCGTGGAAGACGAAGGTGTCGTTGGGGCAGGGCGAGATCGCCAGGGAGAGCGCCACGATCCCCACGGTAGCCCGCTCCCGGGCCGAGGCCCCGCCCGGTGCGCGGTCATCCGGTCGCCTCGCGCGGTGCGGTGCGGTGCGGCGCGGCGCGGTGCGGTGCGGTGCGGTGCGGTGCGGTGCGGTGCGGTGCGGCGTGATCCTGGACCGGAGCCGGGCCGGCGTCACTGCCGGCGTCGGTCGGTCGGATGCTCGGCCCCCCGGCCTCCCACACCACCAGCGGGTGGAGGGTGGAGTACCTGTTCGGGCACTACAGACTTGATCGCACGGATGGATCACGGCGGTGGGTGGGTGCGCTCATCGGCCCCGCGGACTCTGGCGGTCTACGTCCTGCGTGCTGGTGGCCGGTAAGGACGCCCGGTTCATCGCCGAACACCTACGAGCGGGTCCACGTCCTGCGATCACCTACGGGGCGATCCACTCGTGCGATCAGGTCCGTAGCGCGTGAGGGAGACGCTCTGTCCCCAGGCCACCGACTTGTCCACAGGGTTTTCCACAGGCTGGCGGTGGGTGTTGATGACGGCAGTTCGGAGGTCGAGCATGGTCGCCGTGACGTCACCTCCCGCACCCGTCGACCTCGGTGCCACGCTCCGTGCCCTGCGCCGGCGGGCCGACCTGAGCCAGCGTGAGCTGGCCGCGCGGTCGGGGGTGCCGCAGTCGACGATCGGCCGCCTGGAGTCCGGGCAGACCGACGACCCCGGGTTCCGGACGGTCGAGCGGCTGGTACGGGCCGTCTCGGGCTGGCTGGCGATCTGGCTGCCGGGCGCGGAAGACGTGGTCGACGGACGACCCCGCGGCGAGGCGCGCAGTCCTGACGACGGACGCGCCTGCGACGAGGCGCGCAGTCCTGAGGACGGGCAAGGCCGCGACGAGGCGCGTAACCCCGACGGTGGGCGAGGCGGCGACGGCGCGCCGGAGACCTGTTTCCTGCCGGCCGTACCGCACGAAGGGCTGCGGGACGCCGCCGACCGGAACTGCCCGGCCCACCTCGACGCCCGGGAGGTCCGTGAGCCACGGGACTGGCCGGGTGCCTGGTGGACCCCCTGGTTCAACCTGCCGCCCGCGCAGTGGCCGCTGCCGCTGCCCGCGATCACCTACCACCGCGACCGGGAACGGCGGGACCGCCGGCGCAGGTCGGAGCGGGTCCGGCGGAAGTGCGTGGTACGCCGGGTCGAGGACTTTCGGGCACCCACCGGCTGGCGGTTCGTCGCCGAGCTGCCCGATGGTGAGCTGGTGGGTGAACTACGGGCGTACGAGCGAACCCCGCACCTGGCGTACGGGGACGACGAGTCGATGTGGCCGCGTGAGCTGGTGCTCGACGGCATCCTGGTGACGCCTGAGCACCGGGGACTGGGGATCGGGCGGCGCCTGGTGCAGGCGCTGCTCCGGCAGATGGACGAACGGGGTGTCCGGGTGGTGTCCGGAGTCGCCGAGTGGCCGGGGGCGCGGCTGCTGGCGGGCTGCGGCTTCGAGGTCACCCACCGGGCGCCGGTGATGCGGCACGTTCGCCCGTCAGGCCAGCGCCCGGGCCGCCCCGGTCAGGGCCCGGGCCGCCTCGGTCAGGGCGCGGAACGCCTCGGCCATCCGCCACGACCCCCGGTCACGCGGGCCGATCGGGTTGGAGACCGTCCGCAGCTCGACGAAGGGTAGGCCGGCCTGGGCGGCGGCGACGGCCACCCCGTACCCCTCCATCGCCTCGGCGACCGCGGCGGGGTGCCGGTCGGCGAGGGCGCGGGTGCTCGCGGCCGTGCCGGTCACGGTGCTGACGGTCAGGATCTCGCCGGCGGTGGCTGCGGGCAGCGCCGCGCGCAGGGCGGCGAGCAGCTGCGGGTCGGCGTCGACGGCCGGTCCGCCGCCGAGCAGCTCCGGCGGCATGCCCAGCTCGTCGATCGGGATGAAGCCGTCGGGCGACTCCGCGCCCAGATCAGCGGCCACGCTGCGGGTCCCGACGACCATTGCGCCGACGGGTACGCGTCCGGCGAAGCCGCCTGCGATCCCGGTGCTGACCACCGCTCGGTACGGCCGGCCCGCCGCCTCGGCCAGGGTCAGCAGCCGGGCGGTCGCGGCCCCGGCCACCGCCGGACCCACCCCGACCGGCCGGACGGTCACCGCCGGATCGTGCAGACCGGCCCGGACCGCCTCCGCCTCGGCCGGCACGGCGGTCAGCACCAGCAGTCCGGTCACGACACCGGCCCCGGCGACTCCCGCCGCCGTTCGTCGTCAGCGTCACCGGCACGGGGGACGGCCGACGACGGCCGGTAGATGTGGTACCCGGGCGGGGCCAGCCCGGCGTCGTCGGACGGCTGCCCGGTCGGGGCGGGCGAGGTCGGCGCGGCCTGCGCCGCAGCCTCCGCCGCGTCGTCGTCCACCCGGGCCCTGTCCACCAGGGTGTCGCCCCGGCGGTGGCCGTCCCGTTCGGCCTCCTGCGCGGCGGCGGCCCGGTCGGCGGCGGCCTGCGCGGCGGCGGCCCGGTCCGCCTGGGTCGCCTCCCGATCGCGGTCGGCCAACTCCTCGTCGGTGAGCGGCCGGCCCATGAGGCGTTCGGCGCGCAACCGGCCGGCGACCAGCGCACCCCGGGCGGCGGCGAGCACCCCGACCCCGGCGACCACCGCGATGCCGATCCGCCCGTCGAAGGGGACGAGCCCGAGGCCGCCGCCGGCGACGAAGGCGAGCATCAGGGCGGTCTCCGAGTGGGCGAACGAACTGGCCCGCAGCCGCTCCGGGATCCGCTCCTGGATCGAGGCGTCCACGGCCAGCTTGGCGATCCCGCTGCTCGTCGCGGCGACCAGGCAGAGCACCGCCACCATCGGCAGGGAGAACTTCACCGTGGCCAGGACCGCCACGCCCGCCACGATGACCATCGTGCTGGACTGGATGGCCGCCGGCCGGTGGATGCGCAGCCGGGTGCCGAGCGCGGTGGCCAGGAAACTGCCGACGGCCAGGGCCCCGCCGACCAGGCCCAGTGCCACCTGATCGCTCAGTTCCCGGCCGAAGAAGTCGGTGGTCAGGTCGCCCTTCTTCAACGCGAACGCCAGGAAGAGCAGCAGGAAGCCGTAGAGCGCGCGCAGCGCCGCGGCCCCGATCAGGGTGGCGATCACCAGCCGCCCGGCCGGACGGCCCCGGCCCAGCGGACGGTCACCGTCGCGGCGCAACGCCCGCAGCGGTCGGGGCACCCGCTCCGGCGGCTCGGAGTCCGCCTTCGGCGGCAGCCGCAGCGCGATCACCATGCCGACCAGGAAGATCACCGATGCGACCCGGAGCGGCCACTGCGGCCCGAACCAGAACGCGGCCAACCCGATCGGAGCCACCAACGCCCCGGCCACCGTGCCGTAGACGCTGGCCCGGGCCCCGACCTGGGAGAGCCCGAGGCCCTCCGGCAGCAGCCGAGGCACGGCGGCCGAGCGGGCCACGCCGTACGCGCGGGAGAGCGCCAGCACGCCGAACGCGGCCGGGTAGAGCCCGAAGCCGCCGATGTAGTCCGAGATCAGCCAGGCCAGGAAGGCCCGGCCGAGCATGGTGGTGGCCAGGGCGTACCGGCGGCCGTGGCGGAAGTGGTCGAGCAGCGGGCCGACCACCGGCGCGAGCATGGCGAAGGGCACCATCGTGACCAGTAGGTAGAGCGCCACCTTGCTGCGCGCCTCGCCGAGCGGGACGTCGAAGAAGATCGTCCCGGCCAGCCCGATCGCGATCAGCGTGTCGCCCGCGCAGGAGATCGCGTGCAGGTCGAAGAGGCGGACCATGCCGACCTCGTTGCCCGCCCCCTTGGCCCGGGCCGAGCCGGCCCGCCGGGTCATCCAGCGCCCGCCGCTGACCGAGCCGCGGAGCAGCAGACGTACGGCGCGGACGCCCGTGCCCACGGTCCGGCCGAGGACGGACCGCCCGGAGCGGGAGGACAGCGGCATGTGCACCATCCTCGCCCATCCGCTCCACGCGCGTCGCGCCAGTGGCCCAAGAGGCTGCCCGGGGAGTCATCGGGGAGTCCCTGTCGGGCGGCGGCGCGCATGGGGAACAATGGTCGGGTGACCAGGCCCGCCTCCACCCGTGCCGCCCGCCTCGACCAGGTCTGCGCCGCCGCCGTCGAGGTGGCGCGCGACGCCATCACCGAGGTGGAGCCCTCCGACGTCGGCGACCATCTGCGCGCCGTCGCCGAGGGTGATCGGGTCGTCACGCACTATTTCGAATGTCTGCTGGCCGGTTACCGGGGCTGGCGCTGGGCCGTGACCGTCACCCGGGTGGCGCGGAGCAAACACGTCACCGTCTGCGAGACGGTGCTGCTGCCCGGCTCGGACGCGCTGCTCGCCCCCGGCTGGGTGCCCTGGCAGGAGCGGCTCAAGCCGGGCGACCTGGGGCCGGGCGACCTGCTCCCCACCCCGCCGGACGACGAGCGTCTCGCCCCCGGCTACCTGCTCTCCGACGACCCGGCGGTGGAGGAGGTCTCCTGGGAACTCGGCCTCGGCCGGCCCCGGGTGCTGTCCCGCGAGGGGCGTGCCGACACGGCCCAGCGCTGGTACGACGGCGACCACGGCCCGTCGGCGCCGATCTCGGTCGCCGCTCCGGCCGCCGCCCGGTGTGGCACCTGTGGCTTCTACCTGCCGCTCGCCGGCGCGCTGCGGCGGTCCTTCGGCGCCTGCGGCAACTTCTACGCCCCGGACGACGGCCGGGTGGTCAGCGCCGACCACGGCTGCGGCGCGCACTCCGAGACGCTGGTCGAGACCGCCGAGTCCGCGGTCGAGGAGTTGCCGACGGTCTACGACGACAGCGCGGTGGAGGCCATGTCGGTCAGCCGGGCCCCCGGGTCGGTGGAGGCCGCCGAGCCGGGCGAGCCGTACGGCCACCCCTGACCGTCCCGGCCGGCGTCGTGACGCGCCGGCCCTCACGCTCGACGGCTCAGCCCTGACGGGCGCGCGACGGCTCAGTCGCGACGGACGCCCGGCCGGCTCAGCCCTGAAGCGTGGCCTGCCGGCGGCGACGCCGGTTGGCGTCGTGCCGCATCATCACCGCCAGTCCGGGAAAGCCCCACAGGAATCCGGCCAGGCAGGTCCAGAGCCAGTTCTCGTGCCCGTGCTCGGTGAGCCACCCGCGGAAGAAGACCAGCAGGACGAGGCCGGCGACGGCCCAGGCGATCAGCCCGGCGACCGCGAACGGCACCATCGGCGGGTCGAGCGGCTCGGGGCGCGGCGGTTGTTCCTGTGGCACGGGGCAAAGCGTACGCGATCAACTTTTCCTGTCGGCCCCTGATCTGGGACGATGCGCGCGACAACGGAAGATCACCTGCGAGGACCTGATGGCCATTGCGCCGCCGGACAACGGCACCCCGCCCGATCCCGCCCACCCGCGGAGCGGTTTCGACCGATTCTTCGAGATCTCCGCCCGTGGCTCGACGATGAGCCGCGAGGTCCGGGGTGGACTTGCGACCTTCTTCACGATGGCGTACATCGTGGTCCTGAACCCGCTGATCCTGGGCGGCGCCGTCGACGGTGACGGCAAGAAGCTCTCGATCCCCGCGATCGCCGCCGCGACCGCGCTGGTCGCCGGCCTGATGACGATGCTGATGGGTGTCGTCGGCCGGTTCCCGATGGCGCTCGCCGCCGGCCTGGGCGTGAACGCGCTGGTCGCCTACGAGATCGCTCCGGAGATGACCTGGGCCGACGCGATGGGCCTGGTGGTGATCGAGGGTGTGATCATCGCGGTCCTCGTGCTCACCGGCCTGCGGACCGCCGTGTTCCGTTCGGTCCCGACCCAGATGAAGACGGCGATCGGCGTCGGCATCGGCCTGTTCCTCACCATCATCGGCCTGGTCGACGCCGGGTTCGTCCGGCGGATCCCGGACGCGGCCAACACCACCGTGCCGGTCGGGCTGGGCATCAACGGCAAGATCGTCAGCTGGCCGATGCTGGTCTTCGTGGTCGGCCTGCTGGTGACCCTGGTGCTGGTGGTACGCCGGGTGCGCGGCGCGATCCTGATCGGCATCCTCGCCTCCACCGTGCTGGCGATCGTCGTGGAGGCGGTCGCCAACGTCGGCCCGTCGTTCGTGGACGGCAAGCCCAACCCCAAGGGCTGGTCGCTCAACGTGCCGGAGCTGCCCCGGCAGATCGTGGACGTCCCCGACCTGTCCCTGCTGGGCAACTTCAACGTGCTGAACTCGTGGAGCCGGGCCGGCTGGCTGGTGCCGCTGATGTTCGTCTTCACCCTGTTGATCACGGACTTCTTCGACACCATGGGCACGATGGTCGCGATCGGCCAGGAGGGCAGCATGCTCGACGAGCAGGGCACCCCGCCGCGGGCGAAGGAGATCCTGCTGGTCGACTCGATCGCCGCGGCGGCGGGTGGCGCGGCGAGCGTCTCCAGCAACACGTCGTACATCGAGAGCGCCGCCGGTGTGGCGGAGGGCGCCCGGACCGGGGTGGCCAACCTGGTCACCGGCGCCCTGTTCCTGCTGGCGATGTTCCTCGCGCCGCTGTCGTTGGTGGTGCCGTTCGAGGCGGCCTCGACGGCGCTGGTGGTGGTCGGTTTCCTGATGATGACCGCGGTACGCACCATCGACTGGACCGACTACGAGATCGCCATCCCGGCGTTCCTCACCATCACCCTCATGCCGTTCACGTACTCGATCTCCAACGGCATCGGCGCCGGCATCATCTCGTACGTGGTGCTGAAGTTGGCCAAGGGGAAGGCGCGCGACGTCCACCCGCTGCTGTACGGCGTGGCCGTGCTCTTCATCCTGTACTTCCTGCGCGGGCCGATCGAGTCCGTGCTGTAACGCCACCACCCGCTCCGGGCCGGGGAGTCGAACCGGATACCCGGCCCGGAGCAGGGCAAACTTCTCGTGAGCATGGTCATATCGCGTGTCGTTAGCCAGGCTCATTAGTTAAGCTAACGACTGTGACGGAGCGGACGGTGACGGCGAACCGCGTGCCACCGGCGCAGCTGGCACCTCAGCTGCGTGATGCGATAACCCGACTCAACCGGAGGGTCCGGCAGGCCCGCCCGGTGGGAGACCTGACGGTCACCCAGCTCTCCGCGCTCACCAGCCTCAAGCTGGCGGGCGCGTTGACGCCCCGGGAACTGGCCGACATCGAGCGGGTGCAACCGCCGACGATGACGAAGATCGTCGCGAAGTTGGAGGAGCGCGGCCTCGTGCAGCGCACCCCCCATCCGACCGACGGTCGCCAGGTCATCCTCGCGGCGACCGAGGGGGGTCGGGCCGTGCTCGAACAGTTCGAGCGGGCCCGCAACGAGTGGCTGGCCGACCGGCTGGCCGCGCTCACGGAGGGCGAACGGGACACGCTACGGCGGGCCGCCGAGATCCTCCAGCAGCTCGCTCGCGCCTGAGCACCCGTACCGCCGGGTCCGCGCCGTCCGTTGTGGATACGGCGTACGACCCGAGGAGGCGCACCAAGAGTGCAGGCGAAGCTGAGCACGATGTTCCAGTCCCTACAGGTCCGCAACTACCGGCTCTTCGCATCCGGGCAGCTGATCAAGCTGATCGGCGTCTGGATGATGTTCATCGCCCAGGACTGGCTCGTCCTCGAGCTCACCGACGACTCCGCCACCGCGCTCGGCGTGGTCACCGCGCTCCAGTTCACCCCGGTGCTGCTGCTCACCCTCCTCTCCGGCCGGCTCGCCGACCGGTACGACAAGCGCATGCTGCTCTTCGTCGCCAACGCCTTCTGGACGGTGCTGGCGCTGGGCATGGCCGCCCTGGTGATCACCGACCTGGTCCAGCTCTGGCACGTCTTCGCCTTCGCCGCCCTGCTCGGCGTCGCGAACGCGGTGGAGACCCCGGTGCGGCAGGCGTTCGTCAGCGAGCTGGTCGGGACGCCGCTGCTGCCCAACGCGCTCTCCCTCAACGCGGCCACGTTCAACTCGGCGCGGATCGTCGGGCCCGCCGTCGCCGGCCTGGCCATCGCCGCCTTCGACGTCGGGCCGGTCTTCCTGGTCACCGCGCTCAGCTCGATCGCCCCGCTGGTCAACGTGATCAGGATGCGTCCGGCCGAGCTGCACCGGGAGGCGCTGCTGCCGCGCGACGAACGGGCGTCGGCGAAGGTGATCGACGGGCTGCGCTACGTGCGCCGCCGCCCCGACCTGCTGCTGCCGATGGTGATGATCTCGGTGATCGCCACCTCGCTCTTCAACTTCCAGCTCACCCTGGCCGCGTTGGCCAAGACCGTCTTCGACACCGGGGCGGCGTCCTTCGGGCTGTTCAGCAGCGCGCTCGCGGTCGGCGCCCTGGTCGGGGCGCTGGCCGGCACCGGACGGCGCAGCCGCCCCTCGGTGTGGCTCGTGCTCGGCGCGGCGGTCGCCTGTGCCACCTTCGGCACCCTGGTCGGGCTCGCACCGGCGTACTGGCTGGTGGTGGCGCTGCTGCTGCCGACCGGGTTCTTCATGGTCTTCTTCGCCCAGGCGGCCAACCAGCGGATCCAGCTCGGCACCGACGCCGCCTTCCGGGGCCGGGTGATGGCGCTGTGGGTGCTCGTCTTCCTCGGCACCAACCCGGTCGGCGCGCCGCTCATCGGCTGGGTCGCCGAGACGTACGGCGCGGGGGCCAGCATCTGGATCGGCGGGCTGATCTCGCTGGCGACCGCCCTGCTGGCGCTCACCTGGCAGCTTCGGCGCGACGGTGCCCGGCTCCGCTTCCGGGTGCTGCCCATGCCCCGCTTCTACGTCGTCTCCGCCCCGGACTGCTGACCCCGGCCCGCGCCACTCGCGGCGGCGGGATTCCCGGCCGGACTCCGCCATCCGGGAAGGCGGACAGGTTTCGCGTCCGGATAACGGCAATCCGCTGGCGGACACCCGGCGTGGGCCTTAGCGTCGATACGTGGGAGGCGGAAGCGGGGCCCTGACACTGGCACTGATGGTCCTCGCCGTGGCGTGCCTACCGGTCCTGATCGCCCTGCTGTTCTGCTTCGACGAGATCGCCGACCGGGTCGCCTGCGGCTGGGCGGAGTGGCGGGAGCGACGCCGCGAACGGCGTACCATCGCCCGGCTGGACCGCTCCTTCGGCCCGGACGCCTTCGCCCTGGACATCGACCTGAGCCGGCTCGACCGGCCGGACCGGCGGCCACTCGAACTCATCGCCGCCGACCTGCGCCGCCTCGGCGAGCACCGGCTCGCCGCGGGCGGTCGCTCGGTGGTCTGGCACAGCTCGGTCATCGAGGCGTACGACGAGCGGCTCCGGGCCGCGTGCCGGGCGCTGGGCATCGGAGAGCACCTGAGCGAGCTGACCGGGGTCGACCGGGAGATCGAGCGGGTGCGCGTCGAAGGGCTGCTCGCCCTGGCCGGGCTGGACCTGCCGACCACCCGCGCCGGCCGCCGGCCCCGTGACCGGCGGGCGTGAGACTCTTCGTCGCGGTCTACCCACCACCGGCCGCCGTCGCGGACCTGACCGCCCGGATCGCCGGGCTGCGGGTCGGCGCGGCCCGCGCCGCCGGCATCAACGTACGCCTCGCCGACCCGGCGCAGCTGCACGTCACGCTCGCCTTCCTCGGCGAGGTGGAGGCCGACCGCCTGATCGACGTGGAGAGCACCCTGGGCCTCGCCGTCGAGACCGCCCGGCGGAGTTGGCAGAGCGCACCCCGGCTGAGCCTGGGCGGCGGTGGACGCTTCGGGCGCGGCCGGTTCACCGTCCTCTGGGTCGACCTGCTCGGAGAGGTGGAGGCGCTGCACGTGCTGGGCCGGCTGATCCGGTCCGGGCTGCGTTGCAACCGCCTCCCGCACGACGACCGGCCGTTCCGTCCGCACCTGACCGTCGCCCGCCCCGGCGACCGCATCGACCGGTCCGAGGTGGAGGCCGACCGGGCCGCCCTCGACGAGTACCGGGGCCCGGAGTGGCCCGCCACCGAACTGGTCCTGGTCCGCAGCCACCAGGGCCCCCGCCCCACGTACGACCGCCTGGCGGCCTGGCCCCTCTGAGCGGCCCACCGGGAGGGGCGCGAGATGCGGCGAGTCGCGGTGACCCGACATCGGGACACCGCGACTCGCCGCAACTGGTGTCAGGCGAAGGCGGCCGGTCGGCTCACCAGGCCCACGCCTCCGGGCCCGGGCCGCCGTTGCCGACCGGCGGGAACAGCTCGTCGAGCCGCTCCTGCGTCGCCTCGTCGATGTCGACGGTCAGCGCGCCGAGGGTGCGGTCGAGCTGGTCGACGGTGCGCGGGCCGATGATCGGGGCGGTCACCCCGGGCCGGGAGAGCAGCCAGCCGAGCGCCACGTCGGCCGGGTCGTGGCCGAGGTCCGCGCAGAACTTCTCGTACGCCTCGATGGTCGACCGGTGTTCGGCCAGCGCGTCGGCGGCCCGGCCGCTGGTGCCGCGTGCCGCGCCGCCCTCGGCCATCTTCCGGATGACCCCGCTGAGCAGCCCGCCGTGCAGCGGCGACCAGGGGATGACACCCAGCCCGTGGTGCTGCGCGGCGGGGATCACCTCAAGCTCGACGTGCCGGGTCAGCAGGTTGTAGATCGACTGCTCGGCGACGAGGCCGAGGAAGTTGCGCTTCGCGGCGGCGGCCTGCGCCTGGGCGATGTGCCAACCGGCGAAGTTGGACGATCCGACGTAGATCACCTTGCCCTGGGCGACCAGCGTCTCCATCGCCTGCCAGATCTCCTCCCACGGGGTGCTCCGGGAGACGTGGTGCATCTGGTAGAGGTCGATCACGTCGGTCTGGAGCCGGCGCAGCGAGTCCTCGCAGGCCCGGACGATGTGCCGGGCGCTCAGGCCCTGCTCGTTCGGCCAGTCGCCCATCTTGCCGTACACCTTGGTGGCGAGGACGACCTTGTCGCGCCGCCCGCCGCCCTGGGCGAACCAACGGCCGATGATCTGTTCGGTGATTCCCTCACCGGTCTGCCAGCCGTAGACGTTGGCGGTGTCGAAGAAGTTGATGCCGTGTTCCAGCGCGCGGTCCATGATGGCGAAGCTGTCCGGCTCGCTGGTCTGCGGCCCGAAGTTCATCGTGCCGAGGCAGAGCCGGCTCACCGAGAGACCGGTGCGTCCCAGATTCGTGTACTCCATGGATCCACCCTGGCACGCGGGCACTTAGAGTGCCTCACGACAACTCCGGTTCGGTGCGGCTGACGCCGCGCCGCGACCCGGAGCCGTCGCGTGCCAGGGTGGGCCGTGGATCAGGAGGACTCGCGGGCCGCCGGACCGCTGCCGAAGAGGACGTCGTCCCAGCTCGGCAGCCGCTTGCGCGGCTTGCCACCGGCCTCGGCGGTCTCGCCACCGGCGGCGGCCGCCGCGGCGCCCGTGCGGCGCGGCCGCAGCACCGCCAGCGACGGTACGGCCGGGACCTCCTTGGGCGCGTCCGAGTCGTCGTCGAAGGCGGAACCCTGACCGCCGCCGAGCAGCGCCGCCGCGCCCCCGCCGACGGCCCGCTGCCGGGGCGCCTCGGGGCCGGCCATCGCGGCCGGGGAGCGCGGGTCGAGCCCACGGCCGGAGGTGCCGCCGAGCGGCCGGTCGAGGGAGGCGAGCAGGGCGTCACGCCCGGCCCGGATCGGGTCCCGGCCCGGACGCGGCTCGGTGGCCGCCGGCAGGCCGTGCCCGCCCCGGCTCGGCTCGCCGCGCGACGGGCCGGGCAGCGCGTGGCCGCCCCGTTCCGGCGCGGGCTCCTGGCCGAGGATCGGCGTCGGACGCTCGGCGCACAGATACTGCGCCATGTCGTCGTGCGGGGCGACGTTCTGCCGGGTCTTGTCGAGGTCCCAGACCGCCTGCGCGGTGGCCTTGCCCGACGGCCAGGTGGCGATGATCCGCCAGGTGCCGTCGTCGCGCCGGTAGGCGTCCCAGGAGATCTTCTCGGTGTCGATCCCGTGCTGGGCCAGCCGGCCGTTGACCACCTCGGCGAGCGGGGTGGGCTTCTCGGCGCCCTTGAGCCGGGTGCGCCGGGCGTGCTGGGCGAGCATGGCCCGCTCCTGGAGCACCGGGCCGGCGTACCGCAGGACACGGTCGACCGGGACGCCGGCGATCCGCGCGACGTCCTCGGCGGACTCGCCGGAGCGGATCCGGGCCTGGATGTCCCGCGGGGAGAGCGACGGGGTCGGGTCGGCGGCGGCCGGCACCACGGAGAGTGGTGCGGCACCGGGCTCGGCGTGCAGCGCCGAGGCGATGCGGTCGTCGATGGGGAGGGCGAGCAGACGCCCGACCTCGTCGGCGAGAACCAGAGCCTGGCCGTCCTCGGAGAGGGCGACGAAGCGTACTGGGCGCATGGCGTTGCCTCCGTCCCGCTTCGCTGGCCGTCACGCCACGAGCCGGCCACCCGGGCGTCTCGCACCACCGTACGCTCATCTACCCGAAGGTGGGGGATGCGACACCCGCATGTCGCGACTGAGCTGCGGCGATCGTCACGGTGGGTGGCAACGGGAGCCTTCCCGGCCACCCACCGTGACGGTTGGTCAGAGTCGCTCGACCACGTAGTCGATGGAGGCGGTCAGCGCCTCCACGTCGGCCGGCTCGACCGCAGGGAAGAGCGCCACCCGCAGCTGGTTGCGGCCCAGCTTCCGGTACGGCTCGGTGTCCACGATGCCGTTGGCGCGCAGCGCCTTGGCGATCGCCGTGGCGTCCACCCCGTCGGCGAAGTCGATGGTGGCGACCACGTTGGAGCGCAGCGCCGGGTCGGTGACGAACGGCGTGGCCACCTCGGAGCGCTCCGCCCAGCCGTACACGATGCCCGCGCTCTCGGCGGTGCGCTTGGCCGCCCAGGCCAGGCCGCCCTGCGAGTTCATCCAGTCGGTCTGCTCCGCGGCCAGGAAGATGGTGGCCAGCGCCGGCGTGTTGTACGTCTGCTCCAGCCGCGAGTTGTCGATCGCGGTGACCAGGTCGAGGAAGGCCGGGATGTAACGGCCCGAGGACTTGATCTCGGTGGCCCGCTCCAGCGCGGCCGGCGACATCAGGGCCAGCCAGAGACCGCCGTCGGAGCCGAAGCACTTCTGCGGGGCGAAGTAGTAGACGTCGGTCTCGCCGACGTTGACGTCCAGCCCGCCCGCGCCGGAGGTGGCGTCGACCAGCAGCAGCGAGCCCTCGTCGGCGCCCGGCACCCGGCTGATCGGCACCGCCACGCCGGTGGAGGTCTCGTTGTGCGGGGTGGCGTAGACGTCCACCCCGGCCTCGGCGACCAGGGTCGGGGCGCTGCCCGCCGCCGACTTGCGCACGGTCGGCTCGCCCAGGAACGGCGCGTCGGAGACCGACTTGGCGAACTTGGCGCCGAACTCGCCGAAGCTGGCGAACTGGGCCCGGTCGCGGACCAGGCCGAAGGTGGCGACCTCCCAGAAGGCGGTGGTGCCACCGTTGCCGATGATCACCTCGTAGCCCTCGGGCAGGGAGAAGAACTCGGCGATGCCCCGGCGCAGCCGGGCCACCTCGTCGCGGACGGTCTTCTGCCGGTGCGAGGTGCCCAGGTAGCTGGTCGCCACGTCGGCGAGGGCGGAGACGGCCGCCGGACGGACCTTGGACGGCCCGCAGCCGAACCGCCCGTCGGCGGGCTTGATGTCGTCAGGGATCCGGATGGTCGGTGCGTCAGCCACGGTTGTCTCGATCCTTCCGCATGGGCGAGGGCGGGCCCGTACAACGGGCACGGATCGACGGCGGCCTCGCGCGCCTCGACGCGCGGGGCCCGTGGTCCGAGCCCGTTCCGGCGGCACTGCCGTGCCCTCATCCTCGCACCCGGTCCGGGCCGGCCGGTGGTCGGTCCCGGCCCGGGTGCTGAGGGATGCGCCACAGGCTGAGGCACACGCCACACCGACACGCACAGGAGCCCCGTCCGTGCGGACGGGGCTCCTGGGGGTACGTGGGTCAGACGCCGTGCGGGATGGCGTCCCAGCCCTCGACCTCCTGCGGCTTGCGGGTGCCCGGCCCGACGTAGCGGGCGGACGGGCGGACCAGCCGCTGGAGCTTCTTCTGCTCCAGGATGTGCGCGCTCCAGCCGCCCATCCGGGCGCAGGTGAACATCGAGGTGAACATGTGCGCCGGCACCTCGGCGAAGTCCAGCACCACGGCCGACCAGAACTCGACGTTGGTGGCGAGCACCCGGTCCGGGCGGCGGGCCTGGAGCTCGGCCAGCGCGGCCTTCTCCAGCGCCTCGGCGACCTCGAAGCGCGGTGCGCCCAGCTCACGGGCGGTACGGCGGAGCACCCGGGCGCGCGGGTCCTCGGCCCGGTAGACCCGGTGGCCGAAACCCATCAGCCGCTCGCCGCGGTCGAGGACGCCCTTGACGTACCCCTCGGCGTCGCCGCTGCGCTCGACGGCCTCCAGCATGGTGAGCACCCGGGACGGGGCGCCGCCGTGCAGCGGGCCGGAGAGGGCGCCGATGCCGGAGGAGATGCAGGCCGCGGCGTCGGCGCCGGTGGAGGCGACGATCCGGGTGGTGAAGGTGGAGGCGTTCAGGCCGTGCTCGGCGGCCGAGATGAAGTACGCGTCGACGGCCTTGACGTGCCGCGGGTCGGGCTCACCGCGCCAGCGCTTCATGAAGCGCTCGACGATCGTCTCCGCCTTGTCGATCTCCTTCTGCGGCACGGCCGGCAGGCCCAGGCCGCGGGCGGACTGGGCGACGAAGGAGAGCGCGGTGACCGACACCCGGGCCAGGTCCTCGCGGGCCTGCTCGTCGGAGATGTCCAGCAGCTGGTCGAGCCCCCAGTACGGGGCCAGCATGGCGACCGCGGACTGCACGTCGACGCGGATGTCGCCGGAGTGCACCGGCACCGGGAACGGCTCGGCCGGCGGCAGGCCCGGGCCGAACCGCCCGTCGACCAGCAGCGCCCAGACGTTGCCGAAGGAGACCTGACCGATCAGATCCTCGATGTCCACGCCCCGGTAGCGCAGCGCGCCACCCTCGCGGTCCGGTTCGGCGATCTCGGTCTCGAAGGCTACGACGCCCTCCAGACCCGGTTTGAAGTCGGACATGTCGTCTCCTGGCTTCTGGCTCGGTGCGCCCCGCCGCGGGCTCGTACTGCCCGGTACCTAAGGCGACCCTCAGGGATGTGTTCGTGACATCTTGCCTGCTGGGTAACCGAGCGCGCGACCCAGTGCGACTGTGCCGCACACGACATCCCCGGAGGTGGAGCCCGGCACGGGCTCGGCGAGACTGGATGCCGAGGGCTGGCCAGCGCCGAAGGGCGCGGCCACCCCGACGAGGGGGAGAGGGAACGTGACCGGCGACACACCCGTCCCGGCGGCCATGCGTAACGAGTACGCCGCCGACCTGGGCCTTTCCGAGACCGATCTGGCCGCCGACTGGTACACCCAGTTCGACCGGTGGTTCGCCGACGCGGTCGCCGCCGGGCTGCCCGAGCCGAACGCGATGGTGGTCGGCACCGCCGACGCCGCCGGTCGCCCGAGCGGCCGCACCGTGCTGCTGAAGGGGTACGACCCGGAGGGCTTCGTCTTCTACACCAACCACTCCTCGCGCAAGGGCGCCGAGGCTGCCGCCAACCCGTGGGCCAGCCTGGTCTTCCCCTGGTTCCCGATGCAGCGGCAGGTGGTGGTCGGCGGGCGCGTCGAGCGGGTGGACCGGGCCGAGACGGAGGCGTACTTCGCCAGCCGCCCGCGCGGGTCCCAGCTCGGCGCCTGGGCCAGCACCCAGTCCCGGGTCATCCCCGACCGGGCCGCGCTGGACGCGGCGTACGAGGCGGTGGCGGCGCGCTTCGCCGACGTCGGGCAGATCCCCGCCCCGCCGCACTGGGGCGGGCTGCGGGTACGCCCCGAGACGGTGGAGTTCTGGCAGGGGCGGTCCAGCCGGCTGCACGACCGGCTGCGGTTCCGGCGTACCGACGGCGGCGGCTGGGTCGTGGAGCGGCTGGCCCCGTGACCGGCGCGAACAGGGCCCGGCGGCGCGGATCGCGTCACTGGGCCATCGACCTGCGCCCGCTGGCGGTCCCGGCGTACCGCCGGATCTGGCTCGGCAACACGCTCGCCATGTTCGGCTTCCAGCTCACCGCCGTGGCGGTGCCGGTGGAGATGTACGCGCTCACCGGGGACTCGTTCTGGGTCGGGCTGCTCGGCGTCGCCGGCTTCGTACCGCTGCTGGTCTTCGGGCTGTGGGGCGGCGCGGTGGCCGACGCCCGGGACCGTCGCCGGGTGCTGCTCGCCGGCTCGGCGCTGCTCTGGGCCTCGATGCTGGGCCTGCTGGTGCACGCGCTGCTCGGCGACGGCCACCCGGTGGTGCTGCTGGCCCTGGTCACCGTGCACTCGATCGCCTTCGCGATCAGCTCGCCGGCCCGCTCGGCGATCCTGCCCCGGCTGCTGCCGCTGGAACTGGTGCCGGCCGGGAGCACGTTGAACTACACCACGTTCACCGCCGCCTCGGTGGTCGGGCCGTTGGCCGCCGGTCTGATCATCGCGGCCTTCGGCGCCGACGCGGGCCTGCCGATCGCCTACGCGCTGGACGCGGTCCTCTTCACCGGGCTGGTGGTGGCCACCGTCCGGCTGCCCGCCATGCCGCCGGAGCCGCCCGCCGAGGGAGAGGTGCCCCGGGGCGGTCTCGCCGGCATCGCCGACGGGTTCCGTTACCTGGCCACCACGCCGGTGCTGCTGCTGTCCTTCGCGATCGACCTGATCGCGATGATCCTGGCCATGCCCCGGGCGCTCTTCCCCGAGGTGGCGCAGGAGCGGTTCGGCGGTGGGGCGGCGGTCGGCTGGCTCTACAGCGCCATCGCGATCGGCGCGATGCTGGGCGGCCTCACCTCCGGCTGGATCGGCCGGCTGCGCCGGCAGGGGCTGGTGCTGGTGGCGGCCGTGGTCGGCTGGGGGGTGGCGATCGCGCTGGCCGGGCTGGCCGGCCAGCTCTGGCTGGTGGTGGTGCTGCTCGCCCTCGCCGGGATGGCCGACCTGATCAGCGCGGTGCTCCGGCAGTCGATGCTGCTGATGTACGCACCGGACCGGATGCGGGGCCGGCTCCAGGGCGTGAACACGGTGGTGGTCGCCGGCGGCCCGCGTCTGGGCGACCTGCGCGCCGGTACGGTCGCCGCCGGGTTCGGCACCGGGGTCGCCTGGGTCGGGGGCGGTCTGCTCTCCGCCGTGCTGGCGATCGCGCTGGCCGTGGCCTTCCCGGCGCTGATCCGCTACCGCGCCGCCACGGCGACGGCCCGGGACCGGGCGGTCGGGACCTCGGCCGGGTGAGGCGACACCATGTCGAGCGCGGCCACCACCACGCCCCGGTGACCGCCGACCGGGAGCACGGGCGGCGGGTCCGGCACGGGCCGAGCGGGGCGACTAAGGTCGCCGGCATGGAGAACGCCGTGCCGCGCCCGCCCTCGGGTACACAGTGGACCATTGCCGCCGACGGCCACGAGGCGGTCATCGTCGAGGTGGGCGGTGGGCTGCGGTCGTACCGGCACGACGGCGTGGACTACCTCGACGGGTACGAGGAGGACGAGCTGTGCCCGGGCTCGGCCGGCCAGGTGCTCGCGCCGTGGCCGAACCGGATCCGGGACGGGGCGTACACGTTCGGCGAGCGGTCCCTTCAGCTCGACCTCTCCGAGCCGGCCCGGAACAACGCCATGCACGGCCTGGTCAACTGGGTCTCCTGGCACCTGGTCGAGGAGGCGGCGGACGCGGTCACCGTCGGCTACGATCTGCCGCCGCGCCCCGGCTACCCGTGGCCGCTGCGGTTGCGTACCCGGTTCAGCGTCGGCGCGGACGGGCTGCGGGCCGAGCACGAGGCGACCAACCTCGGCGACGAGCCGGCGCCGTTCGGCTTCTCGATGCACCCGTACCTGCGGCTGCCCGACGTGCCGGTCGACCAGATCTCGCTGCGCGTGCCGGGGCGTACCCGGGTGCTGCTGGACGGCCGGCTGCTGCCGGTCGGCGCGACCTCGGTCGCCGGCACCGAGTACGACTTCACCGCGCTCCGCCCGATCGGCGACGCGGTGCTCGACGTGGCCTTCGGTGACGTGGTCCGGGGCGACGACGGCGGCTCGGCGGTGACCCTGGCCGCCGGAGACGGCACGACCGCCGTGCACGTCTGGGCGGACCGCGAGTTCGGCTGGTGGCAGGTCTTCACCGGGGACACCCTGACCGGGCAGCGGCAGCGCCGCTCGGTGGCGGTGGAGCCGATGACCTGTCCGGCGGACGCGTTCCGCTCCGGCAAGGACGTGATCACGTTGAAGCCGGGCGCGACCTGGCGGGGCGCCTGGGGCGTCCGGCCGGGGGCCTGAGCGGCATGGAGTTCGCCGAGGTCGTCCGACGCCGTCGGATGGTGCGCAACTACGACCCGGACCGACCGGTCCCGCCCGACGTGGTGGACCGGCTGCTCGACCACGCCGTCCGGGCACCCTCGGCCGGATTCGCGCAGGGCTGGGGCTTCCTGGTGCTGGAGGCCCCGGAGGACCGGGAGCGGTTCTGGACGGCGGCCACCCCGGCCGGCGGCGGTCGGGAGCGCTGGCTGGCCGGGATGCGCCGGGCGCCGTTGATCGTGGTGCCGCACGCGAACCGCTCGGCGTACCTGGAGCGCTATGCCGAGCCGGACAAGGGCTGGGCGGACCGTTCGGCCGAGCGCTGGCCGATGCCGTACTGGTACGTGGACACCGGTTTCGCCGCGCTGCTGATGCTGCTCACCGCCGTCGACGAGGGGTTGGGGGCATGCTTCTTCGGCATCCCGCCGCAGCGGCTGGACGCCTACCGGGAGGCGTTCGGGGTGCCCGAGGAGTACCAGCCGATCGGCGCGGTGACCGTGGGTTACCGCGCCCCCGACCACCGGTCACCGTCGCTGCGCCGGGGTCGTAAGCCGGTCGGTGAGGTGGTCCGGCGCGGCCGGTGGAGTTGAGTGTGATTCGGGTGGTCCCGGCCGGGTATCGGCGGTAGCGAAACCGACATGAGGGAGTAAAACGCGGTGTGGCGGTGGCGGATAGGCTGGCACGGACATCAGTGCCGCGCCGTGCGGCGCCACGGCGTGACCCGGCTCCGCGCCGTCGGTCGGCCCGGCCACGGGGAGGGGAGCATGCCGTGATCTTCAGAGCGGTCCGGGACGG
Organism: Micromonospora citrea; assembly: GCF_049629545.1. Taxonomy (GTDB): domain Bacteria; phylum Actinomycetota; class Actinomycetes; order Mycobacteriales; family Micromonosporaceae; genus Micromonospora; species Micromonospora citrea_A. The sequence continues at coordinate 166,152 of NZ_JBNADX010000007.1, forward strand.
GCGTCCCTACCCGGAGCACAACCTCACGCTCAAGCAGTGGGCGGAGATCCCGCCGCGCCCGCTGCGGTTGGACCAGCTCATCACCACCAAGCGCGAACTGGCGTTGGACAAGCTCCTCGCCGAGGACTCGACCTTCTACGGCGACCTGTTCCCGCACGTGGTGCAGTGGAACGGCGGGCTCTACCTGGAGGACGGCCTGCACCGGGCGCTGCGTGCCGCGTTGCAGCAGCGCAACCAGATCCACGCCCGGGTGCTGGTGCTCGGCGGTCAGGGCGAGTGACCACCGGCCTGAAGACTCGTTAGGGTGGCCCCCATGAGCCCTCTCGACCTGCTCGACGTCGACGCCTCGCTGAGCGAGGAGGAGCGCCAGATCCGCGCCGTCGTGCGCCGGCTCGTCGACGACCGGGTACGCCCGCACGTCGCCGGCTGGTACGAGCAGGGCCAGGTGCCCGCCCGCGAGTTGGCCCGCGAGTTCGGCAAGCTCGGCCTGCTCGGCATGCACCTGACCGGGTACGGCTGCGCCGGCTCCTCGGCCGTCGCGTACGGGCTGGCCTGCCTGGAGCTGGAGGCCGGCGACTCCGGCGTACGCTCGCTGGTCTCGGTGCAGGGCTCGCTGGCCATGTACGCCATCTGGCGCTACGGCAGCGAGGAGCAGAAGCAGCGCTGGCTGCCCGCGATGGCGGCCGGCGAGGCGATCGGCTCCTTCGGGCTGACCGAGCCGGACCACGGCTCCGACCCGGCCTCGATGGCCACCCGGGCCCGCCGCGACGGCGACGACTGGATCCTCGACGGCGCCAAGATGTGGATCACCAACGCGCCGATCGCCGACGTCGCGGTGATCTGGGCGCGCACCGACGAGGGAGTTCGCGGGTTCGCCGTACCGATGGACACGCCGGGGGTGACGGCGCGCGAGATCCGGCACAAGATGTCGCTGCGCGCCTCCCTGACCGGTGAGATCGCCCTCGACGGCGTCCGGCTGCCGGCGGATGCCCGGCTGCCCGAGGCGGTCGGGCTGAAGGCGCCGCTGAGCTGCCTGACCGAGGCCCGGCACGGCATCGTCTGGGGCGCGCTCGGCGCGGCCCGCGACTGCCTGGAGACCGCCCTGGACTACGCCACCACCCGCACCCAGTTCGGCCGACCCCTCGCGGGCTTCCAGCTCACCCAGGCCAAGCTCGCCGACATGGCCGTCGAGTGGAACAAGGGCCTGCTGCTCGCGCTGCACCTGGGCCGGCTCGCCGACGCCGGCCGGCTGCGCCCCGCGCAGGTCAGCCTCGGCAAGCTCAACAACGTCCGGGAGGCGCTGGACATCGCCCGGCAGTGCCGCACGATCCTCGGCGCGAACGGCGTCTCCGGCGAGTACCCGGTGATGCGGCACGCCAACAACCTGGAGAGCGTGCTGACCTACGAGGGCACCTCCGAGATCCACCAGTTGGTCATCGGTCAGCAGCTCACCGGCCTCTCCGCCTTCGCCTGACCTGCGGGTTCACCCGTTCGGGCCGCTCACCGAGCGGGTGTCGCACCAGGCACGTACCGTCATCGGAAGACGACGTGTCTGACGAGGACGGTGAGGGCGATGGCCCGCGACGGTGACATCAACGAGCCCACGAGGGAGTTCCCCGGCTACCCGACCGCCGACACACTTCCGGCCCGGTCGGACGATCCGGCCGGGCCGCCGGCCGGCGGGCGCGGATCCGCCGGCGGGCCGGTGAAGGGCCTGCTCTGGGTGCTGGGTGCGGCGGCGCTGGCGGTGGTGGTGCTGCTCGGCGCCCAGACCACCGGCATCTTCCCCGACTTCCGCAACCCCTTCGCCAAGGAGCAGACCGACCGCAGCCAGCCGCCGCTGCTCAAGTCGATCCAGGACCTCAGCCGCTACGTCGCCGCCGAGGGCAACTTCCAGGTCGTCGTCGACCTGCAGAACGACCGCAACAACGTCCCCGACTGGCTGCTCAACCAGCGCACCCTCTTCGTCGGGGCGGGCAGCGTCGAGGCGTACGTGGACTTCTCGACGATCGCCGAGGGGGCGGTGGTGGAGTCGGCGGACGGGAAGTCCGTGGAGATCAAGCTGCCCGCGCCGCAGCTCGGCAAGACCAACCTCGACCTGGAGTCCAGCTACGTCTTCGCCGAGGAGCGGGGCCTGCTCAACCGGGTCGGCGACCTGGTCAAGGGTGACCCCAACCGGCAGCAGCAGGTCTACCGGCTCGCCGAGGAGCGGATCACCACGGCGGCGCGGGACAGCGGGCTGCACCAGCGCGCCGAGGAGAACACCCGCAAGATGCTGGAGGGGCTGCTGCGCTCCCTCGGCTACGAGAAGGTGACGATCACCTACACCACGCCCTGACCCGACGACGGCGGGGGCGGACGCGCTCCCGCGTCCGCCCCCGCCCGCGTCGACCTACGGCCAGTCGTAGCGCGAGGTGGGCCGCTTCGGCTCCCGCTCCTGCGGGTACGGGTGCGCCCGGAACTGCTCGCTGTGCAGCCCGAACGAGCGGTCCAGCTTCGGCATCCAGTACGCGTCGTCGTGCCGGCCGGGGCCGCCCTGGTAGTCGTGCCGGACGCCCTTCGCGGCCAGCGCCAGGCTCATCTGCTTCGCCGCCTCACCGAACCGGTACTCGTCGGAGTCGCCCCCGTCGAAGTAGTAGCGGTACCGGTTGAGCTGCTCGCTCGTCCGCGCGTTGACCATGGCGATCGGCTGCTGCGAGGCGTTCGCCGCCCGCTCGGCCGGGGTGCCGATGAGCGGCGGGAAGCTCAACGCGCCCATGTGGCTGGCGATCGAGCCGAACAGCTCCGGGTGGCTCAGGCCGACGGTGAACGCGCCGTGGCCGCCCATCGAGACGCCGCTGAGGCCGCGGTGCTCCCGGTCGGCGATGGTCCGGTACTCCCGGTCCACCAGGGGCACGATCTCCTTGACGATCATGCTGCGGTAGTTGCCGACGGAGGTGTCCACGTACCAGCCGCTCTGGCCGTCGGGGAACACCACGACCGACTCCTCCAGGTCGTTGTCGGCGACGAGCCGGTCGAGCACCGCGTCCATGTCGCGGGCCTCCCACTCGATGTTGCTGCCGTTGAAGCCGTTGAGCATGTAGACGACCGGGAACCGCTTGTCGACCGTGCGGGTGTAGCTCTTCGGGAGGTAGACGTTGAACTGCACCCGGCGACCCATCGCCGTCGACTCGTAGTCGTCCCGGAAGAAGCGGGCGTGGTCACCGAGTTCGACGGCGCGGCGCGGGTCGAGGTGCAGCAGCTCCCGGGTCGGCGGCAGCAGAGTCGTACCGTCGGCGGCCACCCAGCTGCGGATGGTGTCGACGACCAGGCGGCCCTGCGAGTCCACGACGACCTCGGCCTGCGCGTCGCGCAGGGTGAGCGCCGGGGTGCGACCCAGCAGCGCCCGCAGCTCGGCGAGCCGCCGGGGGATGGTGTCGCCCTGGTGGAAGAAGTCCCGGTCCAGGGTCCGGGCGTACGCCCGCACGTCGCCGGCCGCGACGGCCCGATGCTGCCGGTCCAGCACCGCGCAGGCGTGCGCGAGCTGCTTCGGGCTGGCCGGGGTGCCGGTCAACCCGGACAGCTCCCGCAGCCGGGACTTGGAGTACAGCCCGACCGGGCCCTGGTGGAAGCCGCCACCCCCGGTGCCGTCGTACATCCGCACGGCGAGGACGTTGGTGGCGCCCCAGCGCAACAGCCCGTCCGGCGGGTAGTACTCGCGGGGCACCTCCCAGGTCGAGTCGAAGTTCGGCGGGAACGCCCCGGTGCGGCCGATCTCGGTGCCGTTGAGGAAGGTCTGGTCGGCGTCGTCGATCAGGCCGATCGCGGCGACCACGGCGGAGTCGGTGACGCCCTCGGGGCGGGCGGGCAGGGTGAAGGTGCGCCGGTACCAGGCGAAGCCGTCGTACGTCGACAGCTCGGTCTGGCCCCAGTTGTCCGGCACCGACCAGGTCCGCCAGCCGGCGTCGGAGAAGGCGGGGTCCGCCCAGGCGAGGTCGTCGCCGGTGCGGAACCGCCAGCCCTCGCCGGTCAGGTCGACGCCGAAGTCGGGGGAGGCGGTGGTGGCGCAGCTGGTGGGCGTCGGGCGGGGGCTCGCGGAAGCGGGGGCGACGACGGCCCCGCCCAGAAGGGCGGTCAGCGCGAGGACCAGGCCGGCGCGACCGAGGGGGCGGTGTTCAGAGGTGGCGGTGTGCGGCACGTTCCGTTCCTTCCGGATGCCGGGGGACGGTGGTGGAGGAACGTTCGCAACCTGTTGGCACACTGTCAATGCCGCAGTGTGCGAAGTTGTGCCATCAAATAGCAGCAAAAGCCGCGCCGCGTGTGGGAAAAACTGTGCTCGTGTGGATTTTTGTCGCGATGGCCGGGGTGGTGCGCGTCGGCCGCGCGTGCTCGGGCGGTGGCCGGTCGGGGTGGCCGGTCGGGCGGTGGCCGCCGCAGGGCTGCGCGCGGCGGCCACGCCGACGACGTCGTCAGTAGCGGGTGGTGGCGTAGCGGTCCTCGTTCGGCATCAGGATCCACAGGACCAGGTAGACGATCACCTGCGTGCCGGGCAGCAGCAGCGACAGCAGGAACAGCAGCCGGATCAGGTTCGGCGAGGTGTTGAACCGGCGGGCCAGACCCGCGCAGACACCGGCGAGCATGCGCCCCTCGCGGGGCCGGACCAGTTTGCGACTCATCGTCGTACTCCCACTCTGCGGCGATCCGCCGCTCTGAGTTCCACGGTAGGAAGGGGCGGCCACCGTGCCCTCCGTCCCGAGAGGGATCCGGCGGCCCCGTACCCGTAGGTGGTTACCCGAGTCGGCCTCGGCCGATGCCTCCGCGCCGCCTCCCCGACATCCGCGCCCCGCGCCGCCCGCGCCGTGCCGGGCACCCACCTCCTCCGCTTTCAAGATCGCGCTCGATCCTGGTTGTAGTGGCCTCGACCGCGCTGGGAAGCCACCACGTCCAGGAAGTAGCGCGTAGCGCGGAGCGCGGTGCCCGGGGCGCGGGGCGAGGGGCGAGGGCTTGCCGGAATGTGCAGGGGAAAGCCGTCGGCGGCGGGCGGTGAGCTGGGCGGGTAGGCTCGCCGGTCGGACGCCGTCGACAACCCGGACGGCGTCCGACGGCCGCCCCGACCGGGACGGTCCCCCACCCGGACCGGCCCCCGCACCACCGGGGGACGACGGCGAGGAAGTGCAGCCATGATCAGTGTCTTCGACCTCTTCAGCGTCGGCATCGGGCCGTCCAGCTCACACACCGTCGGCCCGATGCGGGCCGCCCGTACCTTCGTCGCCGGACTGAAGGCCGAGGGGCTGCTCGCCGACGTGACGCAGGTCCGGGCGGAGCTGTTCGGGTCGCTCGGCGCGACCGGGCACGGGCACGGCAGTGATCGGGCCGTACTGCTCGGGTTGGAGGGTGAGTCCCCGGAGACGGTCGACACCGACACCGTCGGGCGCCGGGTCGCCGCGATCCGGGAGACCCGGCGGCTGAGCCTGCTCGGCGCCCAGGAGATCGACTTCGACCCGGACCGGGACCTGGTGCTGCACCGCCGCCGCTCGCTGCCGTACCACCCGAACGGGATGACCTTCGCCGCGTACGACGGCACCGGCGCGCAGGTCCGCGCCCGGACGTACTACTCGGTGGGTGGCGGGTTCGTGGTGGACGAGGAGGCCGCCGGGGCGGACCGGATCAAGCCGGACACCACCCGGGTCCGGTACCCGTTCTACACCGGCGCGGAACTGCTGGAGGTCACCGCCGCCACCGGCCTGTCGATCAGCGAGGTGATGCTCGCCAACGAGCTGTCCTGGCGCGGCGAGGCGGACGTGCGGGCCGGCCTGCTGGAGATCTGGCGGGTGATGCGGGAGTGCGTCGCGGCGGGCTGCGCGCGCGACGGCGTGCTGCCGGGCGGGCTGAAGGTCCGCCGTCGGGCGGCGGAGCTGCGCCGCAGCCTGGAGGCGGAGAGCGAGGCCGACCCGCTGCGCGCGATGGACTGGGTGACGCTGTTCGCCCTCGCGGTCAACGAGGAGAACGCGGCCGGCGGCCGGGTGGTCACCGCGCCCACCAACGGTGCGGCCGGGATCATCCCGGCGGTGCTGCACTACTACACCCGCTTCGTGCCGGACGCCTCCGAGGAGGGGGTGGTCCGGTTCCTGCTGGCCGCCGGGGCGATCGGGGTGCTGTTCAAGGAGAACGCCTCGATCTCCGGGGCGGAGGTGGGCTGCCAGGGGGAGGTCGGCTCGGCCTGTTCGATGGCCGCCGCCGGGCTGGCCGAGGCGCTCGGTGGCACCCCGGCGCAGGTGGAGAACGCCGCCGAGATCGGCATGGAGCACAACCTGGGGCTGACCTGCGACCCGGTCGGGGGGCTGGTGCAGATCCCCTGCATCGAGCGGAACGCGGTGGCTAGCATCAAGGCGATCACGGCCGCGCGGCTGGCGCTGCGCGGGGACGGAGTGCACGCCGTCTCGCTGGACAAGGTCATCAAGACCATGCGGGAGACGGGCGCAGACATGAAGGTCAAGTACAAGGAGACGGCACGCGGCGGCCTGGCCGTCAACGTGATCGAGTGCTGAGCGGGCGTTCGTTCACCGACTGCTAACCTGTCGTCCGTCGGTGAGGCGGGAGGCGACGGTGACCGCTGGCGTCGCGGCCTTGTGGTCGCACCGCAACTCGCTGCGCATCCTGGTCAAGCGCGACCTGGCGGTGAAGTACCAGCAGTCGGTGCTCGGCTACTTCTGGTCGCTGATCGAGCCGCTCGGCATGGGCGCGATCTACTTCTTCGTCTTCGGCGTGCTCTACTCCGGCGACACCAGCCGGCACCTGGGGCAGGCGGCCCAGTCGTACCCGCTGTTCCTGATCACCGGCATCTTCGCCTGGATGTGGACCAGTTCGGCGCTGAGCGAGGCGACCAACGCGCTGACCGGGCAGTCCCGCCTGATCACCACGATGAACGTGCCCCGGCAGGTCTTCCCGATCGGCCGGGTCACCGGCCGCTTCGCCGAGTACGTCGCCGGCCTGCCGATCCTGGTCGCGGTCGCCGCCGTCTATTTCGCCCACGGGCGGATCGACCCCGGCTGGTCGCTGCTCGCGCTGCCGCTGGCGGTGCTGGTGCAGGCGACGCTGCTGGTCGGCCTGTCGCTGCTGTTGTCCGCGGTCAACGTGCTGATGCGCGACGTCGAGCGGTTCATGCGGCTGATCATCCGGGTGCTCTTCTACGCCACGCCGATCATCTACCCGCTGAGCCTGGTCCGGGAGTCCGGCCTGCCGGGCTGGGTGAAGGTGGCGTACGAGCTGAACCCGCTGGTCGGGATCTTCCAGCTCCAGCACGCCATCTGGTACCCGGACGAGTTCCCGGACGCCCGGCTGCTGGCCACCACCGTCGCCGGCAGCCTGCTGGCGCTGGTCGCCGGCTGGTGGGCGTTCCGCCGGCTCGAACCGGCCGTGCTCAAGGAGCTGTGACGGTGGCCCCGATCATCGAGGCGAAGGGCCTCGGCATCCGGTTCGTCCGCAACCGCCGCCGGCAGTTGCGGCTGCGTGAGCTGTTCATCCACCGGGGTGGGCGCGGGGCGGCGGCCGGACAGTTCTGGCCGTTGCGCGACGTCTCGTTCACCGTGGAGGCGGGCGACACGGTCGGGGTGATCGGGCGCAACGGCACCGGCAAGAGCACCCTGCTGCGGCTGATCGCCGGTGTGCTCATCCCCGACGAGGGGCGGATCCGGGTGTCCGGTGACGTCGCGCCGCTGCTGGAGCTCTCCGCCGGCTTCTCCAACGACCTCACCGGGCGGGAGAACCTCTACCTGGTCGGCGGGCTGCACGGGCTGTCGTCGGCGTACCTGAAGCGGCACTTCGACGACATCGTGTCGTTCGCCGGTGAGCAGGTGGAGCGGGCCATCGACACGTCGGTGCGGCACTACTCGTCCGGGATGAAGGTCCGGCTGGGTTTCGCGATCATCTCGCACCTGCCGCACCCGATCCTGCTGATGGACGAGGTGACCGCGGTGGGCGACGCGGAGTTCCGCAAGAAGTGCTATTCGACGATCGACCGACTGCTCGCGGAGGGGCGCACCTTGGTGCTGGTGTCACACAACGAGAAGGACCTGACCCGGTTCTGCCGTCGGGGGCTCTACCTCGACGGCGGGCGGCTGACCGTGGACGGCACGGTCGCCGAGGCGCTCGACGCGTACCACGCCGCGGTCCCGCGGTGACGCTCGCGATCGTGCTCGCCGCCGGTGCGCCGGCCGCGGGCCTGCCCACCTCGACCGGGGAGCACCTCGACGTCCGGCTCGCCGACCAGTGGCGCCGCGCCGGGGCGGACACCGTCCGTACCGTCGCCGACCTGGGTGAGTTGGCCGACCTGCTGGACGCCGTCACCGGACCGGTGGTGGTGAGCGGGGCGGACCTGGTCGCGCACACCGCCGTACTCAAGCACCTGCGGACCAGCCCGGTCGGGCCGACGGTGGCCCTGGTGCTGACCGACCCGCCGGCCGACGGCCGGGTCGCGGTGCGCGAGGAGCGCGGTCAGGTGGTCGACGCCGGGCCGGGGCTCGCCGACGCCACCGGCGTGTTCGGCGGCGCGCTGCGGGTCGGCGCGGGCGACCTGCCGGCGCTGGCGGCCGCCGCCCGGGCCGCCGCCACGCAGCCGGCGGCCGGGCCCGCGGTGGACCGGCTCTTCGCCGCCCTCACCGCGCTGGGCACGCTGACCTTCGCCCACCGGGTACGCCTGCTCGTGGCGCACCGCGTCGGCGACACCGACGGGCTGCGCGCCGCCGAGACGGAGCTGTCGGGGGTGGACGAGGACCGCACCGAGCTGCGGCTCTCGGTCAAGGAACGGGACGACTTCTTCACCACCTACTTCGTCAGCACCTGGTCGCCGTACGTGACGAAGGCGTGTGCCCGGATCGGGCTCGGCCCGACCGCGGTCACCATGGTCTCGGTGCTCTTCGCCGCCGCCGCGGCGGTGCTTTTCGCCGTCGGTGGCCGGCCCGCCCTGGTGGCCGGCGGTGTCCTGCTCTACCTGGGTTTCGTGCTGGACTGCGTGGACGGCCAGTTGGCCCGCTACACCCGGCACTTCAGCGCCTGGGGCGGCTGGTTGGACACGATGGCCGACCGGGCCAAGGAGTACCTGGTCTACGCCGGTCTCGGCTTCGGGGCGACGGCTGCCGGCTTCCGGTACGGCTGGGCCCTGGCGATCGCCGCGATGACCCTGCAGACCGTCCGGCACATGACCGACGCCTGGTACGGGGTGCTGCACGACGAGGCGGCCCGGCGTCCCCGCCCGGCGGCGGGCGCGGGCAGCGGCATCGGCGGGATGCTCAACGCCGCCTCCACGAAGGTGCAGGCGGACACCGGTTCGGTGTCGTACTGGCTGAAGCGGACGGTGGTCTTCCCGATCGGTGAGCGGTGGGCGTTGATCGCGCTGACCGCGGCGCTGTTCGGCCCGACGGTGAGCCTGGTCGCGGTGCTGGTCTGGGGAACGCTGGCCTTCGCGTACACGGGCGCGTTGCGTACCCTGCGGGCCCGCTGGATGTGGGTGCCGGTGCTGGACACCGTCGACGCCACCCTGCACCGCGACGACGGCCCGCTGGCGGCCCGGCTGCCGGTCCTGCGGCCGGTGGGGCCGCTGACGCTGGCGGTGTTCGGGGCGCTCGGGCCGGCGGTGCTGCTGGTGGTCGCGCTGGTCGCGGCGGACGGCGGGGACGCGGGCGGGCTGCGCCGGTGGCTGCCGGTGGCGCTGCTGGTGCTGCTGGTCGGCGGGCTGGGGGCCGGTGCGGCGCACAACGGGCCGCTGGACTGGCTGGTGCCGGCGGCGCTGCGGGCCGGCGAGTACCTCTTCGCGATCACCGTCGGGGTGATCGGCGGGGCGCCCGCCTGGCTGGTCTTCGGGTACGTCTTCGTGCTCACCCTGCACCACTACGACCTGACCGCCCGGCTGGAGAAGCGGCAGGCCGCGCCGCCGCTGCACGCCTGGACGCTGGGCTGGGAGGGGCGCTCGGTGCTGCTGGCGCTCGCGGCGATCGCCGGTTTTGCGGGCATAGGTCTGGCTACACTCGGTACGTACCTTCTCGTGGTTTTCGTGGCGAGTGTCGTCCTGACCTGGGTCGTCCTGCCGGCCCGCGCCGCGCGGGCGACGGCCGTGCCGGTCGGGGGTGGCTCGCCGGGCTGACGGAGGGCGGCCGGGATGACCCTGATCAGCTTCGTCGTCCCGGCCCACCGGGTGCAGGGCTACCTGCGCGAATGCCTGGACTCGCTGCTCGGGCAGCCGTTCGGCGACATCGAGGTGGTGGGCGTCGACGACGCCTCACCGGACGCCGTCGGCGACATCCTCGACGAGTACGCCGCCCGCGACCCCCGGGTCCGGGCGGTCCGGCTCACCGAGAACGTCGGCCTCGGCCCGGCCCGCAACACCGGGCTGGACCGGGCCGTCGGGGAGTACGTCTGGTTCCTCGACGGCGACGACTGGCTCGCCCCCGACTGCCTGCCCGAGGTGGCCGACCGGCTCCGCGCCACCCGTCCGGACGTCCTCGTCGTCGACCACGTCCGGGTGCACTGGACCGGCACCGCCACCCGCAGCGCCATGGCGGAGGTGTTCCCGGAGCCGCCCGGCGAGGCGACCTTCCGGCTGGCCGACCGGCCGGAGGCCCTGCACCTGCTGCACACCGCCTGGAACCGGCTGGTCCGTCGGGAGTTCCTGACCGACCTGGGGCTGCGCTTCGCCCCCGGCTGGTACGAGGACGTCTCGTTCAGCTACCCGGTGCTGCTGGCCGCCGAGCGGATCGGTGTGCTCGACCGGGTCTGCGTCAACTACCGGCAGCGGCGGGCCGGGGCGATCACCCGCACCCGGGGCGACCGGCACTTCGAGGTCTTCGCGCAGTGGCACCGGGTGTTCCGGTTCCTCGACGCCCGGCCGGACCTGGCCCCGCTGCGTCCGGCGGTCTTCGAGCGGATGGTCTGGCACCACCTGACGGTGCTCGGCAACGGCGAGCGGATCGCCCCCGAGCTGCGGCCGGCCTTCTTCGCCCGGATCACCGCCGACTACCGGCGTTACCTGCCACCGGGCGGCGTTCCGTTGCCCGACGGTGTGGAAGGGCTCAAGCACCGGCTCGTCGCGGCGGGACGCTGGCGCACGTTCAGCGCGTTGCGCGGCGTCAACCAGGCCAGGGCGACCGCCCGGGGCGCGGCCCGGCGTGCCCTGCCGGTGGCCCGGCGAGCCGCCCGGTCGACCCGGGACGCGGTGCTGCGCGAGTACTACCGGGCCGAGCTGCGCCGGCCGATCGATCCGACGCTGGCCGTCTACGCGGCCTACTGGTACCGCGGCCACGCCTGCAACCCGGCCGCGGTCCACGCCGCCGCCCGGCGGCTCGCGCCGCACGTCCGTGGGGTGTGGATCGTCCGGCGGGACCGGGTGGACACCCTGCCGCCGGGCACCGAGTACGTGGTGGCCGGGACCCGCGCCTACTACCGGGCGCTGGCCCGGGCGCGGTGGCTGGTCAACAACGTCAACTTCCCCGACTTCGTCCGTAAGCGGCCCGGCTCCGTGCACGTGCAGACGCACCACGGCACGCCGGTCAAGGTGATGGGGCTGGACCAGCAGCGGTACCCGTTGGGCGCGGTCGGGATGGACTTCGCCGGGCTGCTGCGCCGGGTGGACCGCTGGGACTTCAGCGTCACCTCGAACAGCTTCTCCACCCAGATGTGGGATCGGGCGTATCCGGCGTCGTACACCACCCTGGAGGTCGGGTACCCGCGCAACGACCGGCTGGTCACCGCCACCGCCGAGGAGGTGCGCGAGGTCCGCGACCGGCTCGGTGTCGCCCCCGGCGAGCGGGTGGTGCTGTACGCGCCGACACACCGGGAACACCTGCCGCACTACCGTCCGCCGTTCGACCCGCGGCGACTGCTGGACGTGCTCGGGCCGGCCGCTCGGCTGCTGATCCGCAGCCACTACTTCCAGGACCGGCAGGGCCGGGCCCGGCGGCATACCCGGGGACGGGCGATGGACGTCAGCGACCACCGGAGCGTGGAGGAGCTGTACCTGGCTGCCGACGTGCTGGTCACCGACTACTCGTCGGCGATGTTCGACTACGCGGTCCTGGACCGGCCGATCGTCGTGTACGCCCCGGACCGGGAGGCGTACGCCCTGGCCCGGGGCGTCTACTTCGACGTGACGGCCGAGCCGCCGGGGGCGGTGGCGCTCACCTTCGACGACCTGCTGGAGGTGTTCCGTTCCGGCGCGGAGACGGCGGCGGAGGCGGAGCGGGCCCGGGGGCGGTTCCGGGACCGGTTCTGCGCGCTGGACGACGGCCACGCGGCGGAGCGGGTGGTCCGGCGGGTCTTCCTGGGCGAGCCGGCGTGACCGGCGGTGACCTGGCGTGACGCGCTGTCACGCCGTTCTCACTACTGACCGGTTAATAGTCCTGTCATAACCCGAACATGGCACGTTTACCCGATGTGCTGGGTCGGTGATCCTGGCGACAGTCAAGCGGGGTTCGGCCGAGCTGGGGGAGGAGACGGTGACCACCGTCGCGCTCAAGGATGTGACCAAGGTGTTCCAGGACGGGACACTCGCGGTCGACAGCGTCAATCTCGACGTCAACGACGGCGAGTTCATGGTGCTGCTCGGGCCGTCCGGCTGTGGGAAGTCGACAGTGCTGCGGATGGTCGCGGGGCTGGAGGACCCGACCTCCGGCGCGGTGATGCTCGACGGCGAGGTGGCCAACGACCTGCCGCCCCGGGAGCGCAAGATCGCCATGGTCTTCCAGGACTTCGCGCTCTACCCGCACATGACCGTGGGGGACAACATCGGGTTCCCGCTTCGGCTCTCCGGCGTCGAACCGCTTCCGCGCGGGGAGCGGATCCAGGACGTGGCCAGCGCGCTCGGCATCGGCGACGTGCTCGGCCGCAAGCCGAGCCAGCTCTCCGGCGGCCAGCGCCAACGGGTCGCGATGGGGCGGGCGATAGTGCGCCGGCCGGGCCTGTTCCTGATGGACGAGCCGCTCTCCAACCTCGACAGCGGGCTGCGCGCCGAGCTGCGCGCGGAGATCTCCGGGCTGACCCGCGAGCTGGGCGTCACCACCATCTACGTCACGCACGACCAGGCCGAGGCGCTGACCATGGCCGACCGGGTCGCCATCATGCGCAAGGGCGTGCTCCAGGACGTGGGCACGCCCACCCAGGTGTACGGCCGTCCGGCCACCCTCTACGTCGCGGCCTTCCTGGGCAGCCCCCGGATGAACCTGCTGGAGGCGTCGGTCTACGTCCACCTCGACCGGTACATCACGCTGACCCTCGGCGACCAGGCGCTCTACCTGCCCTGGGACGACATCCGCAGCCGGGCCGTGGCGCACTACCACGGCGAGCGGATCGTGGTCGGCATGCGGGCCGAGGCGCTCACCCCGGTCGCCCCGGACACCCCCGGCGACGTGCTCCAGGGCCGGGTCCGGTACCTGGAGCACCACGGGCACGAGTCGCTCGCCTTCCTCGACATCGGCGCCACCGCGATCGTGGTGGACGAGATGGGCGCCCCGGCCGAGGACGGCCCCTCCGGCCAGCGTGGGCTGCGCCGCTTCGGGCAGGTCATGCAGCGGCTCGCCGGCCGGGCCGTCGACCCCGCGCCGGCCGCTGCGACGCCTGCCCCGGCCGGCAACCGGACCAGCGTGCTCAACGACCCGGGTCGGCACCACCGTCGCCCCGCCGAGTTGGCCGTGCGGCTCGCCCCGTACCCGGCGATCGCCGCGGGCCACCCGATGTCGGTCGCGGTGCGGATGGACGCCCTGCACTTCTTCGACGAGCGCGGCGACCGGATCGACGTCGGCTGGCGCTGACCGACCGTCTTGATCGACTCGGCTTGCGGCGAGTCGGGGTGTCCACGTCGGCTGACACCGCAACTCGCCGCGAACGGTGCGCGGGATGCTCTATGAATGTCAGTCGGCGACGGCGGGACGGCGGTACGGGCCCCACGCGACGAAGCGGGCGAACAGCTCGCGCGGGCTCGGGCCGTCGTCCGGGTGGAGTCGGTACAGGTCCCGGGCCGCCTCGTGGAGCAGGCCGCACAGGTAGATCGACAGGGCGATCTGATCGGTCGCGTACTCGGCCTTCAGCAGCAGCCGGGCCTGTGCGCACGGCCACGGCCGGCCGCAGGCGCGGCAGCACCAGATCGGGCGCAGCGGGGTGTGCGGCGTGGCGTGCGCCGGGTACGCCCGGGGCCGGTCGGCGGCCGGTCCGTCGCCGGGCTGCGGGAGTCGACGGCTGATCACGGATGACCGTCCGGTGTGGTCGGCGGGGACATGCGCGTCTCCTTCGTGGTGAGGCGGGCCCGCCCGGCCGGGGGGAGTGGCGGGCGGGCCCCGGAGCCGTACCCGTCGAGGCTCGGGCGGCTCCGCTGCGTGACAGTCTGGTCACTGCCGCACTAGGGTCGGAAGCCGTTCCGCCCCCACCGTCCGGCCGTGCGCCCGGCCGTCCCCCGCGTGCAGAGGTGTGCAGAGGTGTGCAGATGAGCCGGATGCCGATGATGGAACTCTTCGCCGGTGAGCTGCGCCGGCTGCGCGCCGACGCGGGGTTGTCCCAGGAGGCGCTCGGCGAGCGGGTGAACTACTCGGCGTCGCTGGTGGCGGCGGTCGAGCAGTGCCGTCGCGCGCCTCGCGACGAGTTCACCCAGCGCTGCGACGACGTGCTCGGGGCGGGCGGTCTGCTGCTCCGGATCCGGGAGGCGCTCCTGCGGGAGAGCCTGATGCCGTGGTTCCGCGAGTGGGTGACCATCGAGCAGGAGGCGAACACCCTGCGCAACTTCCAGCCGCTGGTGGTGCCGGGCCTGCTCCAGACCGAGGACTACGCCAGGGCGCTCTACGAAGGAGCCGCCCAGTTCGTGGGCGAGGTGATGGAGCAGCAGGTCGCCGCCCGGCTTGCCCGGCAGGCGGTGCTTGACCGCACTGCGCCGCCGCAGCTCGTGGTGGTGCTCGACCAGAGTGTGCTGGACCGCCCGGTCGGCGGGCCGAAGGTGATGCGGGAGCAGTTGCGGCACCTGGTCGAGATGGGCCGCCGCACCCGCGTCCACCTGCACCTGGTGCCGCGCGAGGTCGGGGCCTACCCCGGAGTGAACGGCGCGTTCGTGCTCGCCACACTGTCGGAAGGCGACGACGTCTGCTACCTGGACAACCAGTTGCAGGGCACCATCGTCGAGCGGACAGTCGACGTAAACTCCCTGCGGCAGATTTGGGAGTCCGTGCGGGCCGAGGCGATGCCGCACGGGGCGACCCTGGCGGCGATCTCGGAGGCGGCGGAGCAATGGACCTGAGCGCGGCGATCTGGCGCAAGAGCACCCGTAGCAGCGGCAACGGCGGCGACTGCGTGGAGGTGGCGGACAACCTGCCCGGGGTGGTCGGGGTGCGGGACAGCAAGGACCGGCAGGGGCCGGTGCTGACGTTCGCCCCGGCGAGTTGGGCCGCGTTCGTGCGGTCCGTCCGGCGCGGCTGACGGGCCTTGCCCCGGAAGTTACTGGCTAGTAACGTCGGAGCATGTCCATCGACTCGCGCCAGGTGGCGTCCGCGCTGCTGGAAGCCGTGCCCTTCGCCCGTACGCTCGACCTGGAGGTCGTCGAGGTCGCGCCGGAAGCAGGCGGCGGTGTCCGCGCCGTCGTCCGGCTGCCCGACTCGCCGGCCACCCACAACCACGTCGGCGGCCCGCACGCCGGGGCGATGTTCACCCTCGGCGAGACGGCCTCCGGGGCGGTGGTGATGGCCGCCTTCGGTCACCTGCTCGACCGCGCGGTGCCGCTGGCCGTCCGGGCGGAGATCGGGTACCGCAAGGTGGCGATGGGGCCGGTGCTGGCCACCGCCCGGCTCGGTCGCACCCCCGCCGACGTCATCGCCGAACTGGACGCCGGGCAGCGCCCCGAGTTCGACGTCGAGATCGAGATCCGCACCGAGGACGGCACCCCCACGTCGGCGATGACCGTGCTCTGGACCCTGCGCCCGCACCGCTGACACCGGCCGCCGCGCCCCGAAAGCGGTTTGTCCGGGCGATTCGCTGGATAGATTCCTCAGTGTGCTGGGTCTACCCGCTCACGTGACCGCCTGCCTCTTCGATCTCGACGGTGTGCTGACGCAGACCGCCAAGGTGCACAACGCCGCCTGGAAACAGACCTTCGACGCCTTCCTGGCGCGGCGGGCGGCGGCCACCGGCGAACCGTACCGCCCGTTCGACCCCGGCCCGGACTACAACCGGTACGTCGACGGCCGACCCCGCGCGGACGGCGTCCGCACCTTCCTCGCCTCACGCGGCATCGTGCTGCCCGAGGGGAGCCCCGACGACCCGCCGGACGCCGACACCGTCCACGGCATCGGCAACCGGAAGAACGTCGTCCTGCTGGACCGCATCCACCACGACGGGGTCGACGTCTACCCCGGCTCGGTGACGTACCTGCGGGCGGCGGTCGCGGCCGGACTGCGCCGCGCGGTCGTCTCGGCCAGCGCCAACTGCCGGGACGTGGTGGCCTCGGCCGGCCTGGAACCGCTGCTGGAGGCCCGGGTCGACGGCCTGGTCGCCCGCGCCGAGGGGCTGCGCGGCAAGCCGCACCCGGACACCTTCCTGGCCGGCGCGGCGCTGCTCGGCGTCGAACCGGCCGCCGCCGCCGTCTTCGAGGACGCCCTCGCCGGGGTGGCCGCCGGCCGGGCCGGCGGCTTCGGGTACGTGATCGGTGTCGACCGCGTCGGCCAGGCCGACGAGCTGCGCGCCCACGGGGCCGACATCGTGGTCACCGACCTCGCCGACCTGCTGAAGGGAGTGGCGGCATGATCCGCGAGCGCGCCTATCCGGTCGAGCCCTGGCACGTCCGGGAGACCCGGCTCGACATGGACGTGCTGGCCCAGTCCGAGTCGGTCTTCGCGCTCACCAACGGGCACGTCGGCCTGCGCGGCAACCTCGACGAGGGCGAGCCGCACGGCCTGCCCGGCACCTACCTCAACTCCTTCTACGAGCTGCGCCCGCTGCCGTACGCGGAGGCCGGCTTCGGCTTCCCCGAGTCGGGGCAGACCGTCGTCAACGTCACCAACGGCAAGCTGATCCGGCTGCTGGTCGACGACGAGCCGCTCGACGTCCGGTACGGCGAACTGCTCGCCCACGAGCGCATCCTCGACCTGCGCGCCGGCACCCTGCACCGCGAGATGCACTGGCGCTCCCCGGCCGGCCGCGAGGTGAAGGTGCGCAGCACCCGGCTGGTCTCCTTCACCCAGCGGGCGGTCGCCGCCATCAACTACGAGGTCGAAGCGGTGGACGGGCCGCTGCGGCTGATCCTCCAGTCCGAGCTGGTCGCCAACGAGACCCTGCCGGCGCAGAGCCGCGACCCCCGGGTGGCGGCCGTGCTGGAGTCGCCCTTGCAGGCCGAGGAGGAGCTGACCACCGACGACGGCGGGCTGCTCATCCACCGCACCAAGGTCAGCGGGCTGCGGGTGGCCGCGACCATGGGCCACGACATGCACGCCCCGGGCAAGACCACCATCGAGTCCGAGGGGTACGAGGACTGGGTCCGCACCACCATCGGCTGCGTGCTCCAGCCCGGCGAGAAGCTGCGGGTCGTCAAGTACCTCACGTACGGCTGGTCGAGCCGGCGGTCGCTGCCGGCGCTGCGCGACCAGGTCGGCGCGGCGCTCGCCGCGGCCCGGCTGGACGGCTGGGAAGGGTTGCGCCGCGAGCAGCGGCAGTACCTCGACGAGTTCTGGGACGCCGCCGACGTGCGCGTCGAGGGTGACCCGGAGGTGCAGCAGGCGGTGCGCTTCGGGCTGTTCCACGTGCTCCAGGCCGGCGCCCGGGCCGAACGGCGACCCATCGCGGCCAAGGGCCTGACCGGTCCCGGGTACGACGGGCACGCCTTCTGGGACACCGAGATGTTCGTGCTGCCGGTGCTCACCTACACCCAGCCGTCCGCCGTTCGGGACGCCCTGTACTGGCGGCACGCCACCCTGGAGCAGGCCCACGAGCGGGCCCGGACGTTGAACCTGCGGGGCGCGGCCTTCCCGTGGCGCACCATCGAGGGCCCGGAGTCGTCGGCGTACTGGCCGGCCGGGACCGCCGCCTTCCACGTCGCCGCCGGCGTCGCCGACGCGCTGCGCCGCTACGTGCTGATCACCGGCGACGAGCAGCTGGAGCGGGAGATCGGGCTGGAACTGCTGGTCGAGACGGCCCGGCTGTGGCGGTCGCTGGGCCACCACGACCGGCACGGCCGGTTCCACATCGACGGGGTGACCGGTCCGGACGAGTACACCGCGGTCAAGGACGACAACATCTACACCAACCTGATGGCGCAGCGGAACCTGCTCACCGCCGCCGAGTGCGCGATGCGCTTCCGGGACGAGGCGATTGACCTCGGGGTGACCGAGGAGGAGGCGGCCGAGTGGCGGGACGCGGCCAACGCCATGCATCTGCCGTACGACGAGGGCCTGGACGTCCACGAGCAGGTCGAGGGCTTCACCCGGTTGCAGGAGTGGGACTTCGGGCACACCCCGCCGGAGAAGTACCCGCTGCTGCTGCACTACCCGTACTTCGACCTGTACCGCAAGCAGGTGGTCAAGCAGGCCGACCTGGTGCTCGCCATGCACTGGCGCGGGGACGCCTTCACCCATGTCGAGAAGCTGCGCAACTTCCTCTACTACGAGCGGCGCACCGTCCGGGACTCGTCGCTGTCGGCGTGCACCCAGGCCGTGGTGGCCGCCGAGGTCGGCCATCCCGAGCTGGCCCATCGCTACCTGCGCGAGGCCGCGCTGATGGACCTGCACGACCTGAACGAGAACACCCGCGACGGCGTGCACATGGCCTCGCTGGCCGGGGCGTGGATCGCGCTGGTCGCCGGGTTCGGCGGGTTGCGCGACCACGACGGGACGCTGTCCTTCTCACCCCGGCTGCCCAGCCGGCTGAGTCGGCTGGAGTTCTCGTTGCAGTGGCGGTCGATCCGGCTGAAGGTGGACGTCCGCCCGCACCAGACCACGTACTCGGTGCGCAACGGCGGTCCGGACACGGCGGTCGAGCTGCGCCACCACGGCGAGCTGGTCCGGGTGACCTCCGCGCTCCCGGTCACCCTCCCGGTCCCCACCCCGGATCCACCCGGCCCGGCACCCGAGCAGCCCCTCGGCCGAGCCCCCCTGATGCACCTCCCGGAAACCCGCGCCTGACAGCCCCGCCCGCCACCGCGGTCGATCATGAAGTTGGCGGCGGTGTGGATCTCTCCGGCTGCCGCCAACTTCATGATCAACGCATGTGGTGGGCGGTGGGTCAGAACTGGCGGCCGTTCGAGGGGCGGCCGGCGGCGTCACGCGGGGTCATCGCGCGCGGGTCGTCGGCCGTACGGGCCTGGGCCGCCTCGTCCGCCCAGTCACGGTTGCGCTCGGCGTCCTGTTCGTGACGTTCCTGCTCGGCGGTACGGGTCTGCTGGCGGGACTTCCGCTCGGCCATGGCGATCCTCGCGATCCGTCGGGGCGCGGCTGCGCCGGTGCTGAGGTCACCCCGGGCCTTCCCGCTCGCCCCGCACGCAAACGACGCCGGTCACGGCTGGAGGTGGCGCGCGAAGGCGAGCCGCAGGTGGTTCTTCGGCCGGGACCCGACGATCGACCCGACCACCTCGCCGCCGGCGAAGATCAGCAGGGTGGGCAGTGACATCACCCCGTACGCCCGGGTGGTCGCCGGGTTCTCGTCGGTGTTCAGGGTGGCCACCAGCAACTGGTCGCCGAACTCACCGGCCAACTCGGTGAGGCTGCGGGAGACCGCCACGCATGGCGGGCACCACTGCGCCCAGAAGTCCACCACCACCGGCCGGTCGGCGGCCAGCACCGTGTCGGCGAAGGTGGCGTCCGTGACGACGGTCAGCCGTCGACCTTCCGTTTCCTGAAGCATGTGTCCTCCCGATCCGCGATGGCCTGGGCGAGTTGGTCGTGCAGTTGCCGCCGTACCGCCCCCAGCCGGTCGAGGTAGGCGTCCACCTCGGCGAGCTTGCGGCGCAGCACGGCGACCGAGTCGGGGCAGACGTCGCCGGAGGCGTGCCCGGCGCGCAGGCACGCCACGAACGGGCGGATGTCGTCCAGGTCGAAACCGACCGCCAGCAAGGCGCGGATCTCGTGGACGACCCGCAGCTCAGCCTCGTCGTAGACCCGGTAGCCGTTGGCCGACCGCCGGGGCCGGACCAGCCCACGCGTCTCGTAGTACCGCAGCGTGCGGGTGCTCGTACCGGCCCGTTCCGCCAGCTCACCGATCAGCATCCGACCTCCTCGCCCCCCCCGGTCCCGGCCGTCACGCTAGACCTTGTCGCCGGTGTCAGGGCAAGGGATAACGCGCCGCCCCGGCGGGTAACCGCAGCGGGCCGTCACCCGGGTGGCGGGCCCGTCACCAGGTGGTGGGACAGCGGACGGAGTGGAGGCACGGCATGGCTACTCGCGGGCAGGTGACCATCCCGGTCGGCGCGGCCGGTCTGCCGGCCGACATCGACGGACCGGACGACGCCACGGGGGTGGTGCTCTTCGCCCACGGCAGCGGCAGCTCCCGGCACAGCCCGCGCAACGTGGCGGTGGCCCGGACGCTCCAGCGCCGCGGGTCGGCCACCGTCCTGGTGGACCTGCTCACCCCCGAGGAGGACGAGGTCGACGCGGTCACCGCCGAGCTGCGGTTCGACATCGGCATGCTCGCCGAGCGGCTCGCCGGGATCGTCGACTGGCTCGGCGCCGAGCCGTCGCTGGGACGGCTGCCGGTGGGCCTCTTCGGCGCGAGCACCGGCGCGGCGGCGGCGCTGGTCGCAGCGGCGGCCCGTCCCGAGCGGGTGGCTGCGGTGGTCTCCCGGGGCGGCCGTCCGGACCTGGCCGGGTCGGCCCTGTCGGCGGTACGCGCGCCCACGCTGATGCTGGTCGGCGGCCTCGACGAGCAGGTGATCACCCTGAACGAGCAGGCCGCCGCCGCGCTGACCGCCCCGCACGAGCTGCGGATCGTGCCCGGCGCCACGCACCTCTTCGAGGAGCCCGGCACCCTGGAACAGGTCGCCGACGCGGCCGGCGACTGGTTCACCACCCACCACACCCTCCCCGCCTGATCCCACCCGCAGCCCCGTCCCATGCCGCCGCCCCGCATCCCCCTCCCCTCCCCTCCCCGGGACACCTGGCGCGCAACTGCGCGCCACCTGCCCGTCCGACGTGCAGTTTCAGAGAAAGAGTGGCCATTCCACGCGGAATGGCCACTCTTTCTCTGAAACTGCGCCCCCAGGGGCGGGGGGGTTAGGCGGGGGGTGGGGTGGTGGCGCGGCGTTCGCGGTGGCGTTGGACGGTGTCGACCACCCGGTAGGTGACCGCGGCGATCGGCACCGAGACGAAGGCGCCGGCGATGCCGGCGATCAGCGTGCCGGCGGTGACCACCACCAGGATCACCGCGGGGTGCAGCTGGACCTGCCGCTTCATGACCAGCGGTTCCAGCAGGTTGCCCTCGATCTGCTGTACGGCGATCACCGCGGCCAGGACCAGCAGCGCCGTGGCCGGGCCCTTCGCGGCCAGCGCCACCAGCACGGCGATCGTCCCGGCCACCGTCGCCCCGATGATCGGCACGAAGCCACCGAGGAACGTGATCAGGGCCAGCGGCAGGGCCAGCGGCACCCGGAGCACCACCAGGGCCAGTCCGATGCCGATCGCGTCGATCGCCGCGATGATCATCGTGCCCCGGCTGTACGCGCCGAGCGTGTGCCAGCCGGCCCGCCCCGCCTCGGCGGTCACCTCGTGGTTCGGGCCGGTCAGCCGGCGCAGCACCCAGCGCCACATGGTGCGGCCGTCCTTGAGCAGGAAGAACAGCAGCACCAGGGCGAGCAGTGTGGAGCCGGCCACCTCGGCGGCCGTCCGGGCCCCGCCGACCGGGTCGAAGCTGCCGCCGAAGCCGGAGCGCACCTGCTGGATGAGCTTGTCCAGTTGGGCGTCGCTGATCGGCAGCGTGGTGGTGACGAAGTCGCGGCTGCGCTGAAGGCCCTTGCCGAGCTCCTGGCTCAGCTCTTCGAACTGCGCGGCGGTCAGGTTCCACACCAGCACGCCGACGCCGACCAGGATGCCGAGCAGCAGCAGGAGGGTGAGCAGCGCGGCCAGTGCCGCCGGCACCCGCAGCCGACGCAGGCCCGACCGTACCGGGTCGAGCAGCGCGGTCAGGAAGAGCGTCACCGCCAGGGCGATGGCCAGCGGCGCGAGCAGCACCGCCACCTTGCCCAGCAGGTAGAGCCCCGCCACCACGACCACCAGGCAGGCGCTCCACACCACGGCGCTGCGGACCAGCCAGGGCAGCGCCGCCCACGCCTGTCGCGGCTCCGGCCGGGCACCCGCCGCGCTCACCTCGGGCGTACGCCCGTCACCGTTCTCGACCACGTCGGCCCTCCTTGGTGTCGCCGGGTCGATACCCGACGGTGACCGTAGCGACACCCGTCACGCCGGGTGGGCGAATCCGGGCGAGAGGGCGGCGCGACCTCGAGCGTCGGTGTTTGCGCCACCGACCCGAGGGAAGGCAGATACGTGACGAGATGAGGAGGACGCCCGTGAGTGACTTCATGGACAAGGCCAAGGACTTCGCCGACAAGCACGACAAGCAGGTCGACCAGGGCCTGGAGAAGGGCGGCGACTACGCCGACCGTCGTACCGGCGGCAAGCACGACGAGCAGATCGACAAGGGCGTCGACATGGCGCAGGCGCGTACCGGTGAGGGCGACCAGGGGCGCTGACCTCGTACGTCCGCTGCCGGGTCACCCGTGAGGTGGCCCGGCAGCGCTGTGTCCGGGGGTCGGTGGTCTGGTCAGCATCGACCACTCTCGCTACCATCCGCAGTCGGGACATGACTCGCTGTCGAGTCGTGTCCGGACCGGTCCGCCCGGCGCGGCGCGCCGCCGACGAGAGGGAGCCACCCCGGTGACCGACACATCCCAGGCCACGATCCCGCAGCGCTACCCGTTCAGTGACCCCCATCGCCTCGACGTCGACCCCCGGTACGCCCTGCTGCGCCGCGAGGAGCCGTTGACCCGGATCCGGATGCCCTTCGGCGAACCGGCCTGGCTCGCCACCCGGTACGCCGACGTGCGGACGGTGCTGGCGGACCCGCGGTTCAGCCGGGCCGCCTCCGTCGGCCGGGACCAGCCCCGCAACACCCCCCGCCAGGCCGACGAGGGCATCCTCGCGATGGACCCGCCGGAGCACACCCGGTTGCGCCGGTTGGTGGCCAAGGCGTTCACCGCCCGCCGGGTGGAGGAGCTGCGCCCGCGTACCACGGCGGTCGCCGACGAGCTGATCGACGGGATGCTCGCCGCGGGGCCGCCCGCCGACCTGGTCGCCCACCTGGCCACCCCGCTGCCGATCCGGGTGATCTGCGACCTGCTCGGCGTGCCCGTGTCCGATCAGGACCGCTTCCACGCCTGGTCGGAGGCGATCGTCTCGACCACCTCGCTGAGCCCGGAGACCGCCGAGAGCTACATCGACCAGCTGCTCGGCTACATGGCGGGGCTGATCGCGCAGCGGCGGGAGACGCCCACCGACGACCTGATCGGCGCGATGGTCCGGGCGCGGGACGAGAACGCCGACCGGCTCACCGAGGACGAGGTGATCCGGCTCGCCGCCGGACTGCTCGCCGCCGGTCACGAGACCACCGTCACCCAGATCCCCAACATGGTGTACGTCCTGCTGACCGAGGAGGGCGGCTGGGAGCGGCTGCGCGCCGATCCGACCCTGGTGCCGAGGGCGGTGGAGGAGCTGATGCGGTTCATCCCGCTCGGCGCGACCGCCGCCTTCCCCCGGTACGCCACCGAGGACGTCGAGCTGGGCGGGGTGCTGGTCCGGGCGGGTGAGCCGGTGGTCGTCTCGCTGCACTCGGCCAACCGGGACGAGCAGGTCTTCGCCGATTCCGACCGGCTGGACCTGGCCCGCGAGGCCAACCCGCACCTCGGCTTCGGACACGGCGTGCACCACTGCATCGGCGCGCAGCTCGCCCGGATGGAACTCCAGGTGGTGCTGGAGACGCTGCTGCGGCGTACCCCGGGGCTGCGCCTCGCGGTGCCGGTGTCGGAGCTGACCTGGAAGAGCGGCCTGCTGGTCCGCGGCCTGACCGCCATGCCGGTGCAGTGGTGAGCGGGGAGGATCCGGGCGGCTGGCGGGTGTTCGTGGACTCGACCCGGTGCATCGGGTCGGGGATCTGCGCGGGCGCCGCACCCGGGCACTTCGCGCTGGTGGGTGGGCTGTCCCGGCCGCTGAAGGAACAGGTCGACCCGGCGGACGAGGTGTTGGACGCCGCCGAGTCCTGCCCGATGGAGGCGATCATCGTGTCCGATGTGGAGGGCAGCCGGATCGCGCCGGAGCCGTGACCCGGACCACGGACGGCCACGTCCCGGGTGAGCCGGGGCGTGGCCGTCCGTGCCGGCGCGGGTCAGTGCTGCTGCTTCTCGCGCAGCTCCCGCATCGAGGTCGGGCGGCCGCTGAGCGCGTCGCGCATCCGGTCCACCAGGCCGGTGCCGGGGGCGAGCAGCTTGTTCGCCGGCGGGTGGTCCGGCGCGGTCGGGTGCGGTCGGGTCGGCGCGGACTTCTTCGCGGCCTGCACCTTGCCGGCCAGCTCGACCAGTTCCTCCTGCGCGACCGCGGCTCGCAGGCGGGGGAACAGGTCCGACTCCTCCTCCTGGACGTGGTGGCGGATCGTGCTGGTGAGGTGGGCCAGCAGCTCGTCGAAGCGAGCGTCGGAGGGGTCCAGCGACTCCAGCTCCTTCATGGTCCGCTCGGCGTCGGCGTGCTCGGTGATCTCGTGGTCGGCGATCTGGTCGCCGTCCGGCAGCGCCTTGCGGGCGGCCGGGTAGACGTACGCCTCCTCGGCGACGGAGTGGCGGACCAGTTCGGCGATGACCACGTCGGCCAGCTGCCGGCGGCGCTCCGGGGTGCCCTGCCGGGTCTCCAGCTCGACGAAGATCGCCTCGACCTCGCGGTGGTCGGCCATCAGAACGTCGACGACGTCCTGATGCGTGGTCTCGTGATGGCTCATGTCGTGCCTCCTACCGGTGCGGACGGTTCGGCTCTGCCGAGGCTCTACCCCGAGGTGGGGGACCGAACCCACCGTCACCGGATCCGGCGTCGGTGACGTCGTCGCCCCGGCGGCCGGGGCGAACGGGTCGTGCGCACCGTTGTCGGCACCGTCGCCCTGCCGTACGCTTCTGCTCGGCCCGCCCTCACGGTCTCCAGTGAGGAGCAGTCATGCCCTTGAACCGCCTGTTGACCCTCGGGGTCAGCGCGGGCGCGGCGGTCGTGCTGAGCGTGCCGACGGTCGCCGTCCCTGCCTCGGCAGCCCCGTCCCACCACCGCACCGGCGGCAGCCTGGTGCTCGTCGGCGGTGCTCTCGCCGACGACAACGCGACCATCTACGGCGACATCGTCCGGCTGGCCGGCGGCCCCGGCCGGGCCCGGATCGGCATCTTCACCGCCGCCGCCCCGGTGCCGTCGGAGGATCCCGACGCCGGCACCCCGGACTGCAACAACAGCGTCTGCAACGGCGACTACTACGCGGCCCTGTTCGAGAAGTACGGCGCGGCCGACGCACAGTGGATCCCGATCGACCTGGACCGTCCGGCCGCTGCGGACGACCCGGCCGTGGTCCGGCAGATCGAATCGATGACCGGCTTCTTCTTCGGCGGCGGCGACCAGTACCGCTACGTCACGACGATGACCCGGGGCGAGGCGCAGCGGGACTCGGCCGCCCTGGCGGCCGTACGCAGGAAATTGCGCGGCGGCGCGGTGGTCGCCGGCACCAGCGCGGGCGCCCAGATCATGGCCGGCCGCGACATGATCACGGGCGGCTCTACCGAGCCGGGCCTACGGGACGGCGCGAAGCCGGGTTACTTCGACGACCCGGGCGTGCTCGGGTACCTGCCCAAGGGGGGCTTCGGCTTCTTCACCGAGGGTCTGCTGGACACCCACTTCTCCCGCCGGGGGCGGGAGGCGCGTTCGATCCGGCTCGCCTCCGACACCGGGCACGACCGGGTGTTCGGGCTGGACGAGAACACCGCGCTGGAGGTGACCGGGGTCGGTGGCCGGCACCGGTCGCTGCGGGTGCTCGGCCAGCGCGGGGTGAGCGTTCTCGACCTGCGCCGGGCGTCCTTGACCAGCACGGACGGTGTCTGGGGCATCGAGGGGGTGCGGTGGAGTCGGTTGACCGAGGGTGACCGCTACCGGGCCGAGCGCTGGCAGCCGGTGGTCGCGGCGGGCAAGGAGCGGGTCGTCCCGGCCGCCGGCCCGTGCACGGTGCCGCCGTCGGACGACGTGTTCTACGACTACGCCCTGGTCGGGCTCGCCGAAGGGTTGGTCGACCGGGCCGGCTGCGCCTCGACCTCCGGCACCTCCTACGAGAAGGACCCGCAGTTCGCGGCCGAGGTGACCCGTGGGCGCGGCTTCGCCGGCTACCGGGTCGGGGAGACGACCTCCTTCGTCGGCGCGGTGATCGGCATCCGCCCGGCCTGACCGGTGGGCCGCCCCGGTCCCCGGACCGGGGCGGCCCGTCACCAATGTGGACGGATGACACCGCCGCCGATCGTCATCGCGCTGTAACAGAAGTTACGTCTTGAGCAGTGAACTTAATAGATGTAACTTCTGTTTCATCGATCCGTGGCCCCTCGGAGGTGCCCATGTCCCCCTTCCGCAACCGCCGCCGCCTGTCGGTGGTGGCCGCCGCCGCCGTCCTGACCACCCTGGCCCCGGTCGGGGTCACCGCCGCCCACGCCCAGGTCACCCGGATCCGGCAGGGCAGCGCCACCGACGTGTCCCGGGCCGCCTGGTCCGGTCCGGCGTACACGATGAACGGTTCGGGCGGCATCGTCACCGCCACCATGACCCGGGCGATCGACGCGATCCGGGGCGGCACCGGCGCGATCGACGTGGTGGTGATCGCCGCCTCCGGCACCACCACCCCGGAGTGCGACGTGATCACCGACCTGGCCGGGGTGAACTCCTGCACCACGCTCACCCTGACCGCCGCCCGGGACGGCAACGACGCGCAGGTCAACACCGACATCCGCAACGCCGAGTTCGTCTACTTCGCCGGCGGCAACCAGTGCAACTACGTGGCCTGGAAGGGCACCGCGCTGGAGGCGTCCGTCGAGTCCGTGGTGGCCAAGGGCGGCGGGGTCGGCGGCGGCAGCGCCGGGCACCACGTCAACAGCGACATCGTGTACGACGCCTGCGCCGCCAGCACCACCTCGGCGACCGCCCTCGACGACCCGTACCACCGCTCGCTGACCTTCACCACCGGCATGTTCCGCTGGCCGCACTACGCCGACACGGTCAACGACTCGCACTTCGTCGAGCGGGACCGGATGGGGCGCACGATGGCCTTCGTGGCCCGGGCGATCAAGGACGGTCGCACCAGCGGCGGTAAGGCGTGGGGCGTCGGGGTGGACCGCGACTCCTCGCTCTACCTCGACCGCAACGGCCTCGCCACGCTCAGCGGCGGCAGCGCGTACGTCGTGCTCGGCGACCACCAGCCGGAGGTGGCGGTGGCCGGTCAGCCGCTCACCTACGCCAACTTCAAGATCTGGAAGCTGACCAACGGCCAGACGTACGACTTCGCCAACCGGCCGACCTGCGGCTACTACCTGAAGAGCGTGAACGCCGGCATCCCGAGCAGCAACCTCTACAGCGGCACCCCGGTCACCGACTGCACGACGCCCCCACCGCCCCCGCCCGGTGGCGGCAGCTTCACCGAGGTGGAGCCGAACGACTCCCGCAGCGCCGCGAACGACGTCTCCGGCAACACCTACCCGCTCACCGTCACCGGCGACATGAAGAGCAGCAGCGACCGGGACTACTTCGCGCTCACCCTCAACAGCAAGCAGAAGCTGACGGTGGCCTGCGCGGTGCCGACGGCGTACGACGCCGACATCTACCTGCTCGACTCGGGCGGCAGCACGGTGACCCGCTCGGTGAACGACGGGGCGGGCGTCGACGAGTCGGCCAGCCTCACCCGCAACACCTCCGGCACCGGCACGTACTACCTGGACGTGGAGGCGTACTCCGGCTCCGGCACCGCCGACTACACCTGCACCCTCACCAAGTCCTGACTCGCACCCCCCGGCGGGCGCGGAGCGGGCTCGGTCCCGCTCCGCGCCCGGCTACGCTCAGCGCGTGTCGAACCCCGATCTTGTCGATGAGCCGCACGGCGTGGGAGTCGCGGCGCTGATCCGGCAGCGGCTCGGTGAGTGCAGTCCGGCTGAGCGACGGGTGGCCCGGACGCTGCTCGCCGCGTACCCCTCGGCCGGTCTGGGCACCGTCGCCGCGCTCGCCGAGCGGGCCGAGGTCAGCGCCCCCACCGTGCTGCGCTTCCTGGCCCGGCTCGGCTTCGGCGGGTACC
This sequence comes from Micromonospora citrea, assembly GCF_049629545.1. Classification (GTDB taxonomy): domain Bacteria; phylum Actinomycetota; class Actinomycetes; order Mycobacteriales; family Micromonosporaceae; genus Micromonospora; species Micromonospora citrea_A. The sequence continues at coordinate 194,463 of NZ_JBNADX010000007.1, forward strand.
CGGAGTTCCAGCGGGCGTTACGCGACGAACTGGCCGAGCGGGAGACCTCCCCGCTGTCGGCGTACCGGGCGGCGGAGCGCACCGGGTCGCCACCGGAGGGCGCGCTGCCCCGCGCCGCCGCGACCCTGCCCGAGGCGGTGGCCGGCACGCTGGCCGAGCTGCCCCAGGGTGAGTTGGACGCCGCGGTGCGCCTCTTCGCCGACCAGCAGTTGCGGGTCACCGCGGCCGGCGGCCGCTTCTCGGGGCTGCTCGCGCACTACCTGGTGCTGCACCTGATGCAGGTACGCGGTGGCAGCCGGCTGCTCCCGGCGACCCCGGTGGAGCGCACCGACATGCTGGTCGACGTGGGCCGGCGGGACCTGTTCGCGCTCTTCGACTTCCGCCGGTACGAGGAGCCGACGCTCGCGCTGGCCCGGGAGGTCACGGCGCGGGGCGCGAAGGTCGTGCTGTTCACCGACCGGTGGCTCTCGCCGGTGGCGGGACTGGCCGAGGTGGTGCTGCCCAGCCGGGTCGAGTCGCCCTCGCCGTACGACAGCTTCGTGCCCGCGTTGGCCCTGGTGGAGACCCTGGTGGCGGCCGTGATCGACCGTCTCGGGCCGGTCGCCGGCACCCGGCTCAAGGCGATGGAGGCGGCGCAGCAGACCTACGGGAGCGCCTGAGGTTCGTTACAGAAAATCGTAACCCCGCCGAAACCGTAACGTGCGTTACAGTCCGGGGGCTGGTTCGTTCTGGCCCCCGGAAGGACACCTCATGCGCATCCGCCACTTCGCCCTGGTCGGCGCGACCACGGCCCTCCTGTTCGCCACCGCCGCCTGCGGCGGCACCACCACCTCCGAGTCGGGCGGCGGTGACGTCACGCCGGTCTCCGTCACCATCGACGGCGTCGGCGCGGTCACCACCGACACCGCGCTGGCCGGGAAGGTCCCGGCCGACGTGCGCGCCCGGGGCACGATCACCGTGGCGACCAACGCCCCGTACCAGCCGTTCATCGACTTCAAGGTCGAGGGGAAGAACGACGAGTTCAAGGGCCTCGACTTCGACCTCTTCCAGGCCGCCAGCGCCCGGCTGGGCCTGAAGGCCACCTTCAGCCAGCAGCCGTTCGACGGCCTCGTCCCCGGGTTGCAGGCCGGCAAGTACGACGCCATCGCCGGGGGCATCACCGACAAGAAGGAACGCCAGCAGGTCGCCACCTTCGTCGACTACTCCGCCTCCGGCACCGGCTTCCTGGTCCGCACCGGCAACCCGGCCGGCGTGCGGACCGTCGCCGACCTCTGCGGCCGGACCGTCGCCGTGCAGAAGGCCAGCAACCAGGCGAAGAACCTCGCCACGTACGCCAAGGACAGCTGCGCCGGCAAGGCGATCGAGGTCAAGGAGTACCCGGAGAACCCGCAGGCGGTGCAGGCGCTGATCGCCGGCAACGTCGAGGTGGTCGCCGCCACCCGGGTCAACCTGGTGGACACCGCCGCCACGCTCGCCGGCAAGGCCGAGCTGGTGGCCGACCCGTCCGCCCCCAACGGCTGGCTGGCCAGCCCGAACGGCTTCGGCTTCCTGAAGGCGAACAAGGAGTTGGCCGAGGCGTACCGGGCGGCCGTGCAGAGCCTGATCGACGACGGCACCTACGGCAAGATCCTCGCGCAGTGGAAGCAGACCCCGATCGCCGTCGAGAAGGCCACCATCGACCAGGCCATCGACTGACCCGGCGGACCACCACCCCCTCCAGACCGCGGTCGCCGGACGCCCTCCGACTCCGTGAGGGCGGGCCCGGAGAGGCGTCCGGCGACCGCCGCACTTCCGCCGCAGGAGGCACCGCAATGACGAGCGACACCGAGACCGTACGGGTCGTGCCCGTACGCCACTACGGGCGCTGGCTGACCGCGCTGCTCGTGGTCGGGCTGACCGTCCTCTTCGTCCGGGCGCTGCTGGACAGCCCCAACCTCGAACCCGGCACGGTCCGGGAGTACCTGTTCAAGGACTACGTCCTCGACGGCGTGGTCACCACGCTCTGGCTGACCCTGTTGGCGATGGTGCTCGGCACCGTCGGCGGGGTGGTGCTCGCCGTGATGCGGCTGTCGGCCAACCCGGTGCTGCGCGGCGTCTCCTGGGCCTTCATCTGGGTCTTCCGGGGCACCCCGCTGCTGGTCCAGATCATCTTCTTCGGCTTCCTCGGGGCGCTGATCCCGCGGCTCACCCTGACCGTGCCGTTCACCGGCACCGTCCTGTTCGACAAGCCGACCAGCGTCGTGGTGACCGGCACGGTCGCCGCCGTCCTCGCCCTGTCGCTCAACGAGATGGCGTACGCCGCCGAGGTGATCCGCGGCGGCATCCTCGCCGTCGACGCCGGGCAGACCGAGGCCGCCGCCGCGCTCGGGATGAGCCCGGCGCTCACCCTGCGCCGGGTGGTGCTGCCCCAGGCGATGCGGGTCATCATCCCGCCGATGGGCAACGAGACCATCACCATGCTGAAGTCCACCGCCCTGGTGTCGATCATCGCCGGCCGGGACCTGATGACCGCCGTGCAGACCGTCTACCAGAACAACTACAAGGTCATCCCGCTGCTGGTGGTGGCCGCCATCTGGTACCTCGCCCTGGTCAGCCTGCTGTCGGCCGGCCAGTGGCTGATCGAGCGGCGCTTCGGCCGCGGCTTCGCCCGGGGAGGCGTCCGATGACGGTGACCGACGCGACGACGAGGACCGCGACCCGGCCCATGGTGCGGGCCGAGGGCGTGACCAAGCGGTACGGCCCGGTCGAGGTGCTCAAGGGCATCGACCTGACCGTCGCCCCCGGCGAGGTGACCTGCCTGCTCGGCCCCTCCGGCTCCGGCAAGTCCACCTTCCTGCGCTGCATCAACCACCTGGAACGGATCGACGGCGGCCAGCTCTGGGTCGACGGGGACCTCGTCGGGTACCGCCGGCACGGCGACAGGCTGTACGAGCTGAAGGCCCGCGAGGTGGCCCGCCGCCGCCGGGACATCGGCATGGTCTTCCAGCGCTTCAACCTCTTCCCGCACCTCACCGCCCTCGCCAACGTCATCGAGGCCCCGGTGCGGGTGCTCGGCACCCCGAGGGAGCGGGCGAGGGCCGAGGCGTCACGGCTGCTGGAGCGGGTCGGCCTGGCCGACAAGGCCGGCAACTACCCGGGCCAGCTCTCCGGCGGCCAGCAGCAGCGGGTGGCGATCGCCCGGGCGCTCGCCATGCACCCGAAGCTGATGCTCTTCGACGAGCCCACCTCGGCGCTCGACCCGGAACTGGTCGGCGACGTGCTCGACGTGATGAAAGGGCTCGCCGCCGACGGCATGACCATGGTGGTGGTGACCCACGAGATGGGCTTCGCCCGCGAGGTCGCCGACAACGTCGCCTTCCTCGACGGGGGAGTGGTCGTCGAGTCCGGCACCCCGGCCCAGGTGCTCGGCGACCCGAAGCACGAGCGCACCCGCGCCTTCCTGGACAAGGTGCTCTGATGGATGCCCTGCTCACCGCGGCCGGCGACCGGCTCGGGGCGTACCACGAACGGCTGGCCCGACTGGTGGCCGTGGACACCGGCTCGGGCCAGGCGCCGGGGCTGCGGGAGGCCGCCGACCTGGTGCAGACCTGGTGCCTGGCGGCCGGCATGGCGGTCGAGCGGGAGGCGGTCGCAGACCCGGCCGGAGCGCCCCTCGGCGACGTGCTGGTCGCCCGCCGGCGTGGGCGGGGCCGACGACGCATCCTGCTCGCCGGTCACCTGGACACCGTCTTCCCACCCGGGACGGCCGCCGCCCGGCCACTGCGGATGCACGACGGGCGGGCGTACGGGCCTGGGGTCAGCGACGACAAGGGCGGCCTGCTCGCCGGGCTCGCCGCCGTCGAGGTGCTGGCCGCGCTGGGCCGCGAGGAGTACGCCGAGCTGGTGCTGGTGTGCACCCCGGACGAGGAGATCGGTTCCCCGGGCAGCCGCCCGCTGCTGCGTACCCTCGGATCCGAGGCCGACGTGGCCCTCTGCCTGGAGTGCGCCCGCGACAACGGCGACCTGGTGTCGGCGCGCAAGGGCGTCGCGGACCTGGAGATCACCCTGCGCGGCCGGGCCGCGCACGCCGGCATCGAACCGGAGCGCGGGGCGAACGCGCTGCTCGCCGCCGCCCGGCTCACCGTCGCGCTGGACGCGCTCAACGGGCGCTGGTCCGGGGTCACCGTCAACGTCGGGGTGCTGGAGGCCGGCGGTCGGCCCAACGTGGTCGCCGACCGGGCCCGGATGCTGGTCGACCTGCGGGCCTGGCGGACCGCCGAGTACGCCGCCGCGCTCGCCGAGATCCGCCGGCTGGTCGCGGAGCCGGCCGTCACCGGGGTACGCGCCGAGCTGGCCGTGCACGCGCCCACCCCGCCGTGGGAGCCCGGCCCCGAGGACCGTTGGCTGACCGAGCTGGCCGGCAAGGTCGGCGCGGGGCTCGGGGTGCCGGTCTCGCACACCGCCACCGGCGGCTGCGCCGACGCCAACCTGCTCGCCGAGGCGGGCGCGACGGTGCTCGACGGGCTCGGCCCGGTCGGCGGGGACGACCACAGCCCGACCGAGTGGCTGGACCTGGACTCGGTGGTCCCCCGGGTGGCGCTGCTCGCCGGCCTGATCGACGAGGTGGCCCGCCGCTGATCCGGGGAACGACGCGAGGGCCGGTCTCCCCGTTCGGGGAGACCGGCCCTCGTCGGTCACACGTGGATCAGGAGCTGTAACCGCGGCCCGCGATCCAGTTGGCCAGCTCGGTGACGTCCATCCAGTACTCCGGGGCGTCCGGAGCGGCCGGGTCGGAGATCTTCACCGTGTTGCCGTCGTCCTTGTACTCGACCACGGTCAGGTAGTGACCGGGGTAGCTGTGCTCCTTGCCGTCGACGTCGACCGCGCCGCCGAGGATGTTGGCGACGACCGGCTCACCGGCGTCCACCGCGGCCTTCACGTCGGCCCGCAGCCGCTCGACCTGCTCCTTCGAGGCCTCGTCACTGCTGATCTCGGTGGTCTTGTACTTGCCGCCGGTGTACTCGTTCAGCACCCGGGTGATGTCGATCGCCGAGTCGGTGCCGTTGACGGTGGTGCCCAGCTTGTCGGCCAGCTCGTCCTGGCTGACCGCCTTGCCGTCGGCCGACAGCGCGATCCGCGTCGACGCCGGGCCGCAGTAGTAGAAGTTCGGCTGCGCCTCGTACTCGTAGCCGGCCTTGCGCGCGCCCTTGCCCTTCTCGGACACGACCGACGCGGCCGCCTTCTCGGCCGGCGTGGCCTGCGCGGCCATCGCGGGGCCGGCGATGGCGCCACCCGCCATGACCAGGCCGGCGACGGAGAGCATGCCGTTGCGGATGCTGATGTTCATGTCGAAGCTCCGTTCGGGGGTTGACGCCCGCGTCACTCCGGACGCGCACGCAGCACCTTCAGGGCGCTCGGATTCTCAGGGGACACGGCGGCGGGGCTCTCGGCCCTCCACTCACCGCCGGAGGTGACGACCGGTGGCCCCGGGCCGTCGCGGCCCGTCCGCCGTGCTGCTCGGTCGTACGCAGGGTGTAACGACCGGGGGTGGGCGGTGATTCCGCCGGGCGGGTGGCACCGGTCACCGTCCGCGACCGGACGCCAGGGCACGAACGCCGTACGGCGGGCGCGGGATCGGGCGGCGTTGGGTCAGGCGGTCAGGAACCGGACACCGGGGGCAGACTGCCCATCAGGCGCGTCACGGCGATCTCGATGACGACCCGCTCGGGATTCGGCCGGGGCTGCCGGTAGCGCTCGGCGTAGCGGCGTTCCGCCTCGGCCACCGACTCCGGATCGGTGCGCAGCACCGCCCGTCCCTCGATGGTGAGCCACCACCGGCCGTCGACGTGACACACCGCCACCGGGGTGCCCTCCGGGCCGGCGGCGGCCACCTGCCGGGCCTTCGCGGAGCCGCCCGAGGTGATCACCCGGGCGATCCCGGTGTCCGGGTCGAAGGTGGCCCCGACCGGGACCACGTGCGGGGTGCCGTCCGCGCGCAGCGTGGTCAGCGTGGCCAGGTGCCGCTCCCGGCAGAAGGCGACCACCCGCACGTCGTGCGGGTCCAGCCGATGACCGCCTGCCATGTCGTCCCCCGTCTCCCCGCCGCCGGTGCCCACCGGCCCCGCCGCACCGCACGCCGGCTGGCTGATCTCCGGCTGCCGCATGCCGGCCGCCGAGCCGTGGCGTCACGGGCACACGGCTCCGACCGATCATGGCACGGGACGGCGTACCCGGCTCCGGCCAGGAGGATTGTCCGGCTGCTCGGGCAGCCCTCGGGTGGCGGTCCGCCGCTGACGGGCCAGCCGGGTCAGGTAGATCAGCGCACCGGCGAGGACCCCGATGTCGTCCAGGTAGATCGGGTCGGGCAGCACGTCGACCGGGAAGACCGTGTAGATCAGCGCGCCGTAGAAGGCCACCTTGCCGCCCACGCCGAGGCTGCCGAGCATCCGCCGGGCGCGGACCACCCGGACGGCCAGCAGCACCGCGCCGACCAGCGTCGCCAGCGCCAGAACGCCGCCGATGACGACGAGCACCACCGTCTCCCGGGACATCCCGTCACGCTAACCCACCCGCACCCGAGGGGGCGGGCGGGAGCCGGCCGGGTGGGTCAGTAGGCGGGGACGGGGGCGCGGCCGCGGGCGGTGGAGGCCGGCTCGCGGATCGGCTCGGCGACGGGGCGCCGGGTCTCCGGCATCGGCACCACCGACTCGACCTCCTCCGGCCGGCGGTCGAGCGCGGCGAACGCCTCGGCGCGCAGGCTGCGCGCCGCCGCCGCGGCCAGCTCGGCCGCCCGCCACGCCTCACGCTCCCGCTCCACGGCGGCCCGGTGCCGGGCCGCCAGGTTGTCCCGGACCGCCCGGTGCAGGAGCAGCTCCTGCTCCACCGGGTGCCGGCGGGGGTCCCAACCGTTGCGGTGCGCGAAGACGTCGCTCAACTGCTCGACCGAGAGTTCCTTGCTCCAGTACGCGTCCAGCGCCGCCCGGTGCAGGAACCGCTCCCGGTCGGCGTACTCGGCCGGGGTCTGCGCGGTCTGCGGCAGGGGCATGGCGGCGGCGGCCGAGAGCCGGCGGACGTCCGCCTCGGCTGCCTCGTACGCCGCCCAGGCCGCCTCGACCTCCTCCTGCGCGGTCAGCCACCCGGCCCGGCACCGCTCGGCGGTGGCCCCGGCGCGCCGGGCCGCCACGGCGATCTCCTCGGCGTACCGGACGCGTTCCCGCTCCTCCTCGGCCAGCTCGACGTGACTGGGCAGCGCCGCCTGCCGGATCCGGCCGGCGACGGCGGAACGCAGCCACGCGGGGCGGGCCACCAGGGCACCCACGGCGACGGCCGCGACAGTGAGCAGGACCAGCCAGATCACGGCGGCGGCGGGGACGTCGGGCAGGACGGAGGAGAAGACGGTCTGCATCACCAGCACCTCACGGCGGGGATCGATGTGGACGACGAGCAGGTGCCCGGCGGGGGGCGACGTGGGGGCGCGGGTCGACGTACCCCTGAGGGGCCGCGACCATGCGCGCGGCGGCCGGCGCCCGGAGACGCCGCGGCGCTCAGCCGCGGGGCGGACCGCGCCGGCCGGTGGCGTCCCGGACCGGATCCGTCGCCGCCGCCGGGACCGTCGAGGCGGTCGGCTCGTCGGCGGGGACGGTGTCGCGCCGGGCCGGCAGCGGCCGGTCGGCGGGGGCGTCGGCGACCTGCTCGTCGGTCGACGGCCGGGAGGCGGTGGCCGGCAGCTCGGCCGCTCTGGAGATCGTCACGCCCGGGCCGACCGGGGCGGCGACGGCCGGACCGGCCGCCACGGCGCCGACGCCGACGGCGAGCACCAGAGCGGTCACCGCCAGCCGGGTGAGATCGCGAAGCGCGCGCAGCGTCGCCGTCCAGATCGGGCGGGAGGCGGCTACGGGCACGTCTCCAACCTATCGCCACCGCGCGGTCCGCGCAGCGTCACGACGGCGGCGATCGGGGTGACCCGGGCCACGGCGTGCGATGTGGACGGACTTCTCCCGAGGAGGGGGTGCGGACGGTGGGCAGCCGCCGGATGCATCGACGAGGACGAGAATGGCAGAAAGAGCGACGGCCCACCCGGAGCGTTGCCGGGTGGGCCGTCGTGGTCGGGTCAGCTCAGCGGTCGCCGCCGAGCACCGGTGGCGCGGTCGTGCCGCCGTCACCCCACACCATCTCGTCCTCGGTGAGCCAGGTCATCCGCTCGTCGGTGTCGTCCTCGCCGTGCTGACCCCGACCGCCGATCACGCCGTTGCGACCCGCCCCGCCCGCCGTGGCGGCCCGGTTCGCCGAGCCGGCGCCCGCACCCGGCCGGCCGCCGTTACCGCCCGCGCCGAGCTGATTGGAGGCCAGCCGGCCGGTGCCGGCCGCGGAGCGGTTCTCCATGCCGGTCGGGGTACCGGGGCGGCTCGGCGTGGTGGCCGCCGCCCGGCCGCCCGAGGAGGCCAGCGCGCCGGTGCCGAGCACCCCGCCGGCCACGAGCCCGGCCGCCCCGAACATCGAGCCCGAGCCGGTGCCCGGCCCGCCGGTCGTCGTGGGGCTCGCCCCGGCCAGGCCGGAGCCACCGCCCACCCCGCCGGCGCCGGCGAGCGAGGTGCCGGTGCCGGCGTCGATCACGCCCGGACCGCCCGTCGTGGATCCGACGGTGCCCGTGCCGCCCGTGCCCGTGCCGCCGCCGGACCCGGTGCCCGGGCCCTGGGACACACCGCCCGCGGTGGTGGCGGTGGCGCCGCCGCCGGGCCCGAAGCTCCCCGTGGTCGGCGCGGACGCCGGGCTGTTCACCGCCGGTCCGTGCTGCGCCGGCACGCCACTGCGGTCGGCGTCACCGGGCAGCCGCGTGGGCGGGGCCGGCGGGTCGACGATCCGCCCGTAACGGGCGACCTCGTAGCCGGCCGCCAGGTCGGCGACCACCTCCACCATCCGCTGGTGGGCCTTCTCCTGCTCGGCCTTGTCCTGCTGGTGGCCCATGATGCCGCCGACGATCATGCCCGGCACACCGAGCAGCGCGCCCTTGGTCGCCCCGTCGATCGCCTTGTCGTGGTCGTCGGTCGCCTCGGGGCTCTCCGCCTTCTGCTGCGCGGTGCGCAGCTGGCCGGCCATCAGGTTGAGCGCCTGCCGCACGTCGGCCGTGCCCTCGGCGAGCTCGGTGGAGTAGCGCACCACCAGCGACAGCCGGTCGTGGAACTCGCGGGCCGCGTCCCCCGTCCAGGTGGGGGCCAGCTTCTCGAGGTCGGCGTCGAGGTCGCGGGCCAGGCCGTCGAGGGTGTCCCGCAGCGAACTCCACTGGCTGGCCAGGCCCTCCACCTGCTGTGGGTCACCGGCACGCACCGCGTCGTAGAGCTCGCGGTGGCTCACGTGCTGGTAGCGCTGGGTGTACTCAGACACTGCGGTCCCCCCGCTCCTTGAGCGCCTCGTTCACCCCGTTCAGCGCGGCGTCGATGTCGCTGGCGTTGGCCGCGTTGCGCGCCTCGGTGGTGCGGTAGTTCGTCATGATCGTGTTGGTGGCGGCCCGGGACGCCTCCACCGCGCGGCGCAGCCGCCCCACCCGCTCTGCGTAGCTCGCCTGGATCTCGCTGTAACGGCGGGCGTTGCCGGTGCCGTCGGTGAAGGTGCCGAGAGCCGGCGGGCGGCACTGCAACTCGGTGTTCAGCTTCTTGAGGGCCGCCTCGGCCTGGGTCAGCCGGTCCGCCAACCGCTGGTGAAAGTCCTCCAAGGACAGTACGTCGACTGTCGTACGCCCGGTCATGGCAGCATCCCCGTTGTCCATAGTCGATACCGTCGGCCTCAGGTTAGTCGACCGGTGCCAGCCCGGGCGACCCGCCGACGTGCCGCCCCCGCTCAGCCGCCCTGCGCCGGTGACTCCGGGGCCTCGCCCGGCGCCGACGGCGACGGGCTGCCCGCCTCGTCGCCCGGCGCGAAGTAGGCCAGCGCGTCCTGGCGTTCCAGGGTCGGGCCGGTGGGCACGAGCGAGAGCAGCGACGCCGGCACCACCAGCGGCTTCACCCCGCCGTACCCGAGGGCGGCCACCGCGTCGCCGGAGCGCTTGCCCAGCGGGTACCGCACGCCCTGTGGGGTGATCAGGTAGACCGTCGCGCCGGCCGCCGGCTCCGTGCCCTCGCCGGCGCCCGGCGCGGCCTGCACCAGCGCGCCCCGGCCGCCCGGCAGCAGCACCTCGTCGGCGGTCTCGACGGCGTCGCGCGGGCCCTGCCGTGCCGCCGTCACCCCGTCCGAGTCGGCGAGTTCGGCCGGCGCCCGGTCGAAGACCTCCAGCGTGGTGGTCGGCGGGCCGCCACCCGGGCCGGACCGGTAGGTCGCGCAGATCACCGACTGGCCGGGACGGACCGCGCGCAGCGCGGGCAGCGTCCGCAGCGTCCCCTCGGCCTCCAGCCGCTCGTCGGTCAGCAGCCGGCCGGCCTCGTCCGGCGTGATGTCGGTGACCTGGCCGCCGTCGCTCTGCAACAGCAGCGCGCTGACCTCGCCGATCGAGACCAGGCCGTCCCGGGTCAGCACGTAGTGCTCGCCGGCGGCCCGGAACACGTCGCCGACGCGCGCCTGCCGACCGCCGACCGTCCGGCCGCTCGGCGCGCCGTCACCCTCGATCCCGAGCTGCCGCAGCGCCGGGCCGGCCGGCACCGCGTTGAGCAGCGGCGCGCCCACGTCGAGGGTGGTCGCGTTGGTCATCTTCAGCGCGGCGAGCGCCGGGTCGCCGCCGACGATCTGCGCCCGCGCGCCGTTGGCCAGCAGGAACCGCTGCCCGCCGCCGCGCACCAGCACCGCCTCGTCGCCCAGCGGGGTGCCGCCGGAGATCGGCCGGTCGATCACCAGCCGGGTGGTCGAGCGCCGGGAGTCGCCCGGGTCCGGCACGTCGCAGACCGACCAGGGCAGACCGACCAGCGACTTTCGGTCCGGCAACGCGTCCGGGGCGCCGACGATGCCGACGGTACGACCGCGGGGCCGCTCGGCGATCGACGCGCGGGACATCGTCCGGACCGGCGCGTCGGCCTCGTTCAGGATGAGCCGCGCGGAGGTGTAGTTCAACGTCGGGTGCAGCACCCCGTCGGCGAACACGTACGTCGCCCCGGTCTCCCGCTCGATCACCAGCGTGTTCGTCTCCAGCGGCGCGGTGTTGCCGGTGAACTGGCCGTACGCCCCGGCGCCGCCGAGCACGATGGTGGCGGCGAGCACACTGCCGACCACGGCCATGCCGAGGCGCCGCATCGGGAGGTTGGTGGTCTCCGGGTCGCCGGAGAGCATCCCCGAGACGATGCGTCGGGTGACGAAGCGGTACGCCTGCACCTGATCGCGGCGGGTCCGCATGTTTGACCTCCGACGGGGACGGGTCCACGACGATCAGGGCTCAACTCCGTCGCGGGCTTCCCTACGATAAGGGCCGTCGGCGGGTCGACGGACCCCCGCCCGCCCACCGGCGGCGCACCCACCGGCGGATGCTCCACGATGTCCAGAAGGGACGCTCACCGATGACGCAGCTTGCGGCGCCACCCGGGCGTACGCCCACCACCCCGGCCGTCCCCGACGACCGTCCGGTGGTGCCGGCCGACCGGCGCGGTCGCGGACGGATCGGCCCGGTCGCGGTCGGCCAGCTCGTCCTGGTGGAGCTCTGCGCGCTCGCCGTCTGGGCGGCGACGGGCGGCCCGGGCTGGCTGGTGGGGGTCGTCGGCGGCCTGGCCGTGCTGGTGCTGGCGGCGACCTTCCTGCGCCGCGGTGGCCGCTGGTGGTACGAGGACCTGCTGCTGCGCCGCCGGCTGGGCCGCCGCCGCGACCAGGCGCGGGCCGCGGTCGCGGAGGGCAAGGTCGTCGACCCCCGACTGGCGGCGCTCACCCCCGAGCTGAGCGTGATCGAACTCACCGAGCGTGGCACCCGGCTCGGGATCGGGCAGGACGGCCGGGGCTGGTTCGCGGCGGTGGTGCTGACCGGCCGGCCCGGCGCGCCGGCCGGCTCGGTCGAGGCGGCCACGGTGGACCGGGTGCTGAGCGTGCTGGCGGACTTCTCCGGCCCGGTCACCCTCACCCAGGTCGTCTCGCACACCCTGGTCTGGTACCCGGCGCCCGGCGCGCCGCCGGCGGCCCACCGTACGGTCTGGGTGGCGCTGCGGCTGTCGGTGCCGGACGCCCGGACCGAGGCGGTGACCCGGGGTGGCGGGATGCACGGCGTGCACCGCACGGTGGCGGCCGGCATCGGCCGTCTCGGCAAGGCGCTGAATGCGGCCGGCCTGGGCCACCGGGTGCTCGGCCGGGACGAACTGCGGGCCGCGGTGGTCTCCGCCGCCGGCCTCGACCTGGCCCCGGCGGCCCCGGCCGAGACCTGGACCGGGCTGCGTGGCGGCGGCTGGACGCAGCGCTGCCTGACCCTGCGCAAGCGGCCCGGCGCGTCGCTCGGCACGCTGGTGGACGCGGTCACCGCCACCTCCGCCCCGTCGCACACGGTGGCGACGGTCGTGGTGCCCGGCGGGCGGCCGGTGCCGCCGCTGCTGCGCGTCGCCGCCCTCGACGGACACGTCGAGGCCCTGGTCAAGGTGGTACGCGACGTGGCCCGCCGGTGCGGGATCCCGGCCCGGCCGCTGGACGGCCAGCACGGGCCGGGGGTCTACGCCACCACGCCCGTCGCCACCGCGGCCGGGACGATCAGGGTCGGAGATTGACGATCCACCCGTAGAGGCCGCACACCCAGAACGCCAGCGGCACCACCGCGACGATCAGCAGGATCTCGACGATGTCCAGGACCCGGCCCCAGACCGGCGAGATCCGCTTGCCGGCCACGCTGAGCCCGTAGATCAGGCTGATCACCACGGTCAGCGCGACACCGCCGAGGACCAGGCCCAGCCGGGTCGACAGCGATCCACCGACGAAGGTCGCCCAGGCGGCCAGCGCCAGCCCGAGCGAGCCGGCGAAGAGCACCGGGGTGCGCTGTGCGCGTCCGATGAACGGCCGGGCGCGCAGCAGCGACAGCAGCGCCAGCACCAGGCAGAGCAGCACCGCCGGCAGTCGGCCGTTGCCGGCCAGCACGATCTGGCCGCCCAGCACCAGCAGCGACACCGTCCACAGCAGGCCGGTCAGGAACTGGTCGGCCCGCTCGCTCTGCCGCAGCACCCGCCGCCCGTCGACGGTCTCGGTGTCGGTCTTCAGGTCGTCCGGGCCGGTCGGGATGGAGGGCACCGGGAGCCGGGCCAGCCGGTAGGCGGTCATCGGCAGCGCCGGCAGGGTGGCGAACGCGACGGTGGCCACGATGGCGGCGGCCGCCGCCGCGCCCACGCCGAACGCCAGCGAGAGCAGCGCGCCGACGGCGGTCGCCGCGCCGACGGTGACGGCACCGAGGAAAAGCGGCATCCGGTCGCCCACGGCCAGTCCGGCGATCGCCCCGAACAGCACCACCGCGGTGCCCGCGAGCAGCACGTGCGGGCCGGCCAGCTCGCTGATCCCCCGGTCACCGGCCAGCACCAGCAGGCCGCCGACGGCCGCGTAGCCGACCCCGGCCATCGCCAGCACCGCGCCCGTCCGGCTGTCGCCGGCCGCCCGGGACAGCACCGCCGAGCCCACCATCAGCAGCACCGCCACCAGCAGGGCGGCCACCGCGCCGGGCAGCTGCGGCGGACCGGCGAACAGCGTCACCGCCGCGCCGACACCGAGCGCCGCCGCGGCCAGCAGCACCGAGAACGACCGGGTGGTGCCGACCTGCCAGGTGCCCGGACGCTGGTTGGTGGCGGTCGCCACCGCGTCCACCACGTCGTCGAAGACGATCTCCGGGGCGGCGGCCGAGCGCGGGTTGAAGTAGAGCACCTCGCCGTCGCGGACCCCGAGCTGCGCCGCGGTGCGGCCACCGTCGAGCGGTTGCCCGCCGAGCCGGGCCAGGCTCCAACCCCCGTGCCGTACGCCTTCGTCCGCCAGGTCCTCCCCGGCGTACCGGAGCAGGGTGGGCAGCAGGTCCGCCAGCGGCACGTCGGAGGGAAGGGCCAGATCCATCCTGGTCCGTGGTGCCACGATGGTGATCCGGCTCAGTCCACCGGTCGCCGACTTCGTCGCCACTGTGGCCTCCTCGTGCTCTCTCAGATCCACCTCGGCCGGCGGCTCGCCCCCGCGGGTCCACGACGCCCACGGGAGATTACCTACGATGGCGGGCGCGTACGATGCCCACCCGACGACTCCGGTCGGTCGCGTACCGCGTCAGGGCCGCTCTTGGGGAGGAGACAGCCGTGAGCACGGTCGTGTTCCGTCGGCTTCCACGTAAGGCCGGGCCACCGTTGCCCCGGGGCGAGGTCCTGCTGGAGTCTCCTCCGGAGCTGCCCGAACAGACACCCCGCAGCCTCGGCCAGATGCTGATGATCCTGCCGATGCTCTGCGGCGTCGGCGCGATGGCCTTCCTCTACGCCGGCCGGGGCGGCAGCACCATGACGTACGTCGCCGGTGGTCTGTTCGGTGTCTCCATGCTGGGCATGGCGCTCGGCACGATGAGCCACGGCAACAACGACAAGGCCGAGCTGAACGCCGAACGGCGCGACTACATGCGCTACCTGGCCCAGATGCGCAAGCGCACCCGCCGCGCGGCCGAGCAGCAGCGCGCCGCGATGACCTGGCGGCACCCCGAGCCGGACGCGCTCTGGTCGATCGCCGCCTCCCGGCGCATGTGGGAGCGGCGGATCACCGAGGACGACTTCGGCGAGGCACGGATCGCCACCGGCCCGCAGCGGCTGGCCGTGGAGATCGTCCCACCGGAGACCAAGCCGGTGGAGGACCTGGAGCCGATGAGCGCGATCGCGCTGCGCCGGTTCGTCCGGGCCCACTCCAGCGTGCCCGACCTGCCCACCGCGCTCTCCCTGCGGGCGTTCAGCCGGATCGTGCTGCGCGGCGACCGGGACCCGGTGCTCGACCTGACCCGGGCCGCCCTGGCCCAGCTGGTCACCTTCCACGCCCCGGACGACCTGATCCTCGCGGTGGTCGCCGCACCCGACCGGCAGCCGGCGTGGGACTGGGTGAAGTGGCTGCCGCACGCCCACCACGGCGCGCGCACCGACGCGGCGGGCGCCCGCCGGCTCGTCTTCGCCAGCCTCGCCGAGGCCGAGGAGTCGCTCTCCGCCGACCTGGCCGGCCGGCCCCGCTTCACCCCGGAGGCCAAGCCGCTGACCACCGCCGGGCACGTGGTGGTGGTGATCGACGGCGGTGAGGTCTCGGCGACCTGCCAGCTGATGGGGCCGGGGCTGCTCGGCGTCACCACGATCGACCTCTCCGGCGCCGTCCCGCGCGACGCCGGCCGCTGGCTGCTCTGCCTGGACGCCGGGGACGGCAGCTCGCTGGAGCTGGTCCGGGGCACCGCCAACTCCCGGCTCGGCACGCCGGACCGGCTCAGCGCCGAGGCCGCCGAGGGCCTGGCCCGACAGATCGCGCCGTACCGGCTCTCCCAGCAGCAGACCACCTCCGAGGAGCCGCTGGCGCGCAGCATGGAGCTGCCCGACCTGCTCGGCGTCGGCGACGCGGCGGCGGTGGACGTGCAGCAGACCTGGCGGCCCCGCAGCCACCGCGACCGGCTGCGCATCCCGCTCGGCGTCGGCCCGGACGGCAACGTCGTGGAGCTGGACTTCAAGGAGTCCGCGCACGAGGGCATGGGCCCGCACGGCCTGGTGATCGGCGCGACCGGTTCCGGCAAGAGCGAGCTGCTGCGCACCATCGTCGGCGCGCTCGCCGTGACGCACTCCTCGGAGGAGCTCAACTTCGTCCTCGTCGACTTCAAGGGTGGCGCCACCTTCGCCTCGCTGGAGGCGCTGCCGCACACCAGCGCGGTGATCACCAACCTGGCCGACGAGCTGCCGCTGGTCGACCGGATGCGCGACGCGCTCGCCGGCGAGATGACCCGCCGGCAGGAGGTGCTGCGGGCGGCCGGCAACTACGTCTCCCGGTTCGACTACGAGAAGGCCCGGGCGGCCGGCGAGCCGCTCGAACCGATGCCCAGCCTGCTGATCATCTGCGACGAGTTCAGCGAGCTGCTGGCCGCCAAGCCGGACTTCATCGACCTCTTCGTGATGATCGGCCGGCTCGGCCGGTCGCTCGGCGTGCACCTGCTGCTCGCCTCGCAGCGGCTGGAGGAGGGGAAGCTGCGGGGCCTGGACACCCACCTGTCGTACCGGATCGGCCTGCGGACCTTCTCGGCGGTGGAGAGCCGCATCGTGCTCGGCGTGCCCGACGCGTACGAGCTGCCGAACGCGCCCGGACACGGTTACCTGAAGACCGACACCAGCACCATGCTGCGGTTCCGGGCCGCGTACGTCTCCGGGCCGTACCGGGCGCCCGGGCAGAGCCCGCAGTCGTCCCGGGCGATGGTGCAGCGCCGGATCGTCCCGTACGGGGTGAACTTCGTGCCGGTGCAGGTGCCGCAGACCCCGGTCGAGGCGACGCCGGCGGAGGAGAAGCCGGCCGACGGCAAGGCCGTGGCGATGCTGGACGTGCTGATCGACCGGATCAAGGGTCGGGGCACGCCGGCCCACCAGGTGTGGCTGCCGCCGCTGGCGGAGCCGCCGAGCCTCGTCGAGCTGCTGCCGCCGCTGGCCGTCCACTCGACCTTCGGCCTGTGCACCGCGACCTGGCCGGGACGGGGGCAGCTCACCGTCCCGGTCGGCGTCGTCGACCGGCCGTACGAGCAGCGGCGCGACCCGATGATGGTGGAGCTGGCCGGCGCGGGCGGCAACGTGGTCATCGTCGGCGCGTCGCTGAGCGGCAAGAGCACCCTGCTCCGCTCGATGATCGCCTCGCTCGCGCTCACCCACACCCCACGCGAGGCGCAGTTCTTCTGCCTCGACTTCGGCGGTGGCGCGCTGCGCAGCCTGGACGGGCTGCCGCACGTGGCCGGCGTGGCCGGCCGGCGGGACACCGAGGCGGTCCGCCGTACGGTGGCCGAGGTGGTGGCGATCCTGGACGACCGGGAGACCCGCTTCGCCCAGCACGGCATCGACTCCGTCGCCAGCTACCGGCGGCGGCGGGCGGCCGGCGAGTTCGCCGACGACCCGTTCGGTGACGTCTTCCTCGTGGTGGACGGCTGGAACACGCTGCGCCAGGAGTACGAGGAGCTGGAACAGACCATCACCAACCTGGCCAACCGTGGCCTCGGTTTCGGGGTGCACGTGGTGCTGACCGCGGTGCGCTGGGCGGAGATCCGGATCAACATGCGGGACCTGCTCGGCACCAAGCTGGAGCTGCGCCTCGGCGACCCGAACGAGTCGGAGATCGACCGGCGGGCCGCGGCCAACGTGCCGACCGGCGCGCCCGGACGCGGCCTGACCCGGGACAAGCTGCACTTCCTGGCCGCGGTCTCCCGGATCGACAACCGCCGGGACATCGAGGACCTGACCGAGGCGTCGATCAAGTTGGCCCGCCACGTCGCGGACGCGTGGCCGGGCCAGCCGGCGCCGAAGGTCCGGCTGCTGCCGCGCAAGCTGCCCTTCGCCGAGCTGCTGCGGATCTCCGACCGGTCCGCGCCGGGCCTGCCGATCGGTGTCAACGAGTCGGCGCTCGCCCCGGTCCACCTCGACCTGGCGAACGAGCCGCACCTCACGGTCTTCGGTGACGCCGAGTGCGGCAAGACCAACGTGCTGCGGCTGATCGCCCGGGGCATCGTCGAGCGGTACACCCCGGCCCAGGCCCGGATCGTCATCGCCGACTACCGGCGCGGCCTGCTCGGCGCGGTCGAGGGGGACCACCTGCTCGACTACGCCCCGTCGAACCAGGTCTTCAGCCAGGGGCTCGGCTCGATCCGCTCCGCGCTGCAGAACCGGCTGCCGGGCCCGGACGTCACCACCGCGCAGCTGCGGGACCGGAGTTGGTGGAAGGGGCCGGACCTCTACATCCTGGTCGACGACTACGACCTGGTCGCCTCCGGTGGCAGCAACCCGCTCAGCGCCCTGCACGAGCTGCTGCCGCAGGCCCGCGACATCGGACTTCACCTGATCGTTACCCGACGGGTCGGTGGCGTGGCACGGGCCCTCTACGAGCCGGTGCTGCAACGTCTGCGCGAGCTGGACTCGCCGGGCCTGTTGATGTCCGGCAACCGGGAGGAGGGCGCCGTCTTCGGCACGCTCCGGCCCAGCCCACAGCCGCCGGGACGGGGCACGCTGGTGCGTCGCCGGGACGGTCAGCAGCTCATCCAGACCGCCTGGGTCGAGCCGGTGTGACCGCCGGTGGCCGGGGTGGTTCCCGGCCACCCGCCGCGACTCGGACAGATTGTGAAGTTTGTCGATCGACGGGATCGCCGTGGACGTGACGACGACGGGTGTCCACAATGACACCGAACGCGGCGCGTCCCGCCCCGGGCAGGGCTGCGAGCGTTGGACACGGTGAGCTACCGTCTCCCATGAGTGTCCGTCGGTGGGGTTCGGCCTTGCCGCGGGGGAGGGCGCGGCAGTTTCCGCCGCCACAAGAAGACGGAAGGGTGTGAAGCATGGCGTTCGAGGTCGAAGCAGCGACTCTGCATACCGCCGCGAGTGACGTGCGGTCCACGCGCAGCGAGGTCGACGGCGAGCTGAAGAAGCTGTGGAACGTCGTGGACGACCTGGCCATCGCCTGGAAGGGGCAGGCGTCCACCGGCTTCCAGTCGCTGATGACGCGCTGGAACGAGGACACGGTCAAGCTGCTGACGGCGATGGACAACATCGCCGACCTGCTCGACAAGTCGGGTACGACGCACCAGGTCAACGACGAAGAGCAGCAGCAGATGCTGGACAAGTTCCACTCTGCTCTCAACCCGTGATCCGCCGAGACGAGCAGGGGAGGAATCAATGAGCATCAAGGTCGATTACGCGGTCCTCGAGAGCGCGAACCAGCAGATGCAGTCCATCTCGAAGACCATCGACGAGAAGCTGGACACGCTGCGTTCGATGCTGTCGAAGCTCCAGTGGGACGGTCAGGACCGGGCCGCCTACGAGCAGCACCAGGCGCAGTGGGACAGCGCTGTCCGCGACATCAACCGCATCCTCAACGAGATCGGTGGCGCGGTCGGCGTGGCGCGCGAGAACTACGTCTCCACCGAGATGAGCAACGCCAAGGTGTGGGGCTGAGATAATCAGCCGTCGCGGCTCCGGTCCGGTTAGACCGGAACCGAGACCAAACCCGGTTTTTTTATCCCGAGTTCTGGGAGTGCCATGCGTACGGGGAAGTATCTGAGGTCGACGGTGGCCGTGCTGGCCCTGGTGGCCGCGACCGGCACGGCACCGTTGGTGGCACCGGCCCCGGCCCGCGCCGACACGGTGCGTGGCCTGCAGTGGTACCTCGACGCGCTCAAGATCCCCCAGGCTCACAAGATCACCAAGGGCCGCGGGGTCACCGTCGCCGTGCTCGACAGCGGCGTCGATCCCCGCGTCCCGGACCTGCGCGGTCAGGTCCTCGCCGGGCGGGGGATCGGCGCGGACACCACCGCCGACGGGCGGGGCACCGACGACAAGATCGCCCACGGCACCGGCATGGCCGGGATCATCGCCGGTAAGGGCGGCGGCGCCATGCGCCAGTTGGGCATCGCGCCCGAGGCGAAGATCCTGCCGGTGTCGCTGGGCGAGCGGATGACCGACGACGAGATCGCCGAGGGCATCCGCTGGGCGGTCGACCAGGGCGCGGACGTCGTCAACATGTCCATCGGCGGCCGTGGCAGGGGCACCCCCGCGCTGGTCGACGCCGTCCGGTACGCCAACGACAAGAACGTGGTCCTGGTCGCCTCCGCCGGCAACACCAAGCAGGGCGAACACGCGATCATCTCGCCCGCCAACATTCCCGGGGTCGTCGCCGTCACCGGTCTGGGCAGGAACGGGTCCGCGAACTCCGGCAGCGCCACCGGGCGCGAGGCGGTGCTGGCCGCGCCGATGCAGGACATCATCTCGCCCCGCCCCACCTCCGTGATGGACAACGGGTACAGCATCGGCAGCGGCACCAGCGAGGCGGCGGCCATCATGTCCGGCGTGGTGGCGCTGGTGCGCGCCAAGTACCCCGACCTGAACGCCGCCAACGTGGTCAACCGGCTGATCCGTACCGCCCAGGACCGGGGCCCGACGGGACGCGACGACGACTACGGGTTCGGCGCGGTCGACCCGGTCGCGGCGCTGACCCGTCAGGTGCCGGCCGTGGACGCGAACCCGCTGCTCGCCGGCGCGCCCGCCGGGGGGAGCGCGGCGCCGCTGCCCGGCCGGTCCGAGCCCGACGACGGTCCGGCCGTCTCGTTCGGCGTGACCAACCGGACCGGTGCCCTGGTCCAGGGCGCGCTGTGCCTGCTCGTGCCCCTGGCGGTGGCGATCCTGGTCTTCGTGCTCGTCCGCCGCTCCCGACGTCGGTCGGCCGCCCCGTCGGGCCCGCCGACCGGTGGGCCCGGCTTCCCGCCGCCGGGTGCTCCGGCCGCGTCCGGCCCGTACCCGCCCGCCCCGGCGCCGTACGGGACGCCGCCCGGGGTCCCGCCGCAGGCGGCCGGTCCCTACGCGCCCCCCGCCGCGCCGCCCGGCGTCGGCTGGCCGCCTCCGGGGGTGACGCCTCCGCCGGCCCCGCCCGCCCGGGGCGGACACCACCAGTAAGCCAGAGAGTCTGTCGGCAACGGGGAGGAACCGATGACGGACGACAGGACCAAGCAGCCGGACCAGATCGAGGTCGACACCGTCAACGTGCCGGTCGCGCCGACCATCACGCCGTTCGTCTACTTCGACGGCTACACGGCCGACAACGTCAACAAGGCGCACAAGCCGACGCACCTCACCCCCGCACCGGGCGGCGCCGGCGCCACCACCGAGTGGGACGCGAGCAGCCTCGAAGGCGCGATCAAGTGGCTCAACGACCACGCCGACTTCCTCAACAGCCAGTCGTACCGGATGGAGGAGGACATCCGGAAGTGGATGCGCAACCCGGCGGGCGGCGCGGCCGGGGTCGGTGGCGGCGGTGACGGGAAGAGTCCGCTCGGGACGTTCGACCGGGCGAACGCGCTCGCGCAGCGGCACGCCGGCCTCTACGACGGCACCCAGACCGCGCTCCGCACGCTCGCCGAGGACCTCTGGAACGCCGCCAAGGCGCTCGAGAAGGTCAAGGAGGACTACGAGACCGCGGAAGGGGCCAACAAGATGACCGCCGACCAGATGGCGCAGGCCCTGGGCAACGGCGCGGCAAGCTGATCGGGGGAGATGACAGATGCCGAGCTGGGAAGAGATGTGCCAGCAGATCGTCGTCGACGGCAGGCCCGGCGACGTCACCAGCGCCGCTCTCGGCTGGGAGCAGTTGCTGAAGAACCTGCGCACCGTCAAGGAGAACCTGGAGAAGAACGTCAAGGACCTCGGCGAGACCTGGAAGGGCCCCGCGTACGAGTCGTTCAGGACGCACGTCGAGGGGCTCGCCAAGCGGACCGGCGGGGTCGTCGAGGACGCCGAGAAGCACGACGGCATCGTCCAGTCGCTGAAGCAGGCCGCCAACGACCTCACCGTGGCCCAGCAGAACTTCCCCATCCCGGCGAGCTGCGTCAACGACGTGCTGGAGGCGCGCAACGCCAAGCTCACGATCAGCGCCGGCTTCTTCGAGATGAAGGTCAAGCCCGACTTCCTCGGCTGGGTCGACCCGATCAGCTCGCTGATGGACTGGGTCAACGACAAGACCGAGGACGCGGCGAAGGTCTACGACCAGGTGAGCAGCAACTATCTCGGCATCGAGGAGCGGGCGCCGGGCACGGTGACCGACAACGGCGCCCAGAACCCGAACCTCGGCCGGCCCGACCTGAACACCGGCGGTGGCGGCGGTGGCGCCGGCAGCGTGCCGAGCCTCGGCGGGTCGCCGTCTACCGGCGGCGTGGGTGGCGGCAGCCCGTCGCTGGGCGGCGTCGGGTCGCCCCCGGGCACCGGTTCGGGCGTGCCGGGCATCGGCTCCGGCACCCATCCCGGCCTGGACCCGGGCACCGGCGGTTACGGCGGCGGCTCGGGTGGCGTGGGGGGTCTGCCGGGCACCGGCAGCCTCGGTGACGAGTACGGCAGCGGTCTGGCCGGCGCGGGCGGCGGGCTCGGCACCCTGCCCGGCGCGGGCGGTGGCGGCCTGCCCAGCACCACCGGCCTCGGTGGCGGTGCCGGCCTCGGCGGCGGCGGCCTGGGTGGCGGCAGCGGCATGATCCCCGGCGGCGGCGCGCTCGGCAAGCCGGTCACCGCCGGCATGCCCCCGATGATGGGCGGCGCGGCCGGCGCCGGTGGCGCGGGCCGGGGTGGTGGCGGCCGGGGGGCCGGCCGGCTCGGCGGCATGGGCGCCGCGATGGCCCCCGGCATGGGTGGCGCTGCCGGTCGTGGTGGCGCCGGCAAGGGCGCGGGGGGCGTCCGGGGCGCCACCGCGGGCGCGGGCCGTGGCGGTGTGGCCGGCATGGGTGGCGGCCACGGGGCCGGCTACGGCGAGGAGGAGGCTGCCCGCAACAGCTGGCTGGAGGAGGACGACGACGTCTGGGGCGCGGACGGCGACGCCACGCCCGGCATCCTGCGCTGAGCGACGACGGAGCGCCGCCCACCGGTACCGGTGGGCGGCGCTTTCTCATGTCCGGCGTGGACGGTGGGCCGAATGCCCGGCCCGGCCCGCGCCGCGCCCCGGCCCGAGGCTCCGGGAAGGTCAGGCGTCGGCGGGCTCGGTGCGGCGTCCCGGTCGCCAGCCGCGCCGCCGGCCCAGAGCCACGACCGGCCGGGCGATCAGCAGCCCGGCGGCGAGCAGCGCCGCCGCCCCGGCCGCCCAGAGGGCCACGGTCCACTGCCGGCCCAGCGGGTCCTCGTTCGAGGCGGGAGGTGGCATCACGCCGGCCGGCGGGTCGGTACGGGTGCCGAGCAGGCTGGTCAGCGCCCGGTACGGATTGACCACGCCGTAGCCGAGCTGGGCGTTGTGGCCGTCGGGCGGGTTGTCCGCCGTCCGGGTCAGCCGGTAGGCCACCTGCTGCGGGGTGAGGTCGGGGCGGGCGGAGCGGAGCAGCGCGGCGGCGCCGGAGACGTACGCGGCGGCGAAGCTCGTCCCGCCCTCCGGCTCGGCGAGGTAGCCCTGCCCGCCGGGGGCGGGGCCGACGATGTCCAGCCCGGGGGCGGCGATGTCGACGTAGTTGCCGCTGACCGAGCTGCCGACGTGGCCGCCCTCCCGGTCCACGCCCGCCACCGCGATCACGCCGGGGTACGCGGCCGGGTACGCCGGCAGGTCCCGCTGGTCCTGTGCCCGGTTGCCGGCGGCGGCGACCACCACGACGCCCTTGTCCAGGGCATACTGGACGGCGGCCTTCAACTGCGGGTGGTCGATGGTGACGAGGGACAGGTTGATCACCTGGACGTCCTGGTCGGCCGCCCACTTGATCGCCGCCGCGATCTGCACGGGCAGCCCGGGGTCGTTGGTCCGCTGCGTGTCGGGCAGTACGCGTACCGGCAGGATGCGTGCGCCGGGCGCGACGCCGCTGTACGGGGCGCCGGTGTCGTCGCGGCCGGCGATGATGCCGGCGACGATCGTGCCGTGCCCGGCCTGGTCGCACCGACCCTGCATCTGGGCCAGGCCGTTGAAGTCCCGGCCTTCGCCCACCTGCCCCTTGAGCAGCGGATGGGCCGGGGACACACCGGAGTCGACCACCGCCACGGTGACCCGTTCACCGCGGGTGATCCGCCAGGCGGACGCCGGGTCGAGCCGGCGCAGCGCCCACGGCGTCTCGGTGGGGGCCGCCCCGCCGGCCGGGGCGGGGCACTTCGGCTCCGCCCGGGCCGGGGCGGGCGGTACGACGAGCGTGGCGAGCAGGGCCGCCACCACTCCACTGAGGACCGTCCGGGACGGGCGCCGGGCGGGCCCGGTCACCGCCGTCCCGCTCGGCCGGAAGCTCTCGCGCACGCGGTGAGACTACCGCCGTCGCGCCCGTGGCGGTGACGGGCGACCCGGGCGGATCAGGGGGTGGCGTCGGCCGGGTCGCCGGTGAAGAGGGCGAGCAGGTCGCCGACCTGGCGGTCCGACTCGGCCGGGTGCCGGAAGTGGCCGCTCGGGTTCACCGTGTACTCGTTGCGTCGCCCGACCCGGGTCCGGCGCAGGTAGCCACCGGCCTCCAGGTCGGCGACGATCGCCTGGGCGGCCCGTTCGGTGACGCCCACCTCGTCGGCCACGTCCCGCAGCCGCGCGGTGGGGTTGCGGGCGATGGCGAGCAGGACGTGTGCGTGGTTGGTGAGGAACGTCCAGTGTCGGGTGCTCCCGTTCTCCGCTGTCGTCGCCATGCCCGCCATCGTATGGTCCCTCCTTCGGATTTACGGTCCGGGCCTCCCCGGACCGCGACGTTTCCGGTCCCACTCGGGGGTTGGCGGACCAAAGCATGAAATGTGTATCACGTAAACCTTGACGTACCTTTGGCTGCGTGTGACGGTGGGGGCGCGGCCGCCTCCGTCGCCGGCCGGTGTGACCAGGCCGATCACGCGCAGGACCGAGGTGAGGCAATGACCCTGACCGATCCGACCGAGGCGCTCGCCGAACTGCTCGCCGGTAACCGGCGTTTCGTCACCGGCGCCCCGCGCCACCCCAACCAGGACGCCGTGCACCGGGCCGCCGTCGCCGACGGTCAGCATCCCTTCGCGGTGGTCGTCGGCTGCTCGGACTCCCGCCTCGCCGCCGAGATCATCTTCGACCGCGGCCTGGGTGACCTCTTCGTCGTCCGCACCGCCGGGCACACCGCCGGCCCCGAGGTGCTGGGCAGCGTCGAGTACGCGGTCAGCGTCCTGGGCACCCCGCTGGTGGTGGTGCTCGGCCACGACTCCTGCGGGGCGGTGCAGGCGGCCCGGCAGGCGGCCCGTACCGGCACCACGCCCCCGGGTCACCTGGGCGCCGTGGTCGACGCGGTGACGCCCAGCGTGCGGCGGGCCGCCGCGCAGGGCGTCGACGACGTCGACGGCATCGTGGACATCCACATCGCGCGCACCGTCGAGGCGCTGCTCGACAACTCGTCCGTCCTGGCCGCCGAGGTGGCCGCCGGGCGGTGCGCGGTGGTCGGCCTGTCGTACCGGCTCGCCGCGGGCGAGGCCCGGACGGTGGCCGCGGCGCCCGCCGGCCTGCCCGACCGGGCCGGGGACGACCACGTGGCCGCGGTCACCGGCTGATCCCCGACACGCGACGAGGGCCGCCCCGCCTGGGGACGGCCCTCGTTCCGTACGCGCGCCGGGTCGCTACAGCAGCGACATGTGTACGTGGTCCGTGTGGTTCGACGGTCCGCTGTACGAACTCCAACCCGTCGCCGGGAACCAGATCTGCCGGTTCCAGATGACGTAGTAGATGCCCAGCCGGTCCGCGTTGCGGATCAGGAAGGCGGTGAGGTTGTTGCCGTACATCCGGGTGTCGTTGTTGTGCCAGGGGGAGAAGCCGCTGTTCTGCAGCGACCAGTCGCAGGCCTTCCCCTTCGGGTGCTCCCACGGCCCACCGGGGCGGTAGCAGCCCGCGAACCGCTTGAAGCCGGCCCGCCGGACCTCCTTGTACGCGTGCAGGGTGCGCGGCGTGACACAACCCGAGGTGGTCGGGTCGTCCTCGCTGCACGACTCGGAGCGCCAGCCGCCGTCCGCCGTCCGGCCGGGGGCGATCCGGGCGACCGGGGACGTCGCGTCCACCAGGCCGCCGGTGAAGCCCTTGCCGCCGACGAGCGCGAGGGCCTTCTCCGCCTCCCGGCTCTCCCGGGCCATGTCGTTGGTGAGCTTCTGCTGCTCGCGGACCTCGGCGTCGAGCGCCAGCTTGGCCTGCTCCGCGCGGTTCTTGGCGGCGGTCACCTCGGCCAGCTTCTGCCCGTTGACCATGTTCAGCTCGTCCAGGGCCGCCGCGCGCTTGACGAACGTGTCGGGCTCGTCGCTCTGCAGCAGCATCGACACCGCCCCGATCCGACCGGTCCGGTACGACTGGGCGGCGATCTGGGTGACGTGCGGCTTGAGCGCCTCCAGCTCGTCCTGCGCCCGCCGTACCTCCATGGCGAGTTCGAGCTGGCGCTTCTTCGACTTCTCCAGCTTCGACTTCGCCTTGCTGTACTCGCGGTTGCGCAGCTCGATGACGTCGGTGAGCAGCTTGGGCTCGTCGTCCTCCTCGTGCCCGGAGGGGCTGGGCGTCGAGGGGGCGGCAATGGCGGGAGCCGCGCCGGCGAGGATGGCCAGGGCGGCGAGCACGGACACCACCGGAGTCATCCAGCGGCGCAGGGGTGCCGTCACAGTGTTCCCTTCCGTCGACCGCCGACCGGGTTAGCTGACGGGTTCGGGACGGAAGTGGCCCCTACCGCTGTCGCGGATTCACCCCAGATACCTGGTTCCCCGGCTCGCCTCGCGGCGATTGGGCGGCGGCACCGCAGGCGCCGCTGCGCGCCTTCGGCGGTGACCGGCAGCGAGGTTACCTGACAGTCGTGCCGGTGAGCTACGTCCTGAACCCGACTAAAAGCGTTATTTCGTCGTGGCTTTGCGTGACGAGTGACGCGTTCGTCAGGTTCCGGGTCGTCGGCGGTCACGCTGCGGAGTTTCACCATGCGGTGTCCGTGCTCCTTCCGGGGTCGGGCCACCGTGCGGAGGCCGGGGTGGACGGGTCGCCGTGACGCGGCGCGCCCAGCGCCTCGAGGGCGGCGTGCCGGTCGACGGCGGGGCGGGGCTTCGGCGGGGGGTCCGCACCGGGCGCCGGGTCGGCGTCGGGAGCGCGACCGGCCGTGGTGACCAGTGCGGCCAGACCGGTGGTCAGCGGTACGGCGGCGATCAGGCCCAGCGTCGCCACCGCGCTGCGGACGATCTCCTGGGCCAGGAACTCGCTGGTGAGGATCTGCCCCACCGGCCGGCTGTCGGCGGTCAGCAGGAGCAGCAGCGGCAGCGAGGCGCCGGCGTAGGCGAGCACGATGGTGTTCACCGTGGAGGCGATGTGCGCCCGGCCGACCCGGGTGGCGGCCCGGTAGAGCTGCACCCGGGACAGCCCGGGATTGGCGTGCGCCAGCTCGGTGACGGTGGCCGCCTGGGTGACCGTGACGTCGTCGAGCACGCCGAGCGAGCCGATGATGATGCCGGCCAGCAGCAGCCCGTGCAGGTCCACGTCGCGCTGGTACATCGACAGCGTGGTGGCCTCCTCGCTGCCGAACCCGGTCAGGTGGGTGGCGGCGGTGGCCAGGCTGCCGAGGACGCCGGTCAGCACCAGGCTGCCGAGGGTGCCGAGGACGGCCACGGACGTCTGCGCGGTGATCCCGTGGGTCAGGTACAGCACCACGAACATGATCAGGGCGGAGCCGGTGATCGCGATCAGCAGCGGTGAGCCGCCCCCGGAGATGCCCGGCACCACGAAGGTGAGCAGGATGGCGAAGCTCGCGGCCAGCCCGGCGAGGGCCGCGAGGCCGCGCAGCCGCCCGAACGCCACGATCGCGGCCGCGAAGAGCGCCACCAGCCAGATCATCGGTTCGCCCCGCTGGTGCTCGGCGATGTTGTAGCTGCTCGCCGTCGGGTCGGCCGGGTCGGTCAGCTCCACCAGCACGACCTCGTCGCCCACCGCGACGGTCGGCGCGCCCGGGCCGGTCGGCACCGGCGTCTGCACCTGCTGCCCGGCGTCCGGGCCCTGTTCGACCTTGACGGTCACCGTCCCGCACGGGCCCTCCGCCGTGCCGGGCGCCCCCTCGGGACTCTCCGGCGCCGGCGGGCAGGGCTCGGACACCACCCGGGTCACCGTGCCGTGGTAGCGCGGCACGTCACCGCCCGTGTCCCGCTCCGGCGTGTCCCGCGGCCAGAGCACCAACGCGACGATCACCGTGAGGACGAACAGCGGGACCACCGTCGCGACGAGGATCCGTCGCACCCCGGGTGGGGTGGACGGAGCGGGACGGGTGTGGTCGGCGCCCATTGCGAGTCTCCCAACGATCCAGAGCGAGGTACGTGTCAGCCGGCCGGTCGGTTCAGCGGATGGTGCCGGTTGTCGTCGCCGGCACCGCCGGATCGCCGGGGAGTGCCGGCGTCGTCACGTACCGCGAGCGGACGGCGTGTCCGACGGATGGCGACGTGCCGACGACGGGCCCCGGCGCGGTACGCGGGGTGGTCGCGGCGTCGGGCGGGCGTCATCGTCGGTGAATGGTAGCCAGGGCGGGTGTCGGCTCGCCCGGTTCGCCCTGTCCGGAGCGCCCCGAAGCGGCATGTTGGAGGCATGGACCAGCATGCCGGGCACGGCCAGCAGGGCGCGCGACACGGTGGGCACGACAAGCACGCCGGCCACGATCCCGAGATGTTCCGCCGCCGGTTCTGGGTCTGCCTGGTGCTGACCCTGCCGGTGGTGCTCGTCGGTGACATGGTGATGGACTGGTTCGGGTACTCCCTGGAGTTCCCGGGGCGCTCGCTGGTCGGACCGGTGCTCGGCTCGGTGGTCTTCTGGTGGGGCGGCTGGCCGTTCCTGGCCGGGGCCGTCCGCGAGGTGCGCGACCGGGCCCCGGGCATGATGCTGCTGGTCGCGATGGCGATCACGGTGGCGTACGTGGCCTCGCTGGCGACCAGCCTCGGCGCGTTCGACCTGGACTTCTGGTGGGAGCTGGCCGCCCTGGTCACCATCATGCTGCTGGGGCACTGGCAGGAGATGAAGGCGATCGGCCAGGCCCGGGGCGCGCTCGCCGCGCTGGCCGCGCTGCTGCCCGACGACGCCGAGCGGGTCGGCCCGGACGGTGCCGTCGAGCGGGTGCCGGTCGCGGAGTTGGGCGTCGAGGACGTCGTGCTGGTCCGCCCCGGTGGCCGGGTGCCGGCCGACGGGCGGGTCGTCGAGGGCGCCGCCGAACTGGACGAGTCGATGGTCACCGGGGAGTCCCGGCCGGTCGCCCGCGAGGTGGGGGACCGAGTGGTGGCCGGCACCGTCGCCACCGACTCGGCGATCCGGGTCCGCGTCGGGGCCGTCGGCGACCAGACCACGCTGGCCGGGATCCAGCGCCTGGTGGCGCAGGCCCAGCAGTCCGGTGGGCGGGCCCAGGTGCTCGCCGACCGGTTCGCGGCGCTGCTCTTCTACATCGCCACCGCCACCGCCGTGCTGACCGCCGTGGCCTGGTCCGCACTCGGCGACCGGGACCAGGCGGTGGTGCGTACCGTCACGGTCCTGGTGATCGCCTGCCCGCACGCGCTGGGTCTGGCGATCCCGCTGGTGATCGCACTCTCCACCGGGATCGCCGCCCGCTCCGGGGTGCTGGTCCGCGACCAGCTCGCGCTGGAGCGGATGCGTACCGTCGACGCGGTGCTCTTCGACAAGACCGGCACGCTGACGAAGGGCGAGCACGTGGTCACCGGGGTCGCCGCCGTGCCCGGCACGAGCGAGGACGAGGTGCTGCGGCTGGCCGCCGGGGTGGAGGCCGAGAGCGAGCACCCGCTGGCCCGGGCGATCGTCGCGGCCGCCGCCGACCGTGGCGGCCCGGCCCCGGCCACCGGCTTCCGGTCCCTGCCGGGTCGCGGCGTCCGCGCCGAGATCGACGGTACGGCGTACGCCGTGGGTGGGCCCGCCCACCTGCGGGAGCAGGGGTTGACGCTGCCCGACGCGCTGACCCCGGAGGCCCGGCGCTGGGCGGAACGCGGAGCGGCGGTGCTGCACCTGGTCCGCCTGCCGGACACCGTCCTCGGCCTGCTCGCCCTCGCCGACGAGGTGCGGCCCGAGGCGCGGGAGGCGGTCGCCACGCTGCGCGCCGAGGGGATCCGGACCATCGCGATGATCACCGGCGACGCCCGACCGGTCGCCGACGCCGTCGCCGCCGACCTCGGGTTCCGCCCGGGTGACGAGGTCTTCGCCGAGGTGCTCCCCGCCGACAAGGACGAGAAGGTGACCGAACTCCAGCGTCGGGGGCTGCGGGTGGCCATGGTCGGCGACGGGGTCAACGACGCGCCGGCCCTGGCCCGGGCGGACGTGGGCATCGCGATCGGCGCCGGCACCGACGTGGCCATCGAGTCGGCCGGTGTGGTGCTCGCCTCCTCCGACCCGCGCGGCGTCGGTGGCGTGGTCCGACTCTCCCGGGCCGCCTACCGGAAGATGCTGCAGAACCTGGCCTGGGCGGCCGGCTACAACGTGGTGGCGCTGCCGCTGGCGGCCGGGGTGCTGGCCGGGGTCGGGTTGACGCTCGGCCCGGCGCTCGCGGCGGTGCTGATGTCCGGCTCGACGATCGTGGTGGCGCTCAACGCGCAACTGCTGCGGCGGGTACGCCTCTGACTCCGCCCGGGGTCGGTTAGCTTTGTCGGGTGCGGACGGCGACGGTGGCGACGACCGGGTGGTGCACCCGGCTGCTGCTGCTCGTCTGCACCCTGCTCGGGCTGGCCGCCATGCACACCATCGGCCACGGCTCCCACGGCTCCGGGCACTCCGACGGCCACGCCGTCGCGCAGGGCGCGGCGCTGCCGGAGGCGCTGCCGGCCGTGGCCCATGTCGCCGCTCCGGAGCAGGTCCGGGCCGAACGGCCGACGACCCCGACCGCGGCGGGAGCCGGGACCACCGCCGTCGGCCCGCCCGTGGTCCCGGTGGCCGGTGACGGGTGTCCGGACGACGGCTGCCGGCACGGGGCGGCGCTGCCCGCCGGTGACCCGGGCGGTCACCCGGGGGTGCTCGGCGTCTGCCTGGCGGTGCTCGGCACCCTGACGGTGACCCTGCTGCTCGCGGCGCTGGTGTTCCGGTGGCGACGACCCGTCCCCGACGCCCGCCGTTCCATCGGGCGGTCGGCCGGGTCGCGCGCGCCTCCGGGCCGCCCCGTCGGGCTCCGGCTCGCCACGGTGTCGGTGCTGCGCAGATAGGACGCCCCGGCGCGGTTCCGCCGCGCCCGCCGTCCGCTGCGTACGTCCTCACACCGAAAGGCTCGATCCATGCTCACTCGTACCATCGCGCGCCGTGCCGCCCTGGCCGGCGTGGCCGTCACGGCCGTCCTCGCCCTCGCCGCCTGCGGCGGCGACGACCACCCGTCCGACTCCGGCCACGGCACGCCGGGCACGGGCGCCGCCACCGGTGCCGCCTCCGCGAGCGCGGCGGCCGGCTTCGACGACGACGACGTGATGTTCGCGCAGATGATGATCCCGCACCACCAGCAGGCGGTGCAGATGTCCGAACTGGCCGACGGCCGGGCCCAGGACCCGGAGGTCAAGAAGCTCGCCGCGCAGATCAAGGCCGCGCAGGCCCCGGAGATCGCCACCATGACCGGCTGGCTGAACACCTGGGGACGGCCCGTGCCGTCCGGCAGCCCGGCCGCCGGTCACATGGACCACGGCATGCCCGGGATGATGTCGGACGCCGACATGGCGAAGCTGAAGGCCGCCTCCGGCACGGAGTTCGACCGGCAGTTCGTCACCATGATGATCGCCCACCACGAGGGTGCGATCACCATGGCCAAGGAGGAGATCGCCAGCGGTGTCAACGCCGAGGCCAAGGTCATGGCGCAGCAGATCGTCACCGCCCAGCAGGGCGAGATCGACGCCATGAACAAGATCCTCGCCCGGCTCTGAGCCTCGCGGCCGGGGACGCCCGGGGCCCGCTCAGGGGTCCCGGGCGCTCCGCCGTGCGGCCCGCGCGGGCCGCCGGCTCGTCGTGGGCGGAGCGGTCAGCCGGCGGTCCGTAGCACGTCCCGGCGTCGGTGGTACTCCTCGTCGTCGATCTCGCCGCGCGCGTAGCGCTCGTCGAGGATCGTCCGCGCTGCGGAGTCCACCGGCGTCCGGGGCTGCCCCTGGGTCAGGCGGTACGCCAGATAACCCAGTCCCGCCAGCACGGCCAGCGCCAGCAGCGTCCAGACCCACATGGCGCCCATCATCGGGCCGTACCCCATCATGGCCGCCCTCCGTCCACGACTCGGGTGGCCGGTCCGGTGCTCCGGTGGCGCCGGTCCCGGTCGCCACCTGCGACGTTAGTCCCGCACGCCGCCCGGCGGTCGGGCCGAAGGTCCCGACGTGCGGGTCAGCCGCGCTTCATCAGGCGACCGACGGCGGCCATCATCTCGCTGGCCATCTCGTCGGCCCGCCCCTCGGCCGCGCCCTCGTGCATGCAGTGCCGGGCGTGCCCGTCGAGCAGGCCGAGGGCGACCTTGTCCAGCGCGGCCTGGATCGCGGAGATCTGGGTGAGCACGTCGATGCAGTACCGGTCGTCGTCGACCATCTTCTCGATGCCACGGACCTGCCCCTCCACGCGGCGCAGCCGCGCGAGCAGTTGGTCCTTGCTGGCGGTGTAGCCCCGGGTCGGGGTGCTCGGTGTGGTCATGACGACAAGGATAGCGTACCCCTAGGGGGTATGCTACGGTCACTGGGCGAGCTACCCCAGGGGGGTATAGCATCGCCTCAGGAGAGGAGAACTGCCATGGTCACCACCACGTACCAGGTGAAGGGCATGACCTGCGGGCACTGCGTCAACTCGGTCAGCACCGAGGTGAGCGCGATCCAGGGCGTCCAGGACGTCCAGGTCGACCTGGCCACCGGCCGGGTCACCGTCACCAGCGAGAGCCCGTTGGACACCGACTCCGTGCGCGCCGCGGTCGACGAGGCCGGATACGACCTCGTCGAGGCGTGACGGGTCACCCACCCGAGAACTGAGGTACCACGATGAACACGGCGACGAAGCTGAGCGGTTTCGCCCTCGGCCTCGCGGCGGTGTTCGGCACGGCGTACGGGGTCGGCCACCTGGCCGGCCCCGTCACCCCGGCCGCCGACACCCGCCACGACTCCGCCGGCACCCACTCCGACGACTCCCACGGCGATGGCGGACAGGCCACCGCCGCCACCCACCTCCCCGGTGGCCTGCTCGTCTCCGACCAGGGCTACACGCTGCAACCGGTGACCGCCCCGACCGGCGAGTTCGCCTTCCGGATCACCGGCCCCGACGGCGCCCCGGTCACCCGGTACGACGTCGCCCACGACAAGCGGATGCACCTGATCGTCGCCCGACGCGACCTCTCCGGCTTCCGGCACGTCCACCCCGAGCTGGACGCGGACGGCACCTGGCGGGTCGCCTCGCCGCTCGACGGGCCGGGCGTCTGGCGCGCCTTCGCCGACTTCACCCCGTCGGGCGGGCAGCCGCTCACCCTCGGGGTCGACGTGGCCGTGCCCGGCACGCTGGAGCCCCGGCCGCTGCCCGCCCCGGCGACCAGCACCACGGTCGACGGCTACACGGTCACCCTCACCGGGACCCCGCAGCCGGGCCGGACCAGCACCCTGACCCTGACGATCAGCCGGGACGGGAAGCCGGTCACCGACCTGGAGCCCTACCTGGGGGCGTACGGGCACCTGGTGGCGCTGCGCCAGGGTGACCTCGCGTACCTGCACGTGCACCCGGAGGGCGCGCCCGGCGACGGGCGGACCCCGGCCGGCCCGGCGGTGAGTTTCGCCGCCGAGGTGCCCTCCACCGGCGCCTACCGGCTCTACCTCGACTTCCGGCACGGCGGCGCGGTGCACACCGCCGAGTTCACCGTGGTGGCGGGCGACACCGCCGCCACCCCGACCACCGCCGCCCCGGCGGCCACCGCGACCGCTCCGGCCGCACCCACCCCGACCGCCGACGCCGACCACGGCGCCCCCGGTCACGGGCACAGCTGACAGGAGGTGCAGCGATGACATCGACCGCCAAGTCACTGCCGGTCGCCCCGAACCTGATCGAACTCGCGATCGGCGGCATGACCTGCGCGTCCTGCGCCGCCCGGATCGAGAAGAAGCTCAACCGGATGGAGGGCGTCGAGGCCACGGTCAACTACGCCACCGAGAAGGCCACCGTCCGGTACGCCGACGACGTCACCACGGACGACCTGATCGCCACGGTGGAGAAGACCGGCTACACCGCCGTCCTGCCGCCCCCGCCCGCGCCGGCCGGTACGGCCGGACCGACCGCCGAACCGGTGGACGAGCTGCGCGGTCTGCGTACCCGGCTGTGGGTGTCGGTCGCGCTGGCCGTACCGGTGATCCTGCTGGCCATGGTCCCGGCCTGGCAGTTCACCCACTGGCAGTGGCTGTCGCTGACCCTGGCCGCCCCGGTGGTCGTCTACGGCGGGCTGCCGTTCCACCGGGCGGCCTGGATCAACCTGCGGCACGGCGCGGCCACCATGGACACCCTGGTGTCGCTCGGCACCCTGGCCGCCTTCGGCTGGTCGCTCTGGGCGCTCTTCCTCGGCACCGCCGGCACGCCCGGCATGACCCACCCCTTCAGCTTCGACATCAGCCGCACCGACGGGGCGGGCAACATCTACCTGGAGGCGGCGGCCGGCGTCACCGTCTTCATCCTCGCCGGGCGCTACTTCGAGGCCCGGTCCAAGCGGACCGCCGGCGCGGCCCTGCGCGCCCTGCTGGAACTCGGCGCGAAGGACGTCGCGGTAGTGCGCGGCGGCGTCGAGACCCGGATCCCGGTCGACCAGCTCGCGGTGGGGGACCGGTTCGTGGTCCGCCCCGGCGAGAAGATCGCCACCGACGGGGTGGTCGACGAGGGCACCTCGGCGGTCGACGCCAGCATGCTGACCGGCGAGTCCGTGCCGGTCGAGGTCGGCCCCGGCGACACCGTGGTCGGCGCGACGGTCAACGCCGGCGGCCGGCTGGTGGTCGCCGCCACCCGGGTCGGCGCGGACACCCAGCTCGCCCAGATGGCGAAGCTCGTCGAGCAGGCGCAGACCGGCAAGGCGGCCGTGCAGCGCCTCGCCGACCGGATCTCCGGGGTCTTCGTCCCCATCGTGATCGCGTTGGCGGCCGGCACGCTGGGCTGGTGGCTCGGCAGCGGCGCGGGCGCGACCGCGGCCTTCACCGCCGCCGTGGCCGTGCTGATCATCGCCTGCCCGTGCGCCCTCGGCCTGGCCACGCCGACGGCGCTGCTGGTCGGCACCGGGCGCGGCGCCCAGCTCGGCATCCTGATCAAGGGGCCGGAGGTGCTGGAGTCGACCCGCCAGGTCGACACGGTCGTGCTGGACAAGACCGGCACCGTCACCACCGGTCGGATGACCCTGGTCGACGTGCTCCCCGCCGCCGGGCAGGAGCGCGCCGAGCTGCTCCGGCTGGCCGGGGCGCTGGAGGCCGGCTCCGAGCACCCGATCGCCCGGGCCGTCGCGGCCGGCGCGGCCGAGGCCGGGGCGCTGCCGCCGGTCACCGGCTTCGCCAACGCCGAAGGGCTCGGCGTCACCGGCGCCGTGGACGGCCGTGCGGTGGTCGTCGGCCGGCTCCGGCTGCTGCGCGAGCGGGGTCTCGACGTACCGGAGGAGGTCGTCCGGGCGGCGACCGACGCGGAGGCCGCCGGCCGGACGGCGGTGCTGGCCGGCTGGGACGGTCGGGCCCGGGGAGTCCTGGCGGTCGCCGACGTGGTCAAGCCGACCAGCCGGGCGGCGATCGACGGACTGCGCGCCCTGGGACTCACCCCGGTCCTGCTCACCGGCGACAACGCCACGGTCGCGGAGGCGGTGGCCGCCGAGGTCGGCATCGACGAGGTGATCGCCGAGGTGCTTCCGGCCGACAAGGTCGCCGTGGTCGAGCGGCTCCAGGCGGAAGGGAAGACGGTCGCCATGGTGGGCGACGGGATCAACGACGCCGCCGCGCTGGCCCAGGCCGACCTGGGGCTGGCGATGGGCACCGGCACCGACGTGGCGATCGAGGCGTCCGACCTGACCCTGGTCCGGGGTGACCTCACCGCGGCGGTGGACGCGATCCGCCTCTCCCGCCGGACCCTCGCCACCATCAAGGGCAACCTGTTCTGGGCCTTCGCCTACAACGTGGCCGCCCTGCCGCTGGCCGCCACCGGACTGCTCAACCCGATGATCGCCGGGGCCGCGATGGCCTTCTCGTCGGTCTTCGTGGTGGCCAACAGTCTGCGGCTGCGGCGGTTCCGCCCGGCCGCCTGACCCGCTGCCCCGCCGGTCGCTCCACGGGAGACCGTCGTCCCGGTGCTCACCGACGGTGAGCACCGGGACGGGTGGCGGTTTCCCACCGCGGACCCGGGGGTACCTCACGGGCGTCGGAGGAACTGCTGATCAGGAGGTTCGCATGAGTTACGACGAGAAGATCGGTAACGCGACCGAGAACACCGCCGGCAAGGTCAAGGAGGGCGTCGGCCGGGCGACGGACAACGAGCGCCTGGAGGCCGAGGGCCGCAACGACCAGGCCAGCGCCAACCTGAAGCAGGCCGGCGAGAAGATCAAGGACGCCTTCAAGAGCTGACCTACGCACCTCGTGCCACGCCGGACCGGCCACCCCGCCGACCCGGCGTGGCACGCGTACATCCCACCCCCACCCCACCCCCCACCCCACCCCCCAACGCGACGATCTTGCACTTTGGGTGGGCATGAACTGGCGCAGACCGCCCATAACCCTCACCAAAACTGCAAGATCGCCGAGGCCGGGAGGGCGGGGAGGGCGGGGAGGGCGGGGAGGGCGAGGGAGGGCGGGGGCGGTGGTGCGGGGGGTGGGGGCTGCCGGGGTAGGGTCGCGGGCGGCCGGTCCGCTGTCGCCGTGGCGGTCGTCCGACCGCGCCGACGGCCGGTTCCGGCGACGGTGGGGGCGCCATCGGGCCGTGATCAGATCGTTGGGCGGGTCGGCAGGTCACCGTGCCACCGCCCGCGCCACGCCGTCCCCGTCCGGGACGGCCGACGACCGAACGGGGAAAGTCGATGTCCCGCACCGCCCGCACCGTGCTCGCCCTGCTCACCCTCGGCGCCCTGACGGCGGGCTGCCAGAGCGGTGACGGGGCCGCCGACCCGGCCGGCGCGCCGACGGACACCGCCACCACCGGCGCCGCAGCGCCGACCGACGCAGCGCCGACCGACGCCCCGCCGGCCAGCGCCTCACCCACCGGACCGAGCGCCGCCAACACCGTCGCCGTCTGCCGCGAGGTCGACCGGCTGATCATCGAGGGAAGCCGGAAGATCACCGCCGACTCGGCTGCCGCCACCCGCCGGGAGCTGACCCCCGAGCAGCTCAACGGCCAACTCAAGGGCAGCCTCGCCAGGCTCGCCGACGACGTGCGCGCCCAGGCGGCCAAGGCCGAGGACCCGCGGATCAGGACACTGGTCGGCGACGCCGCGAAGCAGATCGACGCCGGGGCCGGCGCGGCCAGCCCGGCGACCTGGATGAGCCGCAGCTTCGTCGGCATCCCGGAGAAGCTCAGCCGCGACTGCCACGTCTGACCGCACCCGGGACGCACGTCGGCCACGCCGCTCTCCACGGTGGACCGGCTAGCGCCGGACCCGGTACGTCACGTGGGTGACCGTCGGTCCACCGACCACCGACACCTGCTCCAGCCGGGGATCCCCAATCCCCTCGAAGAGCCGCTCACCGGCGCCCAGCACGATCGGCACCAGGTGCAGCTGAAGGGTGTCCAACAGCCCCGCGGACAGGAACTGCCGCACCGTGTCCGCCCCGCCGGCCACCGACACCACCTTGTCGCCGGCCGCCTCGCGGGCCCGGGCCAGGGCCGCCTCGACGCCGTCGGTGACGAAGTGGAACTCGGTGCCCCCGCTCATCCTCAGCGTCTCGCGTGGATGGTGGGTGAGCACGAAGACCGGCGTACGGAACGGCGGGTCCTCGCCCCACCAGCCGCGCCACCCCGGGTCCCACGGGCCGTCACCCCCGCCGAACATCCGGCGGCCCATCACGTACGCCCCGACGTCGCGGGTCATCTCCTCGACCACCTCGGCGTCGACGCTGCGGTCCCCGCCGGCCGGGCCGTGCCGCTCCCGCCAGGCGTCCAGCCCGAAGAACCACTCGTGCAGGCGCAGCCCGCCCCGGCCCAGCGGATCCTCGCGGCTCTGCTCCGGCCCGGCCACGTACCCGTCCAACGACATCGAGATCTGGCAGCTCACCGTACCCATGCGGGGTGGACTCGCGGCGCGGCCGCAACTCATCGGTGTTCCCCGAGTCGCGCGGCGCGCAGTTCCAGGTAGCGCTGCTCGGGCAGGCTCGTCGTCCGGCGGGCCGCCAGCAGGTACGCCTCGCGTGCCGCCGCCGGCTCCCCGGCCAGCTCCAGCAGGTGCGCCCGGACGGCGGCCAGCCGGTGGTGGCCGGCGACCCGGTCGTCGGCGTCGAGCGGGGCGAGCAGGGCCAGCCCGGCGCGCGGCCCGTCGACCATCGCCACCGCGGCGGCCTGGTTGAGGGTGACCATCGGGTTGGGCGCCAGGGTCGCCAGCACCCGGTAGAGCGCGACGATCTGCCGCCAGTCGGTCTGCCGCGCCGTCGGCGCCTCCGCGTGCACCGCCGCGATCGCCGCCTGGAGCTGGTACGGACCCGGCGGCGACCAGGTCAGCGCCTCGGTCACCAGGGCCACCCCCTCGGTGATCGCCGCCCGGTCCCACCGGTCGCGGTCCTGCTCGGCCAGCGGCACCAGCTCGCCGCCCGGCCCGGTACGCGCCGACCGGTGCGCGTCGGTGAGCAGCATCAGCGCCAGCAGCCCGGCCACCTCGCCGTCGTCGGGCAGCGCCCGGCGCAGCTGCCGGGTCAACCGGATCGCCTCCCCGGTCAGCTCCGCCCGGTGCAGCTCCGTGCCGCTGGACGCGGTGTAGCCCTCGTTGAAGATCAGGTAGAGCACGTGCCGCACGGTTCGCAGCCGCTCGTCGCGTTCGGCCGGCGACGGCATGACGAACCGGGCCCCGGCCGCCTCGATCCGCTGCTTGGCCCGGCGGATGCGCTGGCTCATGGTCGCCTCGGGGACCAGGAAGGCGCGGGCGATCTGGGCGGTGGTGAGCCCACCCACCGCGCGCAGGGTCAGCGCCAGTTGCGCCGACCGGGGCAGCGCCGGATGGCAGCAGAGCAGGAGCAGGGTGAGGCTGTCGTCCGAGTCGGACCGGTCCGACTCGGCGGGCGGGGCCACCGCCGCGTACGCCGGCTCGCGGAGCGCGACGGTCACCTCCCGGTCGCGGCGGGCCCGTTCGCTGCGCCACTCGTCGGTCAGCCGCCGACCGGCGACGGTGAGCAGCCACGCCCTCGGATTCTCCGGCGCCCCCTGGCCGGGCCACCGGGTGGCGGCCGCCAGCAGCGCCTCCTGGACGGCGTCCTCGCAGGCGGAGAAGTGGCCGTGCCGGCGGACCAGGATGCCGAGGACCTGCGGCGCGAGCGTGCGCAGCAGGTCCTCCACCTCCCGGCCTGTCACATCTCGGCCCCGGCCTCGTCCATCACCGGCCGGACCTCCAGCACGCCGAGACCGAGGCGGACGTCCGGCCAGCGGGCGGCGATCTCCACGGCCCGTTCCTCGCTGTCGCAGTCGACCATCAGGTAGCCGGCGAACTGCTCCTTGCTCTCCAGGAACGGCCCGTCGGTCACCTCCGGGTGCTCACCACGACGCTGGACCGTCCGGGTCTGCGACGGGTCGGCCAGGGCCTGACCGCCGAGCAGCTCGCCGGACTCGGTCAGCTCCTTCATGATCTCGTCGACCTCGGCGAAGATCTCACTGCGCTCCTGCTCGGAGAGTTCCTCGACGAAGCCGGGCCGGTTCCAGATCAGCAACATGTACTTCACGACGGTGCTCCTCGGGTACGGCCACCGGTGTGGCCTCTCGGAAGGGGTCGGAGCCGGGCCGGTGGATCCGACACCCGCACGCGGATCCTCTCAGCGGCGTCCGGGCAGCGGCCGGGCGGACGCGCCGGGGTCGAGCCGGGCCCGGTCGGCGGCGGAGGTGCCCGAGTGCCAGCCCTCCGTGTCCCGGATCGTCAACCGGGAGCTGGTGGCCCGGGGGAAGAGGGTCTCCATCCGCTCGCGGACGGCGTCCGAGCGGGCGGCCAGCACCGGCAGCAGCCGCTGCGGGCCGGTGACCTCGGCGGCCTCCCGGTCCGCCGCCTCGGTGGCGGCCCGCAGCCGCTCGCCGATGCGCAGCGCGAACGCGTGCAGGAAGGACTCGTCGTACGCCTTCGTCCGGCGGCCCTTGCGGGTGCGCTCACCGCGCCCGCGCAGCATCGCGGCGGTGGCCTGCACCAGCAGCGAGGTGTACAGCAGCTCGACCGCCTCCAGGTCGGCCGGGAAGCCGAGCACGGTGGCGAAGCCGAGATCGTCCGACCAGACCGATTCGCACCGGTTCGCCGCCGCCACCTCCTGCACCAGCAGCGCCTTCGCGCCCGCGTACGGGGCTTCGGTGCCCAGCCGCACCCCGCCCGGCTGGTCGGGCCGTTCGGCGGTCGCCTCGACCAGCGCCCGGTCCAGGCTGTGCCGGGCGATCAGCTCCTGTGCCTTGCCGGTGAGCGCCTCCGCCTCGGCGGGGAAGGTGGTCGACTCCGCCTTGGCCAGCAGCGCCCGGACCCGGTCGAGCATCGGCGAGCCGCTCCTGCCGGCCGCGCCGCGCCGGGGCACGCCGGTGCCGCCGCCGCCCGGTGGCGGGCGCAGCACCGCGACGGGGGGAAGGCCGTCCAGCAGCGCCAGCACCTCCACCGCGTCGCGCAGCGCGGTGATCCGGTCCTCACCCTGCCGGGCCGCCCAGCGGCCCAGCCACCGGGCGTCGTCGTCCCACCAGACCCGGGTGGCCAGCGCGTCGAGCTGGTCGTCCCACCACTGCGGGACGTCGCCGGCCTGGCCGCGCCGCTGGGCGGCGAGCGCGTCCACCACCAGCCGTCCCGGGCGCGGACCGAGCCGCCGGGTGACGATCCGGGCCACGTCGACCGGCTGCCAGCCGCGTGGCCAGAGCCGGGCCAGCGCGTCCACCAGCCGGCCCAGCAGGGCGGCGTCGACGGCCGCCGTGCCGTCCGTGGCGCCGGTGCCGACCACGAGCCGGTCCAGCTTCCGCTCCGCGTCGCGTACGTCGGTGCCGCGTACGGCGGTGACCGCGGCGACGATGAGGGCGTCGGCGTCCGGCACGGGGGTTCCTTCCTGCGGGTGACGGCCGGGCGCTGTCCGGATCGTCGGGAGTGTCTGCCCGGCAACGGTACCGGGTGCCGAATCGTCGGCCGGATGACTCATCCGCACGGGCCTTCCCCGCGTACTCCTGCCGGGAAGCGGACGATCGGGACGGAGGCCGAGGGTGGGGAGCCTGACCGTGAGCGGCATGGCCGAGGCGACCGACCGGGGCCGGCACCGTGGGCGACGCCGGCTGCTGCGGCGGGCCGGCGGGTTGACCGCGGTGCTGGTCCTGGCGGTCGGGGTGGCCGGCGGTGGGGTGGCCGCGCACCGCGCCGGCCTGGACCTCGGCGACGTGGTCGGTGACGTCCGGCGCCCGCCCGGCGCGGCCGCGCCGGCGGCGGCCGCCGCGCCCGCCCCGGCCACACCGTCGGCGGCCGCTGCGCCGGTCGGGCCGGCCCCGCGCGCCCTGCGCTACCCGCAGCGGGGTACGGGGACCTTCCGCACCGCCACCGCCACCGGTCGGGTGGCCGGGCGCGGCGGTGAGCTGATGCGCTACCGGGTGGCCGTCGAGCGCGGCATCGACGAGGTGGACGTGGAGCGCTTCGGCCGGGAGGTGGCGGTGGTGCTCGCCGACCCGAAGGGCTGGACGGCCGACGGCCGGTGGCGGTTGCAGCGGGTCGGCCCGGACGGCCCGGCGGACTTCACCGTGCTGCTCACCACCCCGGTCACCCGGGGCGAGCTCTGCGGCGACCCGGCGGACCGCTACACCTCCTGCCGCAACGGCGACCGGGTGGTGATCAACGTGGCTCGCTGGGCGCGGGGCGTCCCCGGGTTCGGCGGCGACCTGGCCACCTACCGGGCGTACGTGCTCAACCACGAGGTCGGCCACCGGCTGGGCCGGGGACACGAACTCTGCCCGGGGCGGGGCGACCTCGCCCCGGTGATGCAGCAGCAGACGCTCGGGCTGCACGGCTGCACCCCGAACGCCTGGCCGCAGGTCGGTGGTGAGCTGCACGTCGGCCCGCCCGGCGAGTACGACGACCCGGTCCCGGCCGAGGACTGAGCCCGCGCCCGGTCAGTCCGGCGGGCCGTGCCAGCGGACCAGCAGCACGGTGGCGTCGTCGCCGAGCTGGTCGTCCTGGTACGCCAGGATCGCGTGCACCAGCCGCCGGGCGGCCTCCGCCAGCGGCAGGTCGTCGGCGAGGGCCCGCACGGTGAAGTCGACCAGCCGGTCGACGCCGAACGCCGCGCCCTCGCCGGAGCGCGCCTCGGTGATCCCGTCGGTGTAGAACAGCACGTCGTCGCCGGGTTCCAGCGCCTCCTCGACGACCACCGGGGCCCGGTGCTCGCCTAGGGTCACCGGCAGCGCCGTCGGCGTGGGCAGCACGGTGGCGACCCTGCCCCGCCGCAGCACCAGCCCGCTCGGGTGTCCCGCGGAGATGACCCGCAGCCGGCCGGTGCGCTGGTCCAGTTCGGCGAGGACGCCGGTGATCAGGCCCCGCCGGTCGTGGTCGCGGACGGCGGTGTCGATGTGGTGGTACGTGGCGATCAGGTCCCGGCCGGCCCGCCGGGCGTTGCGGTACGCCGCCAGCGCGAGGCTGGCCAGCGTGACCGCCCGCATCCCGCCGCCGGATCCGTGCCCCACCGCGTCGAAGAGCGCCAGGTGGGCGATGTCGCCGTTGACGGCGTAGTCGAAGGCGTCGCCGCCGACGTCGTAGCTGGGCTCCAGGATGCCGCTGATGGTCATGCTGCCGGTGGAGAAGGTCAGCGGCGGCAGTTGGGCGCGGAGCATCTCGGCGGCCAGCCGCATCGGGGCGCGGCGGCGTAACCGTTCGACCGTGTCGCTGTAGCTGGACCGGGTGACCACCAGCTCGGCCAGGAGGGAGCAGGCCGCCTCGAACTCGGGCACCCGGTCGGCGGGGACCGGCCGGGTGGCGACGACCTCCACCACGCCCATGCGTTCCAGCCCGTCGAGCAGCGGCACCCAGAGCCGGGCGCCGCCGGGTCCGCCCTCGGCCGGGTACGGGCGCATCAGCGCGTACGCCCGGCCGGCGAGGGTGCCCTCGATGGTCAGCACGTCCCGGGGCGGCGACTCGTCGTCCCCCATCGGTAGCAGCTCACGCTGTTCGTGGTCGACGAGGTAGATGATCATGTCGGTGGCGCCCAGTTCCCGTGCCGTCCGCCGGGCCAACCGGGGCAGGTCCTCCGGGCGGGCGTGGTGGGAGCGGTGCAGCAGGCCGTGCAGCGCTCTGCGCTCGCTCATCTCCGCCTCCGTCGGTGTCCGTGCCGGGTACCCACCGGGCCGCCTCCACGAACCCCCGGCGACCACGCGGGTCTCAGCGCCGGGGGAACGACGCCCAGATGTTCTTGGTGGTCTCGGTGGCGTACCAGCCGACGTCCAGGGAGACGGCCTGGGCGATCTGGAGGCCGCGCCCACCGGCGCCCATCGGCCGGGTGTCGGCCAGCTCCGGGATGCTGCTCAGGTCGTGGTCGGCCACGTCCAGGATGAACCGGTCGTCGGCGACCAGCAGCCGCACGATCGTGGGCGGGATGCCGTGCCGCAGGGCGTTGGTGGCCAGCTCGCTGGCGACCAGGGCGATGAGTTCGGGGACCTCGTCCAGTTGGCTCCCGGCGGGCAGTTCCTCGCCCGTCAGGGCCTCGTGCAGGGACGCGCGCAGCTCGCGCAGGTCGGCCGGATCGGCCAGCTGCCAGCGCCGCAGCTCGGTGGCCTGCGGTGGGGGCGGAGAGGTGCGCAGCTGTCCCATGATCTCGCCTTACCCTCCGTAGCCGCTTCCTAAGCGACCTCCGGAGGGGGGCGGGTGTGATGTCGGGTATCGGTCCGTACGCACCGGCGGGCGGGCGGCTGCGCACCCTGAACCCTGAGCGTCGGCCCGCCGCGGGGGGTGCGGACGGAGCGCGGGCCGACGCTCAGGAGCCGGTGGCCCGGGTGGCCGCCGCGAGCGGCCGGTCGGGCGTCAGCCGGGCCAGGGCCTCCTCCCGGCTGTCGTAGATCGGGAAGACCGGGTCCAGCCGCATGGTGTGCAGGACGGTGCGGACGAACCGGGACGGCCCGACGAGGCAGAGCGTGGCACCACGGTCGCGGGCCTCGCGGTGGGCCCGGACGAGCAGGCCGAGACCGGTGGAGTCGATGACGTGCACGTCGGTGAGGTCGACCACCAC
This sequence comes from Micromonospora citrea, assembly GCF_049629545.1. Taxonomy (GTDB): domain Bacteria; phylum Actinomycetota; class Actinomycetes; order Mycobacteriales; family Micromonosporaceae; genus Micromonospora; species Micromonospora citrea_A. Next base: position 238,292 of record NZ_JBNADX010000007.1, read on the forward strand.
GTGGCCACCCATGTCGGCGGCGTGCCGCAGGGCGATGCGCAGGGTGTCGCCGGTGTCGAGGTCGATGTCGCCGGTGGCGGCGACGACCGTCGTGTCGTCCAGGTGGTCGATGCCCAGGATGCCGCCGGGGCCGTGGCCCTCGCAGGGGACGTGCCCGCCGCCGGAGGACGGGAGCAGGCTGCAGTGGGGGCAGCGGTGCGGGCCGACGGCGAACGGGGAGCCGCTCCAGCCGTGCTCGGACACCAGGGTCCAGACGACCTCGGCGTCGGGGAGCACGCAGGTGGGGCCGGTGACGGTGTCGCCGCAGCTGTCGCAGATCAGCGTCATCAGGTGGTCGTGCGGGACGACGGTCATCCTGCTGTCCTTCCTACGCCACGCCGGTCGAGGTGGCGGGCGTCCGTCGACGGGAGCCGGAGGTCGTGGTCCGGCGCCCGGTGGGCGGTTCGGGTGCTGCCGTACGGGCGGTCGTGGTCACTGCCGGGCGGGGACCGCCGCTCTGCCCCGGGCGGCCGGACCGGGCCGCACCGCCTCCTCCTCCTCCACCGCGCCGGTGGTCGTACCGGCCGACGGGGCGTCGACGACGGGCAGGACCCGGTCCAGGTGGGCGGTCGCCAGGATGCGTCGGATCCGGGGATTCGGATCACGCAGGGTGAGGACGGCTCCGGCGCGGACCATCCGCCGGTGGGTGTCCAGCAGCAGACCGATGGCGGCGGCGTCGATGTGCCGGCACCCGGACAGGTCCACCACGATCTGGCCGGGGTGCAGAGCCAGCAGGCGGTCGAAGACCGCGCCGGTCTCCGGCAGGCAGGCCAGGTCGAACTCGGTGAGGCAGATCTCGACCAGGGGGACGGTGCACCCGGCGGACGGCTGTGGCGAAGCCATGGTCGGTACCCCCTTCTCCCGGTCGACCCCTACCGTCGCGGGCCAGGTTGGCGGCCACCGCGCGGATCCATGACAGTTGCGTGACAATTCGGCGTCGCGGTTTCGACGGCGTGCGCCGGTGGGCAGGGAGGGGGCGACGACAACGATCGGAAGGACGGCTCCCGTGGAAGTGACCGGCATCCTCACCGCCATCATCATCGGCCTGATCATCGGCGCGCTGGGTCGACTGGTGGTGCCCGGCAAGCAGCACATCCCGATCTGGTTGACCCTGGTCATCGGTGTGGTCGCCGCCCTCCTCGGGACCCTGGTCGCCGCCGCCCTCGGTGTCGACGACACCGCCGGCGTCGACTGGATCGAGCTGCTCATCCAGGTGGTCTTCGCCGCGGTCGGCGTCTGGCTGGCCGCCGGCGCGTACGGTCGCCGCCGCCACTGACATCGTCCCCGCCGGCCCGTCCCGCCCGGGACGGGCCGGCGGCGTGTCCGCCGCTTGCATCCGGTACCCGGGTACCGGCCTACCGTCGACACCATGAGCGACGAGCAGGACTGGGTGCCCGTGTCGTGCACCCTGCCCACCCCCGAACGGCCGCTGCGGGTGGCCGAGTTCGACGAGCTGTTCGCCACCGCCCTGCGCCGGCAGGAGCGGCCGGACCCGACCCGGCTCCGCTGGACGTTCGACCCGGCGGCCGAGGAGAGCGTCCGTGACCTGACCGCCCGGGAGTCCGGGTGCTGCGGGTTCTTCACCTTCACGCTGGTGCCGGCGGTGGACCACGTCGAGGTGCGGGTGCAGGTCCCGGCCGCGCAGGTGGCGGTGCTCGACGCCCTGGCCGCCCGGGCCGCCGCGAGGATCGGCCGGTGAGCGGGGGGCTGCGCAGCAGCCAGGTCGCCGCGGCGGCCGGGGTGAACCGGCAGACGCTGCGCTACTACGAGCGTCGCGGCCTGCTCGCCGAGCCCGACCGCACGCTGGGCGGGCACCGGCTCTACCCGGCCTCGACGATCACCGTGCTGCGCGTCATCAAGGCCGCCCAGCGGCTGGGCTTCCGCCTCGACGAGGTCGCCGACCTGCTGCGCACCGACCGGCACCGTCCCGCCGTGCCGGCCGGGCTGCGGGCCCGCGCGGAGGCGAAACTCGTCGAGGTCGAGCGCCGCATCGCGGACCTGACCGTCGTCGCCGCCACCCTGCGGGCGGCCGTCGAGGCGGGCTGCGACGACCTGGTGGCCTGCGCCGGCAACTCCTGCTGCCCCATCCCCTTCGTGCCGACCGTAGACACCGATGACGAGCCTCGTTGACCTCGCCCGCCGTACCCTGCCGCCCGGGCTGACCGGCCTGGCGAGCCTCGCCTGCGCGGCCTGCTGCGTCGTATCTCTGCTGCTGGTCGCGGGGTCCTCGGCGGCGCCGGCTGGGCCGCCCTCGGCTGGGCCGCCCTCGGCCGGGCGCTGCCCGGCCTCGCGGTCGCCCTCGCCGTCGCGGCCGTCGCCGCCTGGTGGTGGGCCCGCCGCCCGCACCGGCGTGGCTGCGCGTGCGGGGCCGGCTGCGCGTGCGGGGGCGACCGGACGACCGGGGTACGGTCCGGAGGGTGACCGTCCTCCGTTCGCTGCTGCTGTTCGCCCTCGCCGCGCTCGCCGAGATCGGCGGGGCCTGGCTGGTCTGGCAGGGCTGGCGCGAGAACCGGGGCCTGTGGTGGATCGCCGCCGGGGTGATCGCCCTCGGCGCGTACGGCTTCGTCGCCACCTTCCAGCCGGATCCGAACTTCGGCCGCATCCTCGCCGCCTACGGAGGGGTGTTCGTCGCCGGTTCGCTCGCCTGGGGCGTGCTGGTGGACGGGTTCCGCCCCGACCGGTGGGACCTGGCCGGCGCGGCGATCTGCCTGCTCGGCGTCGCCGTCATCATGTACGCCCCGCGCGACGCCTGAAACCCACCTGACCGAGGCGCGGGGACCGGGCACAATCCCGCCGCATGAGGGACCGACCGGTGGGTCTGACGGAGGCCGAGCTGACCGGGGCGCTGGCCGAGGGCTGGGCGGTCGAGGCGCGGGCGGTCGAGTTCCGGCCGGTGGGGGCGGGCAGTCACCACTGGTCGGTGGTGGACCGGGCCGGGACGGCCTGGTTCCTCACGGTCGACGACCTGGGTGTGCGTCCCGCCGACTCCGACGCCGCCTTCGCCCGCCTCACCCGGGCGTACGGCACCGCGCTGGCCCTGCACCGCCACGCCGGTCTCGACGCCGTCGTCGCGCCGACCCCGGACCTCGGTGGCGCGGTGCTCCGGCGGCTCACCGCGCGGTACGCCCTGTCGGTGTTCCCGCTGGTCGACGGGAGCGCCGGGCCGTTCGGCCCGCACCGGCCGGAGGACCGGGCCGACGTCGTCGACCTGCTGGCCCGGCTGCACCGGCTCACGCCGGTCGTGGCGGGCGTCGCCGGCCGTGCCGACCTGGTGCTGCCCGACCGGGAGCGGCTGCACGAGGCGCTGCGGGACCTCGACCGGGAGTGGACCGGCGGGCCGTACGCCGAGCGGGCCCGCATGCTCCTCGCCGCGCACGCGGGGCACGTCGGGCGGCTGCTCGCCGACTTCGACCGGCGGGTCGAGCGGGTACGCCGGACGGCGTCGGACTGGGTGGTCACCCACGGCGAGCCGCACCCGGGCAACGTCCTGCGCACTCCGGCCGGGCTCCGGCTCGTCGACTGGGACACCGTGCTCCTCGCCCCGCCGGAACGTGACCTGTGGATGGTGACCCCCGCCTTCGCCCGGATGCTCGGCGCGGAGCCGGCCGACGACGGTGACGACCTGCTCGCGCGCTGGAGCCGGGCCACCGGGCGGACCGTCGATCCGGCGGCTCTCGCGCTCTATCCGTCGTGGTGGCGGCTCGCGGACATCGCGAGCTACGCCGCCGAGCTGCGGGCGCCGCACGGTGACGGGGAGGACCCGGCCGCGGCGCTGCGCCACCTCGCCGGCGCTCTCGCCTCCGGCCCGGACTGACCGCGCCCGGCGCGGTGGCCGGCCGCCGGGCGTCCCGTCATCGGGGGCCCGGTCCGGTGCGCAGCGGGCGGGACAGGCAGTAGACGTCGCCGGAGTTCGTCTCGTGCGGCAGCGCGAGCAGGTGCGCCGCCACCTCGCCGGCGGTCGTCCAGGCCGGGAGTGCCAGCGTCATCTCGTCACCGAGGGCGAGGTTGTACCGGTCGAAGCCGAGTGCCCGCACCCGGTCGAGGCAGCGTCGTGCCACCGGGCGTCCGATCGTGGTGAACTCGAAGGAGAGCGCGGCCGGTGGGCGGCTCAGCCCGGCCAGCACGTCGTCCTCGAAGCCCTCGACGTCGACCTTCACGAAGGCCGGTTCGCCGTACGCGTCGACCAGCGCGTCGAGGGTGGTGGCGGCGACGGTCAGCTCCGCGTCCCAGGACTCGTCCTGCCAGCCGTCGGCGCCGTCGGCGGCACGGAGGAAATCGGCGGAGGCGGTGGAGACGGTGGGGTTGGCGGAGTTGACGTGCAGCCGGACGTGTCCGGTCCGGCCACCGCACGCCGCCTCGACCAGGGTGACGCCGTCGTCGTCGCCGTGGATGGCGCGCAGGGCCCGCAGGCAGAGCGGTTGCGGCTCCACCGCCACGACCCGGGCCCCGAGCCGGCGGAAGCTGCCGACGCGGTCGCCCACGTGCGCGCCGATGTCGAGGACGAGGTCGCCGGGCCGGACGAAGGGCGCGTAGAGCGCGTCCATCGCCGCCTCCCGGTCCGGGTCGCCGTAGTACGACTCCAGGGATCGGCACAGGGACGACATCGCCGGATCGGCCTGGAGAGCCCGGATCACGCCGGCACGAGCGCCCACGTCACGACCCTAGCCCGCACGGTGGGGAGGATGCCCGGTTCCAGGTGATCTCCCGTCCGTGATCGGGGGGTCGTCGAGGGTCGGCCGGCCGCCCCTCGCATAGGTCGCTACCGATTGACAAAGTTTGGAATCCAAACTTAACCTCGGATCGACCTGGGTGTCCCGTACGGCACCACGGCCACCCGCCACCCCGCGCACCACCACCGTCCCTGAGGAGAGTCATGTCCGGTCTGCACGGCACCCTGCGAAGAACACGATGGCGGCTGGGTCTGGCCGCGGCGGGCATCACGACGCTGCTGGTGGGCCTCGGCATGACGGTCGCCGGCAGCGCCCAGGCGGCGGTGGGCTGCAAGGTCACGTACACCACCACCAGCCAGTGGCCGGGCGGTTTCGGCGCGGACGTCGCCGTGACCAACCTCGGCGACCCGCTCAACGGCTGGCGGCTGACCTGGACCTTCCCCTCCGGGCAGCGGGTCACCCAGGCGTGGAACGCCACCATCACCTCCTCGGGTGACCAGGTCACCGCCGCCAACGTCAGCTACAACGGCAACCTCGGCACGAACGCCACCACGTCGTTCGGCTTCAACGGCTCCTGGTCCGGCGCCAACACCGCGCCCACGACGTTCGCGCTCAACGGCGTCACCTGCACCGGCTCCGTCGGCACCACGCCGCCGCCGAGCAGCCCGCCGCCCAGCAGTCCGCCGCCCAGCAGCCCGCCGCCGACCACGCCGCCGCCGGCCACCGACGCGATGGCGGCGGTCGCCGCGATGCAGCCCGGCTGGAACCTCGGCAACTCCCTCGACGCCGTCGGCGCCGACGAGACCGCCTGGGGCAACCCCCGGATCACCGAGGCGCTGCTCGACAACGTCAGGGCGCAGGGCTTCAAGAGCATCCGCATCCCGGTGACCTGGTCGGCGCACCTGGGCGGGGCGCCGAACCACACCATCGAGGCGGCCTACCTCAACCGGGTCAAGGAGGTGGTCGACTGGGCCCTCGCCGACGGCTTCTACGTGATGATCAACATTCACCACGACTCGTGGCAGTGGATCAACACGATGCCCACCGACCGTACGAACGTGCTGAACCGGTACAACGCGGTCTGGACCCAGCTGTCCAGCGCGTTCCGCAACTCCTCGCCGAAGCTGGTGTTCGAGAGCGTCAACGAGCCGCAGTTCACCGGCAGCTCCGGCGACGCCCAGAACGCCACCCTGCTCAACGAGCTGAACACGTCCTTCCACCGGATCGTGCGCGCCTCCGGCGGCAACAACGCCACCCGCCTGCTCGTGCTGCCCACCCTGCACACGTCGTCCGAGCAGGCCCGGGTCGACGAACTGGCGGCCACGTTCCAGACCTTGAACGACCCGAACCTGATCGCCACCGTGCACTTCTACGGCTACTGGCCGTTCAGCGTGAACGTCGCCGGCGGCACCCGCTTCGACGCCGCCGTGCAGAAGGACCTGACCGACTCGTTCGACCGGGTGTACAACAGCTTCGTCGCCAAGCGCATCCCGGTCATCATCGGCGAGTACGGCCTGCTCGGCTTCGACCGGCACACCGGCACCATCGAGCAGGGCGAGAAGCTGAAGTTCTTCGAGTTCCTCGGCTGGTACGCGCGCACCCGGCAGATCACCACCATGCTCTGGGACAACGGCCAGCACTTCGACCGGACCAGCTTCGTCTGGAAGGACCCGGAACTGTTCGCGCAGATCAAGTCGAGCTGGACGACCCGCTCCGGCACCGCGTCCTCGGACCTGGTGTTCAACGCGAAGTCCAGCCCGATCAGCAGCAAGAGCCTCACGTTGAACCTCAACGGCACGTCCTTCGTCGGCCTCCGCCAGGGCACCACCGACCTGGTACGCGGCACCGACTACACCGTCTCGGGCGACCAGCTCACGCTCACCGCGTCGGCGCTGACCCGACTGACCGGCGCCCGTGCGTACGGGGTCAACGCGACGCTGCACGCGCGGTTCTCGACGGGCGTGCCGTGGCGGATCAACGTGCTCACCTACGACCGGCCGGTCCTGCAGAACGCCACCGGGACGACCAGCGCCTTCGCCATCCCCACCGCGTTCCGGGGCGACCAGCTCGCCACCATGGAGGCGAAGTACGCCGACGGCAGCAACGCCGGCCCGCACAACTGGACCTCGTACAAGGAATTCGACCGGGCGTTCGCCCCGAACTACGGCACCAACGTGATCAACCTGACGTCCGACTTCTTCGCCGAGGTCACCGACGGCAGGCAGGTGACCCTGACGTTCCACTTCTGGAGCGGCGAGCAGGTGACCTACCGGGTCACCCGCTCGGGCAGCACCGTCACCGGCGTCGCCGGCTGACACCGGTCGACCGTGGGTGCCGGCCCCACCCGGCACCCACGGTCGTGGACGAACGGTCCGTTCAGCCCGTGAACTTGGCCAGGGCCAGTTCCAGCGCGCCGTCGTCCGGGCTGGCGAACGCCTTCATCGTCGTCCGGTTGTAGGCGATGAAGCTCGGGCACCGCGTGGCCGGGGCGTTGATCGTGCCGCCGTCGCCGACCTTCTCGCCGGTCTTGGCGTTGTGGAAGGTCAGCGTGTACCGCGACGAGACGTAGTCGATGGTGACCGTCTTCTGCGAGCTGTCCTTGTAGTCGCACTTGCGGCCCGGCCCCTCGCTGCCTTCCACGTAGGTCAGGCAGCCGATGACCGGCACCTTCTCCCACTCGGTCGACCTGGCGTAGTACGGCTCGCCGTAGCCGAACGACTCGCTGCGCCAGGACGACGGCCGGTCCGGGGAGTTCGAGAAGGTGAGCACCTTCGCGCCCTTCGGGCTGGTGTACGGCGCGGCGTTCAGGATCGGGCTGCCGTCGCAGACCGCCGACATGTCGCTGGAGCTCTGCGCGGTCACCGCGTTGTTGTTGTCCGGTGCCGGCTCACCCGGCTGCGGCGCGACCGAGGGCGACGCGGCGGTGGGGTCGGGCGCGGCGACGGAGGTCGACGGGCCGGGTGCCGGATCGTCCTCGTCGTCGCCGAGGGCGACGAAACCGATGATGCCGCCGCAGGTGATGAGGAGCAACAGCACGACCGCGCCGATGCCCAGCCCGATGAAGAGACCCTTCTTGGACTTCTGCGGTGGCGGGACCGGCGCACCGTACGGCGGTGCGGTCACCGGCTGGCCCGGGTAGCCCTGAGGCTGCTGGCCGTAGCCCGGCTGACCGACCGGCGAGCCGGGCGGGGGGCCCCAGGCCGCATTCGGATCCGGCTGACCTCCGTACGGAGGGTAACTCTCGCTCATCTGTAGCCCTTGTCGCTGTGGAGGAGTGCGTTGGCACGCGATCAAGAGACAGGGTAGTAAGCAGCGCAAACCGAGTAGGAACAGTGACGGGCATGGTCCCGAGCAGTGATCCCTATCGGTCGATCGCCCTGATTCTTGTCACGATTCGTGCTGGATCTCATTGGCACACCGGCCCGGTCCCCACCGCTCGGCCCGTGTTGCCGGGTGACCGACATGGCTCAGCCTTCCCGGTGAGGCGGCGGTGGGGCCTGGCCGACGCCGGTCGTCGATCGGCAGGTCGGACCGGGCGCGGGCGTCCCGGCCGCCCTCCGCCCGGGCCGGCGGCCACGCATCCTCAGCTGCACGATCCGGGCGGTGCCGGGGAGGGCGACGAGCAGGACCCCGATGACGGCGGCCAGCAGCAGCGCCAGCCGAACGGGGCCGTCGTGACCGTTGCGGGCGGTGAGTCGGACGTGCCTGTTCCGGGGTGCGGTCATCACGAACCGCCGCCTTCCGATGGGGCCCGATGGGCCCGGCTGCCGGCGTGACCGGCGCGGGCGTCGGGTGAGTACGGACCTGCGACGGACTGTCGCGGCCCGGCGTTACCGGTGCGGGGGAGGGGCTGGTCAGGGCGCGACCGAGCGTCGGTGACCTGGCCGATGGATGGGCGGGGGTGACTGATGCGCTGGCCCCGATAGGTGGGGCGCGTCCGCCGGTGGCGGACCGTCAGCCACCGGGGTCCCGGGCGGCACCGCCAGCGTACGCCGCCGCCGTACGAGCAGCGGCTCCCGGCGCGGGTGCGGACCGGCGACCCGGGGCGTACGGTGGGCATGTCGCCCGGGTCCCCGGTGACCGCCGGGGGCCGTCGTCACCAGCCCCGCCAGAGGCGCCGACCGGTCGTCATGCCCGTCGCGACAGTTCGTCGTACTGGTGACCGTCGATCACGTACCGGCCGCAGGACCGGCCGGCCACGGCACGTCCAGGTCCGCCGGGCATCCCTGCCGGTGATGGCATCCGACCAGCGCGTCCACACCGCCGTCCGTGAGCGTGACCGTTGCGGACGGCTTCACAAGGGAGCATCCGTGAGGATCGCCAGGCACCGCATCGTCACCGTTCTTCGCGAGCGCGGCCAGCAGGTCAGGGCCGACTGGGTCGAGCGCGAACTACCGGAACGGGTGAATCCCGATGAGCACGCCGGGCTGCTCGCCACCCTGCATCTCGATCCGGCCGATCTCGCCGACACGCCCTCCCCGTGAGGCCGCTCTGCTCGGGCCGATCGCGGCGGACACCACCGCGGGGACGCTGTCCGCGTACGCGAGGGCCCACTCCGCCGTGTCGATCTTCGGCACCCCTCGGCCCGGATCCACCAATCCGCCCCGGCCGGCTCGGCGATGGGGTGAGACTGACGGTGACGAGGCACGAGAGTCGGCCGGCGATCCGCCGGCCAGGGGGGAGTGCGCCGTGACGTCGGGTTCGATGAGTGAACGGATCAAGGGCCTGCTCAACAGCCCACGGGGACGTGACCTGATGCGACGTGGCCGCCGTCAGGCGGCCGAGCCGGGCACGCAGCAGAAACTTCAGCAGCTCATGGCCCGCCTGACCGGTTGGTCGGGTCGACGCCGCTGAGGCAGCCGGCGGACCAGGACCAGCGGGAGCCATCATGAGCGACACCAGCATTGACGCCGACCGCCAGCGGGGCAGCGACTACGCCGAGCTGTCCCGGCAGGTCCGCGCAGCGGGTCTACTCGAGCGGCGGCGAGGCTACTACGCAATGCGCATCGGTCTCGTCGTCGGTGCCTTCGCCGCGCTGTGGGCCCTGTTCTTCCGGTTGGGCGAGTCGTGGTGGCAGTTGGGCGTCGCGGTGGCCCTCGCGGTGGCCTTCGCGCAGGCCGGATTCCTCGGCCACGACGCGGGGCACCGGCAGATAGCCCGCTCGCGCCGGGTGAACGACCTGATCGGCATCGTGCACGGCAACCTGTTGACCGGGATCAGCTACGGCTGGTGGGTGGACAAGCACAACCGGCACCACGCCCACCCGAACACCGAAGGCAAGGACCCCGACATCACCGTGGCGCCCCTGTCCTTCACCACCGAGCAGGCCAGCCGACGGCGTGGCCTCGGCGCGCTGGTCGCCCGCCACCAGGCGTACCTCTTCTTCCCGCTGCTCCTGCTGGAAGGCCTGCACCTGCACGTCAACAGCGTGCGGGCCCTGCTCGGTCCGCGCCGCGTCGCGCGCCGACCCGTCGAAGCCGGACTGCTGGCCCTGCACCTGGGCGGCTACCTCGCCGCCGTGCTCCTGGTCCTGAGTCCCGCGCAGGCGATCGCGTTCCTCCTCGTCAACCAGGGGGTGCTCGGCCTCTACCTCGGCTGCTCCTTCGCCCCCAACCACAAGGGCATGCCGATCCTCGGCCCCGAGGACAACCTCGACTACCTGCGGCGGCAGGTGCTCACCTCGCGAAACGTGCGCGGCGGGCTGCTCGTCGACACCGTGCTCGGCGGCCTGAACTACCAGATCGAACATCACCTGTTCCCGAGCATGCCGTGCCCCAACCTGCGCCGCGCCCGGCCATTGATCCGGCGGTTCTGCGCGGAGCACGACATCGACTACCACGAGACCACCCTGAGCCGTTCCTGGGCAGAGGCGCTACGCCACTTGCACGAGGTCGGATCCCGTGAACCGCAGACGGACGCCGCCGTTCGCTGACGCCATCAGACGCGCAGATTCGCCCAGAGGCGCCCGCAAGGGTCAGTTGCGCTGCTCCGAGTTGTCGCCCGCCGACGACGCGGGCCGCTGCTTCTGGCCGACCGGGTTCACCGCGAACGGATGGCGTAGCCGCCGCATCGCTTCCTCACTGCCGTCGAAGGCCACGGCCTGGCCGTCGAGCCCGTCGGTGGCCGGCGGGGTGAGGAACAACGCCGGTCGGTCCTTGTCGTGTGATGTCATGCCGCATTCCTGTTCCTGACAGAGGAGTACACGGGGTCGCGGCCATGTGCCGGCCGCGCGAGGGCAGAGTCGGCGCTCGCACTGGCGCCGGATCAGGGGTGTCTTGATCGCGGGCGACCGCCCGGCGACACCGTCACCCCGAACCATACCCGGCGCAGCCCGTCGTCACGCGTCGCCGGGCAATGCCGCCCGCCGGACGGTGCTGACCGCTGGGTGATCGTCTCCGACGTGTCGGGGACCTTCTGCGTGATCGACACCCTGGCCCCGCGCGGCTGCCCTGCCCGCGTCGCGGCACATCAGCCTGTCGGCGCGAGAGCGGGCCACTGGCCGGCCCGGGGTGGGCCGGCCCTGGACGAGCGATCGACGACGCTCAGGGGCCAGGGTCGGGTTCACGGGCGGTACGCCACCAGTTCCGCACGTCGGTCGCCTCCCCGGGCCAGAGTTCCAGGAGGTCTCCGGGAGCGAGTCCGAGAGCGCGTTCGATCTCGCCGGGGGTGAGGGTGCGCAGGGATTCGGACAGTGACCGGGTCAGGTCGAGCCAGTAGCCACGCAGCGTGGACTCGCTGACGAACAGCTGCCTGGCGACCTGGGCGTAGCTCAGTCCACGGGCACGGCCGTGCAGGACCTGACGCTGGCGCTCGCTGAGCAGGGTGATGCAGTCCCGCCGGACCAGCACCTCGAGGATCCCGACGACCGACTGCGGCATGACGGTGCCGCCGGAGGCGACCTCGATGAAGAGCTGCTCGGCCCGGCCGGTCGGCAGCGCCTTGGAGACGGCCCCGCTCGCACCCGCCGCGATGCACGCCGCGAGGACGAAGCGGCGCTCCTCCTGGCTGTAGACGCAGACCCGGTACCCGTAGCCCGTCAGGGCACGGATCGCGGCGATCCCCTGCCGGACGTCCGGCTGTTCGAGGTTCGCCAGGTGCAGGTCGAGCAGGACGACATCCACCACGGGACGGCGGCCCGTCAACTCCTCCACCGACGCGACTGCGGCGACGACGTCCAGACCAGGCATGAGCAGGCTGAACGATTCACGCATCAGCGCCGCGTCCTCGACGACGGCGACGGCGGGCCTCATGCCGCCTCGTCGACGCGGGCGTTCCCGCCCGCATGATCGGCCGCCGATCGAGGACCGGACGAGATCGTCACGGTCGTCCCGTCGCCCACCGCCGACTCGATCCGGACGTCGAGCCCCCGCCGCCGCAGTTCGCCGACGACGACCTCGCGCAGCCCGACCCCGGCCGGCACCGACACCGGGTCGAAGCCGACACCGTCGTCGCGTACGGTCAGCGTCCAGCTCCTGTCCTCTGCCTGGTCGAGGTGGACCACGACCTCGGCCGCCCGGGCGTGCACCCGGACGTTGAGCAGCAGGCTCTCGAGCGCACGCTCGAGCGCTTCGGCCTGCGCGGCGGGGAGCCTCAGCTCGGCGCCGAGGTCGAGCAAGGTGTCGACGGACAGGTCGGCGAACCGGTCGCACGCCCGCCCGACCATCGCAGCGAGCGCCACCGAGGGTCCGGAACCGTCCCCGTCGGCGGTGCACTCGTCCCCGTCCGCCACCCGGCCGCGCAGGTAGGTGCGCATCCGCCTGAGCTCCACCTCGGCCAGGTCCATCAGCCGGGAGCGCGGGACCCCGGTCTCCGGCTCGGTGAGCAGGCGCATCACGGCGACGCCGTTGTGCATCATCACCTGGGCACGCCGTTCCTCCTCACGCCGTGCCAGCTCCGCCGCCCGGGCCCGCGAGGCGTCGGCGTCGTGCGCGATGCGGCGGATGTACCCGAAGAGCATGCGCGCCACCAGCGCGTACACCACGTAGGTGAGGACGTTGCCGATGGCGCTGGGGGTCATGTCCCCGCCGAACTCGCCGCCGAGATACACCAGGTAGGAGACGGCGACGCCGAGGAGGCCACCCGCCCAGAGGGCGACGCTACGGACACCGCTGGCCGTGATGATGATCGACAGAGCGTAGCCCGGCTGGTACGCGACCCAGGTGCCGAAGCGCTCTCCCGCCTCGAGTACCAGCGGCCCCAGGACCAGCAGGGCGCAGGCCAGAGCGAAGTCCACCGCGGCAGCCGTCGCACCCAGCGGGCGACGCCGCACGAGCGTCGCCACGCTCACCGCGACAGAGGCGACGGCCGCCGCGATCCAGCAGGCGAGGTAGCCGGACGCGTGCGGGGACGTCGCCACGCCGGTGTTGACCGCCGGAATCATCTGCGCGACCGTGCCCAGACGGACCCCCGCGATGAGGTACGAGAACGTCCGCTCGACGCCGGCCCTGGTCGTCGGCAACTCCGCGACACGCCACAGCCTGCCCCAGCCGTTCATGCTCCTCCCCGCGTGATCGACAGCACCGGCGGTCCCGGAGTCCGCGGAGTCGTCGGGCCACGGCGAGCCCGCGGAACGCCAAGGTACGCAAGCCGCAGCAGGGATGGCTAGTGCTCCGACGTCACTCGTCCTGCGGGAAAGGACAAGCCCGACGACTCGTGCCCGTCCTCATCGGACAGACGGCTCGAATCGTCCGCGAACACCGCCGGTCGGGCGCGCGGGTGCGATCGATCGATCGCACCCGCGCGCCCGACCAGGATGCGACGAGCCCGGTGAGGACCTCTCAGGGGGTGAGCACGACCGTGGAGATGCTGCGTGCGCCGACGTTGACGGTGACCTGTCCGCCGTTCACCCGGACCGGTTGGCTGGCCGCGTTGGCGTTCTGCGAGGTGAGGTAGTGCTCCGCCCGGGTGATGTTCTGCGGCACCTGGATCACGGCATTGTCGACCGCGCTGGTCGAGCGGTTGAGGATCACCAGCGTGGTCCTGCCGCCACCGGTGTAGGCGGTCACCTCCAGCGGTGTGGCCTTGGTGCTCTTCGTCAGGGCGACTCGCTGGTAGCCGGGGCGGACGAACTTGGAGTACTGCGAGAACGCGTACCCGCGCTTCAGCGGAGCACCCGCGCTGGTGCCGTAGGCCGGCTCGCCGTCGCCGATGAAGGAGTAGTAGCGCTTGCCGTACCACCAGACGTAGGCGGTCCAGTTCGATTCCATCGACCTGTGCACCGTGCGCATGATGTCGTCGAGCGTCTCGTTCCAGACCGTCTGGTTACCGGGGTTGCCCCAGATGTTGGAGCCGCTGCCGTCGGCCGCGTGCAAGTTCCATTCGGTCATCCACACCGGCTTGTTGTGCTGGTCGGCCAGGGGGTACGACCGCAGCCGACCCGCCGCCTCGGTGCCGTACAAATGGCCGCCGATGTAGCCGATGTTGTTCCGAGCGGTCGAGTCGTTCAGGGTCGGATCGGTGTAGTTGTAGTTCAGGTTCACCGCCTCGGCGACCATCAGCTTGGTGTTCTGCACCCGCGCACCGTGGTCACGTACGAAATTCCGCAGCTCGGTGCCGCTCCAGTCCATCGAGTCGTAGTCCGGGTGCCAGTCCGGCTCGTTCTGTACCGAGGTGACGTCGACCGAGACACCCTGGTTGCGCATGTACTGGACGTAGCTGTTCAAGTGGTTCGCGTAGTCGTCGTAGTACTCGGTCCTCAACTTGCCGCCGTTGATCCGGCTGTTGTTCGTCTTCCACGCCGCCGGCGCCGTCCACGGCGAGGCGAGGATCTTCACCCCCGACCCGTACGACTTCGCCGTTCTCAAGGCGGCCACCTGGGTCGACCACTCACTGGAGACCGGTGAGATGCCGGTACGTACGATCGACAGCCCCAGCTGGTCGGGGCCCAGCCCGACCAGCGTCTGCGTCTCGGCCGTCGACCATGTTCCGTTACCCCAGATCCAGGTCGCGGCACCGAACCCGTCGATCGTCTGGTACCGGGTGGCGCTGTTGACCGTGATGTCCGCCGGCCCGGTCGGGGGTGGCGAGGTGGGCGGTGGGGTGGTCGGCGGTGGGGTGGTGGGCGGTGGGGTGCCGGTGCAGGCCACCCCGTTCAGAGCGAAGCTGGTCGGAGCGGGGTTGCTGCCGGTCCACGAGCCGTTGAAGCCGAACGAGGTCGTGCCGTTGGTGGCGATGGCCCCGTTGTAGCTGACGTTCCTGGCGGTGACCGCAGCACCGCTCTGGGTCAACGTCGTGTTCCATGCCTGTGTGACGGTCTGGCCGGCGCTGTAGGTCCAGGTCAGCGTCCAGCTCGTGAGCGGATCACCGAGATTGGTGATGGTGACGTTGGCGCCGAAGCCGCCCTGCCACTGCGACGACACGGTGTAGTCCACCGAGCAGCCGGCGGCTGCCGCATCGGCGGGCAGTGCCACGGCGACCGCGGTCGATGCCAGGAGCACGGCACCGACCGACACCCGGGCGGCGTTGACTTTGAGTGTTCTCTTGACGCTTCTCATCGCTTCTGTGGTCCTCCAGGAGTGGTGCAGGTTGACGAGCTGCCATCGGCGACGACACAGAGACGGGAGCGCTCCCACGATACGCGGGGCTCCGGCGGCTCGTGAGTCTGTCCAGCCGGATGGGATTGGTGCAGGCGCGCCCTTGCTGGTGGCGGCAGGACGGGCATTACCTCGCCCCGGGTGATCATCGAGGCGTCTGTGCTCTCTGCGTGACCGGGGCGGGCTCGGCTTGCACCGAGCCCGCCGTTCGGGGTGCGTCGTTGCCCGCGAATGTCACGAACGCACGGGCCGGGCCTGGGTCATGCGATCAGCGTTGCAGGGTGAGCAGTCCCGGTCGGTAGGGCAGGAGGCCGTAGTCGCCGCCGGAGTTGGGGGAGCGTCCCTGGTAGAGCAGTTGCAGGTTGCAGGCGTTGACGGTCATGGTCTGGTCGGGGTTGGTGCGGATGAGTTCGCCGTGGCTGATGTCGTTGGTCCAGGTGGCGCTGCTGTTGGTCTTGCCGGCGAAGGGGTTGTTCTCGGTGGCGGCCTGCGGGGTCCACGTACCGCCCAGGTTGGTGGCGGTGAAGGAGCGGAAGTAGCGGCCCTGCGAGCCGATGGCCTCGACGAGCATGAGGTATCGGTTCTCGCCTTCGAGTTTGTAGACCTGGACGGCTTCGAACAGGTTGTTCGTGGTGTCGGTCATGATGGTCGTGTAGGACGAGCCGAAGTTGCCCGGGAAGTTGCCGATGGGCATGGTGGCCCGGTAGATGCGGCCGTTGTCGCCGGCGAAGAACAGGTACATGTTCGTGTCGTCACCGATGAGTGCCTGGTCGATGGGGCCGGTGCCGGAGTTGGAGATGCTTCCGGTGAACAGCGTCTGCTGCGACGACCAACTGTTCACATTGCTGGGGTCGCTCGACGTCCGGTAGGAGAAGGCGGTCCCGCCCCACTGGTAGGCGAGCACCCAGATGTTCTTCGGGGCGAAGTAGAAGAGGGTCGGTGCGACGGCGGAGAAAGGCATCGTGTTCTGGCTGGCCGAGGCCATGTCGGACCAGTTCGTGAAGAGGCCGAAGTTCATCGAGCCCCACCTCGTGCCCGTGTCGTGCGTCGTGGCGTAGACGAGATGCCGGCCGTTGTAGGGGGCGTGGGTGAAGTCCTTGAGCGAGACCCACCCCGACTTCGGCTGCGCCAGCGGCCCCGTCGACGACCAGCGGTACGTCGACGG
>NZ_JBNADX010000008.1:0-221999 GCF_049629545.1 Micromonospora citrea
GCCTACCCGGACCACTACGCCCAGTGGGAGCAGCAGGCCGCCGACCTCGTCGCCGAGCACTGGAACAGCTGACCCACCCACACACGCATACTGGCCGGCACCCCACACTGGGGTGCCGGCCAGCGGCGTATGCAGGACGGTGGCGGCAGCGGAGCAGATCGACACCGCCGGCAACGTCATGTCAGCGCCGAGGGTGGATGGGCGGCCGACGGCGGGTCACGGCCGAGGGCGGGTGGGTCGGTCAGGGGGCGGCGCAGGCGCTCAGGGCGGCGGAGAAGCTGGTCAGGCGGATCGACGGAGGCGGGAAGGGCTCGATCCAGCCCGGTCCCGCCGCGTGCACGCGTACCCCGGGGAAGTCGCGACCGAAGCGGACCAGGCGGTACGCGCGGCCGGTGAGCGGGGTCTGCGACCAGACCAGCACGGCGCGCGGACGGGCCCGGACCACGGCGGAGGCCAGCGCCGCCCAGGGCAGCGCGGGCCCGAGCAGCAGACAGCCCCTGCCCTGCTCGCGCAGCGCCGCGGCGAGGGCGTGCAGCCCGAGGCAGTGCGCCTCGTGCTCGACCCCCGCCAGCAGCACCCCGTCCTGCCGCAACGGCCGGCCCGGATCCCGGCGGTGCACGTCCAGGCCGACGCGTACCCCCTCGGAGAGCGCGTGTTCGACGACGATCTCGCCCGGGGTCTGCCCGTGCAGCGTCGCCAGCAGCGGCACGCACAACTGCTCCCACACCGCGGCGACACCCGACGCGGCGGCGAACTCCAGGACCAGCGCGGCGACCCGGTTGGCGTCGAGGTCCTCCGCGGCGGCGGCGAGCCGCTTGCGGGCCTCCTGCACCGCGTCGGCCGGCATCGGACGTGTCTGCACCAGACGTACCCCCCGGGTGAGTGGTCACTACCAGGGGGTTCGTCGGGACGGCCCGGTTCGGATGCGCCGGGACGGGATTATCTGCGCCGGGCGGCCGTCCACCTCAGGACCAGCGCGGCGACGCTGCCCCAGATCCCGCGCCGGAACAGCAGCACGACGAGGACGAAGATACCGCCGGTGACCAGGCCGATGGCCTCGAATCCGGAGAACGACAGCCAGTCCTCCAGCCGGACCACCACCACCGCGCCGAGCACGCCGCCCCAGAGGGTGCCGATACCGCCGAGCACCACCACGATGACCGCCTTGCCGGAGGTGGTCCAGTGCAGCACGTCGAGCGAGACGAAGCGGTGCCCGACGGCGAAGAGCCCGCCGCCGAGCCCGGCGATGAAACCGGAGAGGACGAAAGCGGTCAGCTTGTAGCGGTGCACCGGGTAGCCGAGGGCGCGGGCCCGGGCCGGGTTGTCGCGGATGCCGACCAGCACCCGGCCGAACGGTGAGTGGGTGATCCGCCAGGCGCCGGCCAGGCCGAGCAGCACGATCGGCAGGATCGCGTAGTAGAAGTAGTAGTCGTCGGTCAGGTCGAGGCCGAACAGCGACCGGGGCACGCCCTGCAGGCCGTTCTCGCCGCCGGTGACCGAGCGCCACTCGTTGGCGACGTAGTAGACCATCTGCGCGAAGGCCAGCGTGACCATCGCGAAGTAGATGCCGGTCCGCTTCACCGCCAGGTACCCGATCGGCAGCGCGAGCGCCGCCGCGCCGAACGCGCCGGCCAGCACCGCGACCGGGAACGGCAGGCCGGCATGGACGGCCACCAGCCCGGTGAGGTACGCCGAGGTGCCCCAGAAGGCCGCGTGCCCGAAGGACATCAGCCCGGTGAAGCCGAGCAGCAGGTCCACCGAGACGGCGAAGAGCGCCCAGCAGAGGATGTCCACCGCCACCGCCGGGTACAGCCCGTTGGGCAGCCAGAGCGCCACCGCCAGACCCGCGGCGAGCAGCGCGTACCGGACCCAGCCGGGCGCGCGGGCGACGGCGAGCAGCCCGGAGCGGGCCGGTGCGGCCTCGGTGTCCACGGTCGCGGTCATGCCGGTGCCTCCTCACGGCCGAACAGCCCGGCCGGCCGCCAGAGCAGCACGGCGGCCATCACGACGAAGACGATCGTCTGGGACACGATCGGGAACTCGGACAGGTACGCCTCGCCCCACGCCTGGACCAGGCCGATGCCGAAGCCGGCGGCGACCGAGCCGAAGATGGAGCCGAGACCGCCGATCACCACCACCGCGAAGACCACGATGATCAGGTCTGCGCCCATCAGCGGGTTGACCGCCCGCATCGGCGCGGCGAGCACACCGGCGAGGCCGGCCAGGCCGATGCCGAAGCCGAAGACCGGGGTCACCCACCGCCCGACGTCGATGCCGAACGCGCGGGTCAGCTCCGGGCGCTCGGTGGCGGCCCGGACCACCATGCCGATCCGGGTACGGGTGAGCACCCACCAGACGGCGACGCAGAGCAGCAGGGCGAAGCCGAGGATGAAGACCCGGTAGGTCGGGAAGTCGAAGAGCCCGAAGTCGACCGAGCCGCTGAGCTCGGCCGGGGTGGCGTACGGGCTGGACTGCACGCCGTAGCGGGTCTTGACCAGGTCCTGCAGGATCAGCGTCAGGCCGAAGGTCAGCAGGAAGTTGTAGAGCGGATCGAGCCGGGTGAGCCGGTGGATGACCGCCCGCTCCAGCGCCATGCCGACCAGGGCGAGGCCGAGCGGCATGATCACCAGCGCCGCCCAGAACGGCACGCCGGCCTCACTGAGCAGCACGTACGCCCCGAACGCGCCGAGCATGTAGAACGCGCCGTGGGCGAAGTTGACCACCCGCAGCATGCCGAAGATGACCGCGAGCCCGAGGGCGAGCAGGGCGTAGAACGCCCCGCTCACCAGCCCGTTGAACGTGTTCTGCAGGAAGCCGGTCACAGCTTGCAGTCCGGCGAGGGGGCGCGGAACGCCTCCGCGGCGGGGATGGTCTTGAGAATCTTGACGTAGTCCCAGGGCTCGGCGACCTCGGCCTGCGGCTTCACCTGGGCCAGGTACGCGTCGTGGATCACCCGGTGGTCCTCGGCGCGGATCTTGCCGTTGCGCAGGAAGACGTCGTCGACCTCCTTGCCCTCGAGCCCTTTGACCACGGTGTCCGCGTCGTCGGTCCCGGCGGCCTGCACTGCCTCCAGGTACTGCATCGAGGCGGAGTAGTTGGCCGCGTGGGCGAACGACGGCCGGGTGCCGGTCTCCTTCTGGAACCGGTCGGCCCACTCCCGGTTCTGCTGGTCGAAGTTCCAGTACCAGGCGTCGGTGTAGGTGGTGCCGGCGAGCGCGGCCGGGGTGAGCGAGTGGATGTCGGTGATGAACATCAGGCCCACGGCCAGGCCGACGCCCTTGTCCCGCAACTTGAACTCGTTGTACTGCTTGACCACGTTGACCAGCTCCGCGCCGGCCTGCATGGCGCCCAGCACCTGCGGCTTCGGGTTCAGCGTCGGGGCCTTCAGCAGGAAGGACGAGAAGTCACCGCTGGTGTTCGGGAACGGCGTGCCGTCCTTGCCGACCACCTGACCGCCGGCGGCGGTGATCGCGGTGGAGAAGCTCTTCTCCATGTCCTGCCCGAAGGCGTAGTTCGGGTAGAGGATGTACCAGTTCTTGCCGACCTGCTCGGTGGTCACCGTGCCGGTGCCGTGGGCCAGCATGTAGGTGTCGTACGCGTAGTGGAACGTGTACTTGTTGCAGCTCTTGCCGGTCAGCTCGGTGGTCGCCGCGCCGATGTTGAAGTAGAGCTTCCTCTTCTCCTTGGCCATGTCGGCGACCTTGAGGGCGGCCGAGGAGGTCGGCACGTCGAGGAGGGCGTCGACGCCCTTGCGGTCGTACATCTCCTGGGCCTTGCTGTTGGCCACGTCCGGCTTGTTCTGGTGGTCGGCGGTCTCCACGCTGATGTTCTTGGTCACCGCCTTGTCGCCGTACTTGGCCTTGAAGTCGGCGATGGCCATCTCCACGGCCTTGACCGAGTTCTTCCCGGACAGCTCCGAGTAGGCCCCGGACTGGTCGTTGAGCACACCCAGCACGATCTTGTCGCCGGTCAGCTTCTGGTCGCCGCCGGACTGCGGACCACCGCCGCCGCAGCCGGCCACCAGCAGCACCGCCGCCGAGGCGGCGGCCACACCCACGCTCTGACGCATGTCATCCCCTTCGTACCGCGCGCATCGGCGCGGGTCAGCCGTCGATTCAGATGCCGAGGTACGCCAGCAGCTCGCGCTCGCGCGAACGCACCTCGGAGTTGTCCAACGCCTCCACGACACGCCCCTCGGCCAGCAGGTAGTGCCGGTCGGCGACGCCGGTGGCGAAGTGCAGGTTCTGCTCGACAAGCAGCACGGTCACGCCGTGCTGCTTGGCCTCCCGCAGCAGGTCGCCGACCTGCTGCACGAGCAGCGGCGACAGCCCTTCGGTGGGCTCGTCGCAGAGCAGCAGCCGGGCGCCCATCCGCAGCACCCGGGCCAGGGCGAGCATCTGCTGCTCGCCGCCGGAGAGCATGGTCGCCGCCGAGTCGCGCCGCTGGTACAGGGCGGGGAACGCCTCGTAGACGCGTTCCAGGGACCACGGGTCGGGACCGACCCGGGGCGGCAGCGTCAGGTTCTCGGTGACGGTGAGGGTGGCGTACGCGCCACGGTCGTCGGGGACCCAGCCGAGCCCGGCCCGCGCCCGCTTGTACGCCGGCAGCCGGCCGATGTCCCGTCCGTCCAGCTCGACCGTGCCGCGCTGGCCGGGGTGCAGCCCCATCACGCAACGCAGCAGGGTGGACTTGCCGGCGCCGTTGCGCCCGACCAGGGTGACCACCTCGCCGGCGGCCACGTCCAAGCTCACCTCCCGCAGCACCTGCGCCTCGCCGTACCAGGCGGACAGGGTGTCAATGCGCAGCATCAGCGGCTCCCAGGTAGGCGGTGATGACCCGTTCGTCGGCACGGACCTGCTCGTAGGGGCCCTCCACGAGGACTGTGCCGGCCTGCAGGACGGTGACGGTGTCGGCGAGCCGGCCGACGACGCTCATGTTGTGCTCGACCATCACCACCGTGCGTCCCTGCCGGACCGTGGCGATGAGGTCGACGGTGCGGTCGACGTCCTCCAGGCCCATGCCGGCGGTGGGCTCGTCGAGCAGCAGCACCTTCGGGTCGAGGGCGAGCGCGATGGCCAACTCCAGGGCGCGCTTGCGGCCGTAGGCGAGGGCCTCGGCCGGGACCTCGGCGAGCGCGGCGAGACCGACCATGTCCAGCAGTTCGTCGGCGCGGTCCCGGTAGCGGCGCATCAGCGTCGCCGAGCGCCAGAACCGCCAGCCGAGCCCGCTCGGGCTCTGCAACGCCAACTCGACGTGCTCCCGCGCGGACAGCTGCGGGAAGAGGCTGGTGATCTGGAACGAACGGGCGACACCGAGCCGGGCCACCCGCTCCGGCGGCAGCCCGGTGACGTCCCGGCCGGCCAGCGCGATCGTGCCGGCGGTCGGCGGCAGGAATCCGGTGAGCAGGTTGAACAGTGTGGTCTTGCCGGCGCCGTTCGGGCCGACCAGCGCGTGCACGCTCTCCGGGGCGATGTCGAGGTCGACGTGGTCGACCGCGCGGAAGCCCCGGAAGTCACGGGTCAGTCCGCGCGCCGACAGCAACGCTTGCCCGGCCATGGCCGCCACCTCCGCAGGTCCACCGCGACGGCCGGGTCGGTGACCGGGGTCACAGGGCCGTCGCGTGCAGGAAACCTACGGCGCGCGCCAGGAGTCGAGCCATGTCGATCGGACACACATTCGGGCCGGCACGGACGGGCCCGTCCCCCACAGGGACGGGCCCGTCAGCCCCCGTTGGCGGCCGACGCAAGGGGTCGACGGCCACCGATGGGTGGCGACATGTGGCGCCACCACCCGCGGCGCGCGGTCCACCAACCGGGCGGCCACACGCCACCAAGGTGGACCGATCGGCGGCCGGAAAATCATCGCGGCATCGGCCGCCCGATGGCGCCTCAGCCGGTGAGCGCGTCGAGCGCCAGGTCGACGTCGTCGACGGTCGAGTAGAGGTGGAAGGAGGCACGGACCCGACCGGCGCGCACCGCCGCCCGGACCCCGGCCCGCGCCAGCTTCTCCTGCGCCCCGGGCACCTCGACGGTGACGATCGCGCTGTCGCCGGGCGGGCGACCCAGGCCGGCGAGGAACCGGTTGGCCAGGGCGACGTCGTGGTCGCGGACCGCCGGTAGGCCGATCCCGGCGAGCAGTTCCAGGGCGGGCGCGGCCCCGACGTAGCAGAACCAGGCCGGGGAGATGTCGAAGCGGCGGGCGTCGTCGGCCAGCCGCAGCGGCGGGCCGTAGTAGGAGGAGTGCGGGTCCACGGCCGCGTACCAGCCCGCCGCGTCGGGCCGCAGCCGCTCGCGCAGCGCCGGCGCGAGGTAGCCGAAGGCCGCGCCGCGCGGCGCCATCAACCACTTGTACGCCCCGACGACCACCGCGTCGGCCAGACCCGCGTCGAACGGCAGCCAACCGCACGCCTGGGTGGCGTCCACCACGATCAGGGCGTCGTGGGCGCGGGCGGCGGCGACGACCTTCTCGTACTCGGCGACGGCGCCGTCGGCGGACTGCACCAGGCTGAACGCCACCAGGTCGGTGCCGCCGTCGATCGCGTCGACCAGCCCGGCCAGCGGCACGGTGCGGACCTCGACACCGCGCTCGGCCTGCACCAGCCAGGGGAAGAGGTTGGAGGTGAACTCGACTTCCGGGACCACCACCCGCGCCCCGGCGGGTAGCGCCGCGGCGACCGGCGCGAGCAGCTGCGAGACGACGCTGCCGATGACCACGTCCGCCGTCGACACCCCGACCAGGCCGGCGAAGGCGGCGCGGGAACGTTCGGCCGCCTCCCCCCACGCCTCCCAGGAGGTACGCCCCACCCGCCAGTCGGCCATCGCCTCCTGCACCGCCGTCCAGGCCGGCTCCGGGGGCAGCCCGTAGCTGGCGGTGTTCAACCAACCCGGCTCCGGCTGCCACAGCTTCTGCGCCTGCTCCAGCTCCATGCCGCCGACGCTACCGACGGGCCGGGGACGACCGTCAGCGCCAATCCGACGGTGGTGGCCCGGGGACGGGTCAGCTGACGTTGGCGGGGCCGAGGACGCTCTTCAGGTCACCCATCAGCGCGGTGGTGGGCGCCACCCGGAACGGCCCGAGTCGCAGGGTGGTGGTCTTGCCGCCGTTGAGGAGCTTGACGTGCACCTCGGTGTCGCCGGGGTGCAGCACCAGGGTCTCCTTGAGCCGTTCGACCAGCGGCGGCGTGCACCGGTGCACCGGGATGGTGAGGGTGACCGGCTTGTTCGCCGGGTTGCTGCTGATGTCGGGCATGGACATGTCCATCGCCATGATGCGCGGCGTGTCGTCGCGGCGGTCGACCCGGCCCTTGACCACCACGATCGCGTCCTCGGCGATGTACTGGCCGATCACCTCGTAGGTGTTGGGGAAGAAGAGGGTCTCCACGCCGCCGGCCAGGTCCTCCAGGGTGGCCGAGGCCCAGGCCCGGCCCTGTTTGGTGACCCGGCGTTGCACACCGGAGAGGATGCCGGCGAGGGTGACCACCGCGCCGTCGGGGACGGTGCCCTCCTCCGACAGCGCGGCGATGGTGCAGTCCGCCGCCGCGCCCAGGACGTGCTCCAGGCCGAAGAGGGGGTGGTCGGAGACGTACAGGCCGAGCATCTCGCGTTCGAAGGCGAGCTTGTCGCGCTTGTCCCACTCGCTGTCGCCGATGGTCGGCATGACCGTGGTGCTGCCGCCGGTGTCGGCGTCGCCGAAGCCGGCGCCGAAGAGGTCGTACTGGCCGACGGCCTCCTTGCGCTTGACGTCGGCGTACGCGTCGATGGCGTCGGCGTGCACCGCGAGCAGGCCCTTGCGGGGGTGCCCGAGGGAGTCGAACGCGCCGGCCTTGATCAACGATTCGATGGTCTTCTTGTTGCAGACCACCGCGTCGACCTTGGCGAGGAAGTCGTAGAAGTCGGCGTAGTCGCCCTTCTCCTGGCGGCACCGCATGATCGCGGCGACCACGTTCGCGCCGACGTTGCGCACGGCGGCGAGGCCGAAGCGGATGTCCTTGCCGACCGGGGTGAACGGCCCGGCCGAGGTGTTGACGTCCGGCGGCAGGACCTGGATGCGCATCCGGCGGCACTCGGACAGGTAGAGCGCCATCTTGTCCTTGTCGTCGCCCACCGAGGTGAGCAGCCCCGCCATGTACTCGGCCGGGTAGTGCGCCTTCAGGTACGCCGTCCAGTACGACACCAGCCCGTACGCGGCGGAGTGCGCCTTGTTGAAGGCGTAGCCGGCGAACGGGACCAGCACGTCCCACACCGCCTGGATGGCCTCGTCGGAGTAGCCCCGCTCGCGGCAGCCGTCGCGGAACGGGATGAACTCCTTGTCGAGGATCTCCTTCTTCTTCTTGCCCATCGCCCGGCGCAGCAGGTCCGCCTGCCCCAGGGTGTAACCGGCGAGGATCTGCGCGGCGCGCTGCACCTGCTCCTGGTAGACGATCAGGCCGTAGGTCGGCGCCAGGATCTCCCGCAGCGGCTCCTCCAGCTCCGGGTGGATCGGGGTGATCTCCTGCAGGCCGTTCTTGCGCAGCGCGTAGTTGGTGTGCGAGTCGACACCCATCGGGCCGGGCCGGTACAACGCCAGGACGGCGGAGATGTCCTCGAAGTTGTCCGGCTTCATCATCCGCAGCAGCGACCGCATCGGCCCACCGTCGAGCTGGAAGACGCCGAGGGTGTCGCCCCGGGCCAGCAGCTCGTAGGCGGCCTTGTCGTCCAGCGGCAACCCCAGCAGGTCCAGCTTCTCGCCGTGGTTGAGCTCGATGTTCTTGACCGCGTCGTCGATGATCGTCAGGTTGCGCAGGCCGAGGAAGTCCATCTTCAACAGCCCGAGCGACTCACAGGTCGGGTAGTCGAACTGGGTGATGATCGCCCCGTCGGCGTCGCGGCGCATCAACGGGATGTGCTCGATGATCGGCTCGGCGGACATGATGACGCCGGCGGCGTGCACCCCGGTCTGCCGGATCAGCCCCTCGATGCCCTTGGCGGTGTCGATCACCTTGCGCACGTCCGGGTCCGACTCGTACAGGCCCCGGATCTCGCCGGCCTCGGCGTAGCGCGGGTGCTTCGGGTCGAAGATGCCGGTGAGCGGGATGTCCTTGCCCATCACCGCCGGCGGCATCGCCTTGGTGATCCGGTCGCCCACCGCGTACGGGAAGCCGAGCACCCGGGCCGAGTCCTTGATCGCCGCCTTCGCCTTGATCGTGCCGAACGTCGCGATCTGCGCGACCTTGTCCTCGCCCCACTTGTCGGTGACGTACCGGATCACCTCACCGCGCCGACGCTCGTCGAAGTCGATGTCGACATCCGGCATCGAGACCCGCTCGGGGTTCAGGAACCGCTCGAAGATCAGCCCGTGCGGGATCGGGTCCAGGTCGGTGATGCCCAGGGCGTACGCGACCAGCGAACCGGCGGCCGAGCCACGACCCGGACCCACCGCGATGCCCTGGCTCTTCGCCCACTGGATGAAGTCGGCGACCACGAGGAAGTACGACGGGAACCCCATCTGGTTGATGACGCCCAGCTCGTACTCGGCCTGCACGACGTGACCCTCGGGGATCCCGCCCGGGTAGCGGCGGGCCAGCCCGGCGAACGTCTCCTTGCGGAACCAGGACTCCTCGGTCTCCCCTTCCGGCACCGGGAACCGGGGCATCAGGTTGCGGAACTCGAACATCCCCTTCGGGTCGACCTTCTCGGCGACCAGCAGGGTGTTGCGGCAGCCCTGCTGCCACAGCTCGGAGGAGTCGACCGCGCGCATCTGCTCGGCGGACTTGATGAAGTAGCCGCCGCCCTCGAAGCGGAACCGGTTCGGGTCGTCGATGTTGCTGCCGGTCTGCACGCAGAGCAGCACGTCGTGCGCGGTGGCCTGGGCCTCGTGGGTGTAGTGCGAGTCGTTCGTGACGACGGGCGGGATGTCCAGCTTGCGGGCGATCTCGACGAGCCCGTCGCGGACCCGGCGCTCGATCTCGAGGCCGTGGTCCATGATCTCCAGGAAGTAGTTCTCCTTGCCGAAGATGTCCTGGTAGCTCGCGGCGACCTTCAGCGCCTCGTCGAACTGGCCCAGCCGCAGCCGGGTCTGCACGGCGCCGGACGGGCAGCCGGTGGTGGCCATGATCCCCTCGGCGTGCTCGGCGATCAGCTCCATGTCCATCCGGGGCCACTTGACGTAGTGGCCCTCCATGGAGGCGCGCGAGTTGAGGGTGAAGAGGTTCTTCAGGCCCGTGGCGTTGCGGGCCCACATGGTCTTGTGGGTGATCGCGCCGTTGCCGGAGACGTCGTCGCTCTTCTGCTCCGGCCGGCCCCACTTGACCCGCGCCTTGTGGTAGCGCGACTCCGGCGCGACGTACGCCTCGACGCCCAGGATCGGGGTGATGCCGGCGGCCATCGCCTGGTTGTAGAAGTCGTTCGCGCCGTGCATGTTGCCGTGGTCGGTGATCGCCACCGCCGGCATGCCGAGCCGGTTGGCCTCGGCGAAGAGGTCCTTGAGCCGGGCCGCCCCGTCGAGCATCGAGTACTCGGTGTGTACGTGCAGATGCGCGAACGAATCGCCCATGCGTGGCGCCCCCCGGGGTGTGGATCAAGGCCGCGTCGGAGCCGGCCCGCCCACCCTACCGATCACGTCCGACCGTCTCCACCGACCACGCCGGTGGAGACGAACGCCACCTGCCGGCGGCCGGAGGCAGCGGGTCAGCCGCGCCCGGCGATGATCTTCTCCGCATTCCTCTCCTGCGCCTCGAAGTGGGCGCGGATAGCGGCGAGCTCCTTCGAGTGCTGCTTCAATGCCATTTCCTGGTACGCCGTCTCCACGGTGGCCCACACATTGACCACATTGGCCTCCCGCTTGCACCGCACATCGGCCACCGCAACCTTGATCTCCTCCGGGCTCGGCTCCTTCGTCCCGAACACCGGATTCCCGACCGCCGCCATTGGGTCCGCGTAGTCGTACCCCTTGAGTTTCATGCACGAACTCCACGAGGTGAATACGGCCCGCACCCGGCTGTCCTGCTTCGAGCGCTCCCAACTCTCATTGGCCAGCACACTGCCGAGATCGCGAGCCGGCACTTCTCGGACGCCTTCCATCAGAACTCGGCGCGCCTCGCCGACGCAGCCACCCTCCGGCACCTGCTTACCGGCATAACTGCGCTGCCCCTGCCCGGTGGCAACCGCCTCGGCCTGAGGAGTCAATGGCGTGACCTTCGGACCACTATCGGCAGGCCCCCGGTATCCGCGCTTCGCCGCCAACGCCTCATCGAATATTCCGTAACGCCGGGAATAGTTCATCGAGGGATCCCCGGAAGCCACCTGCGGCGGCAGGGCGAGGCCGAACCTCTTCATGCAGTCGTCAGTCAGAATGAACTCGGCTCTCGTCGAGAGTGTCAGATTGACGGGGGACAGCACGAATCGATCCAACGGTAATGAGAACTTCGTCAGATCGACCAACGACAGCGTGGGTCCGACCCGTGGCTCCGCCGAGGGGTCGGTCCGCGGCGCACCGGCAGCGCCGCAGCCCGCCCCGGCGACGAGGAGCACGATCCCCAGCAGGCCGGCACGGATCGAACGCGACAACGACTTCGACATCAGCTGACCAGAATCCTCCGTTGACCGTCTCGGAACGCCGGTGCGGCCCGTGGGCCGCACCGGCGTCAGGTATGCGAACGTCAGCAACCGTTCCGCATCCACTCCGGGGCGTGCGAGGAGAAGGTGTCGTTGAACTTCGTGCCGACATTGGCACGGTCACCGCCACTGGCGTCCGGCTCCACCGAGAAACCCGAGCCGGTGCAGAAGTGACCGGTCCAGAAAGTGGTCCAGTTGTTGGCGTGGTTCTTCAGTGAGGTCACCGCGTCCCAGAGCCGGGTGCCGTTGTTGAAGTAGTAACCGTGGTACGTCGACTGGGTTTCCCCCATCCCTCGGTAACCGCCGGTGTAGCTGGCATTCTGCCAGACATCGACAGTCGCAGCTTGGGCGGGAGCGACCTGGACCAGCACTCCGGCGGCGGCAAGCAGGCTTGCGGCGACGATTTTCCCCGTGGTCTTGCGCACAGAATTCCCTCTCTTCCGAATACCGGAACAAGCGAGGGATCACATCGTTGGCGCCCACGAATGGCCCACCTCATTCGAGGTGAGCATTTGATCCCCGCTGATATGGAGACTAGCAGACACGAGACGACTACAGGGGGCAGTAAACACTTGACCAAATAAGCGCACAAAGGTCGTCAAAACGGAAGCGTCGGTCGGAGTTCGGCAACTCGCGTCGCGCAACAGCACATTGATCAACATTGGTGGTCCACCTGCCCCTGCATTCGATATCGACTATCGGGCCGTCGAGGTGCGCCACCACGCGCACAGCGGGCGGAGCCGTCGCGGACACCCGCTCGGCGCGTCCCCTCCCCGCACGGTCGGTTCGCCGACTCGGCACCGACCGGGCCGGGTCGGGCGTCATACCCTCGACGGCACGACACACCGGCGGTCGGGGGACCTCACATGCTCCTCGCGGACGACATCGACGAGCTGGCCCGGGCTGCCGCGCGGGGCGAGCCGGGCGCGGTCGACGCGCTGCTGACGGCGGTACGACCCGAGGTGCTCCGACTCTGCGCCCGGCTGCTGCCCCACCGGGAGGACGCCGAGGAGGCCTGCCAGGACGCCCTGCTCGCGCTCGTCCGGGGCATCGGACGCTTCGAGGGCCGGTCGTCGTTCCACACCTGGCTCTACCGGCTCACCGCCAACCGGGCCCGCTCGACGTACCGGGGGCTGCGCCGGCGCTGGCTGGTCGAGTCGGGCGGGGTGCCGTTGCCCGATCCCCCCGATCCCCGACGGACCAGTGTGGTCGCCGGCACCCGCCTGGACCTGCTCGACGCGCTCGACTCCGTACGACCGGAGCTGGCCGAGGCGCTCACCCTGCGCGATGTGCTCGGGCTGACCTACCGCGAGATCGCCGCCCTGGTCGACGTGCCGGAGGGGACCGTGAAGTCCCGCGTACACCTGGCTCGCCGACAGGTCCGGCAGCGGTTGTCCGGTGACTGAGCCCGGCCGCCGACGGGCCCGCCTGGCGGCGGCACTGGTCCTGCTGGTGCCGCTCACGGCCTGCGGCCAGCAGCCGGTCGCCCCGCTACCGGTACGCCCACCGACCGCCGCGGCCACCGACACGCCGCCCCCGACGTCGACCGGGCCGACGGCCGCCGGGTCGGTGCCGGGTCCGCCGACCCCGGCCACCCTCGCGGCGACGCGCCGCCCGCCCGCGCCGGTCCGTCCCGGGCCCACCCGCCGCGGCACCCCCACGCCCTCGCCGACCCCCCGACCGAGCGCCTGTCTCGGCCCGGTCCGCTACGACCTGGTCCTTGCCGACACCGAACTGTCGCAGTTCACGTCGCTCTGCCTGACCGTCGGTGGGGTGCTGCGCATCCAGGGCATCGGCCCGGGCGAGGTCACGGTGGACCGGGAGGAGCTGGTCTCCCACAGCTACGAGGCGGGGGTGGTGGACATCCGCTTCGTCCGCGCCGGCACCGTCGCGGTGCGGATCCCGCGCGACGGTGTGACGTACACCGTCACCGTGGTGGCGGTCCCGGCCTGACCGCCCGGGCGGCCGACCGCCACCGGACCGGTGCGGAGCCGCTACGTCGGGCGTACCCGGATCCCGGCCAGCAGCGCGTCGACGAAGTCCGTCCCGCTGCCCGGCGGCGGCGTGACCTGCACGTAGAGCAGGGCGTCACGACCCACCGCCAGCCCCGCCGCCTCGACGAGCACCGGCCGCCCGGTCGGGCAGGCGTACCGGGCCACCACCCAGTCGACCCCGGCCTGGCGGGTACGCCGCGGAGGCGTACCCACGCAGTCCGCGTGCGGGCGCTCGGCCACGAACCCTTCCGGGGTGGTCCGCCGGGCGGCGCCGGCGGAGAGTCCGACGAAGGCCCCGGGCACGTCCGGGTCGGCCGCCCACCGGTCCGGGTCGGCCGCGACGACCAGTGCCGGTTCGAGGTTGCCGTTCGCGCCGTACTGTCCGGCCCAGCCGCTGCCGGCGGCCCGCCAACCTGCCGGCAGCGCGACGCTGAGCGGCCCGCTGACGCCCCGGGCACCGTCCGGGCGGCCGGCGGCGGCGTCCCCGGCCACGACCGCCAGCGTGCCGAGCAGCAGGACGCCGGCCAGGCCGAACCGGCGGGCCCGCCCTCGACCGGCGGGGGTCGGGCGGCCGACTGCTCCGTCCGGGTCGCAGGTGGTCACGGCGTGCCGCAGCGCCGCCCGGAAGGCATCGGCGTCCGGGTAACGGTCGGCCGGACGCCCGGCGGTGGCCCGGCGCAGCACCGCCGGCACCGCCGCCGGTACGTCGTCGGGCCACGCCGGGGCGGACGCGTGGTCGGGGTGCCGGTCGAGCAGCCGCAGCCCGAGCCGGCCGAGCCCGAACACGTCGCTGCGGGGGTCGACCACGGCGAGCGGGTCGTCCTGCTCGGGGGCCATGTACCCGGGTGTACCGGCACGGGCGGTCAGTCCGGACGCGGCGGCGAGGGCCTTGGCCAACCCCAGGTCGGCCACGAGCACCCGCACACCGTCCGGTCCGGTGGCGAAGAGGATGTTGCCCGGGGTCAGGTCCCGGTGGACCACCCGGTGCCGGTGCAGGACCGCGACCCCGGCGGCGATCTCGCCGAGCACCTCCAGCGCGTCCGCCGCCGGGAGCGGCCCGGCGGCCAGCCGGTCGCGCAGGCTGCCGCCGTCGGCCCAGGCCAGCACCGCGTACGGCCGGCCGTCGGCCAGTTCGCCGACGCCGTGCACCCGGACCAGTCGGGGGTGGTCGAGCCGCCGCAGCAGCCGGGCCTCGTCCAGGAACCGTTCCCGCACCCGCAGGTCGTGGCTCCAGTTCTCGGCCAGCACCTTGATCGCCACCCGGGCGTCGAGGACGGGATCGTGACCGAGCCAGACGGTCGCGAAGGAGCCCGTGCCGAGCAGTCGTTCGATCCGGTAGGGCCCGATCCACTCCGGAGTGCCCATCGTCCACCCCCGTCGGCAGTTCCGGCTGCGACGGTAACCGGCGTGCCCGGGTCACGGCAGCCGCCGCGGACCGGCCCGAGGGCGGATCGACGAGCTGTCGGAGACCCGACGAACCGATCCGGCCGACGCGGAGACCAACAGGATGACCGACCCGTGTCACCGAATGGAGTGCCGTCATGAACCGTCTTCCCACCACTGTCCTCGCCGGCGCGCTGGCCCTCGGCGCCGTCGTGCCGACCGCCGCCGGCCCGGCCGCCGCCGCAGTCGGCGCGCGGCCCGGCGCCGCCACCGCGAGCCGGTGCGTCGTCGCGCCGGTCGGCGTCACCGCGCCGCGTCCCGGGGCCGCCGGTACCGACCTCCGGACCCCCGTGGCCACCGCCGGCCGGACCGGGTCGCCGGGGGTTGCCGAGGCCCGTGCCGCCACCGGGACCGAGGTGCTCAGCGTCCGGGGCGCCGGACCGTTCCGGATCGGCGCGCGGCTGTCCCGACTGTCGGCGGCCGGCCTGATCGACTGGACTGTCGTCGAGTGCGGCGGCGTGGTCCGCGCCGGCGCCACCGGCGAGTGGGCGGGTGTGGTGCTGCTCGCCTTCCGGCACGGACGGCTGGTGGAGGTGGGTACGGCCACCGCGCCGCCGCGGTCACCGGCGGGGGCGGGCGTCGGCATGTCCTTCGCCGACCTCGAGGCGATCTACGGCCGCCGAGGGTCGATGATCCGCAACGACGCCGGCACCGCCTCGGCGTACCTGGTGCGGTTCGGCGCCCGGGTGGAGCTGTTCACCGGGCACCCGATCCGCTCCGGGGTCGGCTACTTCCAGGTCGGACCGGCGGACTTCGTCGAGCGCCGGTTCCGGGAGGGCTGCTCCTGCTGAACCGCGACGGACCGGGGGTGCCGGCGGCGAGCCGGCACCCCCGGTCCGTCGCGCCCAGGGCCGGCACTCCGCCCTCCCCGGCCACAATGATGCAGCGGTGGACAATAGTGTGCGACACACACTATCGTGTGAAGCATGGTTAGCGACGAGATCCTGCGGACCCACCTCCAGGAGTTGCGCCGCGGCACGGTCGTGGTGGCGAGCCTGGTCGCCCTGCGGCACCCCGACTACGGCTACGCGCTACTGCAGCGCCTGACCGCACACGGCTTCCCGGTCGACGCCAACACGCTGTACCCGCTGCTGCGCCGGCTGGAGGAGCAGGGACTGCTGACCAGCGAGTGGAACACCGAGGAGAGCCGGCCGCGCAAGTTCTACCGGACCAGTGCCGACGGCGAGGCGGTCCTGGCGCGTCTGCTCGACGACCTCGCCGCCGTGCAGACCTCCGTCACCGGGCTTATCGAAGGAGTGGAGCGATGACCTCCCTGACCGACCGCTACGTCGCCGCGACCCTGCGGACGGTGCCCGCGCCACGCCGCGCCGAGATCGCCGACGAGCTGCGTGCCTCCATCGCGGACATGATCGAGGGGCGGACCTCAGCCGGGCAGGACGCCGACGCCGCCGAGCGGGAGGTGCTCACCGAACTGGGCCACCCGGACCGGCTCGCCGCCCGTTACGCCGACCGACCGTTGCAGCTCATCGGCCCGACGTACTACCTGGTCTGGCAGAACCTGCTGCGCCGGCTGCTCACGTGGATCCCGGCCCTCGTGGGCGTGGTGGTCGGGGTGCTCAAGGCGACCGTGGGTGACGAGCCGGGGGCGGCGGTCGGAGCCGGCATCGTCGCCGCCTTCCAGACCGGTGTGCAGATCGCCTTCTGGGTGACGCTCAGCTTCGCGGTGCTGGAACGCACCCGCACCCCGCTCACGCTGCCCGAATGGAGCCCCGAGCAGCTGGCCGAGACGCCGGTGGAACGGGACGTGAAACTGAGCGACACCTGCGCCTCGATCGCCTTCCTGCTGATCACCCTGGCGTTCCTGCCCTGGCAGCACCTGCGCTCCTGGGTCTCCGACGCCGACGGCCGGAGCCTGCCGCTGCTCGACCCGGCACTGTGGACGTCCTGGCTGCCGGTGCTCGCCGCCGTGCTGGTCCTGTCCATCGGCCTGGAGCTGGTGAAGTACCGGCTCGGTGGGTGGACCTGGCCGCTGGTCGGTCTCAACCTCCTGCTCGACCTGGCGTTCGCCGTGCCGTTGATCTGGCTGCTGGCCACCGAGCGCCTGCTCAACCCGGACCTGGTCGACCGGTTCGAGTGGCTGCGCGAGGGCGGGCTGGAGACGGTCGGCCGGGTGACCATCGTGGTCGTCGTGGTCATCACCGTCTGGGACGTCGTCGACAGCATGGTCAAGGCCCGCCGGCACACCCGCTGACCTCCGCACACCTCCGGCCCGGCACCCCGACGGTGCCGGGCCGGACGTCGACCGGCAGCCTGCCGGCCAGGTGCGGCGAGCAGGGCGGCACGGGCCGCCGGGGCGTCGGCTCCTCGGCCACGCCCCGACGATCGACCGTCGCCGGCCGTACGATCGTCACCAGGGCAGACGTACGGCGACGAGGAGCGGCCATGGAGTGGATCATCGGGTTGGCGTGCCTGGCGCTGGTCGTCGTGGCGGTGCTCGGCTTCGGCGTCGCCATCTACAACGGGCTGGTACGCGCCCGCAACGCCTACCGCAACGCGTTCGCCCAGATCGACGTGCAACTCGTCCGCCGGCACGACCTGGTCCCCAACCTGGTCGAGGTGGCCAAGGGCTACCTCAGGCACGAACGGGAGACGCTGGAGGCGGTCGTCGCGGCCCGGACGGCCGCGGTCGGCGCGCAGGCCAGGGCTGCCGCGGCTCCCGGTGACCCCGGCGCCATGCAGCAGCTCAGCGGCGCGGAGAACATGCTCACCGCGAGCCTGGGGCGGTTGTTCGCGCTGGCCGAGGCGTACCCGGACCTCAAGGCCAACCAGAACATGATGCAGCTGTCGGAGGAGCTGACCTCGACGGAGAACCGGGTGGCCTTCGCCCGGCAGGCGTACAACGACGCGGTCATGACCTACAACAACAAGCGCGAGGTGTTCCCCTCCAGCGTGGTGGCGGGGATGTTCTCGTTCGGGCCGGCAGCGCTGTTCGAGCCGGACGACCCGCAGCAGCGCCAGGCCCCCCAGGTCTCGTTCTGACCCGTCCCGGGATCCGACAGGTCGTACCGATGAACTTCTTCGAGCGCCAGCGCCACGTGCGCCGGATGTCGGTGCGGTTGGTGGCGCTCTTCGTGCTGGCCGTGGTGGGCATCGTGCTGGTGGTGGACCTGGCTGCGGTGCTGGCGTTCAACGCCACCGCCGCCCCGGCCGAGGACCTGCTCGGGCTGATCTCGGTGGTCACCGTCGGCACCGTCGCCGCGATCGGGCTGGCCGCGCTGGTCCGGACCGTGGCGCTGCGCGGCGGCGGCGGGAAGGTGGCCCGCGAACTGGGTGGGGTGCCCGTCCCGGCGGACACCACCGACCCCGAACTGCGCCGGCTGCGCAACGTCGTCGAGGAGATGGCGCTGGCCTCCGGAGTGCCGGTGCCCGAGGTGTACGTGCTGCCGGACGAGCCGGCGATCAACGCCTTCGCCGCCGGCTGGACACCGTCCGACGCCGCCGTCGCGGTCACCCGCGGCGCGTTGCGACGGCTCAACCGGGACGAGTTGCAAGGGGTGATCGCCCACGAGTTCAGCCACGTCGTCAACGGCGACATGCGGCTCAACATCCGGCTGATGGGTCTGCTGTTCGGCATCCTCTTCCTGGCGGTGATCGGCCGCGGCCTGCTGCGCGCCGGCATCCTCGGCGGTGGCCGCAACCGCGGGGGCGGCGGGGGCGCCAACCCACTGCCGCTGGTCGGGCTGGCGATGGTGGCCGCCGGGTACGTCGGGGTCCTCGCCGGACGGCTGATCCAGGCGTCGGTGTCCCGGCAGCGGGAGTACCTGGCCGACGCCTCGGCGGTGCAGTACACCCGCCAGACCCGGGGCATCGCCGGGGCGCTGAAGAAGATCGGCGGGATCGCCGAGGGGTCGGAGCTGAAGGCTCCCAAGCGCGACGAGGTCGGCCACATGCTGCTCGGGGAGGCCACCGGCCGGGCGTCCTGGTTCGCCACCCACCCGCCGCTGGCCGACCGGATCAGGGCGCTGGACCCGTCGTTCGACCCGGCCGAACTGTCCCGCCTCGCCCAAGGCTGGGCGGCATCACCACCGTCGGGCCGGCAGGAGGACATCGCCCTCGGGCTGGCTCCGGGCGACGTGTCGCCGGCGCCCGCCGCCGGGCCGGGCGGAGAGACGCCGCCGTCGCCCGGGCGGGCGC
Organism: Micromonospora citrea; assembly: GCF_049629545.1. Lineage (GTDB taxonomy): Bacteria > Actinomycetota > Actinomycetes > Mycobacteriales > Micromonosporaceae > Micromonospora > Micromonospora citrea_A. Next base: position 19,184 of record NZ_JBNADX010000008.1, read on the forward strand.
TGCCGGTGGAAGGCCTGCGGGTACCCGTCGCGCCGGCCGAGGTGCTGAACCGGGTGGCCGACCCGACCGGTGCCGCCTACACACACGCGGCGGCGATCCTGGACCGGATTCCGCCGGAGCTGCTGGACCGGGCACGGGACCGGACGGCAGTCGTTCCGCTGCTGCTCGGCCTGCTGCTCAGCGGCGACCCGGGGGTACGCCGGCACCAGCACGCCGCCCTGGCCGACCGGCACGGGCCCGGCCCGGCCGACGCCGCCCTGCGGGCGGCCGACAGGGTGGCGGGCCTGCACCCGGCGCTCCGGCTGCCCCTGGCCGAGCTGGCCTTCCCCGCCCTGCGCGACCGCCCCGGCCCGGCGCTGGAGTCGCTGCTGGCCAGCGTCTTCACCGTGATCCGCGCAGACGGTGCGATCGACGTCTCGGAGTACTGCCTGTCCCGGCTGCTGCTCAACGGACTTCAGGAGTCGCTGCACCCGGACTCGCGCTGGCGTGCCGACCGGCGCAGGCTCACCGACGCCCGTTCGGCGGCGGCCTCCCTGCTGGCCGTCCTCGCCCAGGCCGGGCACCAGGAGCGTCCCGCCGCGGAACGGGCCTTCGCCGCCGGTGTCGCGGTGCTGTGGCCCGGGACGCCCCAGCCGTACTCGCCGCCCGACGACGGCGTCCTCGCGCTGGAGACCGCCTGGCCGGTGCTGGACGGACTCCGTCCGGGCGACAAGGAACGGCTGGTCGCGGCGACGGTCGCGGTGATCAGCCACGACGGCACGATGACCGTGCCCGAGATCGAGCTGTTGCGCACCGTATGCGGGCTGCTGCACTGCCCGCTGCCGCCGATGGCGGGCGACGGGGTCGGCTGAACGACGACCGCGTCGCCGGCCGGGCCGCAGGGCGGTCCGTACGATCGCGGGGCGATGTCGTCCCGCGAACGGACCGGGTGTCGGGACGCCCTCAGCAGGGGACGCGATCCCATCCGGCGGGCAACGTCGGCACCGGCCAGGACGGATCGGGCCGCCAGTCGGCCCACCTCTCGTCCCACCAGCGCTCCCCCGCGTCGAGCAGGGCGGCGATCCGCTCACCCTCGGCCCGGATCGCGGCCTCCATGCCGGGATAGCGCCCCTCCACCAGGCGCTGCGCGAACATCTCGACGTCCTTCCAGACGTACCGGTCGGCGTCCGCGGGCCACCACAGGTCGAGTTCGTGGTCGAGGGTGTCCACCCCGATCGGGGTACGCCGCAACGGGTCCTGCAGGTTGAAGTACCAGCCGGCGAAGGCGCGCTCCTCGCCGGTCCAGAAGACGTCCACCGAGTGCGCCTCGCCCGGGCGCTGGAGCATCAGCTTGCCGTGGCCGGACCAGGCGGTGTGCCCGGCGGTCTGCCAGGGGTGCCGGCCGCACGGGAAGGACCCGTGCTCGGGGAAACCGAACTCGGCGCCCGGCGGCAGGTAGAGCGCGAGCAGGTCGGCGGAGTCCTCGACACAGATCGTCGGGCAGCCGAACCACACCTCGTCGCGCAGCACCTCGCGCCGGACGACCACGTCGCCCGGCGCGAACCGCGTGCCGTTCACCGGGACGGTCAGCCGACCGCCGCCATGATCTCGTCGGAGACGTCGAAGTTGGCGTAGACGTTCTGCACGTCGTCGCAGTCCTCCAGCACGTCGATCAGCTTGAAGATCTTGCGGGCGCCCTCCTCGTCCAACGGCACGTTCACGCTGGGGATCAGGGAGGACTCGGCCGACTCGTACTCGATGCCGGCGTCCTGCAGGGCGGTGCGGACGGCGATCAGGTCACCCGGCTCGGAGACCACCTCGTACGCCTCGTCGAGGTCGTTGACCTCCTCCGCGCCGGCGTCGAGGACCGCCATCATCACGTCGTCCTCGGTGGTGCCGGCCTTGGGGACGATCACCACGCCCTTGCGGGAGAACATGTACGACACCGAGCCGGCGTCGGCGAACGAACCGCCGTTGCGGGTCAGCGCGGTCCGCACCTCGGTCGCGGCCCGGTTGCGGTTGTCGGTGAGGCACTCGATGAGCAGCGCGACGCCGCTCGGGCCGTACCCCTCGTACATGATCGTCTGGTAGTCGGCGCCGCCGGCCTCCAGGCCGGAGCCGCGCTTGACCGCGCGGTCGATGTTGTCGTTGGGGACCGAGTTCTTCTTGGCCTTCTGGATGGCGTCGTAGAGCGTCGGGTTGCCCGCCGGGTCGCCGCCGCCGGTGCGCGCCGCGACCTCGACGTTCTTGATCAGCTTGGCGAACATCTTGCCGCGCTTGGCGTCGATGACGGCCTTCTTGTGCTTGGTGGTCGCCCACTTTGAGTGGCCGGACATCTGTTACCTCCGTTGCTACCGTCGTCCGCATCGACCGCACCGCACACGCCCCGTTCCCGCCGGCGCACGCGGACGGTGCCGGTCAGCCCTGCGGGAAGCCGTGGCGGGCAGATGGCCCTGCCGAATCTCGGCAATCCTACCGACGTCCGGCCGGCCGGTGTCACGCGCCGCGCGTCGCGGCACCGCCCCGCCCGCCCTTATCAGGGCAGACGGGGCGAAAGTGCGATCCGGTCAGTCCCCGGCGTCCGGCGACGACAGGTGCCCGGACCGGACCCGACAGCGGATGAGGTGGCCCGGCGTCCTCACCCCGCCCTCGCCGGCTCGCCGGCCGTCGACCCGGCCGGACGCAGCGCGCCCGACCAGCTCACGATCTCGGTCAGCATCGTCACCAGCGTCTGCTCCCGCTCGTCGCCCGGGGCGATCCGGCCCCCCGTCGGGTCGCCCGGCTGCGCCTGCGAGAAGTCGAAGTCGGTGAAGAGCGACAGCGACACCCGGGTGGGCACGACCGCCACCCGCACCTCCCCGAGGACCGTCTGCAGGTGGTCGCCGGCCCGGTTGCCGCCCTGCACGCCGTAGTTCACCACCCCGGCGACCTTGTCGTTCCACTCGGCGTACAGGTAGTCGACGGCGTTCTTCAGCGCCGCCGGGATCGACCGGTTGTAGTCCGGCGTGACGAACACGAAGGCGTCACAGGCGCCGACCACGGTCGACCAGCGCCGGGTGTGCGGGCGGCGGTAGTCGCCGAACAACGCCGGCACCGGCTCGTCGAGCAGCGGCAGATCCTGCTCGGCCAGGTCCACCAGCTCGACGACGGCGTCGCCGTCGCGTACGGCGGGGTGCCGCGACGCCACTTCGGCGACCCAGCCGGCGACGGCCGCGCCGCGCCGGCCGGGACGGGTGCTGCCCACGATCAGGCCGATCCGGACCGGCCCAGTTGTCTGTGCGTTCTGCATGACCCGATCGTCGGGGCGCGCACCGCCGGTGGGGAGGCCGCGGTGAGCGTGGCCCCCGCAGGGCCACCCACCCACGGGACGACGCTGCCAGACTGGGCCGGTGATGGACGGAGAGCTGGGGGCGTTCCTGCGCAGCCGCCGGGAGGCGACCCCGCCCGCCCGGGTCGGCCTGCCCGAGGGCGCCCGGCGGCGTACCCCCGGGTTGCGCCGGGCCGAGCTGGCGACGCTGGCGCAGGTCAGCGTGGAGTACCTGACCCGCCTGGAGCAGGGCCGCGACACCCGGCCCTCGCCGGAGATCCTCGCCGCGCTCGCCGACGCGCTGCGGCTCGACGACGCCGACCGCGACCACCTGCGGCAGCTGGCGTCGGTCAACCACAGCCGACAGCTCTGCGCGGGCGGCCGGCCGGCCGTGTCGCGCACCGTGCGCCCCACCGTCCGCGCGCTGCTCGACGCCGTCCGGGACACCCCGGCGTACGTGGTCAACCAGCTCGCCGACGTGCTGGCCTGGAACGACCCGTTCGACCGGCTGGCCCGGCCGCTGGGGCTGCTCGACGGCGCCCGCCCCAACCTGACCTGGTACGTCCTCACCGACGAGCGGGCCCGGGACACCTTCGGCGACTGGGCGGGGGTGGCCGACCACCAGGTCGCCGAACTGCACCGGCTGCGCCGGGGCGACCCGGCCACCGACGCGTTCGCCGCGCGGCTGGCCCGGACGGTCGGCGCGTCCTTCACCGACCGGTGGCAGCGCCGGCCGGTGGCCGCCCCGGGGGCCGGGGTGCGCGAGGTGCGGCACCCGGTGGTCGGCGCGCTGCGGCTGGCGTACGAGACCCTGGAACTCGCCGACGCCGCCCACCAGTGGTTGGTCGTGCAGCTGCCCGCGGACGCCGCGACGGCGGCCCGGTTGGACCGGCTCCTCGACCGGCGGCCCGGCCGGCTGCGCGCCGTCACCGGCTGAACCGACCGGTGCCCGCAGACGCGTCGGCGGGGCCCCTGTCGAGCAGGGACCCGGCCGACACCGACGCTCAGGCCGCGCGGACCAGGTCCACGAAGTACCGGTGCAGCCGCAGGTCGCCGGTGAGCTCGGGGTGGAACGAGGTGGCCAGCAGGTTGCCCTGCCGGACCGCGACGATCCGGTCGCCGGCCGACCCGTCGGTGACCCGGCCCAGCACCTGCACGTCCGCGCCGACCCGCTCGACCCACGGGGCCCGGATGAACACCGCGTGGAACGGCCCGCCCTCGACCCCGGCGATGTGCACCGGCGCCTCGAACGAGTCGACCTGGCGGCCGAACGCGTTGCGCCGCACGGTCATCTCGATGCCGGCGAAGCCGCGCTGGTCGGGCCGGCCGTCCAGGACCTCGCCGGCCAGCATGATCATGCCGGCGCAGGAGCCGTAGACCGGCATCCCGCCGGCGATCCGCTTGTCGATCGGCTCGCGCATCTCGAAGATGTCGACGAGCTTGCTGATGGTGGTCGACTCGCCGCCGGGGACGACCAGCCCGTCGACCGCGTCCAGCTCGGCCGGACGGCGTACCGGGCGGGCGTCCGCGCCGACGCCGGCCAGGGCCGCGACGTGCTCGCGGACGTCACCCTGGAGGGCGAGCACACCGATGGTCGGCGCGTCGCTCATGCGCGTTGTCCTCTCGTCGTCGGCCCGGGCCGGGCCGGGCGTCGCCCGCCCGGCGCCGGCCACGCGGTCACCAGCCCCGCTCGGCCAGCCGGTGCGGCTGCGGGATCTCGTCGACGTTGATGCCGACCATCGCCTCGCCCAGGCCGCGGGAGACCTTGGCCAGCACGTCCGGGTCGTCGTGGAAGGTGGTGGCCTTGACGATCGCTGCGGCCCGCTGCGCCGGGTTGCCGGACTTGAAGATGCCGGAGCCGACGAAGACGCCCTCGGCGCCGAGCTGCATCATCATGGCGGCGTCGGCCGGGGTGGCGATGCCGCCCGCGGTGAAGAGCACCACCGGCAGCTTGCCCGTCCGGGCGACCTCCTTGACCAGCTCGTACGGGGCCTGCAGCTCCTTGGCGGCGACGAACAGCTCGTCCTCCGGCAGCGACTGCAGCCGGCGGATCTCCTGCCGGATCTTGCGCATGTGGGTGGTGGCGTTGGAGACGTCGCCGGTGCCGGCCTCGCCCTTCGAGCGGATCATGGCCGCGCCCTCGGTGATCCGACGCAGCGCCTCACCGAGGTTGGTGGCGCCACAGACGAAGGGGACGGTGTACGCCCACTTGTCGATGTGGTTGGCGTAGTCGGCCGGGGTCAGCACCTCGGACTCGTCGATGTAGTCGACGCCGAGCGACTGGAGAATCTGGGCCTCGACGAAGTGACCGATGCGGACCTTGGCCATGACCGGGATGGAGACGGCCGCGATGATGCCGTCGATCATGTCCGGGTCACTCATCCGGGAGACGCCGCCCTGCGCGCGGATGTCGGCGGGCACCCGCTCCAGCGCCATCACGGCGACCGCGCCGGCGTCCTCGGCGATCTTGGCCTGCTCGGGGGTGACCACGTCCATGATCACGCCGCCCTTGAGCATCTCGGCCATGCCGCGCTTGACGCGGGCGGTGCCGACGGCCGGGGTGGCGGTGGCGCTCGGGGAGGTGGTTTCGGGCACGGGTTATCGCTCCTCGGACGTTCGGGGGCTGGCTAGTGCGATGCTACGACGGCCTCAACGCCGCTCCGACAGCCAATCGGTCCCACGGTGGCCTGCACTGTGGCCGTCGTCACCCGGGTGTCGCAGGCCAATCCGGGGTGCCGGAGACCGTCGTTGGGGACGGCCCGGCACGAACCGGGCGGGTCAGCTCGCCGGGGCCTCGACGGGGACCGTGAGGGTCGGGTCGTCGACGTCGAAGTAGCGGGGCCACTGCTGCCCGCGCCCCATCCGGAACAGCCGCACCACGGGGCGGCTGCGGGCGGCCCGGGCGTCCCGGACGAGATCGGTGTGCACCTGGCGGGCCAGGGCCAGCCGCCGGCTCGCCGCGATCACCGCCTCGCAGGCCGGATCGGCCGGGTCGAGGGTGATCGCGCGCAGCTGGCGGGTGAGGTCGTTCTCGGCGGCCTCGCGCTCCTCCGGGGCCGCGTCCAGGGCGATCCGCGCCGCCGCGTACAGCTCGACGCCGTACCGCTTCTCGGCCAGCACCGCGGCGGCCGCCGCGCGGCGCAGCAGGTGCGCGTCGAGCGCCCGGGCCGCCGACTCCGCCCGGGCCTGCAACCGCGCGACCCGCCCGGCCGTCCAGACCAGGTACACGCCGACCAGGGCCACCACGACGGTGACGGCCAGCGCCCACCACAGGTGCGGCATGGTCGTGTTCACACCGCCCCGCCCAGTCCCGCCCACTCCTGGTCGATGACCCGGCCGTCGGTGGCCTCGATCGCCGCCGCGTACACCTCCAGCACCCGGCGGGCCACCACCGGCCAGTCGTAGTGCGCCACCACCTGGTCACCGCAGGCGGTCAGTGCGGCCCGCTGCTGCGGGTCGTCGAGCAGCTCGGCCAGGGCGGCCCGCAGGGCCGCCGCGTCGCCGGTCGGGAAGAGCCGCCCGGCCCGCCCGCCGTCGAGCACCCGCCGGAACGCGTCGAGGTCGCTGGCGAGCACGGTGGCGCCCGCCGCCAGCGCCTCGGTGAGGATCATCCCGAAGGACTCGCCGCCGGTGTTCGGGGCGACGTAGAGGTGCAGGCTGCGCAACATCCGCGCCTTCTCCGGCTCGGGCACCATGCCGAGGAAGCTCACCCGGTCGCGCAGCTCGGCCGGGAACCGGCCGTACAGGTCGTCCGGGTCGCCCGGCCCGGCCACCAACAGGCGCAGCCCGGGCCGGTGCGGGGCCAGCGCGACGAAGGCGTCGCGCAGGATCGGGAATCCCTTGCGGGCCTCGGTGAACCGGCCGAGGAAGCCGATCGTGCCGCCCGTGCCCGGACCGCACTCCCCCGGCCAGCCGGGCAGCGGCTCCACCCCGGTGAACTTGGCCACGGCGACCCCGTTGGGGATCTCCACCGCGCCACCGTCCATGTGCTCGACCTGCACCTTGCGGGCCAGGGCGCTGACCGCGATCCGGGCGGTGATCCGCTCCAGCACGATCTGCAGCACGCCCTGGGCGGCGGCGAGCACCCGGGACCGGGTCATCGCGGTGTGGAAGGTGGCCACCACCGGCCCCCGGGCGGAGAGCACGGCGAGCATCGACAGGCTCAGCGTGAGCGGCTCGTGCACGTGCAGCACGTCGAAGTCGCCCCGGATGATCCACCGGCGGACCCGCGCCGTGGAGACCGGGCCGAAGGCGATGCGGGCCACCGAGCCGTTGTACGGCAGCGGCACCGCCCGCCCCGCCGACACCACGTACGACGGCAGCGGCGAGTCCTCGTCGGCCGGGGCGAGCACGCTCACCTCGTGACCGAGCCCGATCAGCGCCTCGGCGAGGTCCATGACGTGGTTCTGCACCCCGCCGGGGACGTCGAAGGAGTACGGGCACACGATGCCGATCCGCATTGCGCCCGCTCCCTCAGTTCGTCCCGGTGCTGGTCGGCGGCTGCGCCGAGGGGCGGGAGCCGCCGTCGGTCGCCGCACGCTGATCCAGCCACATCCGCTGCAACATGTGCCAGTCTTCCGGATGGCGGGCGATCCCGGCCGCCAGACCGTCGGCAATCCGCTGGGTGACCGTGCGCACCCGCGCGTCCAGCGGGGCGGAGTCCGGGTCGGGCAGCGGCAGCGGACCGGAGATCGAGGCGCACGCGGCGTCCGGTTCGTACCACATCGAGGCGACGTAGAGGGGCGCGCCGGTGCGCAGCGCCAGCAGCGCCGGCCCGGCCGGCATCCGGGTCCGGCCGCCGAAGAAGTCGACCTCGATGCCCCGGGCGGAGAGGTCCCGGTCGGCCAGCAGCGGCACCACCGTACCGGCGCGCAACCGGTCCACCAGCACGTCGAAGGCGGGACGCGGACCGCCCTGGGTGGGCAGGATCTCCATGCCCAGCCCCTGCCGGAAGGCGAGGAAGCGCTCGTAGAGGCCCTCGGGCCTCAACCGCTCGGCGACCGTGGTGATCGGCCAGCCGGTGGCCGCCACCCACGCGCCGGCCGCGTCCCAGTTGCCGGCGTGCGGCAGCGCGACCACCGCGCCCCGCCCGGCGGCCACGTCGGCGGAGAGCCGGTCGATGCCCTCCGGCGCCAGCCGGAACCCGGCCAGGATCTCGGCGCGGCTCAACGCGGGCAGCCGGAACGCCTCCATCCAGTACCGGGCGTACGAGCGCAGCCCCCGCCGGACGAGGTCGTCCAGCTCGGCCTCGGGCAGGTCGGGGCCGACCACCCGGCGCAGGTTGGCGCGCAGTCGGGTCGTACCCCCGCCGCCGGCGCGGTGCGCGCGGTCGGCGCCCGCCCGGAACGCCGCGGCCACGACGGGCCGGGGCAGCGCCCGGACCACACGCCAGCCGGCGACGTAGCCGAGCTCGGTGAGGTTCACTCCTGGCCGACCCGCTGGGCCTGCCGGTACACGTAGGCCATCCGCTGCCCGACCGTGAAGATCGAGACGGCGGCGAGCAGCCAGAGCGCGATCTCCAGGGCCGGGTCGACGCCGAGGCCGGTGAGCAGACCGCCGACGCCGACGATGAGCAGCCGCTCGGTGCGCTCGGCGATGCCCACGGCGCCGCTCATGCCGAGCCCCTCGGCCCGGGCCTTGACGTAGGAGACCAGCCCGCCGGCGGCGAGGCAGAGCAGCGCGGCGGCCACCCCCGAGTGGTTGCCCTCGGTGGCCAGCCAGTACGCGACCGCGCCGAAGACCGCGCTGTCGGCGATCCGGTCCATGCTCGAGTCGAGGAAGGCGCCGAACCGGGTGGAGCCGCCGCTCATCCGGGCCATCGTCCCGTCGAGCAGGTCGGTGAGCGCGAACACGGTCACGATCAGGGCTCCGGCGACCAGGTCGCCCCGGGCGCCGAAGCCGAGGGCGCCGACGAGCACGCCGAGGGTGCCGGTCACGGTGACCGCGTTGGGGGACACGCCCGCGCGGAGCAGGCCGCGCGCGACCGGCTCCACGACGCGGGTCATCCCCGCGCGGGCCGTCACTTGGAAGATCTTCGCCATGGCGGTCCCACGATAACGGCCGGCACCCGGCGGCGATACGGCCACCTCGTCCGACCCGCGTGGCGGAGGCTTGTGCCGCGTCGGCAACGGGTGTGAGATCGAGTGTGGGAGGTGAGCCAGTTCACCGACCGAGCGGCCTGATTACCCGTCGTCCAGGAGAGCACCGGAGGATATCGCCGCGGCACCCGCCCCGGGCCCGCTTCCCGTCGCGCGCGGCGGTCGCCACCAACCACGGCTGAGGGAGGTGCGCCGCGATGGCGCAGAAGAACCAGGAGAAGGGTGTCACCGGCGGCGCGCCGGTGGTGACCGAGCCCGGCAGGGTTCGCAACGTGGTGCTCGTGGGGCACTCCGGGGCGGGCAAGACCACCCTGGTCGAGGCGTTGCTCGCGGCCAGCGGCACGATCGGCCGGGCCGGCACGGTCACCGACGGCACCACCGTCTGCGACCACGACCCGGCGGCGGTACGCCAGCAGCGCTCGGTGAGCCTGGCGTGCGCGCCGCTCGTGCACTCCGGTGTCAAGGTCAACCTCCTGGACACCCCCGGGTACGGCGACTTCGTCGGCGAGCTGCGGGCCGGGCTGCGCGCCGCCGACGCCGCGCTGTTCGTGGTCTCCGCCGTGGACGGCATGGACATGGCCACCGCCGCCCTCTGGGAGGAGTGCGCCGCGGTGGACATGCCGCGCGCCGTGGCGGTCTCCCGGCTGGACCACCCGCGCGGCGACTTCGACGAGGCGGTGGCGCTCTGCCAGCGGGTCTTCGGCGACAACGTGCTCCCGCTCTACCTGCCGATGCTCGGCGACGACGGCGAGTCGGTGGCGGGGCTGATGGGCCTGATCACGCGCCGGGTCTTCGACTACTCGGCGGGCCTGCCCGCGACGGTGCGCGAGCCGGACCCGGAGCACCTGCCGGCGATCCTGGAGGCCCGCAACGAGCTGATCGAGGGGATCATCGCCGAGAGCGAGGACGAGACCCTGATGGACCGCTACCTCGGCGGCGAGGAGATCGACACCGAGGTGCTCGTCACCGACCTGGAGAAGGCGGTGGCCCGGGGCCACTTCTACCCGGTGGTGCCGGTCTGCGCGCAGACCGGCGTGGGCCTGGACGTGCTGCTCGACGGGCTGGTCGCCGCGTTCCCGTCGCCGCTGGAGCACGAGCTGCCCGCGGTCACCGGGGTGGACGGCTCCCCCCGCCCGCCGCTGGGCTGCGACCCGGACGGCCCGCTGGTCGCCGAGGTGGTCAAGACGACCGTGGACCGGCACGTCGGCCGGGTCTCGCTGGTCCGGGTCTTCTCCGGCACCCTCCGCCCCGACCAGGTGGTACACGTCTCCGGGCACGGCATGGCCGAGCGCGGACACCCCGACCACGACGCCGACGAGCGGGTCGGGCACGTCTACAGTCCGCTGGGCGCGACGCTGCGCGAGGTGCCCGCCGCCGTCGCCGGCGACATCTGCGCGATCACCAAGTCGGGCAGCGCGGAGACCGGCGACACCGTCTCGGCCAGGGACGAGCCGCTGCTGATCGCCCCGTGGGAGATGCCCGAGCCGCTGCTGCCGGTGGCGATCGTGGCGAAGAGCCGGGCCGACGAGGACGCCCTGGCCCGCAACCTGGGCCGGCTCGTCGCCGGTGACCCCACCCTGCGGCTGGAGCGCAACCCGGAGACCCACCAGCTGGTGCTCTGGTGCATGGGCGAGGCGCACGCCGACGTCGTGCTCGACCGGCTGCGCACCGGCGGCGTGGAGCTGGAGACCGAGCCGGTCCGGGTGTCGCTGCGCGAGACGCTGGCCGTGCCCGCCCGGGGGCACGGCCGGCACGTCAAGCAGTCCGGCGGCCACGGCCAGTACGCCGTCTGCGACATCGAGGTGGAGCCGCTGCCCCGGGGCGCCGGCTTCGAGTTCGTCGACAAGGTGGTCGGCGGGGCCGTCCCGCACAACTACATCCCCTCGGTGGAGAAGGGCGTCCGGGCGCAGATGGAGCGCGGCCTGGTCGCCGGTCACCCGGTGGTGGACCTGCGGGTCACCCTCGTCGACGGCAAGGCGCACAGCGTCGACTCCTCCGACGCGGCGTTCCAGACCGCCGGGGCGCTGGCCCTGCGCGACGCCGCCGAGAAGGGGCAGCCGGCGCTGCTGGAGCCGGTGGACGAGGTGACCGTCCGGGTGCCCGACGGCTCGGTCGGCGCGGTGATGGGCGACCTGTCCGGCCGCCGAGGCCGGGTGCTCGGCACCGAACCGGACCCGGACGCCGAGGGCCGCACCCTGGTCCGCGCCGAGGTGCCCGCCACCGAACTGCTCCGGTACGCCGTCGAGCTGCGCTCGATGACCTCCGGCACCGGCACCTTCCGCCGCGAGTTCGCCCGGTACGAGCCGATGCCCGCCCACCTCGCCGAGCAGCTGCGCAAGGAACACCCCACCCGCCCCTGACCCCCTCGCACCCCCGCCCCGCCCCGCCCCGCGCTCCTTCGCCGCACCCCATCCCCGACCTGCAACTTCAGAGAAAGAGTGGCTGTCCGACGCCGAATAGCCACTCTTTCTCTGAAAGAGCGGGATCCAGGGCGTGGGGTGCGGAGGCGAGGGGGCGGGTCAGGGGCGCACGGCGGGGACCGGGGGCATCGGCCAGTACGGGCGGTCGGCGTCGCGCAGGGCGGCGGCGCGCAGCCCGGCGAGCTGCCGTTCCACCTCGGCGAAGTGGTCCGGGGCGAGCGGGCCGAGGCGCAGCGCCGCCGCGTTCTCCTCGACCTGGGCCACGGTGCGGCAGCCGGGGATCGGCACGGTCCGCCCGCTGCGTGCCCAGAGCCAGCCCAACGCGCCCTGGGCGAGGGTCCGGCCGTCGGCGGTCAGCGCGCCGCGTACCGCGGCGACCCGACGCAGCCACTCCGGCGCCGGCCGGCCGCCGCGGAACCACTCCAGCCAGGTCGGGGCGAGACCGCGCACGTCGTCGCGGGGCAGTGTCGACTCCGTCGTGTACTTGCCGGTGAGCAGCCCCATGCCGAGCGGGCCCCGGTTGACGCTGGCCAGGTCGTGCTTGTCGCAGGCGGCCAGCATGGCCGGGGTGTCCCGGAGCACCGACAGGGTGTGCTGCACGGCGGTGGCGCGCGGCGCCGCCTCGGCGAACGCCGCGACCCGGTCGGCCCGGTCGGTGCTCCAGCCGTACGCGCGGATCAGCCCGTCGGCGACCAGGTCCTCCAGCGTGCCGAGCAGCGCCTGCACCCGTGGCAGCGGCAGGTCGCCCAGGTGCAGTTGGTAGAGGTCGATCCGGTCGGTGTCCAGCCGGCGCAGCGAGTCGACGACCGCCCGACGCAGGTACGCCGGGGAGGCGTCCTCGCCGGTGGCCTGCCGGGTGCGCTCGTCGAACGTGTAGCCCCACTTCGTGGCGATGACCGCCTCGTCGCGGCGGCCGGCCAGGGCCCGGCCGAGGATGCGCTCGCCGTGCCCCGCCCCGTACGTGTCGGCGGTGTCGAAGAGGGTCACGCCGAGGTCGAGCGCCCGGCGGACGGCCCGGACCGACTCCTCGTCGTCGACCCTGCCCCAGCCCAGCGGCCGGGTCCCCTCGGCCCAGGGGCCACCGATCGCCCAGCACCCCATGCCGAGGGCGCTGACCTCGATGCCGCTGCGACCCAATGTCCGTGTCGTCACTGCCATCGCCGCATCCTGTCACCTCCCGCGCCAGGGGGTGCAGGAACGTCACCGCCGGTGCAGGATCGACCACATGGGACGGCCGGTCGGTCGGGAAGCTGGACGGACCCCTAGCGGAGGGTGGCGTACGCCAGCGGCAGCGGGTCGGGCTGGCCGTCCCAGGCGCCGGTGAGGGTGGCGGCGTCCGACCGGTCACGGGCCACCAGGAGGCGCGGCACGGCCAGTTCGACCCTGTCGGTGACGATGACCGTGGGGTCGGCGTCCACCACCTCGCGCAGCGCGCCCACGGCCGGCGGGGCGGCCATGACGCCGCCGGTGGTGGCGATGGTCATGCTGGGGGCGCGACGCTCCCGCACCCCGTCGACCTCGAAGAACTCCTCCGCCTGGCCGGTGCCGGCCAGGACGGCCGAGGCCAGTGCCGCGGCGTAGACGGGGTCCGCGCAGGCGTCGTACACCCAGCGCCGTCCCAGCACGGAGTGGTGCGTGGTGCCGATCAGCCGGTCGTCGCCGTCGTCGAGCGGCGCGTCGCGGTAGGTGAGCGGGACCTGGTGCACCGGTCCGTCGCCGACGCGGACCAGCATCGTCTCGATGCCGACCGCGCCGGCCGGGTCGTCGAAGCGGTACGCCGCCACCCGGGTCACGTCGCCGTCGACCGGCCCGTGGAACCAGTCACGGCCGGGCAGCCAGGCCGCCAGGAGGTCGAGCTTGGAGGGGCGCAGTTCCGCGCGGTGCAGCAGGGCCATGCGCAAGATCGTAATGGTGGGCCGGCCGCCGTGGGGCCGCGCGGGCGGCTCAGCTGGGCCAGGTGCGGGCGAAGAGCTCGCGGGTGTCGGCGAGCACCTGCGGCAGCACCTTCGTCCGCCCGATCACCGGCATGAAGTTGGCGTCGCCGCCCCAGCGGGGCACCACGTGCTGGTGCAGGTGCGCGGCGATGCCGGCGCCGGCGACTCCGCCCTGGTTCATGCCCAGGTTGAAGCCGTGCGCGTTGCTGACCTTCCGGACCACCCGCATCGCGGTCTGGGTGAAGACCGCCAACTCGCCCGTCTCCTCGGCGTCGAGGTCGGTGTAGTCGGCGACGTGCCGGTACGGGCAGACCAGCAGGTGGCCCGGGTTGTACGGGTAGAGGTTGAGCACCGCGAAGACGTGCTCGCCCCGGGCCACGACCAGGCTCTGCCCCGGGGGCAGGCCGGGGGCCAGGCAGAACGGGCAGCCGGTGGGCTTCTCGTAGCCGCCCTCGGGGCGGTCCTCCCCCGAGATGTACGTCATCCGGTGCGGCGTCCAGAGCCGTTCCAGCCCGTCGGCCAGGCCGTTGTCCGTTCCGCCGTCGAAGTGCCGCTCCGCCCCAGTCACATCGCCGATCCTACGGTCACCGCAGCGGGTCCCACCCGTCCGCACCGGCCAGCCAGGTCCGTGGGGTGAGCCGGGCGGCCTCCTCGGCGGTCAGCTGCGGACGGTCCGGGTTGATCGCGGCTCCGGGGCCGGTGTTGGCGTACTCGGCGTAGCGGGCGTCGCGCCAGGACCAGGTGCCGAAGTCGCTCCACGGGGTGGATGCGCGCACGTGCGCGCCGAGCCAGGAGTCACGGATCACCGTGCAGGGGGCCGCCGCCGGGTCGTTGCCGGGGTGCCAGGGGCGGCCGAGCGAGACGGTGTCCGGCTCGGCGGTGCCGGTGAGCCGGCTGCGCCGGATCAGGAAGCCGTACGGGACGGCCCGGTCCGTGCTGGCGGCGGTGACGTACCCGTTGTTGCTGCTGGTCGAGCCGCGGCTGAGCGACCGCAGTTCGCAGCGGTCGAAGACGGCGGTGCCGCGGCCGAAGACGAAGTCGACGTCCCCGTCGATGCGGCACTTGCGGAAGTACGCCCGGCTGGCGACGGTCACCTCGGGGGTGTTGACGTAGAGGGTGTCCTGGCGGCCGAGGAACCGGACGTTGTCGAAGACGAGCCGGTCGGCGCGGGTGAGCACGGCGACCGCCTGCCGGTTGGTGATCTCCGGGTGGGCGGCGGGGTCGAAGAGGTTGGCGAAGGTGAGGTTGCGGGCCGCGAAGCCGTCCCCGGAGACGGTCACCGAGGCGCTGCCGGAGGTGCCCCAGCGACCGCCGGTGGGCTCACCGCCCGCCGGAGCGCACCGCGATCGGCCCACGGCGCGCGTGCCCCGGGCGGACCGGGGCCGGGCACAGCGGTGGCGGTGTCCCGACGTCGGACACCGCCACCTGACGCCGGTCGCGGCTCAGTTCTCCACGGCGGACGGGCCGGAGTTGGTGCGGGAGGAGACCACGTCCCGCACGTGCGCCACCGCCTCGGCCACCGGCACGCCGTTGCGCTGCGAGCCGTCCCGGTAGCGGAAGGAGACCGTGCCGGCCGCCACGTCGTCGTCGCCGGCGATCACCATGAACGGGATCTTCTGCTGCTGGGCGGTGCGGATCTTCTTCTGCATCCGGTCGTCGCCGCTGTCCACCTGGGCGCGGACGCCCTCGGCGCGCAGCGTGGCCACGAACTCGTGCAGGTAGTCGGTGTGGTCCTCACGGATCGGGATGCCGACCACCTGCACCGGAGCCAGCCAGGCCGGGAACGCCCCGGCGTAGTGCTCGGTGAGCACACCGACGAAACGCTCGATCGACCCGAACTTGGCGCAGTGGATCATGACCGGCTGCTGCCGGGTGCCGTCGGCCGCCTGGTACTCCAGCCCGAAGCCCTTGGGCTGGTTGAAGTCGTACTGGATGGTCGACATCTGCCAGGTACGGCCGATCGCGTCCTTGGCCTGCACCGAGATCTTCGGGCCGTAGAAGGCCGCGCCGCCCGGGTCGGGCACCAGGTCCAGCCCGGTCTCGCGCGCGCACTGCTCCAGCACCGCCGTCGCCGTCGCCCAGTCCTCCTCGGTGCCGACGAACTTCTCCGGCTTGGACTCGTCGCGGGTCGACAGCTCCAGGTAGAAGTCGTCGATGCCGAAGTCCTTCAGCAGGCCGAGCACGAAGTTCAGCAGGTGCTTGACCTCGGCCGGCGCCTGCTCCTTCGTGCAGTAGGAGTGCGAGTCGTCCTGGGTGAAGCCGCGCACCCGGGTCAGCCCGTGGATGACGCCCGACTTCTCGTACCGGTACACCGAGCCGAACTCGAACAGGCGCATCGGCAGCTCGCGGTAGGACCGCCCGCGCGACCGGTAGATCAGGTTGTGCATCGGGCAGTTCATCGCCTTGAGGTAGTAGTCCGCGCCCTCGAACTCGATGGGCGGGAACATCCCGTCGGCGTAGTACGGCAGGTGACCCGAGGTGTGGAAGAGCCCTTCCTTCGAGATGTGCGGGGTGCCGACGTACTGGAAGCCCTCCTCGATGTGGCGGGCGCGGACGTAGTCCTCCATCTCCCGCTTGATCACACCGCCCTTGGGGTGGAACACCGGCAGGCCGGAGCCGATCTCGTCGGGGAAGCTGAACAGGTCCAGGTCCGCGCCGAGCTTGCGGTGGTCGCGTCGGGCGGCCTCCTCCAGCAGCTTCAGGTACGCCTTCAGCTCGTCCCGGGTCGGCCACGCGGTGCCGTACACCCGCTGCAGCTGCGGGTTCTTCTCCGAGCCGCGCCAGTAGGCGGCCGCCGAGCGCATCAGCTTGAACGCGCCGATCAGCCGGGTGTTCGGCAGGTGCGGGCCACGGCAGAGGTCCGACCAGCAGACCTTCTCCTCGGTGGCGGCGAGGTTGTCGTAGATGGTCAGCTCGCCGCCGCCCACCTCCATCACCTCGGAGGAGTCCAGCCCCTCCCCCTTGACGTCGATCAGCTCCAGCTTGAACGGCTCGGCGGCCAGCTCGGCCTTCGCCTGCTCCAGGCTGTCGAAGCGCCGGCGGCGGAACCGCTGCCCGGACTTGACGATCTCCTGCATCCGCTTCTCGAGCTTGCCGAGGTCGTCCGGCTGGAACGGCTTGTCCACGGCGAAGTCGTAGTAGAAGCCGTTCTCGATCGGCGGGCCGATGCCGAGCTTCGCCTCCGGGAAGACGTCCTGCACGGCCTGGGCGAGCACGTGCGCGCACGAGTGGCGCAGCACGTTCAACCCGTCCGGGGTGTCCAGGGCGACCGGCTCGACCGTGGTGTCCTCGGCCGGCGTCCAGTCCAGGTCGCGCAGCTGGCCCTGCGGGTCGCGGACCACCACGATCGCCTTCGGGCCGGCGGCGGGCAGCCCGGCCGCGGCCACCGCGTCGGCCGCCGTCGTCCCGGCGGCGACGACGACGGGGTCGGCCACTGCGGGGGTACGGGGTGCGGACACGGTGACTCCTCAGCTGCAGACGGTACGGATGTGCCGGGGTCCGGCTCCTGCGATGCTATCGGTCGCCCCTTTCCGCCCGGTCGTCGGGAAAGGGTGGGCCCGGCATGTCGTCCCGCCCGCGGTTGAACCTTTTCGGCCTCCCGTCCGAACTACCGGGTGTGGCCGGAGCCGGTGCCGGCCGCGTGGAGACGGATGGGGGCACGGATGACGACGACCCGCAGTGGCAGCCGGCGGGGCCGGGCCGTACTCGTGCTGGCCACGGCCGTGGCCGGCGTGCTCGGCTGGCCGGGGGCCGCGTCGGCGGCGGGCGTGACGACCACGCCGACGCAGGCGACGCAGGGCGAGGCGGTGACGCTGCACCTGGTGGTGCCCGAGGAGCGACCGGGCGCGCGGACCGAGAAGATCGAGTTCAAGCTCCCGGAGGACGCCCCGGTCGGTGAGGTCTACCCGCTGTCGGTGGACGGCTGGGCGCCGCTGATGACCTCCCGCACCCTGGACCGGCCGGTGGCCGGCATCCACGCCCCCGGGGTCACCACGGTGACCGCCTCGGTGGTGTGGACCCGGGCCGCCGGCGCACCGGCGCCCGGCCCGGCCCGGCTCTCCGTCGCCATGGGTCCACTGCCGCAGACCGACCGGATGGACTTCGAGGTGGTGCAGACGTACTCGGACGGGACCGTGGTGCGCTGGGCCGACCCGGCCGGCGGCGCCCACCCGGCCCCGACGCTGACGCTGGTCCCGCCGACCGGCGGCGCGGCGCCGGCCGGGCACGGTCACGGGGGCGTGGCCGCCGATCCGGCCGGCGCGCCGGCGGTGGCCGACGCGCCGGTGACCGACGGGGACGGGCCGAGCGCGGACGTCCTGCTCGGCGGCGGCCTGCTGATCGGACTGGGTGGCGGCGCGCTGATCGGCTGGGCGGTCAGCCGGGCCCGGCACCGCGCCGAACCCGACGACGAGCAGCCCGAGGACGGCCCGTCGACGGAGGACCGGACCGACGGCGACCGTCCGGCGTTGGGGTCCGCCACCGAGCCGGTGGGGTCCCGCTGACCTCAGCGAACCCACTCCGGCAGCGGCTCCCGGGCCGCCAGCCAGCCGTCCGGCACGCCGCCCGGAGTGCCCACCCCGGTGTACGCGGCCACCACCGAGCCGACGATCGCGGCGGTGGTGTCGACGTCCCCGCCCGCCTCGACGCAGGCGCGGACCGCCGTCGGGTAGTCGGCGAGGTGGGTGGCGGCCACCCAGAGCGTGAAGGCGACGGTGTCCTGGGCGGTGACCCGGGAGCCGTTGCCGAGCCCGTCGACCGCCTCGGCGAGCGGCCGGCCGAGCAGTCCGACGGCACGGCGCACCCCCCGGGCCACCTCGGCGGCGGGATCGAGCGCGGCGGCGACCGCGGCCAGCAGCCGGGCCGGCTCCGGCCGGTCGCCGTCGAGCCGGGCGCGGGCGGCGAGCGAGGCGGCGACGGCCACCGCGACCGCCCCGGCGATTCCCTCCGCGTGGGCGTGGGTGACCTCGGCCGACGCCCGGGCCCGGGTCGCCGCCTTCGCGGTGGAGTCGGCGTACCAGGCGCCGAGCGGGCCGACCCGCATCGCCGCGCCGTTGCCGCAGGAGCCCTGCCCGTCGAAGGCCGACGCGGCGGCGACCGGCCACGGCGTGCCGGTGCGGATGAGCCGCAGGATCGTCACCGCGCCCGGCCCGTACCCCCGGTACGGTTCGCAGCGCCGCGCGAAGGCGAGCGCGAGGCGGTCGGCGTCGACGTCGCCGTGCTCGGCCAGCTCCGCGACCACGGAGCAGGCCATCTCCGTGTCGTCGGTCCACTGCCAGGGCGGCGGCGGGAGCCGCCCGGCCGCGACGTCGTCGGGGTGCCGCCCCGGCACGAAGTACTGCGATCCCAGGGCGTCGCCGACCGAGAGGCCGGCGAGGCTGTCACGGGCCAGGGCCGCCCGGGCGTCGGGAAACAGCGTGAACGTCATCGTCGTGCCAGCTTGCCCGGTCGGCCGGTACGCCGCAACGCGATCAACTTGCCACGGGCAGTACGGTGCTGACGTGGCCACCGTGCTCCTGGTCGAAGACGATCACGTCGTACGCGGCGCGATGCTGCGTTCCCTCACCGAGCGGGGGCATGCCGTGCACGCCGTCGGCACGGCGCTGGACGCGCTGCGCCGGGTCGCCGCCGAGACGCCGGACCTCGTCGTGCTGGACCTGGGCCTGCCCGACCTGGACGGCTCCGACGCGCTGCGGATGCTGCGCGGCATCACCGACGTGCCGATCATCATCGCCACCGCCCGCGACGACGAGCAGTCGGTGGTCCGGCTGCTGCGCGCCGGCGCCGACGACTACATGGTCAAGCCGTTCACCGGCGCGCACCTCGACGCCCGGATCACCACCGTGCTGCGCCGGGTCGGCCGGGCCAGCCGGACGGTGCAGCCGGCGGTGCACACCGTCGGCGGGCTGCGGGTGGACGTGGGCGAGCGCAGCGCGCTGCTCGACGGGGAGCCGCTGGCGCTGACCCGCAAGGAATTCGACCTGCTGGCGTATCTCGCCGCACGACCCGGCCGGGTAGTGTCCCGGCGGGAGCTCTTGGAGGAGGTATGGCGGCAGCCGTCGGTCGGCGAGGACCAGACCATCGACGTTCACCTGTACTGGCTGCGCCGAAAGATGGGCGAGTCCGCGGCGAAGCCGCGCTACCTGCGCACCGTGCGGGGGGTGGGCTTCCGGCTGGTGGCCCCGGACTGAGGCTGGCGCTGGCCTACCTGACCGCCGGCATGTGCGCGCTGGTCGCGCTCGCCTTCCTGGTCCCCCTCGGGTTGAGCCTGCGCGACGAGGTGCGCGACGAGGCGCTGGCCGACGCGGCGCGGCGCGGCGCGCTGGTCACCGGGGCGCTCGCGGTGAGCACCGAGCCGGCGGCGGTACGCCGGGCCGTGGAGGCCAGCGGTGACGACCCGGCGACCCGGCCGGTCGTGCACGGGTTGGGCGGCGCCGAGCCCGCCGGGCGGGCCGCCGAGGACGACCTGGAGCGGGCGCGCGACGACAGGCGGTCGGTGGTCGTCGACGTGGACGGCGGGGTGCTGCGCCTGGACCCGGTGGTGCTCGACGACCGGGTCGCCGTGGTGGAGACGTTCGTCCCCTCCGGCGAGCTGGACGAGGGCGCCGGCGGGACGTGGCTGCTGCTGGCCGCGGTGGCCGTGGCGCTGGTCGGCGCGGCGGTGATCGTGGTGGACCGGGTGGCGGCGCGGGCGGTCGACTCCACCCGGGGGCTGGTCCGGGCCGCCCTGGCCGTCGGCGACGGCGACCTGGGCGTACGGGTGGAGCCGAGCGGGCCACGGGAGCTGGCCGAGGCCGGGTACGCGTTCAACCGGATGGCGGACCGGCTGGTCGCCGCCCGCACCGACGAGCGTGAGCTGGTGGCCGACCTGTCGCACCGGCTGCGCACCCCGCTGACCGTGCTGCGGCTGGACGCCGAGGGGCTGGACTCCGACGACACCAGCGTCGGCTCGTTCACCCCGGCCGAGCTGGACCGGCGGCGGACCATCCGGCGGATCCGCCAGGCGATCGTCACCCTGGAGGGTGAGATCGACGTACTGATCAAGACCACCCGCAAGGCGGTCACCCACGAGGCCGGGCCGGCCGAGTGCGACGTCAGCGAGGTGGTCCGGGACCGGATGGTCTTCTGGGCGGCCCTGGCCGGCGACCAGAACCGCCCGCACCGGGTGATCGGGGCCCAGCTGCGGATCCCCGCGCCGGTCCCCCGGGCCGAGCTGGCCGCCGCGCTGGACGCGGTCATCGGCAACGTCTTCCGCTACACCCCGCAGGGCACCGCGTTCGAGGTGGCGGTCTCTCGACGGGACGGGTACGTGGCGATCCGCATCGACGACGCCGGCCCGGGCATCGCCAACCCGGACCGGGCGTTGCGCCGCGGCACCAGCGACCAGGGCTCCACCGGCCTGGGACTGGACATCGCCAAGCGGGTGGCGTTGCAGGCCAACGGCTCGGTCAGCATCGACCGGGCCCGGCTCGGCGGGGCCAGCGTGGTGATGCTGCTGGCCGACCCGGAGGCGACGCCCCGGCAGGTCAACCGGTTCGGGCTGGTCGGCCGGATGACCCGGGAGGCCCGCGAGCAGAAGACCGGTGGTCGCCGCTGGCCGCGCCGCGGCTCCTGACCAGGGCGCACTCCGGTCGCGGTGTCCTGGCCGGCCCGGCGGGTGCCTGCGTCACGCGGGTGGTGGGCCGGGGTCGGCCCACCACCGCCGGGAGTACGCCGGCCACCGCACCCTGGCGGTCGACTGTGCGGTGGCGCAAGTCTTCCTTAGATCCGGATTAACGCGGGCGGCGATCGGGCCGGACGGTGACAGGATCGACGGCGAACCCATCAGTTCCACCGGTCTGTCGCCCCTGACAACTGCCGGCCGGTGGAGCCGTACGCGCGGCGGGAGTACGGTCCCCCCACACCCGCTCCCGCCGCGCGTCCACCTCCCACCGCCCGTCACGAGGTGCCCGATGAACCCGACGGTCCGCCGGTTGCTCCGGTGGGCCACCGTGATCGGGGTCGGGATCGCCGTCACGCTCGCCGTCTGGCAGGACCCGGTCCTGGCCTGAACCACCCGCCCTGCCGCCCCGGCACGCAGGACGGCGGCAGCCGCCGACACGAGGCGACGCCCCGCCCGGGTCAGCGGGGGGCGGTGGCGGCGTAGGCGTCGATCTCGGCGGCGATGCGGGCCTTGTCGGCGGGGTCGAGGAACGAGGCGGTCACCGCGTCCTTCGCCAGCGCCGCCAGCCGGTCGGGCCCGGCGTCGAGCAGCCGGGCGGCCACCGCGTACTCGTCGTTGAGGGTGGTGCCGAACATCGGCGGGTCGTCGGAGTTGATGCTGACCAGCACGCCCGCATCGACCAGCCGAGCGAGCGGGTGCTCGGAGATGTGGGCGACCGCCCGGGTACGCACGTTGGAGGTCGGGCAGACCTCCAGGGCGATCCGGTGCTCGGCCAGGTACGCCAGCAGCTCCGGGTCCTCGGCGGCGGAGATACCGTGGCCGATCCGTTCGGCGCCGAGGTCGCGCAGCGCGTCCCAGACCGTCTGCGGGCCGGTGGTCTCCCCCGCGTGCGGCACCGACCGCAGCCCGGCCGCCCGGGCCTGGTCGAAGTACGGCTTGAACTGCGGCCGGGGCACGCCGATCTCCGGGCCGCCGAGGCCGAAGCTGATCAGCCCGTCCGGCCGCTGCTCCAGGGCGATGCGCAGGGTCTCCTCGGCAGCCGGCAGCCCGGCCTCGCCCGGGATGTCGAAGCACCAGCGCAGGGCGATGCCGAAGTCGACCTCGGCCCGCTTGCGGGCGTCCTCGATCGCCTCGCAGAACGCCGGGGCGGGAATCCCCCGGTGCACGTGCGAGTACGGGGTGACGGTCAGCTCGGCGTAGCGGACCTGCTGACGGGCCAGCTCGCGGGCGACCTCGTGGGTGAGGATCCAGACGTCCTCCGGATCGCGGATCAGGTCCACCACGCTCAGGTAGACCTCGATGAAGTGGGCGAAGTCGCGGAAGGCGAAGTAGTCGACGAGCGCGTCCGGGTCCGCCGGGACCGGGCTGCGCCCCTCGTGCCGGGCGGCCAGCTCGGCCACGATCCGGGGTGAGGCGGAGCCGACGTGGTGCACGTGCAGCTCCACCTTGGGCAGTCCGGCGATGAAGGCGGGCAGGTCGGTCACAGGTTCTCCTCTGCACGGGCGCCGGTGCGGGCGACCACGAAGATCCGGCGGAACGGGAAGTGCACCTGACCCTGCCGCACCGGGTACGCCTCGGCGAGTCGTACGCCCAGCTCGGCGCGGAAGTCCGCCCAGCCGGCGGCGTCCAGCGCGGCGCGGACCGGGCGCAGCGCCGTCCCCTCCATCCAGGCCAGCACCGGATGGTCGGCGTCGGGTCGGGCCGGGAGCAGGTGCACGTAGACAGTCTCCCAGGCGTCGACCGCGCAGCCGGCGTCGACCAGCGACGCGGCGTAGCCGACGGCGTCGTCGACCGGGGCCTCGCGCAGCAGCGACGCCAGCGCGGGCGCCCACCGGTCCCGGCGGGCGACCTCGCGCAGCGCCCGGTGCGACGGGGCGTCGAAGTTGCCCGGGACCTGGAACGCCAGCCAGGCGTCGGCGGGCAGGTCGCGGGCCCAGCGGGTGAGCAGCTCCCGGTGGCCGGGCACCCACTGCAACACGGCGTTGGCGACGACCACGTCGACGTCCGGGCCCGGCCGCCAGTCGGTGACGTCAGCGACGGCGAAGTCGGCCGGGGTGTCCAGCGACCGCGCCCGGTCGATCATCTCCGGGGAGGAGTCGAGGCCGACCACCCGCGCGTCGGGCCAGCGCCGGGCCAGGGTGGCGGTCAGGGTGCCCGGTCCACAGCCGAGGTCGACCACGGCGCGCGGCCGGTCGGCCGGGATCCGGGCGAGCAGGTCGTGCAACGGCCGGGACCGTTCGTCGCCGTAGCGCAGGTAGATGGTCGGGTCCCACATCGCGCTCTCCAAACCGTACGTACGTCTTTCTTCGACCCTACGGCCCGCGCTGCGGCTCGGCAACGTGGTCATTAGGCTCGGTCGAATGGAACAGCGCAGCTTCGACCGGCTCGGCCTGCAGGTGGGTGTGGTCGGCCTCGGCGCGTGGCAGCTCGGCGCGGACTGGGGCCGGGTCGACGAGAGCGACGCCCTGGCCGTCCTCGCCGCCGCCGTGGACGCCGGGGTCACCTTCCTGGACACCGCCGACGTCTACGGCGACGGGCGCAGCGAACAGCTCATCGGCCGGTTCCTGCGCGAGCGGCCCGGGCACGGGCTGACCGTGGCGACCAAGATGGGCCGGCGGGTGGCGCAGACGCCGCAGGCGTACACACTGGACAACTTCCGGGCCTGGACCGACCGGTCCCGGGCCAACCTCGGCGTGGACACCCTGGACCTGGTCCAGCTGCACTGCCCGCCGACGGCGGTCTTCGGCGACGACCGGGTCTTCGACGCGCTGGACACCCTGGTGTCCGAGAAGAGGATCGCCGGGTACGGGGTCAGCGTCGAGACCTGCGACCAGGCGCTGACCGCGATCGCCCGCCCCGGCGTGGCGAGCGTGCAGATCATCCTCAACGCCGTCCGGCTCAAGCCCCTGGAACGGGTGCTGCCCGCCGCCGCGTCCGCCGGGGTGGGGATCATCGCCCGGGTGCCGCTGGCCAGCGGCCTGCTCTCCGGCCGCTACGACGAGCACACCACCTTCGCCCCCGACGACCACCGCACCTTCAACCGGCACGGGGAGAGCTTCGACGTCGGCGAGACCTTCTCCGGCGTCGACTACGACCTCGGCCTGGAGGTCGTCCGCCGGCTCGCCCCGCTGGTCGGCCCCGACCGCACCATGGCGCAGTTCGCGCTGCGCTGGATCATCGACCAGCCGGGCCTCACCGTCGTCATCCCGGGCGCCCGCGACCCGGAGCAGGCCCGGAGCAACGCCTCGACCGCCGCGCTGCCCCCGTTGACCCCCGAGGAGCGCGACACCGTCCGGGCCGTCTACGACGAACTGGTCCGCCCACGCGTGCACGACCGCTGGTGAGCCGCGCCAGCAACGGTGCTCGCCCCCGGCACCGACGGTACGGATGCCGCCGGCGCGGACGCTGACGGTGCGACGGCACGGATACCGACCGTGCGGACGCTGACGGTGCGACGGTACGGATACTGACGGTGCGGATGCCGACGGTGCGGCCGGCACCGCCGGCCCGGTGGAGGGAGATGCGATGAGGGGCTGGCTGACGCTCACCCTCGGCCTGCTGGCCGTGGTGGTCGGTGCCGTCTGGACGGTGCAGGGGCTCGGCTACGTCAGTGGCAGCGTGATGACCGACCAGCGCTTCTGGGCGGTGGCCGGACCGGTGCTCGCGGCGGCCGGGCTCGGGCTGCTCTGGCGCGGCATGCGCGCCCGCCGCCGTACCTGACCCGTCGTCGGCGGCACCGCCTCCCCGAGTGGTGCGCCACCGTTTGCGGCGAGTCGCGGTGTCCCCCCTTTCTTGCAACACCAAACCCCACACAAAAGGGGGAAACCGGGATTCGGGTTGTGGGAGACACCCCCCCCAAGGGGGGGTCACCATTTTTTGGGGTGGTTCGCGGTGTCCCCGTTGCCGGACACCGCGACTCGCCGCGAACGGTGGCGATCATGGCGTCGGGGGCGAGCGGCCGGCGGCCGGGAGCCGTCGACGACAGCCCCGTCGACGCGGAAAGCCCCGCGTCCGGGGGACACGGGGCTTCTCGTCGATCCGGCTGGCCGGATCACCCGGGCCGGCGGCTGCCGACCGGCTCTGCTCAGATGGGGCGGACCTGCTCGGCCTGCGGACCCTTCTGACCCTGGGCGATCTCGAACTCCACCCGCTGGTTCTCCTCCAGCGTGCGGTAGCCGCTGGTCTGGATGGCCGAGAAGTGGACGAACACGTCAGCACCCCCGCCGTCGACGGTGATGAAGCCGAAGCCCTTGTCAGCGTTGAACCACTTCACGGTTCCCTGCGCCATGTGTATCTCCTTCTAAAACTGGCGGCCGAGCACGCCGTGCGGCCGATTGGCCGTTTTCGAGCAGCGGCGCCTGAGGCGGCCCCCACGAAGGAGACTTCTCTCAACCCACGCCATCTCGCAACAGCGGGGATCAGCAAACCACGTACGCAAAAACTCTGCACAGCCTACCCGACGAAATTCTCCGACATGTGACCTGACGGATGCCTGACGTCCGCTGGGCGGCGGGTTGCGCAGGCGCGAAAGACCCCCCTCCCGTCGATGCGGGAGGGGGGTCGTCACGTCCACTGTTCAGTCCGGCCAGCGGCCGGTGACCCGTCGTACGCCGACCGCGCCGCCCCGGTCGACGGCCGCCCGGACCGCCGAGAAGATGGCACCCTGCAGCGCCGCCGCGGCCAGCACCTCGCCCCAGCCGCGGTCCTCGTCGGTGGCGCTGGGCGCCTCGCCGTCGCCGGCGGTCATCTTCCAGACCTGCCGGAAGATCGCCCCGGCGACCGTACCGGCGGCCAGGCCGAGCAGCACCCCGACGGGCTTGTACGCGGCCCTACCGATCCCCTTGCTCACCTACGCCTCCCCCGCACGATCAACAGCACGATCATCGTCGCCACGGCGCCCGCCGCGACCGCCGCCCACGGCGCCGGGCTGCGCCCGAACGCCTCCCCGTAGCCCTGCGCCCGCGCCTGGCCGGCCTTCTGCGCCGCCTGCCCGCGCACCCGGGCGACGGTGACCGCCGCCTGCTCGCGCATCCGCTCCTTCGCCTGGCCGGCGGAGGACCGCAGCCGGGCCTTGACGTCGGCCTTGGCGGCCAACAGCTCCATCGTCTCGCCCAACTCCACCCGGGTACGCCGGATCTCCTCGCGGATCGCGTCCGTGTCGCCGGTCCCGTTGCCCGTCATGCCCGTCCCCTGTCCTTCACCGCCGCGGTGACGACGTCCACGTCCGCCCGGACGCTGCGGACCGTCGACTCCGGAACCGGGGGGACCGCACGGCTGACCTGCTTCTTGCCGACCAGGGCGAAGACGCCCGCGATCAGGAAGAGCACCACCGCCACGATCAGGGCGGCCGCCCAGGCGGGCAGCACCAGGTCCAGCAGCAGGATCGCCGTGGCGACCAGGGCGCCGAGCCCGTAGAGGGCGAGCGCCCCGCCTCCGCCGAACAGGCCGATGCCGATCCCGGCGTGCTTGCCCTTCTGGGTCAACTCCGCCCGGGCCAGCGCCAGCTCGTCCCGTACCAGTCGGGAGACCTGCTCGGTGGCCCGCTGCACCAGTTCGGCGGTGGACGGCTCGCTCCCGGTCCGGGACGTGCGGTGGTTCGCGACGTCAGCCATGCTGTCCTCCTTTCATCAACACCGCGCTGTATGCCCGGAGTCGCCGCCCGTCAATCCTGCGCGCAGTGACCAACCACATCTGACCGCAGTTGGGGCCGTACCGTCCGGCGAAACGCGGAAGCGGATCCGACGAAGCCCGGCGGACCCGAGGTCACGGGGGCTGTCGAAAGGTGGTCAGCGGCGTCCGTCGCGCGCTTCCTCGGTACCCACGAGGACGCCGTCGCGGTGCTCGGCACACCCGTCGGCGCGGGAGTCGGCGTCGTCGGCGGGGCCGACGAACGCCTCGCTGCGCGCGTCGCCGTCGTCGCTGCCGCCGAAGACCCGCGCGTCGTCGGGCACGTCGGTCTCCGGCCGCCGGCGCACCGGCCGGCGCGGCTGCACCCACTGCCAGGGCAGGGTGCCGGAGGCGTCGCCGATCTCGGTACGGGAGCGGGGCAGCGCGGTGGGGCGGTGGTCGCGGATCCAGCCGACCAGGTGCTCCCGGACCAGGCAGCGCAGGTCCCAGAGGCTGCCCGCGTCGCCGGCGCTGACCAGCGCCCGGACCTTGATCAGCCCACCGGTCGCGTCGGTCACCTGGAGCACGCAGACCCGGCCGTCCCACAGGTCGGTGCCCTCGACCAGCCGGCGCAGCTCCTCCCGCATCGCTTGCACCGGGACGGACCAGTCGACGTCGAACTCGGCGGTGCCCAGCACCGCCGACTCGGTGCGGGTCCAGTTCTGGAACGGGGTGCTGGTGAAGTAGGACGTGGGCAGGATCAGCCGGCGGTCGTCCCAGATCTGCACCACCACGTAGCTGAGGGTCAGCTCCTCGATGCGGCCCCACTCGCCCTCGACGACCACCACGTCGCCGAGGCGCACCGCGTCGCTGAAGGCGAGCTGGAGGCCGGCGATGACGTTGCCGAGCAGGCTCTGCGCGGCCAGCGCGGCGACCACACCGATCGCACCGGCGCTGGTCAGCACACCGGCGCCGATGCCGCGGACGGCGGGGAAGGTCATCAGCATCACGCCGATGGCGAGCACCACGATCACCGCGATGGTCAGCCGGCGCAGCAGCACCACCTGGGTACGCACCCGACGCGCGTGCCGGTTGTCGGGCACGTCCACCCGGAACCGGGCCAGCGCGGTGTCCTCCATGACCACCAGCAGCGAGGCGACCAGCCAGGCCACCGCGGCGACCACCCCCAGCACCAGGGTGTGCAGCACCACCTGCCGCCAGGGGGTGCCGACGGCGTACCCGGTGCTGAAGCGGACCGCGAACTGCACGGCGAGCACGGTGGCGGCGACCTGCAACGGCCGGTGCACGTGGTCGGTGAGCTCGGTCATCAGCAGCGACCGCCGGCCGAGCCGGCGGACCACCCGGTGCACCACCTCGACCACGAGCAACGCGATCGCCGCCGCGATTGTCGCGGCGGCGATCGTTTCGAGGTAGTTCCGCACTGGTGTTTCTCCCTCCGGCCGGGCTGACCACTTCTGGACAAAGGCCCTATGGTGCCCGGCGTTTCCGGAATCGACCAGCTCAGACCTTCCGGTAGCGGGACTGGAGGAAGCAGTAGACGCCGAAGGCGGCGATGCCGAGGGCCATCAGCGCCAGCAGGATCTGGCCGTAGGGCTGGTCACGCAGCGTCCGCAGGGCGCCGTCCAGGCCTCGGGCCTTCTCCGGGTTGTAGTTCACGGCGGCCACCACGATCAGCAGACCGGCGACCGCGAACACGGAGCCGCGGGCGACGTAGCCGGCCATGCCGAGCCGCCGGGCCAGCGTCCGCGTCTTCGGGCTCATCTCGCCGATCTTCAGGTTGCGCTCGAACTTCTTCTTCAGGCCGTAGATCACCATGCCGACACCGACGGCGGCCAGCACCAGACCGGCGAGGCCGACCAGGAACCGGCCACCTCCGGAGGCCATCAGCTTCGCGCTGAGGGCCTCCTGCTGGTTGGCGCTGTTGCTGCTGGCCTCCTGGACGACTCGGACGGCGGTCCAGGCCAGCCAGAGGAAGACCACGGTGCGCACCACCGAGGCGATGCGTTCGAAGAGTCGTTCCTTGCCCTGCTTGGCGTGGTGCCCGACGGCCGCCTCCAGCGCCTGCCAGATCGCCATGGCGACCAGGCCGACGGCGATCGCGATCAACAGGAACTCGCCCATGGGCTGGGCGCCCAGGGTGCGCAGGGCACCGTTCTGGTTCGCCTCCTCGCCGGAGCTGTCGAAGGCGACCTGGAGGATGAGCCAGGCGAAGAGCAGGTGCACGACCCCGTAGCCGATGAAGCCGGCCCGGGCGAGGAGTTCCAGCCAGCGGCTGTCCGCGGTGCGGGCGGCGGTGGCTTCGGCGTTCCGGGTGAGTGACATGGCGCCGTGTATTGCCGAATGTCTTGATCCTCAAACGTGGGCCACCGCCGGCCCGGCCGGTCAGCCGCCGGCGTTGCGGGCGACGCGGATCTTGACCTCCTGGTCGGTGACGCTGTCCAGCGTCACGGCGAAGCCGCCCACCTCGGCGGCCTGCTGCCCCGTCGTGAGGGAGACCTGCTCACCGGCGACCTCGACGGTCACCTGGTCGCCCTCGGCACCGATCAGTTTCGCCTCGATGCCGAGGATGTTGGCCTTGGCGTCCACGCCCCGGTCGAAGGTGACCGTGCAGGCGTCCAGGCCGCAGTCGGTGCTGGCGCCCTCGGAGCTGCAGCCGGCGAGCAGGGCAGCGCCGAGCGTCAGGGCGGCGAACAGGCCGGCGGCCCGGCGGGTGGGGGACAGCGGGGAGGAACCGGTTCGGGTCGTCACCCGCACCAGGGTACGAGACGGCGGCCAGGCCGGCACCGCCCGATGATCGTGCCGAGCGGCGTCGGCGCTCGCGTTAGGGTCCCGTCATGCCGTTCGACATCGCCCGCACCCGGGCCGCCTACCCCGCCCTGACCG
Source organism: Micromonospora citrea (assembly GCF_049629545.1). Taxonomy (GTDB): domain Bacteria; phylum Actinomycetota; class Actinomycetes; order Mycobacteriales; family Micromonosporaceae; genus Micromonospora; species Micromonospora citrea_A. Next base: position 49,093 of record NZ_JBNADX010000008.1, read on the forward strand.
AGGGTTTCGCCCACTTCGACGGTGCCGGCGGCACCCAGACCCCGCAGTCGGTCGTCGACGCGGTCACCGACGCCATGCGCACCGCGCTCGGCAACCGCAGCACCGCCTTCGTACCCGGCCGGCGGTCGCTGGAACTGGTCGCCGCCGCGCGGGCGGCGGTGGCCGACCTGCTGGGCGCGACGGCGCAGGGCGTGGTGCTCGGGCCGAGCGCGACGGCGTTGACGTACACCCTGGCCCGGGCGCTCGGCGACACCTGGCAGCCCGGCGACGAGGTGGTGGTCTCCCGGCTCGACCACGACGCGAACGTGCGGCCCTGGGTGCGGGCGGCCGAGGCGGCCGGCGCGACGGTGCGCTGGGCGGAGTTCGACCCGGCCACCGGCGAGCTGCCCGCCGGCCAGTACGCCGACCTGGTCGGCGAGCGGACCCGGCTGGTCGCGGTGACCGCCGGCAGCAACGCGATCGGCACCGTGCCGGACGTCGCGACGATCGCCAAGACCGCCCACGCGGCGGGGGCGCTGGTCTGCGTCGACGGTGTGCACTCGGTGCCGCACGGCCCGACCGACCTCGCCTCGCTGGGCGCGGACTTCCTGGTCACCAGTGCCTACAAGTGGTCCGGCCCGCACCTGGCGGCGATGGTCGCCGACCCGGCCCGGTGGGAGCCGCTGCGCCCGGCGAAGCTGCTGCCCTCCTCCGACGCCGTGCCGGACCGGTTCGAGGCGGGCACCCCGAGCTTCCCGCTGCTGGCCGGGGTGGCCGCGGCCGTGGACCACCTGGCCGGGCTGGACCCGAGGACCACCGGCGACCGGCGGCAGCGGGTCCGCGCGGGCCTGGCAGCCGCGCAGGCGTACGAGGAGTCGCTCTTCGACCGGCTGCTCGCCGGGCTGACCGCCCACCCGGCGGTCACCGTGTACGGCGCGGCGGCCCGCCGCTGCCCGACGGTGTCGTTCCGGCTCGCCGGCTGGTCGCCGGCCGGGCTCGCCGCGGCGCTGGGCGAGGCCGGGCTCTGCCTCTCCTCCGGCGACTACTACGCCTACGAGTACTTCCGCACGATGGGGCTGCGCGACAGCGGCGGGGCGGTGCGGGCCAGCGTCTACCACTACAACACCGCCGACGAGGTGGACCGGTTGCTCGCCGAACTGGACCGGCTGGCACGGCGGGGGGAGACAATGGCCGGGTGAGCTTCCTGGTCGAGGAGAACCCCGCCAAGCACCGCTTCGAGATCCTGGTCGACGGCGCGCTGGCCGGCTTCACCGCGTACCTGCCCCGGGGGGAGGTGCGGGTGTTCACGCACACCGAGGTCCGCCCGGCGTACCAGGACATGGGGGTCGGCGCGGCGTTGGTCCGGGCCACCCTGGACCAGGTACGCGAGCAGGAGGGTCGGGTGGTGCCGCGGTGCCCGTTCGTGCGGGCCTTCATCGAGCGGCACCCCGAGTACGCCGACCTGGTCGTCACGCCGGTCTGACCGGCCCGGTCCGGCTCCGGCGACACGGCGGGCGGCGGATCGCGGTGTCCGCCTCACTGGACACCGCGACCCGCCGCGAGCAGGGGGTTGCCGGTTCGGGTCAGCCGAGACCGGCGAGCAGTTCGGCGGCGGCCCGGGCGCCCGCCCGGGTCGCGCCGTGGGTGGCGACGTGCACCCGGCCGGCGGTGAGCGCGGGCACGCCCAGCTCGACCACCACGGCGTCCGGCCGGTCGGCGAGGGCACGGTCGACGGCGGCCCGCATCCAGTCGTGCCGGTGCAGGTCGCGGACGACCAGCACCACCGGCCGGTCGCCGGCGTCGGCGGTCGGGTCGGCGGGCAGGTCCGTCTCGGCGAGCCGGACGGTGGTCGTGCCGGGCAGCAGCGCGGCGAGGGGCTCGCCGATCCCCCACGGGGTCTCCGGGCCGATGGCGATGTTGCGGGGCGGCACGAACTCCACCACGTGCGCGGGGGCGGCCAGCGGCAGCCGGCCGGCCGGTGCACCGCTGACCCGCAACGCGCGGCGGGCGGCGGCCAGCCCGATCGGGGAGCCGTCGGCGTCCGGCAGGTGCCGGGCGGGGCGCCCGGCGCGGGCGGCGACCGTCCAGGCGGCGAGCTGGCCGACCCGCTTGGCGGCCTCGGCGAGCCGTTCCTCCGGCAGCTCGCCGGAGACCACGGCGGCGACGATGGCGTCGCGCAGGTGCCGGGCGGCGGCCTCGTCGGCGTGTTCGCCGCCGACGCAGACCGCGTCCGCCCCGGCGGCCAGGGCCCGTACGGCCGCGCCGGCGAAGCCGTACCGGTCGGCGACCGCGCGCATCTCCACCGCGTCGGTGACCACCACGCCGCAGAAGCCCAGCTCGTCGCGGAGCAGGTCGCCGAGGACGCGGGGACTGAGGGTGGCCGGCAGCTCCTCGTCGAGGGCGGGCACGAGCAGGTGGCCGGTCATCACCGCCTGGACCCCGGCCGCGACGGCGGCCCGGAACGGGACCAGCTCGACGGCGTCGAGGCGGGCCCGGCTGGCGCTGATGCGGGGCAGGTCGTGGTGCGAGTCGACCCTGGTGTCCCCGTGGCCGGGGAAGTGTTTGGCGCAGGCCGCGACGCCGGCGGACTGGAGGCCGCGTACCCAGGCGGCGGTGTGCCGGGCGACCAGGTCCGGCTCGGCGCCGAAGGCGCGTACGCCGATCACCGGGTTCGCCGGGTTGTCGTTGACGTCGGCGTCCGGGGCGTAGTTCAGCGTGACGCCGAGCGCGGCGAGGTCGGCGCCGAGGTCACGGGCCACCTCCTCGGTCAACGCCGGGTCGTCGACCGCGCCGAGGGCGAGGTTGCCCGGGCGGGAGCTGCCGGCCACCGACTCGATCCGGGTGACGTCGCCGGCCTCCTCGTCGATGGCGACGAGGACGTCGGGCCGTTCGGCGCGCAGGGTGGCGGTGAGCGCGGCGAGCTGCCCCGGGTCGGCGACGTTGCGGGCGAAGAGGACCACCGCGCCGAGCCCTTCGCCCAGCCACCGGCACACCCAGTCGGGCGGGGTGGTGCCGACGAAGCCGGGCTGCAGGACGGCGGCCGCCAGGCCGGCCAGGTTGCGCTCGTTCATGCCGCCGCACTACCCCCGTGTCGTCTCGGACGGTCCGTCACCGTCGCGGTGCTGCCATGGTCACACCCAGCAACGAAATAGTCAATAAACCTTACTGTTAGGGCCTGGCACGCTCCCCGGCGTCGTGCGACAGTTCCGGAATGGATGCCACGCTGCTCGCCGACGCCACCTCACCGGCCGACATCCCCGGCGTACGCCTGCTCGGCGTGGTGGTCGGTGGCCTGCTGCTGGTCGCCGCCATCCGGGCGATGTTCCGGCGACGCTGACTGATCCCGCACCGCCGGGGTACCGCTGTCGGACGTCGACCCGGCGAGCCCGGGACCGGACGGCGGCGAGGGGGACCCATGAGGATCGGCTACTTCCTGTCCAGCGAGGAGTACACCCCGGCGGAGCTGCTGGACCAGGCGCGCGGCGCGGAGCGGGCCGGGTTCGAGGCGCTGTGGATCTCCGACCACTACCACCCCTGGGTGGACGCCCAAGGCCAGAGCCCCTTCGTCTGGTCGACCATCGGCGCGCTCAGCCAGGTCTGCGCGCTGCCGGTCACCACCGCGGTCACCTGCCCGACGGTCCGCATCCACCCCGCGGTGATCGCCCAGGCGGCGGCCACCAGCGCGGTCCTGCACCGGGGACGCTTCGTGCTCGGCGTCGGCTCCGGGGAGGCGCTCAACGAGCACATCCTCGGTGACACGTGGCCGCAGACCGACGTCCGGCTGGAGATGCTCGAGGAGGCGGTCGAGGTGATGCGGGAGCTGTGGCAGGGCGGCTTCGTCAACCACCACGGCCGGCACTACACCGTCGAGCACGCACGGATCTACACGCTGCCGGAGCACCCGGTCCCGGTCCACGTCTCCGGCTTCGGCCCGAAGGCGGTCGACCTGGCCGCCCGCATCGGCGACGGCTACGTCAGCACCATGCCGGACGGCGACCTGGTGCGCCGGTTCCGGGACAACGGCGGCGGCGACAAGCCGTGCCAGGCCGGCTTCAAGGCGGCGTACGCCGACAGCGAGGAGGCCGGGATGCGGATCGCGTACGAGAAGTGGCCGAACGCCGGGGTGCCGGGCGAGCTGTCCCAGGTGCTCCCGTCGCCGCGGCACTTCGAGCAGGCCGCCCAGCTGGTCCGGCCGGAGATGATGAAGGAGTCGTTCGTCTGCGGCGACAGCGCCGACGCCCACCTGGAGATGATCGGCCGGTACGCCGAGGCCGGCTTCGACGAGGTCTACGTCGCCAACACCGGGCCCGGCTGGCAGGGCCTGTTCGACCTCTACCGGCACGAGGTGCTGCCCCGGCTGCGGTGAGACGCCGCCCGCCCGTGATCGGCTGTCGGTTCCCGGCGCGACACGCCGCCCGCCCGCCGCGCCGGAACCACGCAGACGAGCACCGGGCGGTCGCCGGCCGGACCGGCGGTCAGCGGCCCTCCGGCGGGGCGACGCCGTGCAGCAGGGTGCGGACCAGGTCGTCGATCATCGTCGGCGTCGGCGCCGGCGTGGTGGGGTCGAGCAGGTGGTGCAGGACCAGGTCGTGGCAGACCCCGACGACCAGGGCGGCGACCGCCTCGACGGCGGCGTCGGGGGCCACCCGGCCGCGCTCCCGCTCGCCGCGCAGGTAGCCGGTCAGCTCGGCGCGCAGCCCGTGGCCGCCGGCCAGCGGGTCGGGCAGCTCGGCGAGGCGGGCGAGCAGCCCGGGCTGGGTGAACACGCCGGTCATCGCCGGCAGGATCGCCGTGTGCAACGCCAGCGCCCGGGTCAGGTACGCCCGCAGGTTCGCCGCCACGGTCCCTTCGCCCGGCCGGGGCGGCTGCCCCTCCAGCGCCGCCTCGGCGGCCCGCAGGTGGGCGTGCACGGCGTACGCGAGCAGTTCCTCCTTGTCGGCGAAGTGGTTGTAGAGCACGCCGTCGGCCACCTGCGCCTCGCGGGCGATGTCGCGGACGGTCAACCCGACCGTGCCGCGCCGGGCCACCAGCCGTCCCGCCGCGGCGATCAGGTGCTCACGCAGGCTCTGGTCGCCGCCGCGCAGCGCCGCGGCTCTCCTCGGTGACATCACCGGCATCCTAGGTCCGCCGCCGGGGCGGGCGGGCCCGGCCAGGCCCACTCTGCGAGGGCTCCCGCTCGCGCCGGCCCCGGCACGGCCCGTGGCGGGACGGGCCCCGTGCCCCGTCCCGCCACGGATCCCGCCCTGGCCGCCACCCGCACCGCGCTCGCGCAGTCCGGTGCCGGCGGGGCGGCGCCCGTCCGGTGGACGGGTCGGCGACCGGCCCCGCGGAGGGCGGAGTCATGCCGGGGTGGGTGCACCTGTCCCCGCCCCGGCGAGGAGGTGGTGACGGTCAATCCGGGCGACGGGCGGTGACCAGCCAGGCGGTGCCGCGCAGGCGTACCCCGCCGGGGCTCTCGTGGGCGCGCAGCGTGTCGGTCAGCGCGGCGTGCGCCCGTGCGACGGTGGCCGGGTCCACCCGGTCGAACTGGTGGCGGACCGGCCCCCAGCCGGCCAGGAAGTCGGCCGCGTCGGCGGCGTCGGCGCCCCAGATCTGGGGCGCCTCGACCGGGGCGCACCCGACCTCGGCCAGACCGGCGTCGGTGAGCACCCGGCGCACCGTCGCCGGGTCGGCCAGGGAGAGCGGTTCGGCGGGCCCGGCGTAGTCGGTGCCCGGGTCGGGCAGGTGGGCGGCGAGCGCGCCGAACGCCCGACCGAGGTCGCTGTCGCGCAGGTCGTCGAGGCAGACGAAGGCGAGCCGGCCGCCGGGACGCAGGGCCCGGGCGAGGTTGCCGAAGGCGGCGACCGGGTCGGCGAAGAACATCACCCCGAAGCGGCTGAGCACCACGTCGAAGCCGGCGTCGGGCAGCGGGTGCACCTGGGCGTCGCCCCGGACGAAGCGGACGTTGGCCACCCCCTCCTCGGTGGCCCGCGCCCGGGCCCGGTCGAGCATCGGCGCGGACAGGTCGAGGCCGACGGCGTGCCCGGCGGCGGCCCGGCGGGCGGCCAGCCGGGTGAGCTGCCCGTTGCCGCAGCCGACGTCGAGCACCCGGTCGCCCGGGCCCACGTACGCCAGCAGCGTGGGGTTGAAGCCGGCGTTGACCGCGTCGTAGCGGTCGTGGTGCTCGGCCCAGTGCTGCCCCTCGTAGCCGTTCCACGCCTGTTCCTGGTGGGTGTTGACGATGGTCCCCATCCGGCCCTCCGATAAAGAACACTTGTTCATGAACGTGCATTCATAATGTTCGGCGAGGCCGCCTCCTGTCAACGGTTTCGCCGGTGATCGCCACGGGTACCTCCGGCCCTCGATGAAGCTGTCCACGAACTCCACGACGTTGCGCCGCGCGGCGCGCAGCCTCTTCGGCTGGACCGCGCTCAGGCCCAACCAGCTCGCCGCCATGCGCGCGGTGATGAAGCGACGCGACGCCCTGGTGGTGCTGCCCACCGGCGCCGGCAAGTCGGCGATCTACCAGATCCCGGCCAGTCTGATCCCCGGCCCGACCGTGGTGATCTCTCCCCTGCTGGCCCTCCAGCAGGACCAGATCGCCGCGCTCAACGAGCGGCAACGCCCGGAGCTGCGGGCGGTGCGGATCAGCTCCGACGAGAGCCCGGCCCAGCAGGCCGAGGCGATCACCGAGATCCGCGAGGGGCGGGCGGAGTTCCTCTTCATCACCCCGGAGCAGCTCAGCAACCCCGACCGGATGGCCGAGGTGAAGTCGCTGAAGCCGGCCCTGGTCGCGATCGACGAGGCGCACTGCATCTCCGCCTGGGGCCACGACTTCCGCCCCGACTACCTGGCGCTCGGGCACCTCATCGACGGCATCGGCCGCCCGCCGGTGGTCGCCCTGACCGCCACCGCCTCACCCCCGGTACGCGACGACATCATCGCCCGGCTGCGGCTGCGCGACCCGGAGGTGGTGGTCTCCGGGCTGGACCGGCCCAACCTCTTCCTCGAGGTCGCCCACTGCCCCACCGACGACTACCGGTGGCGACGGCTGGTCGCGCTGCTGCGCGACGACGAGCGCCCCGGCATCATCTACGTGCCCACCCGACGCGCCGCCGAGGACCTGGCCGCCCGGCTGACCGACGCCGGTTTCCCGGCGCAGTACTACCACGGCGGGATGCCCACCGGCGCCCGCAACGAACTGCACGAGGCGTTCCTCGCCGACCAGGTGCCGATCATGGTGGCCACCTCCGCGTTCGGCATGGGCATCGACAAGCCGAACATCGCCTGGGTCGTGCACGTGGCGCTGCCGGACTCCCCGGACAGCTACTTCCAGGAGATCGGCCGCGCCGGCCGCGACGGCGAACCCGCCCGGGTGCTGCTGCTCTGGCGCGCCGAGGACGTCGGGCTCCAGCGCTACTTCAGCGGTGGCCTGCCGGACGCCACCGAACTGCGGGACCTGGCGGCGCTGCTGCGCAAGCAGGCCCGGACCAAGAAGGAGCTGCGCGAGCTGACCGGCCTCGGCACGCGCAAGCTCGGGCAGTACCTGGCGCTGCTGGAGCAGATCGGGGCGGCGCAGCCCCGGGCGAAGCAGAAGATCGGCGCGCCGCGCTACTCCCCCACCCCGGTCGACGCCGCCGGCGCGGCGGTGGCCGAAGCGGAACGCCAGCAGACCGTCACCCGCTCCCGCACCGACATGATGCGCGCCTTCGCCGAGACCACCGCCTGCCGGGGCCAGACCCTGCTGGCCTACTTCGGCGAGCAGATGTCCGAGATCTGCGGGCACTGCGACAACTGCCACGCCGGCACCAGCACCGCCGACGACGGCGCGGTCGGGCCGTTCCCGGTGCACAGCCAGGTCCGCCACCCCGAGTGGGGCTCGGGCCTGGTGCTCAACTACGAGGACGACCGGATGACCGTGCTCTTCGACGAGGTCGGCTACAAGACGCTCTCCGTGCCCGTGGTGTCCGAACAGGGTCTGCTGACGCTCGACTAGCCTGACCCGGGCAGCCGCGGCGCACGATGCGCAACACCCAACGAGCGAGAGGGGCTCAGTCGTGATCGAACAGCCGGCGTACACCGGGTTCGGGTTCTCCGACGAGGAGTGGGGGCTGCTGGTCGGCCTGCCGCAGGCGGTCCTCACCGCCGCCAGCGCCGCCGAGTCCGACGGCACCCGACGCACCCGCGCCGAGAACGCCGCGGGCCTGGAGACCATCTCCACCGGCCGCGAGTCGGCCAGCCCGCTGGTCGCGGCGGTCGCCGGGGAGATCGTGTCCCGCGTCGGCGACCCCGAGGCCGGCGAGGAACTGCCGGTCATCGAGCCGGCCGACCCGCAGGGCATGATCGACGACGTGCTGGCCCGGGCCGGGCAGGCGTCGGCCCTGCTGGCCGCCAAGGTCGACGAGGGCGAGGCCGGGGCGTACCGGCACTGGTTGGTGGAGATCGCCGAGCAGGTGGTCGGCGCCGCCTCCACCGGCGGCCTCCTCGGCCTCGGCGGCGACCAGGTCAGCGACTCCGAGCGACGCTTCCGCGACCGGCTCTCGCACGTGCTCAACGACTGACGTCCTGGCGCGCCGGGTCCGCGCGTCCCCGACCGGGACATGCGGACCTCTCGCGTCCGGCGGCCCTCGTCGCGCCCGGTCGACCGGGCTGATCGACAATGGAGGGTACGCACCGGCCGTGGGGAGGTGGCCAGATGCTGGAGCGCACCGTCGTCGACACCACACACCTGCCGCCCGCCGAACGCTTCGGCATGTGGCTCGACCTGGTGGCCCGGACGTCGGCGCCGCTGCGCGTGCGCACCGACCACGCCCACGACTTCCCGGCCCGCGCCGAGTTCATCCCGCTCGGGCCGATCCAGCTCGTGCGCTACCGGTACCCGTCCATGGACGCCGTGCGCACCGAGCGGCTGGCCCGCCGCACCGAGGTGGACTACTTCCTGCTCGCCCTGACCCTGGGCGGCACCGGCGCGTCCGGCCAGGGCGACCGGCGCAGCGTCATCCTGCCCCGCGAGTTCACCTTCTACGACGGCTCCCGCCCGCACGAGGTCAGCCACCACGGCGAGGACGGCGGCCCGCCCGCCGGCTCGGTGGTGGCGCTGATCCCGCACGGTGTGCTGCCGCTGTCACCGGACCGGCTCGCCCCGCTCATGGCGGGGCGGATGTCCGGCAGCGAGGGGGTGGGCGCGCTGCTGGCCCAGTACCTCACCCAGATCGCCGAGCATCCTGAGCAGTACCACGCGGCGGACGCCGACCGGCTGGGCGGGGTCGGGCTGGACCTCGCCTGCACCATGCTCGGCCGGCACCTGGTGGCGGAGGACGCGGTACCCCGCGACGTCCGCCGCCGGGCGCTGCTGACCCAGGTGCGCGGCTACGTCCAACGGCACCTCGGGGACGGTACGCTCACCCCGCAGGCGGTCGCCGACGCCCACCACGTCTCGCTGCGTACCCTGCACCGGCTCTTCGAGTCGGAGGAGACCACCCTGGCGTCGTACGTGCGCGACCTGCGCCTGCACCGGTGCCGGCGGGACCTCGCCGATCCGATGCTGGCCCACCTGCCGGTGCAGACCATCGGCGCCCGGTGGGGCTTCCGCGACAAGGCGCACTTCAGTCGCGCCTTCCGGGCCGCGTACGACATGACGCCGCAGGCCTGGCGGGAACAGGCACGGATCGTCAACAGCACGGCGTCCGTCGTCAACCCGGAACCGGAATACTGATCGCGGGCCGGCGGTCACCGACCGCTTCGGCCCGACGGTAACGGGGGACCGCGGCGTGGCGTCCGTGACATCCGGTCACGGACGGCGCCCGGTGCCGTGCGGCGGGCACGCGCCGTCCGGCCTTCTCCGGCCGCGCCGGTTTCCGGCCCCGTCGCTCTTCCCCCCAGGACCGACGGCGGGGCCGGTCAGGCCTCCTCCAACAACTCCAGCACCGACCGCTCCGCCTCGTCCTGCGGGGAGTCGGAACGCACCGGCGCCACCACCCCGTCGTGGTACAGGTCCACCACCCGCGGGTCCACGTAGGACGTGCGCGCCACGGTCGGGGTGTTGCCCAGCAGCTCCGCGACGTCCCGCATCACCCCGGCGACCGCCTTGCGCCGGGCGGTGACCGAGCGTCGCACGCCGACCGTGGCCAGTTCGGTGGCGGCGAGCACGGTGGCGTGCCAGGTCCGGAAGTCCTTCGCCGTCATCTCCCCGCCGCTGGCGTCACGCAGGTAACCGTTGACCTCGTCGCTGCGCACGTCGCGCCAGGTCCGGCCGTCCCAGTAGCCGAAGAGGCGCTCCTCGGCCCGCCGCCGGCGGCGCAGGTTGGTCAGCACCCGGCACAGCTCCGGGTCCTCGATCCGGCGTACCTGGTCGATGCCGCCCTTGGCGGGGAACTCGAAGACCACGCAGCCGGCCCGGGAACGGGCGTGCTCGGGACGCAGGGTGGACACGCCGAAGGTGGCGTCCTCACCGACGGCGTACTGGTCGTTGCCGACCCGGAACATCCCCATGTCCAGCAGCCGGGCGACGGTGGCCAGCACCCGGTCCCGGCCGAGCCCGCGCCCGTCCAGGTCCCGGGCGATCCGCTCGCGCAGCGTCGGCAGCCGGTGGGCCACCTCCAGCACGTGGTCGAACTTCGCCTCGTCCTGCTTGCGCCGCCACTGCGGGTGGTACAGGTACTGCCGGCGCCCGGCCGCGTCGACGCCGACGGCCTGGATGTGCCCGTTCGGGTACGGCGAGATCCAGACGTCCTGCCAGGCGGGCGGGATGACCAGGTCACGCAGCCGGGCCACCTCGTTCCGATCGCGGACCGGCTCGCCGTCCGGGCCGAGGAACACCCAGCCCTTGCCGGCCCGGCGTCGCCCGTAGCCCGCCCGACCCGGATCACTACGCCGCAACCGCACCGGAGATCCGCACCGCCTCTTCGGCCTCGTCCACGGCGGCCAGCACCCGGTCCACCGGCAGCGCCGCCAACGTCGGGTCGGTTCCTACCCCGACCGAACCGGATGAATCCCCCGTACCGGCCCAGAGCACCCGGTGCCGGGGGCGGTCCGGCGGCGGCCCCCACTCGGCCGGCGGGACCGGGCCGAAGAGCAGCACCGACGGGGTGCCGTACGCGGTGGCCAGGTGGCCGACGCCGGTGTCGCCGCTGACCACCAGCCGGGCCCCGGCGACCAGGGCGGCCAACTCGCCGAGGTCGGTGCCGCCGGCCAGCACCGCGTCGGCGGGCAGCCCGGCCCCGGCGGCGACCCGCCCGGCCAGGTCACGCTCGTCCGCCGAGCCGGTCACCACGACGCGATGGCCCCGGCCGGCCAGTTCCCGCGCCAGCGCGGCGAACCGCCCGGCCGGCCAGCGCTTCTCCGGGATCTTGCTGCCGGGGTGCACGATCGTCGCGCCGGTCGGCGACCCGCCCGGCACGGGCCGGCGCAGCGCCAGATCGCCGCGGTCGGCGGGGATGCCGTACCAGGCGAGCAGCCGGCACCAGCGCGCCACCTCGTGCTCCCCGGACCGCCACGGCGGGCCGTCCAGGTGCCCGGCCTCGGGGCAGCGGAAGGCGAGCAGCCGCCCCGCGCCGGCCAGCATCCGGTGCGACTGCGGACCCCGCCCGTGCAGGTTCACCGCCAGGGGCGCGGGCGGCCACGGCGGCGGGCCGAGCCCGTCGGTGGGCAGCAGCCGGTCCACCGCGCCGACCAGGTCGACCAGGGGCGCGAGCCAGGCCGGCGCGGCCAGCGCCAGCTCCTCACCGGGGTACGCGGCCCGCAACGCGCGCAGCGCGGGCACCGCCGTGGCCAGGTCACCGACGCCCAGGGCGCGCAGCACGAGGATCACGGCCAGGACGTCTCCCGCTCGGCGCAGACCACCATCTCCCGTACCGCGCAGCCGGGCGGCTGGGAGAGGGCGAACATGATCGCGGCGGCGGTGTCGGCCGGGTCGTTGAGGTTGGCGTCCGGTCCCGGCTGGTACTGCGGGTCGCGCTCGTCGAAGAAGGCGGTGCGCATGCCGCCCGGGATCAGCAGGGTCACCCCGATCCGGCCGGCGAGTTCGGCGGCGAGGGCGCGGGTGAAGCCGACCACCCCGAACTTCGCCGCGCAGTACGCGGTGGCGTCGCTGACCGCCTTGATCCCCAACGTCGAGGCGACCGTGACCACGTTGCCCCGGGCGGCCTCCAGGTACGGCAGCGCCGCGCGGACCACCGCCACGGTGGCGAGCAGGTCGACCGCGACGATCCGCTCCCAGGTCTCGCCGGGCAGGTCGGCGAGCTTGCCCGGCACGTCGGTGCCGGCCGCGGTCACCACCGCGTCCAGGCCACCGTTGCGCTCGGCCAGCTCCCGGGTGGCCGCCTCCGCCGCCCGAGTGTCGGCGAGGTCGCACTCGACCCAGGGCACCCCGTCGGCGGGACGGTGCCGGTCGAGCACGAGCGGCCGCCCGCCGGCCCGGGCCACGGCGGTCACCACGGCCGCGCCGAGGCCGCTCGATCCACCGGTGACCAGGACGGTCGGACCGGCACCGGGTGCGCTGCTGGTCATCGTGCTCCTTCCGCCGTACGACGCCCGGCGCGGGCCGCGCCGGTGGGGGCGACGGCCGGCCGCTCGCCACGGGCCGCCGCGATCATGTCGGTGGTGGAGCGGCCGTCCAGGTACGGCACCACCACGGTCTGCCCGCCCCAGCGGCGCAGCACCTCGGCCTCCGGCAGGGTGGCGGCGTCACCGCCGCCGCTCGCGTAGTCGCCGCCCTTGACCCAGATGTCCGGGCGCAGCCAGCTCAGCGCCGCGTGCGGGGTCGGCTCGTCGAAGACCATCACCGCGTCGACGCAGCTCAACGCGGCGAGCAGCCGACTGCGGTCGCCCTGGGACACCACCGGGCGGTCCGGTCCCTTCAGTCCGGTGACGCTGGCGTCGGAGTTGAGGCAGACGACCAGGCAGTCGCCGAGCTGCCGGGCGGCCTGCAACGTCGCCACGTGCCCGGCGTGCAGCAGGTCGAAGCAGCCGCCGGTGGCGACCACGGTGCCGCCGGCGGCGCGTACCTCGGCCACCACCGCGCCGGCCGCCGCGGCCCCGATCCGCTCCCCGCCGCCGCTGAGCACCACCGGCGGGGCGGCCCGCACCTCCACGGGCAGCGCGGCGGCGACTCCCCCGCCGGCCACGTACGCCGACGCCTCCGCCACCGCCTCCTGCACCGCCTCGGAGACCAGCGCGCCCCGGGCCAGGGCGAGGGTGGCGGCGGAGGCGAACCGGTCCCCGGCACCGCAGGTGTCCCCCTCGGCGTTGACCGGGGCCGAGACGACCAGCGGGGTGGACCCGGCGTGGCAGAGCAGCGCGCCGTCGCCGCCGAGGGTCACCGCCACCGCGCCGGCGCGCCACCGCTCGCGCAGCCCCTGCGCGCCCCGGGCGGCGGTGGCCAGCCGGGACTCCCCGGGCGGCACCTTGGTCAGCTCGCGCGTCTCCGGCTCGTTCGGGGTGGCCAGGGTGACCCCGGGCACCGCCGCCGGCCCGCGCGGGTGCGGGTCCCAGACCACCGGGGCCCGGGTGGCGGCCAGCGCGGCCCGCAGCGCCGGCTGCCGGGCCACGCCCCGGCCGTAGTCGCTGACCAGCACCGCGGACGCCGCGGCGATCAGCCGGAGCACCGCCTCGTGCGGCTCCCCGGGTTCCGCGCCGCCGCCACCCCGGTCGTGCCGCAGCAGCACCCGGCCGCGCGCCCGCAGCCGGATCTTCTCCGGGGTGGCCCCGGGCAGCGGCAGCGCGTACACGCGTACGCCGGCGGCGGTGAGCAGCGAGCTGAGCCGGGCCCCGGCGGCGTCGTCGGCCAGCGCGGTCACCAGCGCCACCTCGGCGCCCTGGGCGGCGGCGAAGATCGCGGCCAGGCCGGCCCCGCCCGGCCGGTCCGCGTGCGCCGTCTCGTCCAGCACCGGGACCGGGGAGTCCGGGCAGAGCCGGTTCACCACGCCCTCGACGTCCCGGTCCAGCAGGGTGTCGCCGACGACCACCAGCGGTCCCCGCACGCTCGCCTCCCTCATCCCGCCTCGACCTGCCGGTGGTCGCCGTCGAGCACCACCTCGACCCCGGTGCGCACCGGTTCCACCTGCGCCGCGCCCGCCGCCGTCGCCCGTCCCGCCGTCGCCAGTGCGGCCGGCAACTCCCGGTCGACGTACTCGCAGAGCACGTGGGTGGAGACCAGGTGCAGCTCCTGCACCACCTGGCTGTCCGCCGACGCCACGGCCAGCACCTCGTGGCAGGCCTCGGCGAGCGGGTTCGGGGCGGGGCCGGTGAACGCCCAGCAGCGCAGTCCGGTGTCCCGCCCCGCGTGCGCGGCGGCCAGCAGGTTGGCGCTGGCGCCACTGGTGGACATCAGCAGCAGCACGTCGCCGGGGCGGCCGTGCGCGCGGACCTGGCGGGCGAACACCTCGTCGTAGCCGTAGTCGTTGCCGATCGCGGTCACCGCCGAGGTCTCCGCGTGCAGGGCGATGGCCGACAGCGGCTGCCGGTCGTCGCGCAGCTTGCCGACCAGTTCGGCGGTGAGGTGCTGGGCCTCGGCGGCGCTGCCGCCGTTGCCGGCGACGAGCAGCCGGCCCCCGCCGGCCAGGGTCACGGCCAGCTCGGCCCCCCACCGGGACAGCAGCCCGTCGGACTCGCGGTACGGCAGCAGCGCCTCGGCCAGCAGCGTCAGGTGCATGTCGAGCAGCCCGGCCGTCATCAGGCGACCACCCTCGTCGGTCGGCGCACCGCGGCCACCTCGCCGTACAGCTCCGCCAGCCGCTCGGCGGCGGTGGCCCAGGAGTAGCTGCGCCGGGCGCGGCGCAGCGCCTCGGTGGCGTACCCGAACCGGCGGATCCGGTCGTCGAGCAGGCGTTGGATCGCGGTGCCCAGCGCCTGCGGGTCACGGGCCGGCACCAGGTCGCCGGTGAGCCCGTCCACCACGGTGTCCTTGATCCCGCCGACGGCCGTGCCGACCACCGGCACGCCGCACGCCATCGCCTCCAGCGGGGTGAGCCCGAACGGCTCGTACCAGGGCGCGGCGACCAGCAGGTCGGCCGAGCGGTACCAGCGGCCCATCTCCTCGCGGGGCACCGCGCCGACCAGCTTCACCCGGTCGGCCACCCCGCACGTCTCGGCCAGCGCCCGCAGCCGGCGGGCGTACGGGTCGGTCTCCAGCAGGCCGGCGGGTGGCCCGCCGACGATGACGCACTCCGCCTGCGGCACCAGCTCCATGGCCCGCACGACGGTCTGGAAGCCCTTGCGTTCCACCAGCCGGCCGACGGTGAGCACGCGGGGCCGGTCGGGCTCCCGGTCGGCGGCGGGGCCGAGCGGGGCGAAGGTGCTCAGGTTCACCCCGGAGGGGACCACCGTCATCCGGGAGCGGGGGACGCCGAGGCGGACCAGTTCCCCGACCTCGTCCTGGCACTGGGCGACCACCCGGTCCACCGTCCGGCCCAGTTCCCGCTCGTAGCCGATCCGGCGGGCCGGGCTGGTGTCCTGCACGCCCTGGTGACGCTTCTTGACCGTGCCCAGCGCGTGGTACGTCTGCACCACCGGCACCCCGGTCTGCCGGCCGGCGGTCAGTGCGGCGAGCCCGCTCATCCAGAAGTGCGCGTGGATCACCTCGGGCGACCAGTCACCGCCGCGCCACCGCGCCACCAGCCATCCGCTGAACTCCTTCATGTGCGGCAGCAGGGCGTCCTTGGCCACCGGCTCGGCCGGGCCGGCCGGCACGTGCACCACGTCGTACCCGTCGGGGGCGCGGACGGTGACCGGCAGGTCGACGGCGTCCCGGCGGGTGTAGACCTTCACGTCGTGCCCGGCGGCCGCCAGCGCGGCGGAGAGCTCCGCGACATGCGTGTTCTGCCCGCCGGCGTCCTCACCGCCCAGCACGGCGAGCGGGCTGGCGTGCTCGGAGATCATCGCGATGCGCATACTTCCTCCTCCAGCAGGCGGTCCCAGTCGGCGAGGAAACGGTCCAGGCCGTAGCGGCCCCGGGCGGCGGCACGGGCCCGCTCGCCCGCCCGGCGGGCCTCGGCGGGCTCGGCGACGAACCGCCGCGCGGCCTCCACCAGCACGTCCACCCGGGTGGAGAGCGCGCCGGCGGCCGGCGGCACGGCTTCGACGGCTTCGGTGGTGGCGAGCGCGACCACCGGCATGCCCATGGTCATCGCCTCGATCAGGCTCAACCCCAGCGAGGTCCACCGGCACAGGTGCAGGTACGCCCGCCGCCGGGCCAGCTCGGCGTGCATCAGGTGCTGCGGCACGTCGTCGTGGCTGGTCAGCCGGTCGGCGGGGAGGCCCAGGTGGTCGGCGAGCCCGGCCACCCGCATGCCGAAGACGTCCAGCGGGGCGATCTCGGCGAAGCGGGTCAGCAGGTCGGTGCCGGTGATCCGCCACCGGCGCACCGGCTCGTTGACGACCACGGCGAGGCGGTCCAGCTCTCCGGTCCACCCGACGGCGGGCGGCACCACGCCGTGCTCGACGACGGCGGTGCGGGTGCCGCCGTTGTCGTAGAACAGCTCGTTGAAGTGCGTGACGTGGGTGAGCAGCAGGTCGTCGCGGTCGGCCATCGGGTGGCGGGTGTTCGGCACGTCGCCCTTGGGGGTGTTGTGCTCGACGTAGATGGCCGGCACGTCCCGGCCGACCCGCCGGCCGAGCCAGTCGCAGGCCAGGTCGAACTCCTCGGGACGTTGCAGCAGCACCACGTCCACCTCCGCACGGCGCAACTGCTGCGGGGTGACCTCGACGGCGCTGTCCGGCCACGGGTAGGTACGCGCCCGGCCCAGCCCGTACGGGCCGCGGTCGGGGGTCACCGGCACCAGGTAGCGGTGCTTGCCGTGCACGAAGGAGGTGGTCCAGGAGCCGTGCACGTGCCACACCAGGATGTTCATCGGCTGCTCCCGCCGCCGGTGACCACCGCCGGTGCGCCCGGACCCGGGACGGAGGTGACCGCCCCGGTCGGCCCCGCCGTGGTGGCGGGCGCGTCGGCCGGCACGCCGAGCAGCCGTACGGCGTCCAGGACCCGGCCCGGCTCGACCGCGGCGAGGCAGGGGTGTCCGGGCACCGGGCAGCGGGTGGCCCGGGTGTCCCGGCACGGCGCGGCGGCGTCGCCGAGGCGTACGGCCGGCACCCGGTAGGGCCCCCACTGTCCGTACGGGACGGTGGGGGCGAAGAGGCTCACCACCGGTACGCCCAGCGCGGCGGCGAGGTGGGCGGGGCCGGTGTTGCCGACGACGAGCGCCCCGGCCCCGGCGAGCACGGCGGCCAGCTCGGCCAGCCCGGTCCGCCCGCCCAGGTCCAGGCCGGCGTCCCCGGCCACCTGGGCGGTCAGCGTCGTCTCGTCCGGTCCGCCGGTGACCACGACCCGGTGCCCGGCGGCGGCGAGCACCCGCACGATCCGGGCCGCCAGCTCGGGCGGGCAGGCCCGGGTCGGCACCGCGGAGCCGGGGTGCACCACCACGTAGCCGGGTCGGCCGAGCCGGCTCGGCGGCGCGGGCAGCCCGGCGGTGCGTACCCGCAGGGTCGGCTGGTCCCCCGGCGCCAGCGCGAAGCCGGCCGCGGCGGCCAGCGAGAGGGCGCGCTCGGGTTCCGGCACGCCCGCCGGCGCCCGGTGCCGGACGTCGAGCAGGCTGCCCGGGTAGTCGTCGCTGATCGCGCTGATCCTCGGCACCCCGGCCATCCGCAGCAGCAGCGCCAGGGGCAGCGGCGACTGGTGGAACGAGGTGAAGACGACCGCCTCGTCCGCGCCGACGGCGGCCAGGCGGGCGGTCAGCGCGTGGACGTCGTCGGGGTCGACGGGGGCGGGGTCGCCGTCGATCCACGGCAGCGGCCACTCGATCAGCTCGTCGACACCGGGCAGCAGGGCGGCGGCGTCCCGGCCGCGCGGTCCGCAGAGCAGCACGACCCGCTCGGCGCCGGCGGCGACGGCCCGCACGGCCGGGCCGGTGACCAGCACGTCCCCGGCGGAGTCGCTGCGCGCCACCAGCACGGTGCCCCGACGCGGGCCCGGCGCCGGGCCGGTGACCAGGGCGGCCCGGGCGAGGATGGCGGTGACCGCCGCCGGCAGGTCGGCCACCACGGCGGGCGCGGCGGCCACCTCGGCCGGGCGGGTGGTGGCGGTGGGCACCAGGATGCCGGCGGCGCCGGCCGCGCCGGCCGCGGTCATGTCCGCGCCGATGTCACCGACCATGACGCACCGCTGCGGGCTGGTGCCGAGCGCGCGGGCGGCGGCACGCACCATGCCGGGGGCCGGCTTGCGGCAGTCGCAGCCGGCCCGCTCGTCGTGCGGGCAGACCTGCCAGGTGTCGAACGGGCCGAGCAGCTCCTCGACCCGCGCGTGCACCGCCCGCATCTGCCCGGCGGTGAACAGGCCCCGGGCCAGGCCCGACTGGTTGGTGACCACGCCCAGGCGCAGGCCGGCCGCGCGCAACCGGTCCAGCGCCTCCCGGGCGCCCGGCACCGGGCGCACCTTGTCCGGGTCGCCGTTGTACGGCACGTCCTCGATCAGGGTACCGTCGCGGTCCAGCAGCACCGCGTCGAACAGGACCGGCTTCGACGCGCCCCGCCCGGCCGGTTCCACCCGGCCTGACCTGCGCTGATCCGGCTCCACCTGGTCCCGTCGCACGGGCGGCGGGTTCCCGGAGCCCCGGGGAGTAAACATCATCTACCCGGCGGTACGGCTCGTCGCCGTCGCCGGACTCCGCAGGGTCGCCGACCGGGCCATACCCGCCGCCCCGGAGAAGCTAACGCCGTCCCGTTAGATCCCGCGAGGGCCGGGGTACAGAGTCGCGGTGGCGATTGTGGAGAAGGTGATCGACGCTCCCCCGCAGCAGGTCTTCGACGTGCTGGCCGACGGGTGGACGTACAGCGACTGGGTGGTCGGCACGGTGCACGTGCGCGACGTCGACGCCGACTGGCCCCGGGTGGGCACCCAACTGCACCACCGGGCCGGGCCGTGGCCATTCTCCCTGGAGGACTCCTCCACGGTGCTGGTCTGCGAGCCGCCGCACAAGCTGGTCATCAAGGCCGGGCTCTGGCCGGCGGGCGAGGCGATCGTGGTGTTCACCCTGGAACCGGTCGGTGACGGGTTCGGCACCCGGGTGCGCATCGGCGAGGACTTCGCCGCCGGGCCACTGCGCTGGGTCCGCAACAAGCTCAACGACCTGGTGCTGCACCAGCGCAACAAGGAGACCCTGCGGCGGCTCTCCGACATCGCCACCCGGCAGAAGGCGGACGAACGCGCGCAGCGCTGACCCTCGGCCCCGGTCCCGGCGGGGCGTCGACGGCGCGGGCGGGGAGCCTCGACGGACGCCGCTACGGCACTGGCTACCCTTTGGGGGAAAACCGTCGGCAACCAGAGGATGTCCGTCATGATCGAACCCGTGGAGCTGCCCTCGCCCTGGCGGGACGCACGCCTGACCGTCGTGGTCCCCACCTACAACGAGGCGGGCAACCTCCCGGTACTGGTCGAGCGACTCCTCAGCCTGCCGCTGCCGGGCCTGAAGGTGCTGGTCGCCGACGACAACTCCCCGGACGGCACCGGCGAGGTCGCCGACAAGCTCGCCATCGAGCACCCGGACCGGGTCCAGGTCGTGCACCGCGCCGGCAAGGAGGGGCTGGGCCGGGCGTACGTCGACGGGATCACCCGCGCCCTCGACGGCGGCGCGGAGTACGTGGCGCAGATGGACGCCGACCTGTCGCACCCGCCGGAGGCGCTGCCCGGCATGCTCGGCGCGCTGCTCTCCACGCAGGCCAGCGTGGTGATCGGCTCCCGGTACGTCCCCGGCGGGGAGCTGGACGAGAACTGGCCGCTCTACCGTCGCGCGCTCAGCGGCTGGGCCAACCTGTACGTGCACACCCTGCTGCGGGTGCGCATCCGCGACCTCACCGCCGGCTTCAAGATCTGGCGCGCCGACGCGCTGCGCGACATCGGGCTGGAGCGGGTGCAGTCCAACGGCTACAGCTTCCAGGTCGAGATGCACTACCTGGCCACCAAGCTGGGGCACACCATCCTGGAGGTGCCGATCCGCTTCGAGGAGCGACGCGACGGCGACTCGAAGATGACCACCGCCACCAAGGTGGAGAGCGCCCTGATGCCGTTCAAGCTGCGTACCCGGCACCGGAACCTGGAGCGTTGACCCCGTCCGACCGGTCACCCGGCCCGGCCCGCCGGCCGGGCCGTCAGCGGTAGACGGCGCGGTGCGCCGCGCCGATGACCCGGGCGTACAGTCCGCCGGTCAGCGCGCGGTCGCGGTGCAGCGCCGCCCGGGCCGCGTTCGCGCCCGGCGCGCCGTGCACACCCCCGCCCGGGTTCGCCGAGGCGTTGGCCAGGTAGAGCCGGTCGACCGGGGTGTCCGGCCGGCCCAGCCCGGGCACCGGCCGCAGGAAGAGCTGCTGGTACGCGGCGGCGGTGCCGCCGCCGACCGCCCCGCCGACCAGGCCCGGGTTGCGCTCCTCCAGGTCCGCCGGACCGGCCACGAACCGGCCCCGGACCAGGGCCTTGAAGCCGGGGGCGTACCGCTCGAGCACCGCCTCCATCCGTTCGACGTGCCGGGTCACGTCCTCGGCCCGCCAGTCGCGGCGGAACGGCAGGTGGGTGTACGACCAGAGCGACTCCGTACCCGCCGGTGACCGACCGGGGTCGGCGGTGGTCATCTGGCCGACCAGCAGGAACGGCTCCTCCGGGACCTGGCCGCAGGCCAGGTCGGCGGCGTACCGGGTGAGCCCGTCGAGGTCGGTGGCCAGGTGCACCGTGCCGGCGCCGCGCACCTGCGGGTTGCTCCACGGCATCGGCCCGTCCAGCGCCCAGTCGACCTTGACGGTCGAGCCGTCCCAGCGGAAGTGCGCCAGGTCCGCCACGAGCCGGGGCGGCAACGCGGCCGCGCCGACCAGGTCCAGGTAGAGCACGGGGGCGGGCACGTCGGCCAGCACCGCCCGGCGGGCCCGCCAGAGCGTGCCACCGACGGTGCGCACGCCCATCGCCCGGCCCCGGGCCACCAGCACCCGGTCGACCGGGGCGGAGTAGCTGATCCGGCCGCCCCGGGCCAGCAGCCGGCCCACCAGCGCGTCGGTGATCTTCTGCGCCCCGCCGACCGGGACCGGCCAGCCGACCTCCTGCCCGAGCATGGCCAGCAGCCAGCCGTAGATGCCCGAGCCGGCGTCGTCCGGGGACAGGTCGGTGTGCAGGGCGCAGCTCGCCATCAGCGCGGGCGCGCCCTCGCCCCGGAACAGCTCGCGGCCGAGTTGGCGGCTCGGCAGCACCAGCCGGCGGGCCAGTCGCAGGGCGCCGGCCGTCCGCAGCCGGCCGAGCAGCTCCAGGCCGTTGCGTACCGGCGGGAACGGGGTGAACAGGGCGTCCAGCAGCGGGCGGGAGATGGTGCGCCAGTCGTCGTACGTGTCGAGCCAGCGCTGCCCGTCGCCGGGGGCGAACGCCTCCATCGAGGCGGCGCTGCGCGCCGGGTCCCGGTTGAGCACCGCCGCCCGTCCGTCGGGCATGACGTGGGCCAGCACGTCCGGGGCGTGGGTCCAGGTCAGGCCGTGGGCGTCGAGGCCGAGCCGGCGCAGCACCGGCGAGGCGTACCCGAGGGGGTAGAAGGAGCTGTAGAGGTCGCTGAGGTAGCCGGGGGCGGTCACCTCGGCGGAGCGGACCGCGCCGCCGGGGGCGGCGGTGGCCTCCAGCACCAGCACGTCCCAGCCGGCGTCGGCGAGCAGGTTCGCGGCCACCAGCCCGTTGTGTCCGGCGCCGACGACGACGGCGTCCGCGGTCTCCGTCCCGCTGTCGATCATCCGATCCGCCTACCCGGCCGGCAACCGGGCGAAACGCGTTTGCCTCGCCGGGAGCGGGGCATCCCCCGCCGCATGTACAGGGTTGAACAGCTCATCGGTGGGGTGTGGGGCGCGGGCGGCGAGGGTGGTGAGCTGACGGTCCACGATCCGGCCGACGGCTCCCCGGTCGCCACCGTGCCGGTGGCGACGGCGGACGAGGTGGCCAAGGCGGTCGAGGCGGCCCGGGGCGCGGCCGCGGAGTGGGCGGCGACGCCCCCGGCGGAGCGGGCGGCGGCGCTGCACCGGGCGGCGGACGCCCTGGCGGCGGCGGCCGACGAACTGGCGGCGGCGACCACGGCGGAGATGGGCAAGCCGCTGGGCGACGCGCGTGGCGGCGTCGAGGCGGGCATCGGCACGCTGCGACAGTACGCCGAGCTCGGCCCGGTGCGCGGTGGCCGCACCCTGCACGGCGGCGCCGCCGCGATCGACTTCATGGCGCCGGAGCCGCGCGGCGTGGTCGCCGCCGTCACCCCGTGGAACGACCCGGTGGCGGTCTCCTGCGGGCTGCTCGGCGCGGCCCTGGTCACCGGCAACGTGGTGCTGTACAAGCCGAGCGAGCGGACCCCGGCCACCGGCTGGCTGCTGGCGAGGGTCCTCGACGGCGCCCTGCCGGCCGGGGTGCTGTCCCTGCTCACCGGCGGCGCCGAGGTGGGTGCGGCCCTCGCGGCGCAGGAGGTGGACGTGGTCGCCCACGTCGGCTCGACGGCGACCGGCCGGGCCATCGCGGCGGCCTGTGCCCGCACCGGCGCGAAGGCGCTGCTGGAGAACGGTGGCAGCGACCCGCTGATCGTCGACGCCGGGGTGGACCCGGTCTGGGCGGCGCAGCAGGCGGCGATCGGCGCGTTCGCCAACGCCGGTCAGATCTGCGTGGCGGTCGAGCGGATCTACGCGCACCGGGACGTCGCCGAGGACTTCGTCGACGCGCTGGTCGAGCGGGCGCGGGCGCTCACGGTCGGGCCGGGCCGGGAGCCGGGCACCGAGCTGGGACCACTGGTGGACCGGCGGCACCGCGACCACGTGCACGGCCAGGTCACCGCGGCGGTCGCGGAGGGCGCGACGCTGCGGGTGGGCGGCACGCTGCCGGACGGCCCGGGGGCGTTCTACCCGGCCACGGTGGTCACCGACTGCCGGCAGGAGATGACGCTGGTCCGGGAGGAGACGTTCGGTCCGGTCGCCGCGGTGGTCGTGGTGGACTCGTTCAGCGAGGCGCTGAAGTGTGCCGCCGACTCGCCGTACGGGCTGGCCGCCACGGTGCTGACCCCGTCGATGAGCCACGCCCAGCGGGCCTGGCGGGAGCTGCCGGTGGGCACCGTCAAGGTCAACGCGGTCTTCGGCGGCGCGCCGGGCGGCGCCGCGCAGCCGCGCCGCGGCAGCGGCCAGGGCTTCGGGTACGGCCCGGAGCTGCTCGACGAGTTCAGCACGGTGAAGGCCGTGCACATCGAGGCCCCGGGCGGCGGCCACTGGTGAGCGCACGCGCGGGAGCCCGGGACCGCCTGGTCCCGGGCTCCCGCCGTGTCGGGTCGCCGGTCAGCGACCGCGGGCCTTGGCCTTCTCCCGGGTCTTCGTGGTCTGCCGGGTGTTCGCCTTCTCGATCGCCTCGACCAGTTCCGGCTTGGTCATCCGGGACCGGCCGGGCACGTCCAGCTTCTTCGCCACCTCCATCAGGTGGTCCTTGGTGGCGTTGGCGTCCACCCCGCCGGCGGTGGGCGCCCGCCGGGCGGGGCCGCCGCCGGCCGCCTGCCGGTCGCTGGGGCCCTTGCGCCCCTTCGGCTCCCAGTGGTCGCCGACCTTCTCGAACTCGTGCTTGACCGCGGCGAAGGCGGTGCGGTGCGCCCGCTCCCCCTCGCCGTAGGTCTCGACCGCCGAGTCGTGCGTCTTCTCCCAGGTGCGCTGCGCCTTCTCCGGGGAGCGCCGCAGCGTGCTGGGCAGTACCTCGCGCCCGGGCATCTCGTCCTCCTCCGCGTCGGTTTCCCTCCGGTTGACGGTTCCCCGGGGCCCCAGGGGCAAACTCCGGCGTCGGGTTTGTCGATTTCCGGCCGGGGGTACCGCCGGGGCCAACTGGGAGCCGGGTCGTCATCCGGCCGTCGGGCGACAGGGGGGCGGGCATGGCAGCGACGACGGAGCCGACCGCGGCCGCCGGACGGCAGGGCGTCCCCCGCCGGGTACGCCAGTTGAGCTGGACCACCTGGCGCGGCGCGCTGGTGCGCAGCGGCCGCAACTTCGTCAAGGACAACTGCGCCGACTGGGCGGCGGCGCTCACCTACTACGGGGTGCTGGCGCTCTTCCCGTCCACGGTCGTGGTGGTCGCCCTGGTGGGGCTGGTCTCCGACGGGGAGCGGACCGTCGACACGGTGCTCGACCTGGCCCGCGACGTCGGGGCCGGCGCGGTGGTCGCCAACGACGGCTTCGTGTCGGTGGTACGCACCGTGGTCGACCAGCAGAGCGGGGCGAAGGTGCTGCTGAGTTTCGGTCTGCTCGGCGCGCTCTGGTCGGCGTCCGGCTTCATCGGGGCGTTCACCCGGGCCTCCAACGCCATCTACGGCGTCGAGGAGGGCCGGCCGTTCTGGCGGCTGCGTCCGATGCAGATCGGGCTGGCCGGGGTCTCGCTGGTGCTGCTCGCGGTGGTGGCGCTCGGCCTGATCGTCAGCGGGCCGGTGACCGACGCGGTCGGCGACCTGGTGGGCGCGGGTGGGCTGGCCCGCACGGTGTGGAGCGTGCTCAAGTGGCCGGTGCTGGCGCTGGTGATGATGACCCTGCTGTCGTTGCTGTTCTGGATCGCCCCGAACGTCCGGCAGCCGCGGTTCCGGTGGCTCACCCCGGGCGGGGCGGTGGCCCTGCTCGCCTGGGTGCTGGCCAGCTCCGGTTTCGGCCTGTACGTCGCCAACTTCGGCTCGTACGACGTCACGTACGGCAGCCTCGGCGCGGTCATCGCCTTCCTGGTCTGGCTCTACCTGTCCAACTGCGCGTTGATGTTCGGGGTGCAGATCAACGCCGAACTCCAGCGCGGGCGGGTGCTGCAGACCGGGGCGGAGGACCCGGGTGAGCCGGTGCTGCCGCCGAAGGCGGCCGCCGGTTCGTGACCCGGTGCCGGGTTCGGCGTTTCCCGGCGGTCCCCCCGGGTAGCACACACGGCATGGAACGTGGCAGCAGCAAGCACGGACCGAGGATCGACGAGCAGATGAGCCAGGAGGTCGCCGGCCTCGTGCAGGGGCCGGGCACCGGTGGTTCGCGCGTCGAGGAGTTCCGCGAGGCGGAGCCGGCCGGCGAGGACCAGCCGGGAGCCACCACGGCCCCGGCGGGTGAGCTGCGTACCGGCGCCCCGCAGGGGATGAGCTCCGAGGACGTGGAGGCGCGCAGCCGGCTCGGGCGGTTCATCACGATGGCCGCCCTGCCGGGCGACCGCGAGGCGTTGGTGGCCAATGCCCGGGACAACGAGGCGCCGGCCGACATCGTCGCCGCGCTGCAGGGGCTGCCCGACGGTACGCGTTACCAGACGGTTTCCGAGGTGTGGGCAGCTCTCGGGCACAAGAACGAGACGACGCGCTGGTGAGACGGACCGGCCCACGGTTCGCCGAGCACGCCAGCGGCAGAGGAGGAACGCTTTCATGAGCGGCGTTATCGAGCACGTCGAGGTGGCCGTCCCGATCCGGACGGCCTACGACCAGTGGACCCAGTTCGAGGAGTTCCCCCACTTCATGGAGGGGGTCGAGGAGGTCCGGCAGATGTCGGACAGGATGACCCACTGGACGGTGGAGATCGCCGGCGTCAAGCGCGAGTTCGACGCCGAGATCACCGAGCAGCTCCCGGACGAGCGGGTGGCCTGGAAGTCCACCGGCGGCACCCAGCACGCCGGCGTGGTGACCTTCCACCGGCTCGACGAGGGCAAGACCCGGGTGACCCTGCAGATGGACTTCGAGCCGCACGGCGTGGTCGAGCAGGCCGGCGACAAGCTGGGCGTGGTGGACCGCCGCGTCAAGGGCGACCTGGCCCGGTTCAAGCAGTTCATCGAGCGCCGCGGTCTGGAGACCGGCGCGTGGCGGGGGCAGGTCGACCGTCCCCAGCCCTGATCCCTCCCCCGCGACACGACGTCCGACGGCCGCCGGTGACCCGGCGGCCGTCGCCGTGTCCGGGCCGGACCGTTTGCGACCACCGGCCCCGGGTACCGCGATGGGATGACGCAGAACGACGACAGGGCGTGGCGGGACGAGCAGAAGACCCCGCTGGAGGAGTTGGACCGGGCGATCGCCCGGTCGACCATCGACGGGCAGGCCGACGACGTCACCGGCAACGCCGCCGGTGAGGAGGCCGCCTTCGGGCACGGGCCGGAGGCGGTGGACCGGGGCGCCGGACCGGAGGCGGAGCGGCGGGAGATGACCGACTCGGAGCGGGCGTACCGCCCGTCCACGACGGGACGGACCGGCCCCGACACGATGTGACGCGGCACGCCCCGGGCGGGACGCCGTCCGGGGCGTACGAGCGGGGGTCCGGGCCCTACCCTGGGACGGGTGCTGCCTCTGCCGCCCGGTGAGTTCCGGGCCTATCTGTTCGACTGCGACGGCACCGTCGTGGACTCCATGCCCCTGCACCACGTCGCCTGGCGGCAGGCGCTGGGCGAGTGGGACTGCGACATCTCCGAGGAGCTCTTCTACGCCTGGGGTGGCCGGACCCTGGTCGACATCGTCGCCGACCTCGGCGAGCGGCACGGCGTCGTCCTGCCGGTGCAGGACGTCATCCGCCGCCAGGAGGCGCTGTACCGGGAGCTGCTGCCCACCCTCGCCGCGGTGCCGGAGGTGCTGTGGCACATCGAGCAGGCGCACCGCAGCGTGCCCTTCGCCGTGGTCTCGGGCGGCAACCGGGAGGCGGTGACCGCCTCCCTGACCACCCTGGACCTGCTCGACCGGTTCGATCTTCTCGTCTGCGCCGGCGACTACGTCCGGGCCAAGCCGGACCCGGAGTGTTTCCTGCTCGCCGCCCGCCTGCTCGGCGTACCCCCGGAATCCTGCCTGGTCTTCGAGGACACCGACCTGGGCATCGCGGCGGCGACCGCGGCGGGCATGGCCTCCGTGCGTGTCCCGCCGCCCTGGCAGCGCGCGGTGCCCGCCCCGCGTCCCCGGCCGACCGGGCCGGATCCGGCGCTCTCCTGACCGGCGCACCGGGCACCGGTCCCGGGCGTCGCCCTCGGCCGCCCGCCGGCCGACACGCGCCCGTCGGCTCTCAGGCCCCGGTCGGTCGCCGGCCCGCCGCCGCGTGCAGGGCCAGCAGCACCAGCGCCAGGACGGTCAGCGCCGGCCCGAGCAGCGTCACCGAGGTGTTGCCGAGGAGCACGCCCAGCCCGGCCGGGACCAGCGCCGCGCCGAGTCCGGCGGCGCCGATCTGCACGCCGATGACGCGGTCGGCGTGCGCCGCCCCGACCCGTTCGGCGGTGGTGAGGGTGAGCAGCGGGAACACCGGCGCGGCCGCGAAGCCGAGCAGGAACAGGCCGGCCACGGTGACCAGGGCCGGCGCGGGCAAGGCGATCAGCACGGCGCCGACGGCCATGCCGACGAGGCTCGCCCGCAGCACCCGGCCGGTGCCCAGCCGCTCGGCCACCAGTCCCTGCACCACCCGGCCGAGGAAGAGGCTGCCCCAGTAGCCGGAGACGCAGAGCCCCGCCGGCGCGGCGGCCAGCCCCCGTCCCTCGGTCAGCAGGAGGAACGCCCAGAGACCGGCCGCGACCTCGATGGCCACGTACGCGGCGAAGGCCGCTGCGCCGAGCCAGACCGCCGGCAGCCGCAGCGTCTCGCGTACCGGCACTGCGGCGGCGCGGCCGTCGGCCGCGGTGGCGGGCACGGCGGGCTCCGGCCCGACGGCGGGACCCGCCGCGACCGGTCCACCGGCGGTCAGGTCGGCCGAGGCCGGGCCACCGGCCGGCCCCACCGGTACGACCACGGCGGCGGACCGGTCGCGCCAGGCCCGTACGGTCAGCGCGAAGGCGGTGGCCAGGGCCAACTGTGCGACGGCGACGCTCGCGTACCCCCAGCGCCAGCCCAGCCCCGCGCCGAGCACGGCGGTCATGATCAGCGGCCCGATCGCCACCCCGAGGCCGAAGAAGGCGTGCATCCAGTTCATGTGCCGGGGTCCGAACGCGCCGGCGGCGTACGCGTTGAGCCCGGAGTCGATGGCGCCGGAGCCGAGCCCGAGCACCAGCGCGCAGCCCACCATCAGGGTCAGCGCGGGCGAGGCGGCGTACCCGGTGAGGGCCAGGCTGGCCAGCAGGGTGCTGACGGCCAGCAGCCGACCGACGCCCAGCCGGGCCAGGGTGAAGCCGGCGAGCACGCTGGAGGTGAGGTAGCCGGCGGTGCCGGCGGTGAGCAGCAGGCCGACCGCCTCGGTGGGCACGCCGAAGTCGGCCCGGACGGACGGCCAGCCGACCCCGATCAGCCCGTCGGGCAGGCCGAGGCTGACGAACGCGAGGTAGGCCAGCAGGAGCAGGGAGGCGCGGGGCGGGGCGGCGGACACGGAGATCCATCCTGCCAGCACCTGGCGAGAACGCCTGCCGGCGGTGTCGTCCTCCTCCGAACCGGCAGAATGCAACGCCCGAACGGGCAGCAATGCGGACAGCCCGTCCAGAATCGGCCGATCGGGTGACG
This sequence comes from Micromonospora citrea, assembly GCF_049629545.1. Classification (GTDB taxonomy): domain Bacteria; phylum Actinomycetota; class Actinomycetes; order Mycobacteriales; family Micromonosporaceae; genus Micromonospora; species Micromonospora citrea_A. Next base: position 77,460 of record NZ_JBNADX010000008.1, read on the forward strand.
GCAATCCGGGCTCGCCGCGCAAGACTTTCGGGATGCAACAGGGCTCCGGCTTCCTCACCCCACGTCAGCGTCGTCTGGCCTGGCTCGGCTTCCTGCTCGCCGCCGTCCAGGCCCCCGTCTCGGCCAAGCTGGTCGCCGACGACTCCTGGCTGTTCAGCCTCTGCGTCGCCCTGATGGTCGCCACGGTGATCATCGCGGACGACGCCAGCCGCCGCCGTCCGGCCGACGCGCCGGCCGACTAGCCGTCGTCACCCGGGCGCGCCTCGTGCCCGGGCCGGCCCCGGCTGCGCCGACGTTCCTTCATCTCCGCCTCGTACAGGTGGCGTCGCCCGCCGGCCAGTTCGTCGCGCGCGTGTCGGTCCAGCTCGCGGAAGAGCGCGTAGTACCCGTCGTCGAAGTCCTCGACGATCTGGAACGTCCACCGGCCGGCGATCACGTTGCGGCCGAGCAGGTCGGTGGCGATCCGGTCGGCGATCTCGTGGTGCCCGGCGGCACGGAACTGCTCGACCGCGTCGTCCAGCATCAGGTCGGCGTGACCGATCAGCTGGTGCAGGTCGTAGAGGCGGCCCCGGGCCCGCTCCACCGTCTCCAGTGCCTCGCTGAGCTTGCCCAGCGCCGCCACCGTCTCGTCGCTCACCCCGGCGGGCCGCCGGTGCGCCTGGTCCGGGCCGTCGTCGTGCTGTCCCATCCGTCCCTCCACGGTGCCGGCTACGCCCGATCGCGCGCCGTTCTCCTTCTGCCCGGCCTGGGCCGGCTCAATCCCCACGGGGGAGCCGCGCCGACCGGAGGGGGACCCGGGACCGTCCGACCGGCCGAGACCATCGTGGTTACCGGATGGTTAGCCTCGGTCCCCATGCGTGTGCCGTACCACCAGGTCGCGACCCGGACCGCCGCGAACTCGGCGCGGTCCGCCCTCGCCCTGCTCTCCGCCTCCGTCGGCGCCACCGGCCTCGCCGCGGCCGCCGCCGACCCCGGCCTGCTCGCGATCGTCGACCAGCACGCCGCGGCCGTGCGGGACAGCCTCGACGGCGACCGCCGGCCGCTGACCCCGGCCGCGCTCGCCGGCTACGCCGAGGGGGTACGCGCGGCGGCTCTGGAGCACGGCCTGGTCCCGCCCGCCGGGCCGGTCGACTGGTCGGCGCCGAGCTGGCTGCTCACCCGCCTGCTGGCGGTCTGCGCGCTCGTCCGCACGCTCGACCCGCGCCACCTCGAACCGGCCTGAGCGACGACGACGGGAGGGCGTCCGCGCCACGCGCGGACACCCTCCCCGGGTACGCCTGGCTCAGCTGCCCGGGCGCCGGAACTGCTGGGTCTCGTCGCCCATGGACTGGTACGTCCCCCGGCCCGGCATCGTCCCGGCCTCCTCGGGGCGCGGCATGGGCCGCGTGCCGCCCCGGTCGGCCATCTGGCGGTTCATGTCGCCCCGCCCGGCCGCCTGCGCGCGACGGCTCTCCTGGATGGCGCGCGACTCCTCGGCCGCGCGGCTCAGCCAGCCGTCCCAGCGGCTCTGCATCGGCTTGACCAGACCACCGCCGACACCGACGATCAGGATGCCCGCCACCGTGGCCAGGACCGCGATCAGCACCGGCGTGGTGACCGTGGTGGCGATGCCCACCTGGTTGAGCGCGGCGATCACACCGAGCGCCAGGACGAAGACCGCGACCACGTCGCCCAGGATCTTGCCGTACGAGAGGCCGCCCAGCGCCCCGGTGACCAGGTCCCGGACGGCGTTGGCGATCGCGGCGGCCACGACCACGATGACGATCGCCACGAACGCGCGCGGCAGCCAGGCCACCACGCCCCGGATCAGGTCACTGATCGCGTTGGGCCCCCACACTCCGAAGGCGAACTGCAGGGTGAACAGCAGTACCGCGTAGTACGCGAGCTTCGCCAGGATGTCGCTGGCGTCGTACTTGGTACGTTCGAGCGCGCGTTTGACCCCGCCGCGTTCGACCGCCTTGTCGAAGCCCACCCGCTCCAGTGCCGCGTCCACGATCTTGAGAACCGCTCGGGCGATGAGCCAGCCCACCACGAGGATCGCGATGAACGCGATCGCCCTCGGGATGAAGAGCAGCACCGACCTCCACATGTCGGCCACGGCGTCGCCGATGTCGACCTGCCTGACCGCGAGGGTTTCCCCCATGATGTCCCTCCTGTCGCATGGACTGCGCCGGGCGCATACCCGGTCGCTCCGCCAGCACGCCGAAAGTCCCGGCATCAATTTCCCGACATGTCTTCCGAAACCGGCCCTGACCTGCCGCAACGTCGTGCCGCCGGGGCGTCGCGCGGCACTCCGGCGGCATGATCGAAACGAGGGCGGCACCGGCCGGTTAGGCTGCGAGACATGCCAGGCACGGTCGGGCGAGTCCCCACGTCACCCCCCGCCGCCCCCGGACCGGCCCCGGTCTCGCAGGTGGCGGCGGCTGTGCTCGGCCACCCGTGGGCGGACACGGCGCTGGGGTCACCGCAGCAGTGGGACCCGGCGGTACGCGCGCTGGTGGACGTGGTGCTCTCCTCCCCGGTGCCGATGGCGCTCTACTACGGCGACCGGTTCGTGATGCTCTACAACCAGGGCTACTCGGAGCTGATCGGTGACCGGCACCCCGCGGCGATCGGCCGGCCCGCGCCCGAGGTCTTCGCCGACCTGTGGCACACCCCCGGCGTGGGGGACGTGATCGAGCGGGTCTACCGGCGCGGCGAGTCCTTCCTCCAGCGCGAGTCGGTGCTGCCGGTCGACCGGCAGCTCGCCGCCAGCGGCGACCACGCGGTCTTCACCCGGGGCCACTCCCCGGCGCGCGACAGCGCCGGGCGGATCGTCGGCGTGCTCACCGTCGCCGCCCAGACCACCCAGTTCACCCAGCAGTTGCAGAGCCTCAGCGACTTCGCCGCCGCGCTCTCCGGCACCCTCACCCTGGATGACGTGGCCCGGGTCACCCTGCGGTACATGCTGCACTCGTTCGACGCCGACCGGGTGGTCCTCACGGTCGACGACGGGCCGGCCTGGCGGATGGTCCGCCGGCTGCGGGGCGAACTGCTCGACGAGGCCGACGAGCGGCTGCCCCCGCTGTGGCGGCCCACCGGCGCGGACTCCGCCGTCCCGGTGGTGGTGGTCGCCCGCAGCGGGGTGCCGTACTTCGTCGGCGACGGGCAGCCGCTGCGCGACAGCGCGGTGGACCGGCACGACCAGAAGATCCGTTCGCTCGCCGCGCTGCCGCTGCGTTCCTCGGTGATCCGGGGTGGTCTCAGCGTCGGCTACCAGGCCCCGCACGGCTGGTCGGCGGCGGAACGGGCGCTGCTCGCCGCCTCGGCCGAGCTGGTCGGGCAGGCGGCCGAGCGGGCCCGCCGGTTCGAGACCCAGCACGGCACCGCCCAGCTGTTGCAGCGCAGCATGCTGCCGGAGCAGCTGCCGACGCTGCCCCGGCTGCGCATCGCCGCCCGCTACGACCCCGGCGTCGACGGCAACGCCGCCGGTGGGGACTTCTACGACGCGTTCCTGCTGCCCACCGGCGACCTGGGCGTGGTGCTGGGCGACGTCGCCGGCCACGACGTGCAGGCCGCCGCCCGGATGGGGCAGGTCCGCGCGGCGCTGCGCGCCCTGGCGCTGGCCGACCCGCGTCCGGACGCCGTCCTCGCCGGGCTGGACCGGCTGGTCGCCAGCCTCGGCACCGAGACCGGCACCCAGGAGCTCTTCGTCACCGTGGCCTTCGGCGTGGTGGACGCCGCGCGCGGGCAGATCACCCTGGCCAGCGCGGGGCACCCGCCGCCGTTGATCCGGCGCTGCGCCCCCGACGGCTCGGCCACCGCCGAGTACGTGGAGCTGCCGACCGGCGCCCCACTGGGCCTGGGCTGCCGACCGCGTACCGCCACCGTGGCGTTCCCGCCCGGTGACACCCTGCTGCTCTACAGCGACGGGGTGGTGGAGCGACGGCGGCAGAGCCTCACCGCCGGGCTGCACGGTCTGGCGACGGCCGTGGCCGGGGCTGCCAGCGGTGATCCCCGGGCGCTCTGCGCGGTCGCCACCGGGGCGGTCTCCGGCGCGACCGAGGACGACGTGGCGGTGCTGGCGGTGGAGCACGCGCTGAAGCCGAGCCGCTCGGCGAGCATGGAGATGCCGGCGGAGCCGACCGCGCCGAGCCGGGTGCGGCACTGGATGACCGCCCAGCTGACCGACTGGCAGGTGCCGGAGGCGGTGATCGGGGCGGCGGTGCTGTGCACCAGCGAACTCACCACCAACGCCCTGCTGCACGCCGGCACGGCCGCCCGGGTGGTGATCGACCTCAGCGCGGAACGTCTGCTGGTGTCGGTGGCCGACTCCGGCACCCGGGGGGCGGTGACCCGGACGCAGACCGACACGTTGAGCAGTCGGGGCCGGGGGCTCGGCCTGATCGAGCAGCTCAGCGACGCCTGGGGGACCGACCCGACGGTGCGCGGCTCGACGGTCTGGTTCGAGATCCTCGTCCCGCCGCAGTGATCCGGGCGCGTCGGCGCGACCCGGCCGGGGTAGGAGTTTCTGCATGAGCGCGGACCGGCCCGACGGGGTCCTCTTCGACGTCGACGGGACTCTCGTCGACACCACGTACCTGCACACGGTGAGCTGGTGGGAGGCGCTGCGCCAGGCGGAGCACCGGGTGCCGATGGCGGCCATCCACCGGTCCATCGGGATGGGCTCGGACAAGCTGCTGGACCACCTGCTCGGCCCGGAGCGGGACCGCGGCGAGGACGGCAAGCTGCGCGCCGCCCACGACGGGTTCTTCGGCGAGTACTGGGAGCGGCTCGCCCCGCTCCCCCGCGCCGCCGAGCTGCTGCGGGCCTGCGCCGCCCGGGGCCTGCGGGTGGTGCTGGCCACCTCCGCCGCCGAGCACGAGGTGGTCGCGCTGCGCGCCGCGCTGGCCGCCGACGACGTGATCCACACCGTGACCTGCTCGGCCGACGCCGCGGAGAGCAAGCCGGCCCCGGACATCCTGGTCGCCGCCCTGGAGCAGTCCGGCCTGGCGGCCGGGCGGGTCGTCTTCGTCGGCGACTCGGTGTGGGACGTCGCCGCGGCGGCCGAGCTCGACATTCCCTGCGTCGGGTTGACCTGCGGCGGCACCAGCCGGGGCGAGCTGGCCGGGGCCGGCGCGGTGGCGGTCTACGACGACCCGGCGGCGCTGCTGAGCGGTCTCGCCGACTCCCCGCTGGCGACGCGCGGGCGAAAGTCACCCAGGGACAAGACGGACACCCAGGCTTAGCCCGCGGGACGACGGGGCACAGTCCCACCCGCCCACGCACCGTGGGGCGGGTGGGCGAGAGGTGGTGCCGTGGAGCCGGTCGATGTCGCGTTCGCGCTGGTGGGGATCGGGGCCCTGCTGGCCGGGATCCTCCCCCGGATGCTCGAACGCCGCCCGCTGTCCATGCCGATCGCCTTCCTCGGCCTGGGCATGCTGGTCTTCCTGCTGCCCACCGGCCTGCCCTCACCGGATCCGCTGCGCTGGCCGGACATCACCACCCACCTGACCGAGATCGGGGTGATCGTCGCCCTGATGGGCGCCGGGTTGAAGATCGACCGGCCGCTGAGCTGGAAGAACTGGTCATCGACCTGGCGTCTGCTGGCGATCGCCATGCCGGTGTGCATCGCGGCGGTGGCGCTGCTGGGCTGGTGGTGGGCCGGTCTGGTGCCGGCCGCGGCGCTGCTGCTCGGCGCCGCCCTGGCCCCGACCGACCCGGTGCTCGCCGCCGACGTGCAGGTGGGCGAGCCGACCGACGCGGAGGACTCGGAGGACGAGGTGCGCTTCGCGCTCACCTCGGAGGCCGGCCTCAACGACGGGCTGGCCTTCCCCTTCGTGTACGCGGCCGTCGCGATCGCCACCGCCGGTCTCGCCCCGTCGGCGTGGTTCGCCGACTGGTTCACCGTCGACGTGCTCTACAAGCTGGCCGTCGGGGTCGGTGGCGGGCTGCTGATCGGCTGGCTGCTCGGCAAGCTGTTCTTCCGCGCCCCGAGCGAGTTGCGGCTGGCCCGGCACGCCGAGGGTTTCCTGGCGATCGCCGCCACCTTCCTGGCGTACGGGTTGGTGGAGGTGGTGGGCGGCTACGGCTTCCTGGCGGTGTTCGTGGCCGCCCGGGCGATCCGGGCCGCCGAGCGGACCCACGAGTTCCACTCCGTGCTGCACGACTTCGCCGAGCAGGTCGAGCGCCTGCTCACCGTCATGTTGCTGCTGCTCTTCGGCGGCGCGGTGATCGGCGGTCTGCTCGCCCCGCTGACCTGGCAGGCGGCGGTGGTCGGCCTGGCCCTGGTCTTCGTGGTCCGCCCGCTGGTCGGCTGGCTGTCGCTGCGCGGGGCGCCGGGGCGGCCGGCGGAGCACTGGGTGATCGCGATGTTCGGCATCCGGGGTGTCGGCTCGTTCTACTACCTGGCGTACGCCACCACGAAGGCGGACTTCCCGCAGGCGGACCTGATCTGGGCCACCGTCGGCCTGGTGGTGATCGTCTCGGTGGTGGTGCACGGCATCGCCGCAACCCCGGTCATGCAGCTGCTGGACCGGGCGGGGCAGCGGACCGGCGAGCCGGCGGAGCGGGGCGAGCCGGTGCTGGACGGCGCGCGGGGCTGACCCCCGGGCACCCTCGGCGCCGGGCGTCCGGCGGCGCCGCTCAGCCGTGGACGGCGGCCAGCCGCTCGGCCAGGGCCCGGCCCAGGTCCCGACCGGAGCGCCAGGCGCTCTGCACCCGGGGGCGGCCGAAGGCGTCCCCGGCCAGCCCGATCCCGTCGTCGTCTAGGTGGTACGCGGTGTCCGCGCCGGCGCCGGGTTTGGCGTAGGTCCAGCGGTGCACGTGCACCAGTTCGGCCGGCTCGGGCAGCCCGAGCAGGTCGCGGACCGCCTGTTCGATCGCCGGGCCGGCGGCGGTGGGCTGGGCCAGGTGCCCGGCGGCGAACTCGGCGGTGGTGTGCGCGACGAGCACCGGTGCGCCGTCGCCGCGCCGGTCGCCGTCGTCGCAGACCAGCGCGAGCAGCGGGTCGTCGTTGACGAATGCGCCGTGGAAGTCCGGCCAGCGGCGGGTCGGGAACCGCAGCACGGCGGCGAGCGTCGGTGACCAGCGCTGTTCCTGCACGGCGCGGGTCGCCGCGGCCAGCGCGGGGTCGAGCAGCAGGGCCGCCTGCGGCCCGGGCATGCACAACGCCACGGCGGCGCACCGGGCGCCGTCCACCGCCGGGCCCGGCTCGACGGTCATCACCAGCCGGTCGACGGTCACCGGGAGGTCCCGGGCCAGCTCCTCGACCAGGGAGCGCAGCCCGTGCGGGGCCGCCCAGCGGACCGGCCCGGACACCTCCCGCCGGCCCGTACGGTCGTACGCGACGAAGGTGTCGGTCCACTCCCGGACCAGGCCGGCGGCCCGCCACCGGTCGACCACGGCGGCGAAGTCCGGGTCGTCGACGGTGAGGTACGCCGCGCCGGTGTCGGCGGGCCGGCCGTCGAAGCGCCGGCTGGCCATCCGGCCCCCGGGCACCCGCCCCCGCTCGCTGATCCGCACCGGGACACCCGCCCGGACCAGCTCGGTGGCGCAGGCCACCCCGGCGATGCCGGCTCCCACCACGATCACGCCCGAGTCCATCCGGTGATCGTATGTGTCGGGTCGCCGGCATGAAGGGCCGATGCCGAGGGTAGGGGTACACCTGTTCGAAGAGAGGTGGAGACCATGACCGACCGCAATCGGCGGACGCCGGACCCGCAGGGCGCGATCAAGGACCCGGACGAGTGGGTCACCGGCGACGAGCCGCCGACCGCCGCCCAGGAGTCGTACCTGCACACGCTGGCCCGGGAGGCCGGCGAGGCGGTGCCGGACGACCTGACCAAGGCCGAGGCGTCCCGCCGGATCGACGAGTTGCAGGAGGAGACCGGCCGGGGCCGGTGACCGGGGCGGTCAGCCCCGACGCGGGGGCAGGCGGTGCAGCTCGACGGCGTCGAGTCGCCCCGCCGCCACCCGCGCGGTCAGGTAGGTGGCGTACGGCTGCGACCGCCGGTCGGTCGGCGAGCCGGGGTTGAGCAGCCGCAGCCCGCCGGGAGCCACGCTGTCCCACGGGATGTGCGAGTGGCCGAAGACCAGCAGGTCGCAGTCGGGGAAGCGGGCGGCGCAGCGTTCCTCCCGCCGGGTCTTCGGCCCGGTCTCGTGCACGACGGCCACCCGCAGTCCGTCGAGTTCCGCCCGGGCCACCTCGGGCAGCCGGGCCCGCAGTTCGGGGCCGTCGTTGTTGCCGTACACCCCGACGAGCCGGCGGGAGCGGGCCTCGAGCGCGTCGAGCAGCGCCCCGTCGACCCAGTCGCCGGCGTGCAGCACCACGTCGGCGGACTCGACCGCCGACCACAGGGGCGCGGGCAGGTCCCGGGCGCGTTTCGGCACGTGGGTGTCGGCGAGGATCACCAGGCGCATGGTCCCATTCTTCTCCGGTCCGCCGGCTCCGTAACTTTCGAGGTCTTCACATCCCGGCAACATGGCCGTATTTTGTGCTGAATATGGGAGCGCTTCCACGCACCTTTGTCGATACTTTGTGAGGGGCTGGTCATGAGAGACAGCAGGACCATCGCCGCCGTCGGCGCGGCGGCCACCGCGTTCGCCGTCGCCGCCACGGTGGGCGTGGGGGCGCTCCGGCCGGCACCGGCCGCGGCGGCCGACTCCACCTTCTACGTCGACCCGCAGACCGCGGCGGCGGCCTGGGTCGCGGCGAACCCGCAGGACCCGCGCGCCGCGGTCATCCGCGACCGGATCGCCGCCGTGCCGCAGGCCCGCTGGTTCACCCGGACCAACACCTCGACCGTACGCGCCGAGGTGGACGCCCTGGTCGGCGCCGCCGCCGCAGCCGGGAAGACGCCGATCCTGGTGGTCTACAACATCCCCAACCGGGACTGCGCCGGCGCCAGCAGCGGCGGCGCCCCGGACCACGCCAGCTACCGGGCCTGGGTCGACCAGGTCGCCGCCGGGCTGAACGGCCGACCGGCCACCATCGTGCTCGAACCCGACGTGCTGCCCCTGATGACCAGCTGCCAGAACGCCGGCCAGCAGGCCGAGACGAAGGCCTCCATGGCGTACGCCGGCAAGAAGCTCAAGGCGGGCTCGGCGGCGGCGAAGGTCTACTTCGACGCCGGCCACTCGGCCTGGCTCTCCCCCGCCGAGATCGCCTCCCGGCTGGTCGGCGCGGACATCGCCAACAGCGCCGACGGCATCTCGGTCAACGTGTCGAACTACCGCAGCACCGCCGAGGCCGTCCCGTACGCCAAGCAGATCATCGCCGCCACCGGCGTGTCCCGGCTGCGGGCGGTCGTCGACACCAGCCGCAACGGCAACGGGCCGGCCGGCTCGGAGTGGTGCGATCCCGCCGGCCGGGCGATCGGCACGCCGAGCACCACCAACACCGGCGATTCGATGATCGACGCGCTGCTCTGGGTGAAGCTGCCCGGCGAGGCCGACGGCTGCATCGCCGCGGCCGGGCAGTTCGTCCCGCAGCGCGCCTACGACCTCGCCGTCGCCGCCGGCCCGCTGCCGACCACCGCTCCCCCGACCACCACGCCGCCCACCACCGCTCCGCCGACCACCGCTCCCCCGACGACCACGCCGCCCACGACCACGCCGCCCACCACGCCCCCGGCCGGTGGCTGCGCCGTCACCTACACCCCGAACGCCTGGACCGGCGGCTTCACCGCCGACGTACGGATCACCAACTCCGGCGCGGCGGTCAACGGCTGGACGCTCACCTTCCGGCCCGGGACCGGCGTCCGGCTGACCAACGGCTGGAACGGCGAGTGGAGCCAGAGCGGCGACCAGGTCACCGTCCGCAACGCCGCCTGGAACGGCGGCCTGCCCACCGGCGGCACGGTGAGCGTCGGCTGGCAGGGGACCTTCACCGGCACGTCGCTGCCCAGCCCCAGCGGCTTCCAGCTCAACGGCGCCACCTGCTCCTGACCGGCGTCGCCGGCCGGCGGTGGGACCGGGCCCGCACCGGGTGCGGTCCCACCGCCGGCCGGCCGTTCCGGTGGCCGGGCGTCGCGCCGGTCAGGCGCCCTGGCCCTGGTTCTGCATCAGCCCGCCGTCCATGAAGTACGTCGACCCGGTCACGTAGTCGGCGTCGTCGCTGGCCAGGAAGACGGCGAGCTTGGCGATCTCCTCCGGCTCGGCGGCCCGCTTCCACGGGATCGACTGCACCTGCTCCTCCAGGTACGCCGGATCGTCGATGGCCCGCTGGTTGAACGGGGTGAGCACCATCCCGGGCCCGATGTTGTTGACGTTCATGTGCATCGGGGCGACCTCCAGCGCGAGGCTCTTGGCCAGCTCCAGCATGCCGCCCTTGCTGGCGTCGTAGTCCGACCCGCCGGCCCGGGCCACCTCCTGGTGGATCGAGGTGATGTTGATGATCTTCCCGTGTCCGCCCTGGTCCCGGCGGTGCCGGACGAACCGTCGGCAGCAGAAGAACATCCCGTAGAGGTTGGTGCGGATGGCCCGGTCCCAGGTCTCGGTGTCCAGGTCGGCGACTCCGATGCCGGAGGCGTCCACCCCGGCGTCGTTCATCAGCACGTCGAGGGTGCCGAACTCGGCCAGCGCCTCGTCGAACATCGCCTCGACCTGGTGCTCGACGCTGATGTCGCCCTGCACCACCACGGCCCGGCCGCCGGCCTTCTCGACCTCGGCCCGGGTGTGGTTCGCCCCGGCGTGGTCGTGCAGGTAGTGCACCACCACGTCCGCGCCCTCCCGGGCGAACTCGATCGCGGTGGCCTGGCCGATGCCCGAGTCCGAACCGGTGATCAGGGCCTTGCGGCCGGTGAGTCGTCCGGTCATGCGCGTGCTCCCTCCGTGCGTCCCGCACCGGTCGGCACAGGCTGTCGGTGGCGGTCCGCGAGGTCACGGACCCGCTCGGCGGCCTCCGTCAGGCAGCCGGCGGCGTTGATCAGGCCGATGTGTGAGAAGGCCTGCGGGAAGTTGCCCAGTTGCTCGCCGGTGGCCTCGTCGATCTGCTCGGCGTACAGGCCGAGGTCGTTGACCCGGGCGGCGAGCCGTCCGAACAGCCGGTCCGCCCGGTCCAGTTCGCCGGCCTTGGCGAGGCAGCCGACCAGCCAGAACGAACAGATGACGAAGCCGGCCGGGTCACCGTCCCAGCGACGCAGCAGGCCGTCGCGGGACAGTTCGCGCTCCACCACGTCCATCGTGGAGCGCATCCGCGGGTCGTCGGCGGGCAGGAAGCCGACCAGCGGCATGATCAGCACCGAGGCGTCCAGTTCGTCGGAGTCGAACGCCCCGGTGTACGCGCCGAGCCGGTCGTTCCAGCCCCGGGTGAGCACCGCCGCCCGGACCGCGTCCCGGGCCGCCGCCCAGCGGGCCACGTCGGCCGGGTCGCCGATCCGGTCACCGAAGCGCACGGCCCGGTCCAGCGCCGTCCAGCACTGCACCTTCGACGAGACGTAGTGCCGCTCGGCGTCGCGGGCCTCCCACATGCCGGAGTCCGGGCGACGCCAGTCCCGCACCGCCTGGTCGGCCAGGCCGTGCAGCAGGTGCCGGACGTCCGGCGACATCGGGTCGAGGTAGTGGCGCATCAGCCAGGCGGCGTCGAGGATCTCCCCGAGCACGTCGGTCTGCCGCTGCTTCCAGGCGTCGTTGCCGACGTAGACGGGGCGGCTGCCGGCGTACCCGGCGAGGTGGTCGAGGGTGTGCTCGGTGAGGTCCCGCTCGCCCTCCACGCCGTACATGATCGGCACCCGGTCGTCGTCGATCCGGCCCATCGCCCGGGCCACCCAGGAGAACTGCCGGTCGGCCTCGTCGGGGCAGGCGGCCAGCCAGAGCGCCTGGAGGGTGAGGCTGAAGTCGCGCAGCCAGACGAAGCGGTAGTCGTAGTTGCGGTCGCCGCCGAGCCGCTCCGGCAACGAGGTGGTCGCCGCCGCGACGATCGCGCCGCTGGGCTGGTACGTCATGCCCTGCACCACCATCGCGCTGCGCCGTACCGCCTCGGGGTGCCGGCCCCGGTACTCGTGCAGTCCGGCCCAGGAACGCCAGCCGGCGACCGTGTCGGCCACCACCCGGTCGGCGTCGGGCAGCGCCGGCTCCCCGCCGTCGTAGATCGGGGCGTACCCGAGGGTGAAGCGGTAGGTCTCCCCGGCCCGGACGGTGATCCGGGCGGTGGCGTCGCCGCGCCCGCACTCCATCGGGACGTCGGTACGCAGGCTCAGCCGGCATCCGCCGGCCCGGGCGTCGACGACCCCGCCGGAGTCGATCAGGTACGGACTCACCTGCCCGTACTCGAAGCGGGGCCGGTAGTGGACCCGGACCGGCACCTCCCCGTGCAGGCCCTCGACCACCCGACCCAGCGCGCGCGGCGAACGCAGGCCGATGTCGTGCCCCCGCGCCCCCGGCTCCAGGGCCAGCGCGTCGGTGACCGCCACCACCCCGTCGGGGGTGGTGAAGACGGTCCGCAGCACGAGGGTGTCCTCCAGGTAGGACCGCTCGACGGTGTACCCGCCCTCCGGGCCGATCGACCAGTGACCCGCCCGGTCGTCGAGCAGTCGCCCGAAGACCGCCGGCCCGTCGAACCGGGACGGACACCACCAGTTGACCGAGCCGGCCCGGTCCACCAGGGCAGCGCTCCGGCCGTCGGCGAGGAAACCGTGGTCGCTGATCCGTCCGCTGCGCACGACGGGGTCTACCCGGGCGGTGCACGGCCAATCCTGACCGTCCGCGTTAGCGCACCGCCTCGGGAGGGAACGCGGCCCGTCGACGAAGGAGGATGCTATGACCAGACCCTCGACCCCGAGCGCCACCTGGCGTCCCGGGATGCCGGGCGGCGACAACCTCCCGTCCGGTCCGGCCGGGCGGCCGGCCACGCCGAGCGGTGACGGCCACGGACCGCAGGCGGGCGCGCCCACCGTCACGATCGGGTCGTACCCGGACTATCCGTCCGCGCAGCGGGTGGTGGACTACCTGGCGGACAACCGGTTCCCGGTGGAACACACCGCGATCGTGGGCACCAACCTGACGTTGGTGGAGACGGTGCTCGGCCGGCTCACCACCGGCCGCGCCGCGTTGCTCGGCGCGGGCACCGGAGCCTGGTTCGGGCTCTTCATCGGCCTGCTGTTCGGCATCTTCACCGTCGGCAACTGGTTGGCGGTGATCCTGGTCGGGCTGGTCATCGGCGCGATCTGGGGCGCCGTCTTCGGCGCGGTGGCACACGCGATGTCCGGCGGTCAGCGCGACTTCACCTCGGCCAGCTCGCTGCGGGCCGGGCAGTACGCGGTGACCGTGGACGCCGACCTGGCCGACCAGGCCCGGCAGTTGCTGGGCCGGATGCACCTGACGCCGACCGGCGCGACCGCCCGCTGAGCGGACCCGACGGCACCCCGGCGCCCCGTGCGCCGGGGTGCCGCGCGTCCGGTCGTTTCGCCCCGCCCTTCTCGTGGGCTCAGCCGTCGGTGGCCAGCCGGGCGTGCAGGTGCTCGTCGTGCCGCCGGCCGTCGCCGTACCGGTACGCCTCGCGCAGGGTGCCCTCGGCCCGGTAGCCGGCGCGGGCGGCGACCCGGCAGGAGGCGGGGTTGGCCACGGCGTGGCAGAGCTCGATGCGGTGCAGCCGCAGCTCGGCGAAGGCCCAGGTGGTGAGCGCGACGACGGCCCGGGAGGCGACTCCCGCGCCACGGGCGGCGGCGACCGTCCAGTAGCCGATGGAGGCGTCCTCACCGCGGATCTGGTGCAGCGAGACCGAGCCGAGCAGGGCGCCGTCGGCTGCCGAGGTCACCGCGAGGCTGACGTGGTCGCCGCCGGACCAGTCCGCCCGGTGGCGCACCCAGTCGGTGGCCCCGGCCAGGTCGTCGGTGACACCGCGGGTCGGGTTCCACCGGGCGATCGCCGGCTCCCGCAGCGCGTCGAGGACGGCGGCGGAGTCGGTGACGCGCCAGGGACGCAGCAGCAGGCCGGGAGCGGTGATGTCGACGTGGTCCACGACGCGGCAGTGTGCCAGCGCCGGCCCGGCGACGCCCACCGGATTTCCGGCGGGCATACTTCAAAGTCAAACCATCGCGCCGATCGGGTGCCACGTGGCCTCGGTCACCGAGCGGCCACGAGGGTTGTTGAAATTTTAAGTAGTGCTACTCTCGGGGACGTGACCGAGAGTCTGGACAGCGCGCGAATGGCCGGTTGGCGCGCGTACATCGAGGCCAGCCAGCGACTGTTCACCCAGCTGGAGGACGACCTGCGCGCCGACAGCGGGCTGAGCTTCGCCGACTACCACGTGCTGGTCCTGCTCTCCGAGGCGCCGGGGCAACGGCTGCGGATGGGCGAGCTGGCCGACCGGCTGGTCTTCTCGCCAAGCCGGCTGACGTACCAGATCTCCTCCATGCAGCGACGCGGCCTGGTCGCCCGGGAGTCCTGCCCGGCCGACCGCCGGGGCAGCGAGGCGGTGCTCACCGCCGCCGGGCTGCTCGCCCTGCGTGAGGCCGCGCCGGGGCACCTCGCCTCGGTGCGCCGGCACCTGATGGACGACCTCGACGACGTCGAGGTGGCCACCCTGACCCGGGTCTTCGCACGGCTCGGCCGGCGCCTGCGCGCCGACCGCGACGCGTCGTCCACCCACAGCGACTAAGGAGTTCGCGATGCCCGCCATCACCGTCGACGACGTCCTCGTCCTGCCGCGCCTGCCCCGGCTCGACGAGGCCACCGCCTACCGCCCGGTCCGCCGCCTGGTCACCGCCCCCAGCGGGTACGAGGGCGAGGGCTTCCCGGTCCGCCGCGCCTTCGCCGGCGTGCCGACGACCGAGCTGGACCCGTTCATCCACCTGGACCAGATGGGCGAGGTGGACTACGCCCCGGGCGAGCCGAAGGGCACGTCGTGGCACCCGCACCGCGGCTTCGAGACGGTGACGTACATGATCGACGGGATCATGGACCACCAGGACTCGCAGGGCGGCGGCGGCACCATCACCAACGGCGACACCCAGTGGATGACGGCCGGCAGCGGCCTGCTGCACATCGAGGCGCCGCCGGAGCACCTGGTGATGAGCGGCGGCCTCTTCCACGGCCTCCAGCTCTGGGTCAACCTGCCCCGGGTGGCGAAGATGAAGCCCCCGCGCTACCAGGACATCCGGGGCCGGGAGGCGGCGCTGCTCACCACCCCGGACGGCGGGGCGCTGATCCGGGTCATCGCCGGTGAGGTCGCCGGGCACCAGGGGCCGGGTTCGACCCACACCCCGATCACCATCGCGCACGTGACGGTGCAGCCCGGCGCCGAGCTGAGCCTGCCCTGGCGGGCGGACTTCAACGCGCTGGTCTACGTGCTCGGCGGGCGGGGCACGGTCGGCACCGACCGGCGGCCGGTGCACACCGGCCAGCTCGCCGTGCACGGCCCGGGCGACGCGTTGCGGGTCACCGCCGACGAGCGGCAGGAGTCGCGCACCCCGGCGCTGGACCTCTACATCATGGGCGGCCAGCCCATCCGGGAGCCGGTGGCGCACTACGGGCCGTTCGTGATGAACACCCGCGCCGAGCTGATCCAGGCCTTCGAGGACTTCCAGGCCGGCAAGCTCGGGGTGGTCCCGGCCGAGCGGCTGCCGCACACCGGCGGCCAGGGCGAGCGGCCCTGACCCGATGACGGGCACCCCGGTCGGCCGGGGTGCCCGGGTCCGGGCGCGGGCCCCGTCTCAGGAGACGGCGAAGATTCCGGCGACCCCCAGGATCACCATCAGCAACACCGCCAGGATCGCGCCCCGTTCACTCTCCACCGCCTGCGGCGAGTACTCGGTCACGGAGTTCGTGGTCTCGGCGGGCATGCTGCGGCCTCCTCGGTGTTCGTCGTCGTCAGGGGTGCGGCAGGTCACCACCGGGGGGCACGACCGGTCATCCGACGTGCGGGTCCTCGGCGGGGGACCTACCGTGAGGACGTTGTCGACCTCGGGGGGCTGGAGCATGGCGATCGAGGACTGGTTCCTGACCGCTGCGGAACGCGCCAACCCGGTCTCGGAATTACCCGTCTGGACGACGGGAAACCTCGCCGAGCCGTTGATTCACGGAGCGGCGTACTTCGACCGGCTGGTCACCGAGGTGGAGGCGCTGGGCCCCGGCGACCACCTCTTCTTCACCGACTGGCGGGGCGACCCGGACGAGCGGATGCGCCCGGGCGGCCCCACGGTGGTGCAGCTCTTCGCCCGGGCGGCGCAGCGCGGCGTGGTGGTCAAGGGGCTGCTCTGGCGCTCGCACCTCGACGCCCTCGCCTACAGCGAGGCGGAGAACCGCAGCCTCAGCGAGGCGATCTGCGCGGCCGGCGGCGAGGTCCTGCTCGACCAGCGGGTCCGCCGGGGCGGCTCGCACCACCAGAAGCTGGTGGTGCTGCGCCATCCCGACGCGCCGGAGCGGGACGTCGCCTTCGCCGGCGGGATCGACCTGTGCCACAGCCGGCGCGACGACGCCGACCACGGTGGCGACCCGCAGGCCGTGCAGATGTCGCCGAAGTACGGCCCCCGCCCGCCCTGGCACGACGTGCAGCTCGCGGTCCGCGGGCCGGCGGTCGGCGCGCTGGACACCACGTTCCGGGAGCGCTGGACGGACCCGATGCCGCTGGACTCGGAGAACCCGCTGGCGTACCTGCGCGACCGGCTGCGCGGGTCCGACCTCAGCCCCGACCCGCTGCCGGCGCAGCCGCCGGACCCGCCGCCCTGCGGGCCGCACCGGATCCAGGTGCTGCGCACCTACCCCGCCGTACGCCCCCGCTACTCCTTCGCCCCGGACGGCGAGCGCACGGTGGCCCGTGGCTACACCAAGGCGGTACGCCGGGCCCGCCGGCTGATCTACCTGGAGGACCAGTACCTCTGGTCGACCGAGGTGGCCGAGCTGTTCGCCGGGGCGCTGCGGGACAACCCCGACCTGCACCTGGTGGCGGTGGTCCCCCGGTACCCGGACGTGGACGGCCGGCTGGCGCTGCCGCCGAACACGGTGGGCCGGGAGCAGGCGCTCTCGCTGTGCGGGCGGGCCGCCCCGGACCGGGTGCACGTCTTCGACGTGGAGAACCCGCAGGGCCAGCCGGTCTACGTGCACGCGAAGGTCTGCGTGGTCGACGACGTCTGGGCGAGCGTGGGCAGCGACAACTTCAACCGACGCTCCTGGACGCACGACAGCGAACTGTCCTGCGCGGTGCTGGACGACACCCGCGACCCACGGGCGCCCACCGACCCCGGCGGGCAGGGTGACGGGGCGCGGGTCTTCGCCCGGGATCTGCGGCTGCGGCTGTGGCGCGAGCACCTGGACCGCGACCCGGACGGCGCGCAGGACGACGACCTGCTCGACCCGTCCTCGGCGGTGCGGGCGGTCACGGCGGCGGCGGACGCCCTCCAACGGTGGTACGACTCGGGCTGCCGGGGTCCCCGGCCGCCGGGCCGGCTGCGTCCGCACCGCCCGGAGCGGCTGCCCTGGCTGACCCGACTCTGGGCGCTGCCGGCGTACCGGTTGGTCTACGACCCGGACGGCAGGCCGCTGCGGGACCGGCGCGCCGGCACCTGGTGACCCGCCGGGTCGTCGGCGCGCGACGGCGTCTCGAGCGGGTACCGGGTCAGGCCGCCGGGGTAGGCGAACGAGGTGCGGGGGGCGTAGAAGCCCCAGGGGATCAGCAGCGGGTTCTCCGGGCGGAGCACGTAGGTCGGGTGGTCGGGGGCGAGGAACTCCACCGACTCGACCTCGAACGGGGTGACCGGCTCGGCGATGAACGGGTAGACGCCGCTGATCAGTTCGCCGTCACGCATCGTCAGGTAGCGGTGGTGCCCCCGGCGCACCTCGTGGCCGGTGGCACCCACCCGGGCCCGGGCGCGGATCACCGGCACCCCGTCGGCCACCGTCTCGGCGACGAGCACGTCGCCCCGGACGTCGATCCTGGTGCGGCCGAGCACGCCCGGGGCGCCTCGGGCGGCGGCGTACCCGAGCACCCGGGGGCTGGACGTGACGTAGTGGGTCCACCAGCCGCCGGGGGTCACGCCGTCGGGGGCGTCCATGCCGACCAGGGACACCCCGAGGTAGGTCAGTGAGTAGGCGCCGAAGCCGGAGGTCTGGGCGGCGTCGTCGACCACGTACTGGTTCATGAAGACCTGCCGGTCCGCCCGGGGGCGCAGGCCCGGCGGCACGAGGGCCGCGACGCCGTCCGGATCCGCCGGCAGCCAGCTGAAGTGCAGCGTGCGGCTGTCGACGACGAGCTGCGGATCGGCGGGATCGAGCACGGTGCCTCCGTACCTGGGGGATACACCGCGACGCTACGGGCAGTCCCGTCGGCGGGACAACGACGGAAAGCCGACACTCCGCGCCGTATGTCGCATGCCCGATTGACCGGTCGGTCAGCCGCACGCACCTGTCCGGAGGGGCGGGTGGGGCGGCCGTTCGGACAGCCGGCGGGGGGCGCGGCCAGCAGCCGTGATCACAAACCGTCGCGCTTTTGTCCGTTCCAAGGCGTTTAGGATCGGACATCCCTTAAGTGCATCGTACTTTCGGCTAGATCTGGGCGGGACTATCGGGCTAAGGTGAGTCCCGAACGGACCATCTGAAGCTAAACCGAAGCGTCACGTCTTTTTGTCCGCGGACGAGGTGCAGGGAGGACCACCCATGACCGCGCCAGCGACCACCGAGCACACGGCGACAACCCCGACCACCACCGAGAAGCTGGACCCGCGCGCACTCACCGACAGCGCCGCGGACCTGCTCAACGCGATGGCCGCGTTGCCGGCCAACCACCCGTCCCGCGCCGCCATGCGGGACCGGGCGATCGAGGCCTGGCTGCCCCTGGCCAACCACCTCGCCCACCGCTACAGCGGGCGGGGCGAGCCCACCGACGACCTGGCCCAGACCGCCGCCGTCGGCCTGATCAAGGCGATCGACAAGTTCGACCCGTCCCGCGGTGTCGACTTCGCCGGCTACGCCATCCCGACCATCATCGGCGAGCTGAAGCGGCACTTCCGGGACCGCACCTGGGACATCCGGGTCCCCCGCCGTCTCCAGGAGCTGCGGCTGGCCATCTCCGACGCCAACAGCTCACTGCTGCAGACCCTCGGCCGCTCGCCGACGGTCGCCGACATCGCCGCCCACCTCAAGCTCACCGAGGAAGAGGTCCTGGAGGGCCTGGAGGGCGCCCGCGCGTACAACGCGGTCTCGCTGTCCACCCCGACCGGCGACGGCGACCGGGCGACCGAGCTGGGCGACATGCTCGGCGGCGAGGACAGCGAGTTCGAGCTGGCCGAGCTGCGGGTCGCCCTCGGCCCGGCGCTCGCCACGCTCGACGAGCGCGAGCAGAAGATCCTCACCCTGCGCTTCTACGGCAACCTGACCCAGTCGCAGATCGCCGAGCAGATCGGCGTCTCGCAGATGCACGTCTCGCGGCTGCTGGCCCGGGCGTTGACCAAGCTGCGTGGTCAGCTCGACGGCACGTACTAGGCGATGGTGACGGCGGCCGGGTCGGCGGGCCCGGTCACCGTCGCGTCATCGCAGGCCCGGTCGGCGGTTCGCCGGCCGGGCCGCTGCCCGTCCCGGGTCACCTCAGCACCAGCAGGTCCATCCGGTCCACCACGGGGGCGTCCGGGGTACGCGCCGCCGCCCGCCGCAACCGGTCCAGCCCGCGCGCGAAGGCGTCGTCGTCGAGCAGCAGCAGCGGGGTGTGCGCCTCCCGGCGCAGCCCGGCCGCGGCCTCGGCCAGGGAGGCCGCGCTCACCTGCGACACCCGCTCCAGACTCGCCGTCGGGAAGCCGGCCGCCGCGAACGCCGCGCGGACCTGGGTCACCGACGGATAGCCGTCCAGCACCCGCGCCGCCTCCGGAAACCACCGGAACAGACTGATCCCGTCGCTGCGCCCGGCGAAGACCGAGCGGACCAGCACCGGCGCGCCGGGACGCAACACCCGGCGCAGCCCCTCGGCCACCGCGGGCAGGTCCGGCAGGTGGTGGATCACCGTGGAGACCCACGCGCCGTCCAGGCTGCCCGCCGCGAGCGGCAGGGCCTCCGCCCGACCGGCCACCATCCCCGGGCACACCGCCCGCGCCCGCATGGCCGCCGACGGCTCGACGGCCACCACCTGCGCGCCGTACCAGTCGCGGAAGGCGACCGACCAGGATCCGGTGCCGGCGCCCAGGTCGAGCAGCCGCAGGCCGGGGCGGGGCCGCAGGTGCCTGGCGACCGCCGCCTGCCACCGCGCGATGCCGCCCTCGTCCAGGTGCCGGGTCGCGGCGAAGGCGGCCGCGGCCCGCTCGTCGTACGCGATGCGCGCCATGGGTACACCCCACGCGATCGGCCGACCAGCGTCAATGTGATCCCACCGACAGACAGGTGACCGACGGTTCGCGCAGCGTGACCGCACGCGCGACGGCCCCGGACACCTCGCCCGGGGCCGTCACCGCCTGGTCAGCGCCCGGCCGGGTCCCGCCACATCGGATAGAACGGGGTGCCGTCCGGCAGCCGGAACGGCTCGCTGCCCCGGTAGCCGTGCCGGGCGTACAGGTCGCGGCTGCTCTCGCTGCTCGCCTCGAGGTACGCCGGCACGCCCTCGCTGTCGAGCACCGCGTGGTGGTGCCGCAGCAGCGCCGTGCCGATCCCCTGCCCCTGCCGCTGCGGCGCCACCGCGAGGAATGCCAGGTGGTGGTGGTCGTCGTGCGGGTGGCTGGCCGCGAAGAGGTCGTCGAGGTGGCGGAACCGGTCGGTCCACTCGCCGCAGGCGCCGACCAGCCGCTCGTCGTAGTCGGCCGGCTCCGGCCCCGGCTCGCCCACCTGCGGCAGCCAGACGGCCACCCCGGAGCGGTCCGTGGTGCCGTAGACCAGGCCGTGGCGCATCGCGTGGTCCACCATGATCTCGAAGTGGTCGGCGAGCACCGCCTCGCGCCGCTCGGCGTCCGGCACCAGCCACCGGGTCGCCGCCAGCACCAGGAACGAGTTGGCGATCCGCTCGGCGACCGCCCGGGTCTGTGCCGCGCCGAGCCGCTCGACGCCCGGGCCGCTCACCGGCCCACCCCCGCCCGGACCGGCACCGGCTGACCGGCGCTCGGCAGCACGGCCGCCGCCGCGCTCTGGGCGCCGAGGCCGATGCGGGCGTACACCTCGGGGCGGCTGCGCCGCAGCACGAGGCCCCACAGCACGCCGAGCAGCGCGGCGACCGGGTAGGCCGCCGGGACGGCCCAGCGCAGCGGGGAGTCCGGCGCCACCCCGAGCAGGGTGGCGAAGTTGGCCACCGCCACCGAGATGATGGCGACCAGCGCGACCGACGCCAGGCCGGGCGCGACCGCCCGCCGCCACAGGTTCTCCGGCGCGGCGGTACGGGCGAAGAAGGCGATCACCGCGACGCTGGTGGTGGCGATCAGCAGCAGTACCCCGAAGCCGCCGCCCGCGCCGGCCCAGTAGAAGAGCTGGAGCACCGGGTCCCAGCCGTTCACCGCGTACAGCACGATCACCACCAGCCCGAGCACGCTCTGCGCCAGCGACGCGACCCGGGGCGAGCCGGTGCGCGGCGAGGTCTGCCCGAACGCGGCCGGCAGCACCCGCTCCCGGCCGAGCGCGAACGCGTACCGGGCCGTGGTGTTGTGGAACGAGATCATCGCGGCCAGCACCGAGGTCATGAAGAGCGCCTGGCCGATGGTGACGACGGTGTCGCCGAAGTGCGCGGCGGCCAGGTTGAAGATGAGCGCGACGCTCTGCTCGCCCGCCTGTTGCGACACGTTCTCCGGGCCGGTGGCGACGGTCATCGTCCAGGACGACAGCGCGTAGAGGCCCGCGATGATCACGACGGAGAGGTAGGTCGCCATCGGCACGGTCCGCTTCGGGTCCTTGCTCTCCTCGCTGAACACCACCGCGGACTCGAAGCCGACGAAGCCGGTCATGGCGAGCACCAGCAGCGCCCCCACCCCCGGCGCCACCAGGTTGCCCGGCGACAGCGCGTCGAAGCTGACCGAGCCGCCGGCCGGATGGGTGAGCTGACCCAGGTCGAACACGACGATCACCACGATCTCGGCGATCAGCAGCACCGCCAGCACCAGGCCGTTGACGTCGACGCGGAGCAGGCCGAGCAGGCCGACCAGCGCCCAGGCCACCAGGGCCACCAGGGCCCAGTGCGGCTCGACGCCGAACAGCGTGCCGAAGACCGGGGCCGCCGCCGCGCCGATCGCGCCGTACAGGCCCACCTGGAGGGCGTTGTAGGCGACGAGGGCGACCCAGGCCGCGCCGACCCCGGCCGGGCGGCCGAGCCCCCGGGAGACGTACGCGTAGAAGGCGCCCGCGTTCTCGACCCGCCGGGCCATCGCGACGTAGCCGACGGAGAAGAGCGCCAGGACGGCGGCGACCGCCAGGAAGGCCAGCGGCATCCCGGTGACGCCGGTGACCGCGTACCCGGTGGTGACCACGCCGGCGACCACGGTGAGCGGCGCGGCGGCGGAGAGGACGAAGAAGATGACCGAGGGGACGCCGAGCCGGCCGCTGGCCAGGGCGTCGGAGACGTTGCTGGGTCGTGCCGGTCTGCTTGTCGGGGGCATGGGGGCTGCTCCGGGTTCGATGGGGGAAGAGGGGTCGCGGTGGTGGCGGGGATCAGGGGATACCGCGCAGCACGGCCGCGCCGACGGCTGCCTCGGTGTGCGCCACCAGCTCCCGCAGCGGGGGCGGCAGCGCGGGGACGAGCACACCGAGGCGGTGATGGGCACGGGGGCCGGCGCTCCACAGCACCTCCCGGGAGAGCCCGGCGGCGGAGACCAGCCCGAGCAGGACGGCGTCCGGGACGGCGGGCGGCTCCGGCCGTTCGAGCAGGGCGCGCAGCCGGGTGGCCGGCCAGGCGACCGCGTTGAGGTCGATCGGGACGTAGCTGACGGTGGTGCGCAGCAACCGCCGGCTCTCCTGGCGACGCAGCACGCCGGCCCGGGCCAGTCGCTCCCCCACACTGGTCGTCGACGACCGGGCCAGGAAGGCCAGCCAGGTACGGATCTCCTGGTGCTGGGGCTCCCCGATCAACTGGTCCAGCACGGTGTGTGAGAGCGCGTCGGCCGGTGGACGCCGGTCGATGACGGTGACCAGGCCGCTGGACACGGTCACGTGTCCGAAGAGGACCAGCTCACCGAGGAGTGCGCCGGCGAGCCCCAGCCCGGTCGCGCTGGGGTGCAGTTTCGCCTTGCCCCGACTGTCGTTGTGGGCGATGAGGAAGAACTCGTCGGCGATGAGCAACGAGCCTCCAACGCGGTAAGTCCACAAGTGATCGACGCCGGGTGACAGGATGCCCGCACCCCTGCGCCATTGCAACTCCCGGATTCGACGGTTGCACTCCGTGTACGGGCGACCTGCGGATCTTGCCGTGACAGACTCGGAGGGTGACCGCCAGCCCCACCGTCCGCCGCCGTCGTATCGCCCGGGAACTGCGCCAGCTTCGCGAGCGCGCCGGCATGACCCTCGACGTGGCGGCCCGCCAGCTCGACATGTCCAAGAGCAACCTGTCCCGCATCGAGAACGCCCAGATCGGCATCAAGCCCCGCGACGTGCGGGCCGCGCTCGCCCTCTACGAGGTCACCGGCGCGGACGCGGAGGCGCTCATCGAGATCGCCCGGGGCGCGCAGCGGCGCGGCTGGTGGCAGACCTACAGCGACGTGCTGCCGGAGTGGTTCGAGTTCTACGTCGGACTGGAGGCCGAGGCCGCGCGGCTGCGGACGTACGAGGCGGAGGCGGTGCCCGGGCTGTTGCAGACCGAGGCGTACGCCCGCGAGGTCTACCGGCGCACCGCCGGGGAGGAGGGCCTGGAGCGCAAGGTGGCCGCCCGGCTGCGCCGGCAGGAGGTGCTGCGCCGCGAGACGCCGGTCGAGCTGTCGGTGGTGCTGAACGAGGCGGTGCTGCGCCGGCCGGTGGGCGGACCGGCGGTGATGGCGGAGCAGATGGCGCACATGGCCCAGGTCGCCCAGTCACCCAACGTCACTATCCACGTACTCCCCTTCTCGGCCGGCGGGCACCCGGCGATGAGCGCGCCGTACGTCATCCTCAACTTCGCCGACACCGCCGACGCATCCGTTGTCTACCTGGACAATCTCACGACGGGACTGGCTCTGGAGGGGGCCGAGCACGTGCGCGGGTATAGCCTGGTGCACGAGGAGCTGTGCCGTCTGGCACTGCCTCCGGCGGACTCGGTGGCTCGCCTGGAGGAGGCTTCTCGTCACTTTGCGTGACCGCATCGCGGCACGCTCGCCGGGGAACGTGAGGTACGGGGATGGCCATGCTCGACCTGTCCGGTGCGCAGTGGCGCACGAGCACCCGCAGCATCGGCAACGGCAACTGCGTCGAGGTCGCCGCCGTCGACGGTCGGGTCGCCGTACGCGACAGCAAGGACCGACCGGGGCCGGTACTGCTCTTCCCGGCCCCGTCGTGGGCCGCCTTCGTCACCGGGATCGACGTGGTACGCCCCGGCTGACCGCCGGGGTGCCACAGTGGGCACCGTGCTCTCCGACGTCTCCCTCGAACTGCCGGTCAGCCCGGTGCTCCCGGCGCTGGTCTCGGCCCTGGCCGCCGACGGCTGCGCCGTCCTGGTGGCACCCCCGGGCACCGGCAAGACCACGTTGGCCCCGCTCGCGGTGGCGGACCGGGTCGACGGGCGGGTGGTGATCGCACAGCCCCGCCGGGTGGCCGCCCGCGCGGCGGCCCGCCGGATGGCGCACCTGCTCGGCGAGCGGGTCGGCGGACGGGTCGGGTACGCCGTGCGCGGCGACCGGCGGGTCGGCCCGGACACCCGGGTCGAGGTGGTCACCACCGGACTGCTGGTCCGCCGCCTGCACCACGACCCGGAGCTGCCGGGGGTGGGGGCGGTGCTGCTCGACGAGGTCCACGAGCGGCAGCTCGACGCCGACCTGGCGCTGGCCTTCGCGGTGGAGGCCCGCGCCACGCTCCGTCCCGACCTGTGGCTGCTGGCGATGTCGGCGACCCCGGAGGCGGACCGGTTCGCCGCGCTGCTCGGCGGGGACCGGCCGGCACCGGTGGTGCGGGCCGAGGCGGCACTGCACCCGGTGACTCGGATCTGGGCGCCCCCGCCCCGGCCGGTCGCGCCGCCCGGCGCCGGCCGGGTCGACCCGGTCCTGCTCGACCACGTCGCGGCCACCGTCCGCCGGGCGCTGGACGAACGCGACGGGGACCTGCTGGTATTCCTGCCCGGGGCGGGTGAGATCGGCGCGGTGGCCCGACGGCTGGCCGGGCTGGCCGACCGGGTGGCCGTGCTGCCGCTGCACGGGCGGCTGCCCGGCGCCGAGCAGGACGCCGCGCTGCGGCCGGGACGGCGCCGCCGGGTGGTCCTGGCCACGTCGGTGGCGGAGAGCAGCCTGACCGTGCCCGGGGTCCGGGTGGTGGTGGACGCCGGGCTGAGCCGGGTGGCCCGTACCGACCTGTCCCGTGGGCTCGGCGCGCTGGTCACGGTGCCGGTCTCCCGGGCGGCGGCCACCCAGCGCGCCGGCCGGGCCGGCCGGGAGGCCCCGGGCGCGGTCTACCGGTGCTGGTCGGCCGGCACGCACGAGCGGTTGGCCGCGCAGCCGGAGCCGGAGGTCGCCACCGCCGACCTGACCGGCTTCGCCCTGGAACTGGCCGCCTGGGGCAGCCCGGACGGCGCCGGGCTGGCCCTGCCCGACCCGCCGCCACCGGCGGCGCTGACCGTGGCCCGGGAGACCCTGACCACCCTCGGCGCGGTCGACGCCGACGGCCGGATCACGCCGCGCGGCCGGGCGATCGCCGCCGCCGGCGCGCACCCCCGGCTGGCCCGTGCCCTGCTCGACGGCGCGCCCCGGGTCGGCGCGGACCGGGCCGCCGAGCTGGTCGCGCTGCTGGCCGAGGAGGGACTGACCGGCCGGGGCGACGACCTGACCGCCGCCTGGCGACGGCTGCGCGGCGGGGTCGACCCGCAGGCCACCGTCCGCTGGCGGGCCGAGACCCGCCGGCTGCGCGCCGCCCTGCCCACCCCACCCCCCACCACCGGGCCCGGAACGCCGCCTGCGGCTCGAGCACTTCCAGATCTTGGCGAGTTGCCGTTCGTGGCGAACCCCAGGTCGCCAAGATCTCCGGAGCGCACCGCCGCGAGCGGCGCGGGGCACCCTCGCGGCGACGCCGGAACGGCCGGAACCGCCGGGCACGCCAGGACGGCGGGCAACGCCGGAACGCCCGGCAGCACCGAGACTGCCGGAACCGCCGGGCAGGCCAGGACGGCGGACAACGCCAGGGCCGGGGCAGGGACGGTGGGCGGGGCAGGCGAGTTGCCCGACGATCTGGCCGCGGGGCTGCTGGTCGGTCTGGCGTACCCGGAGCGCCTCGCCCGGGTGCGCCGGGCCGGCGGGAGGTCGTACCTGATGGCGGGCGGGACCGAGGCGGAGCTGGCGGCGGGGACGGCGCTGGCGGGCGTCGACTGGCTGGCCGTGGCGGTGGCCGACCGCTCCCCCGGCGCGCCGGCCGCGCGGATCCGGCTCGCCGTGGCCGTCGACGAGCCCACCGCGCGGGAGGCGGGCGACCCGATGCTGCGCGAGGAGCGGGAGGTCCGCTGGGCCGACGGCGACGTGGTGGCCCGGGAGGTGGTCCGGCTCGGCGCGATCGAGCTGGTCAGCCGCCCGTTGACCCGGCCGGGGCCGGAGTTGCTGGCCGCCGCGCTGCGCGACGGGCTGCGCCGGGAGGGGCTGGCGCTGCTGAACTGGACGCCGTCGGCGCGGGCGCTGCGGCAGCGGCTGGCGTTCTGCCATCACGCGCTCGGCGGGGACTGGCCCGACGTCGGCGACGCCGCGCTGCTCGCCGCCGCCGACGACTGGCTCGGCCCCGAGCTGGCCGCCGCCCGCCGCCGGGCCGACCTGGCCCGGATCGACGTGACGGCGGCGCTGCGCCGGCTGCTGCCCTGGCGGGAGGCGGCCCGGCTGGACGAGCTGGCTCCGGAGCGCGTCGAGGTGCCCAGCGGCTCGCGGATCCGGGTGGACTACGCCGACCCGGCCGCGCCGGTGCTGGCGGTGAAGCTCCAGGAGACCTTCGGCTGGCGGGACGCGCCGAGGATCGCCGACGGCCGGGTGCCGGTGCTGCTGCACCTGCTCTCCCCCGCCGGCCGCCCGGTGGCGGTCACCGCCGACCTGGCCTCGTTCTGGTCCGGCGGGTACCGGCAGGTACGGGCCGAGTTGCGGGGCCGCTACCCCCGCCATCCCTGGCCGGAGGACCCGACGACCGCCGCGCCGACCCGGCACGCCACGCCCCGGCGGCGCTGAGCCGGGCTCACTCCTCGACGATGTCGGCGATCAGCACGGTGACGTTGTCCGGACCGCCGGCGCGCAGCGCCAGGTCGATCAGGCGGCGGGCGCAGTGTTCCCGGTCCGGGGTCTCGGCGAGCACCTCGGCCAGGGTGTCCGGGCGGACGACGTTGGAGAGCCCGTCGCTGCACAGCAGCCAGCGGTCGCCGGCCCACGGCACCATCGTCGCGTACGACGGGGAGACCTCCTCGCCCTGCAACGCCTGGGTGACCACGGCCCGCCGGGGGTGGCTGGCCGCCTCGTCGGGGCTGATCAGCCCCTGGTCGACGAGCATCTGCACGAAGGTGTCGTCCCGGGTGATCTGCTTGAGCGTCCCCTCCCGGAACAGGTAGGCCCGGGAGTCCCCGACGTGCGCCAGGGCCAGGCAGCTGCCGGTCCGGGCGAAGAGCAGGGCGGTCAGTGTGGTGCCCATGCCCTGCCGATCCGGATCCTCGGCGACGGCCTGGCGGATCCGCTCGGTGGCCAGCTCGATGCCACCCTGCAGCGCGGCCACCAGGGCGTCCTCGGGGGTCTCGACGTCCAGGGGAGCGATCGCGTCCATGGCGATCCGGCTGGCCAGGTCACCGGCCGCCATCCCGCCCATGCCGTCGGCGACGGCGACGAGCCAGGCACCGGCGTGCAGGGCGTCCTGGTTTCCGCTGCGGATCAGCCCACGGTCGCTCGTCCCGACGGAACGAAGCTTCAGGGTCATGGGAGGCAGCCTGCCAGGCGGAGGCCGGTGTTGTCTCTAGGAGATCAGTAGGACGGGGCGTGGCGCGGTGAATCTCACTGTCGTTCGCGTTCCGGCGCCCCACCGGCGCCGGGCGGCCCAACTCATCCAGTCGATTCGATTGACACGGGCGAGACGCACTGGAAACATCTGGCTGATATTGGGAGCGCTCCCAGGAAGCGTCCCCGTCCCCCCACCGCTCCCCGTCCCCGGAAAGGAATCCCCGTGATCCTGATCCGACGCCGCCGGCGCCTCGCGCTGCTGGCAGCGACCACCCTCGCGCTCTCCGCCGCAGGTGCCGGCGTGGCGTACGCCGAGGTGCCACCGGACGCGCCCGAACAGATCAGCAACGGCGACTTCAGCGAGGGCCTCGCCCCCTGGTTCACCTACGGCACGGGCGACCCCGACGTGTCCGACGGCCGGCTCTGCACCACGGTGCCGGGCGGCCTGGCCAACCCGTGGGACGCCGGCATCGGCCACGACGGGGTCAAGCTCAACGCCGGCGCGGAGTACGTCCTCGGCTTCGACATCTCCGCCACCCCCGGCATGTCGGTCAAGGCCATCCTCCAACTCGGCAGCGCCCCCTACACCACGTACGCGGCGGTGGACGCCGTCGCCGGGACGGAGACGAAGCGGGTCGAGCAGACCGTCGTCGTGCCGGACGACAACCCCAACGCCCAGCTCGTCTTCCAGGTCGGCGGGGCCGCCGCCGAGCAGCGGCTCTGCCTGGACAACGTCTCGCTGCGCGGCGGCGAGGCCGCTCCGCCGTACGTGCCGGACACCGGGCCACGGGTCCGGGTCAACCAGGTCGGCTACCTGCCCGGCGGGCCGAAGAACGCCACCGTGGTGACCGACGCGACCGACCCGCTGCGCTGGGAGCTGCGCTCCGCCACCGGCGCCGTGGTGGCCGACGGCGAGAGCACCCCCCGCGGGGTGGACGAGGCGTCCGGGCAGAACGTGCAGACCATCGACTTCTCCGCCGTGAAGACCCCCGGCGCCGGCTACACGCTGGTCGCCGACGGCGAGACCAGCCACCCGTTCGACATCTCCGGCGACCTCTACGACCGGCTGCGCGCCGACTCGATGCAGTTCTTCTACGCCCAGCGCAGCGGCATCACCATCGACGGCGACCTGATCGGCGAGGAGTACGCCCGCCCGGCCGGACACCTCGGCGTGGCCCCCAACCAGGGTGACACCGAGGTGCCGTGCGTCCCCGGCACCTGCGACTACTCCCTCGACGTGCGCGGCGGCTGGTACGACGCCGGCGACCACGGCAAGTACGTGGTCAACGGCGGTATCGCCGCGTACCAGCTGCTGAGCACGTTCGAGCGGACGAAGACCGCGGAGACCGCCGGCGGCGGCGCGGAACTGGGCGACTCCACCCTGCGGCTGCCCGAGCGGGGCAACAGCGTCCCCGACGTGCTCGACGAGGCCCGCTGGGAGATCGAGTTCCTGCTGCGCATGCAGGTGCCGGCCGGCGAGCCGCTCGCCGGGATGGCCCACCACAAGATCCACGACAAGGCGTGGACCGGGCTGCCCCTCGCGCCCGAGGACGACCCGCAGCCGCGCGAGCTGCACCCGCCGTCGACCGCGGCCACCCTCAACCTGGCCGCCGTCGCCGCCCAGTGCGCCCGCCTGTTCGCTCCGTACGACGCCGCCTTCGCGGCCCGCTGCGGCACCGCCGCGAAGACCGCCTACGCGGCGGCGAAGGCCCACCCCGACGTGTACGCCCCGAGCGGCGGCGTCGGCGGCGGCCCGTACGACGACACCGACGTCACCGACGAGTTCTACTGGGCGGCCGCCGAGCTGTACCTGACCTACGGCAGCAAGGCGTACCGGGACGACGTGACCGCGTCGAAGCACCACACCGGCGACGTCTTCGCCCCCGGTGGGGCGTTCGGCTGGCAGGCCGTCGGCGCGCTGGGCCGGCTGGAGCTCGCCACCGTGCCCAACGGACTGCCGGCCGCCGAGAAGACCCGCATCCGTGCCTCGGTGATCGAGGCCGCCGACAAGTACCTG
Source organism: Micromonospora citrea (assembly GCF_049629545.1). Taxonomy (GTDB): domain Bacteria; phylum Actinomycetota; class Actinomycetes; order Mycobacteriales; family Micromonosporaceae; genus Micromonospora; species Micromonospora citrea_A. The sequence continues at coordinate 107,409 of NZ_JBNADX010000008.1, forward strand.
GCGGCGCTGCGGGCCCAGGCGTACGGGATGCCGTTCCCCGCGAACGGCTACGTGTGGGGCAGCAACAGCAACGTCGTCAACAACGCGATCGTGCTGGCCACCGCGTTCGACCTGACCCGGGACGCGACGTACCGCGACGGGGCGGTGCAGGCGGCGGACTACCTGTTCGGCCGCAACGCGCTGAACATGTCGTACGTGACGGGCTGGGGTGAGCAGCACGCCCGCAACCAGCACAGCCGGATCTTCGGCCACCAGCTCGACCCGTCGATGCCGAACCCGCCGGCCGGCTCGCTGGCCGGCGGCCCGAACGCCGACCTGCAGGACCCGTACGCCGCCCAACTGCTCAAGGGCTGCAAGCCGATGTTCTGCTACGTCGACGACATCAACTCGTACGCGACCAACGAGGTGGCGATCAACTGGAACTCGGCGCTGGCCTGGCTCGCCTCGTTCCTGGCCGACCAGGGTGACGCCAAGGCCGTGCCGGCGCAGACCTGCGCCGTCGCGTACCAGGTCCACGGTGTCTGGCCGGACGGCTCCAACACCCAGGTCACCATCCGCAACACCGGCACGACGCCGGTCAACGGCTGGACCCTGCGGTACGCCTACACCGGCGACCAGAAGGTCACCCAGGGCTGGTCGGCCCAGGTGAGCCAGAGCGGGGCCACGGTCACCGCGAAGAACCTGTCCTGGAACGCGAAGATCGCGCCGGGTGGCAGCGTGACCTTCGGGCTGCTCGCCAAGCCCGGCACGCTCGCCAATCCGGCGCCGAACCTGATCACCGTCAACGGCGCCTCCTGCGCCCTGTCCTGACGTTCCTCCCCCCTCGGGCCCCGGGCTGCCACCCGGGGCCCGAGGTACGTCGGCCGTCGCCCCCTGTCCGCTCGGGGCGACGGTCCGCCGTTTGCGGCGTGTCGCGGTGTCCCCGCGCCGGGATACCGCCACACGCCGCACATCGCGACCGGCGGAGCACCCGACGCCCCGTCAGTGCCGCGCCCTGGCCCAGGTGAGGAAGCGGTCGGTCAGCTCCGCCGGGCGGACCTGACCGCCGAGCTGGGCGAGTTGCGCGGCGGCCTCGCTCATTAGCGTCGCCAGGTACACCAGCAGCCCGGCCCGGTCGTGGCGGTACTGCACCAGCAGCGACAGCCGGGCCGGCTGGCAGGGCCATTCCGCGCCGCAGGCCCGGCACCGCCACAGCGGACGCATCGGCTCGTGCGGCCGGGGCGGACGGCTCACCGCTGCTCCGGGCAGCGCCACCCGCCGGCCCGCCAGCGCTGTGCGGGGGTCAGGTTGCCGGTGCGTCCCGGGCCCATGGTCGGCAAGAGTCGGGTAGGCGCGTTCTCCCAGGACGGGCGGAGCCTCGGCACCGGGACGGGCTCGCGGGGCCTCGGCAGCGCGACGGCCGGGGTGGACGGGGTGGACTCGTGGCGGCTGCGCCAGAACCGGAAGCGCACAGGATGCTCCTCACGTCGTGGATGGACCGGGCCGCCCCGGCGTCGTCGGCGGGGCGGCCCGACGGTCCCGCCGACGGTTCGGGCCACGGCGGCGGCTCCGTTACCGGGAGCCTTCCGCGCGTCGCGGGACGGGCACACTCCGTATCGGTAGCGTCGGCAGACGTTCCGGACGTCCTTCGTGGAGGCTGGCGTGAACGACGTGTTGCGGGTGGCGATGGCCGAGGCGGGTGAGACCGCCGAGTCCCTGGCCGAGCAGGCCGGGGTGGATCCGAAGACCGCCGCCCGGTGGGTGTCGCCGGGACGGCTGCCGCATCCCCGGCACCGGGCGGCGGTGGCGAAGGCACTGGGCCGGGAGATCGGCGAGTTGTGGCCGGAGGTGGTCCGCCGCCGGGAGCCGGCCTGGTTCCGGCCATGGGCCGACGTCGAGCAGGACGCCACCTCACTGCGGTCGTTCCAGCCGTCGGTGATCCCCGGCCTGCTCCAGACCCCGGAGTACGCGCACGCGGTGCTCAGCAGCGGCCCGCTCGCCGACGACGAGATCGAGGGGTACGTGGCCGCGCGGCTGGCCCGGCAGGCGGCGGTCTTCGACCGGCCCCGCCCGCCGCTGACCGTCTTCGTCATCGACGAGGCGGCGCTGCGCCGGGGCGAGCCGGAGATCATGCACCCGCAGCTCGACCACCTGGAGGCGATGGCCCGGCGCTCCCGCGTGCTGCTGCACGTGGTGCCGCTGCGCGCCGGCTTCCACCCCGGGCAGGCCGGGGCCTTCGTCATCGCCAGCCTCGACGACACCGAGGACGTCGGCTACCTCGACGACCAGGCGGCCGGCCGGCTCACCAACGACGTTGTTCCCCTGTGGCGGGTCTGGGACACTGTCAGGTCGGTGGCGCTGCCGCGCGACCAGTCGATCCAGCTCCTGAAGGCGCGAGAATGGCTGAGATGACCGGCGCCCGGTGGCGCACCAGCACCCGCAGCAGCTCCAACGGCGGCGACTGTGTCGAGGTCGCCGACAACCTTCCCGGCGTCGTGCTGGTCCGCGACTCCAAGGACCGCGACGGCGGCGTGCTCACCTTCGACCCGGATGCCTGGCGGGCCTTCGTCGACCAGTTCGGCCCGACCCACGCGGTCTGACCCACCCGTCCCGACCGGGTCCACCACTACGGCGGGTGAGTCGTCAGACCGGCCGGCGCATGGCGACCCGGTCGTCCATGTCCAGGCCCAGCGCCGCCTCGGCCGCCAGCACCTCCACCATGCCCGGCCCGATCCCTGCCGGCGACAACGCCTGGAAGCCGCAGCGCGCGTAGTAGGGCGCGTTCCACGGCACGCTGCGGAACGTGGTCAGCGTCAGCGCCGGCAGCCCCTCCCCTGCGGCCCAGCCGGCGACGTGGTCGAGCAGCCGCCGGCCGACTCCCCGGCGGGCGTGGTCGGGGTGGACGCTGAGCTGCCGTACGTGGGCGCAGCCGTCGACGAGGCATACCACGGCGAAGGCGATCGGCCGGTCGTCGGCGTCCACCGCCACCCAGGCCCGGCCGTCGCGCTGGCATCCGTCGAGCGTGTCGAGGTCGAGCGGCGGCGCGTCGGCGATGTCGGTCATGCCGATCTCGCGGAACGGCGCGCCGGAGGCCACCTCGATCCGTTGCAGCTCGCCGAGTTCGTCCGTCCGCGCCGTCCTGATCCGCTGCACGGTCCCGACCTCACCACGACGACGGTCGGACGCCCAGCGGATTTCGTCGCCGCGACACGCGGGCGGGGCGCCCGTGCCACGTTGCGGCTGGTACGGACGCCCCGGTGGTGCGTGCGTTCGCCTGGTCCCGGCCGAGGCCGGCACCGGCTGGTGCTCAGGCGACGGGCAGACCGCCGACCTGGGTGTTGATCCAGGTACGGATCGACGGCAGGTCCCCGTAGATGGACGGGCCGGTGGCGCAGGTGGAGTTGTTGTTGCCGGCCCGGCTGGTGGCGCCGATCAGGTTCCAGACTCCGTTGATCCTGCGCACCTGCGGGCCGCCCGAGTCGCCGTAGCAGGCGCCGGAGTTGCCGTTGGTGTTGTTGGTGCAGATCTCGTACGGACCGTTGATGCCGAGGCACCGGCTGTCCGAGACGATCGAGGTGTCCAGCTCGTGGGCCACCGTCGGCGCGGAGCCGCAACCCCGCTGCGGGCAGGTCTGACCCCAGCCGATGATCCGGGTCGCCGTGCCGACGGCGCCGGAGGTGGTCGGGATCGGGGCCGGGGCGTAGCTGACCGAGCTGGCCAGCTGGAGCAGCTTCACGTCGATGGTCGGGTGGTTGACCCCGCGGGTCACCCGGACCACCGTGCCACCGCTGGTGCGGTTGATGCTGCCCACCCGCACCGACGTGGGCGTCGGGCAGTGCCTCGCGGTGACCGCCCAGTTCGCCTTGATCAGGGTGCCGGTGCAGCCCGAGGTGTAGACCATCCACGGGTAGTTCTCGGTGGCCGGGCGGCCGCCGACCACCATCGGGCTGACGTCGCCGTCGTCGGACCAGCTGTAGCTGGCCGTGGCCGGCGCGGCCAGGGTGCCGCCGAAGAGCTGGTTGACCCGGGACGCCTCGGCCGCGCTCGGGTTCGCGTTCTTGCAGGAGACCGGGGCGCTGCTGCCCGACATCAGGTCGGAGCAGAGCCCGGTGCGCCGGTCGGGCAGGCCGAGGATGTGGCCGATCTCGTGGGTGGCGATCCGGGTGCGGTCGTACCCCATGTTGACGGCCTGCCAGCCCATCCACACCCGGCCGTTGCCCAGGCTCGTCGTCTGGGCGCGGGGCCAGCCGGTGTCGACGTAGATGGTGACGTTGCCCGGCGTGCGGGGGGCGAGCCGGACGGAGCTGACGGAGCTGTTCCAGATCGCGGCGGCCTGGTCGAAGTTGGTGCGGAACTCGCCGGCCCGGCTGGCGTCGTAGTAGACGGTGCGCACGGCGGCCGAGGCCGCCGTGGCCTCGACCGCCATGAGTCCGGTGGCGCCCAGCACCGCCGCGAGCAGGGCTCCGGCGGTACGCGCGAGGTGTCCTCGTCGGATCATCCGACCTCCCATCGATAGATGTTCGCTGATGTTAAACATATCGATGTTCGTCGGTCTAATAACGGATCCGTCATACGATCGGGCGCTGTGACTCAGATCGCCCACCTCCGGGCCACGCGGGCCCCGACGCCGGCCCTACCGTCGCTGAATGAGACCACCCACCGGCTGGTCCCCGCTGCCCCCACCCGGCCGGCTGCGCACCCTGGCACTGGCCACGCTGGTCAACACGGTCGGCTCAGGACTCTGGCTGACCGGCGCGGCGCTCTACCTGACCCGCGACGTCGGGCTCGACGCCACCTCGGTCGGGCTGGCGCTGACCGTGGCCGGGCTGGTCGGCCTGGTCGCCGCCGTACCGCTCGGCGCGCTGGCCGACCGGCGCGACCCGCGTACGCTGCGCGCGCTGCTGCAACTGCTCCAGACCGGCGTCGCCGCGGGGTACCTGCTGGTCGACTCCTTCGCCACGCTGCTCGCGGTGGCGGTGGCGGACGCGCTGCTGACCTCCGGCAACCTGGCCGTCCGTGCCGCCCTGGTGGCCGCCGTCGGCGGACCCGAGGGCCGGGTGCACGCCTTCGCCACCCTGCGCGCGGTGGCGAACCTGGGCATCGCCGTCGGCGCCGGGCTGGCCGGTGCCGCCCTCGCGGCGGACACCCACCTGGCGTACCAACTCCTGGTGGCCGGCAACGCGACCACCTATCTGGACGAGCGACCGCTTGCCGGGCCGTAGCAGAATGGCCGGCGTGACAGACGAGCGGACGATCGCGATCCGGCCCGGGGCCCTCGACGACGCGGCGACCGTGCTACGGCTGCTCGACGCCGCCACCGCGTGGCTGGTCGCTCAGGGCAGGACCGGCCAGTGGGGCACCGAGGCGGCCACGACCGACCCGCGCCGGATCGCCCAGGCGCACGAGTGGGCCGCCGGCGACGGCCTGTACCTGGCGATGCGCGGCGACACCGCCGTGGGCGCGCTCGTGGTGGGTGCGGCAACCGCTTACGTTCCCCCGGCGACCGAGCCCGAGCTGTACGTGAACCTGCTGGTCACCGACCGGGCGCACGCGGGCCACGGGATCGGGGCGCGGCTGCTGACGTACGCGGCGCAGCTGGCCCGTGAGCGCGGCCTGGGGCTGCTGCGGGTGGACTGCTACGGCGGTGACGACCGCGCCCTGGTCCGCTTCTACGAGGGCTGTGGTTTCACCGCCACCGACCCGTTCACCGTCGAGCGGCCCGGCCGCGCCCCGTGGCCCGGCCAGGTCCTCCAGCGCCGGCTGACCTGACGGCCGACAGGGATCAGCCGGCGGCGCGCAGTTTCGGCAGCACCTCGGCGCCGAAGGTGTCGATGAAGGCCCGCTGCTCCTGCCCCACGTGGTGCAGGGCGATCTGGTCGAAGCCCAGCTCGACGTACTCGGTCAGCCAACCGACGTGCCGGCCGGGGTCGGCCGAGACGTTGACCACCTCGGTGACCTTCTCCATCGGCACCTGCTCGCTGACCACGTCGAAGTGCTCGGCGGTGTCCAGGTCCCAGCAGACCGGCGGGGCGAAGACGTTGCTGCGCCACTGGTCGTACGCGATCGCCTCGGCCTCGGCCTGCTCGGGCGCCCAGCTCACGTGCACCTGCAGGTGCAGCGGCCCCCGCCCGCCCGCGTCCCGGTACGCGTCGATCATCTGGCGCAGGTGGTCGGTCGGGGCGTTGACGGTGATCAGGCCGTCGGCCCACTCGGCGCACCAGCGCGCGGTCTCGACGCTGACCGCCGCGCCGATCAGCGCGGGCGGCTGCTCCGGCCGGGTCCACAGCTTCGCCCGGTCCACCCGGACGAGCCCGTCGTGGCTGACCTCCTCACCGGCGAGCAGCGCCCGGATGACGTCGACGCACTCGCGCAGCCGCGCGTTGCGGACGTCCTTGCGCGGCCAGGCGTCGCCGGTGATGTGCTCGTTGCTCGCCTCGCCGGAGCCGAGGGCGGCCCAGAACCGGCCCGGGTACATGGCCCCGAGGGTGCCGATCGCCTGCGCGATGATCGCCGGGTGGTACCGCTGGCCGGGGGCGTTGACCACGCCGAACGGCAGGGTGGTGGCCTGGAGGGCGGCGCCGAGCCAGGACCAGGCGAAGGCGGACTGCCCCTGCCGGGCGCTCCACGGCGAGAAGTGGTCCGAGGACATGGCCGCCGCGAAGCCGGCCCGCTCGGCGTGGATCACCGATTCCAGCAGCTTGCTCGGGTGGATCTGCTCGTGGGAGGCGTGGAAGCCGAACACCGTCATGGGCAGCGTTCCTACCCATGACGGTGTCCGGTCAATCGCTACTCGGCGTGGGCGCCGACGCCGGCCGAGGCGGCGCCCTCCCCCACCCAGACGGTCTTGGTGTTGCAGAACTCCCGCATGCCGATCGCCGACAACTCGCGGCCGTACCCGGAGTTCTTCACCCCGCCGAAGGGCAGTTCCGGGTACGACGTGGTCATCCCGTTGATGAAGACGTTGCCGGCGTCCAGGTCGGTGGCGAAGCGCTCCTGCTCGGCCGGGTCGGTGGTCCACGCGTTGGCGCCGAGGCCGAAGGAGGTGCCGTTGGCGACCTCGATCGCCTCGTCGTACGACGACACCCGGTAGAGGCCGGCGACCGGCCCGAACACCTCCTCGGACCACATCCGCATCTGCGGGGTCAGGTCGGTGACCACGGTCGGCGGGTAGAACCAGCCCTCGCCGGCGGGCAGCTCGCCGCCGCAGAGCACGGTCGCGCCGTGGTCCACCGCGTCCTGCACCTGGGCGTGGATCTCGTCCCGGCCGCCGGCGCTGGCCAGCGGGCCGACGTCGGTGCGCTCGTCCATCGGGTCACCGACCCGCAGCGCGGCCATGTTCGCGGCGAACCGCTCGGCGAAGGCGTCGAAGACGTCGGTGTGCACGATGAACCGCTTCGCGGCGATGCAGGACTGGCCGTTGTTCTGGCACCGGGCGGTGGTCGCCACCTCGGCGGCCCGGTCCAGGTCGGCCGAGGGCATCACCACGAACGGGTCGCTGCCGCCGAGTTCCAGCACCGTCTTCTTCAGCTCCCGCCCGGCGATCTGCGCGATCGAGCGGCCCGCCCCCTCGCTGCCGGTGAGGGTGGCGGCGCGGACCCGGGGATCACTGAGGATCCGGTCCACCGCGTCCGAGCCGACCAGCAGGGTGCTGAACGCGCCCTCCGGGAAGCCGGCCCGACGGAACAGGTCCTCCAGGTAGAGGGCGGTCTGCGGCACGTTGGAGGCGTGCTTGAGCAGGCCGGTGTTGCCGGCCATCAGTGCCGGCGCGGCGAACCGCATCACCTGCCAGAGCGGGAAGTTCCACGGCATCACCGCGAGCACCGGCCCGATCGGCTGGTAGCGCACGAAGGCCCGCTTCGCCGAGACCGCGCCGGCGTCAGCGGGCTCGTCGGCGAGCATCTCCGGCGCGTGCGCCGCGTAGAACCGGCAGGCCGTGGCGCACTTGGTCACCTCGGCCTTCGCCGCGGCGTACGTCTTGCCCATCTCCGTGGTCATCAGCCGGGCGGTCTCGTCCCGCTCCGCCTCCAGCCGGTCGGCGGCAGCCACGAGCCACCGTCCCCGCTGCGCGATCGTCGTGCCCCGCAACTGGTGGAAGGCCAGGTCGGCCCGCTCGATCGCGGCGTCGACCTGCTCGTCCGACATTGCGTCGTACGACTTGAGCACCTGGCCGGTGGCGGGGTTGGTGGTGGCGATGGGCATCTCGTACTCCTGTCACTCGAAGAGTGAGTGCCGCGTGCCCGGCTCCTCGCGGCGGCGGGCGGCGCGGCGGCGCTGGATGACGACCAGGTCGACCGCGGCGACCACGGCGAGGACCGCGCACGCCACGCCCAGCCAGGCCACCTCGGCCCGGAAGGCGAGTACCGCGAAGACGGTCATGCTGACCAGGCCGAACAGGGCCAGCACCAGGCGGAGGTTCAGCGCGCTGTAGGCGTGTCCGACCGTGCCACGGGCACGCCGGGGCTGCGATCTCGTCATCCCTTCGGGCTACCCCGGCAGGCATCGCCCTAACCGGCGGGCCGCCGCCGCCGGTTCGACGCGGGCCGGTGATGCCGGCCACGGAACGGGTATCCGGCGGATGCGACGGCCCGGTGGGTTGCGTTACAACCGTGCGCCGCGACCGGACCGACACCGGGGGCGGCGGGAAGGATGAGGGCATGACCATGACCCACGCGGTGCCGGTGACCGTCGCGATCGCCCGGCGCGCCGACCCCGCGCGTGCCCACGAGATGGTCGCCTGGATGCGTGCCGGCACCGCGCTGGCCGAGAGCTTCCCGGGTTTCCTCGGCGCCGGCTGGGTACAGAGCGCCCCCGGCTCGGCCGAGTGGCACATGCTCTACCGCTTCGCCGACGGTGACACGCTGCGCCGCTGGGAGGAGTCCCCGCAGCGGCACTGGTGGCTCACCTCGGCGCAGGGCATCGTCGAGCACACCCGCACGGAGCGGCGCACCGGCATCGAGGGCTGGTTCGACCCACCGGTGGACCACGTGGTGGAGCTGGCGGCGCCGGCCGCCGGGGAGCCGGTCCCGCCGGCCACCCCGCCGCGCTGGAAGCAGGCCGTGACGATCTGGCTGGCGTTCTTCCCGTTGAGCCTGACCGCGACCCTGCTCACCGCCCGGTTCATCGGTGACACCCCGCTGGCCCTGCGTACGCTGATCATGACGCTCTGCCTGACCCCGTTGATGACGTACCTGGTGCTGCCCCGGATCACCCGGGCGCTGCACTGGTGGCTGCACGGGCAGCCCGCGCCGTGGCGGACGCCGCGCCACCCGTCCTAGCAGATCAATGTTTCTGAGTATCGCTCCTGCCTGAAAGTCGACAGGAGCGGACCGCGCCGGGCGGGCTCCCCCATACAGTCACCGTGCCGTCACCGCGTGCCGCCGGACCGAGGGAAGACATGCCACGCCGCTGGGTCGCCGCCGCCGCCTGCCTCCTGGCCCTGGTCGCCCTCGCCTGCGAGGAGGGCGGGTCCGGCTCGCCCCGCCCGACGCCGAAACCGGGGCAGCCCGGCCTTCCCGCCACGATGGCCGCGCTGGGCGACTCGATCAGCACCGGCTTCGGCTCCTGCCTGGTGCTCACCTCCTGCCAGCGCAACTCGTGGTCCACCGGCGACGGCATCCGGGTCCAGAGCCACTACCGCCGGCTGCTCGACGCCGACCCGGGCCTGCGCGGCCGGGCCCGCAACCACGCCGCGCCCGGAGCCCGCGCCGGCGCGCTCGCCGGTCAGGCCGAGGCCGCCGTCCGTGACAAGGCGGACTACGTGACCGTGCTGATCGGCGCCAACGACGCCTGCCGCAAGGACGTCGACCAGATGACGCCGGTGGCGACGTTCCGCAGCCAGGTCGACCGGGGCCTGCGGGTGCTGCGGGAGGGCCGACCCAAGGCCCGGGTGCTGGTGGTGAGCATCCCCGACCTGCACCGGCTCTGGGAGATCGGGCACACCGAGCCGCGCGCCACCCGGGCCTGGCGGGCCGGTGTCTGCCCGGCGCTGCTGGCGAACCCGACCTCCACCGCGCCGGCCGACCGGGCCCGCCGGGCCACCTTCCGGCAGCGGATCGACGCCTACAACGCCCAACTGAAGGCGGCCTGCCGGGCGTACGGGTCACGCTGCCGGCACGACGGCGGCGCGGCGCACCGGGCCCGGTTCACCCTCGACGACGTCAACGCGCTGGACTGGTTCCACCCCAACGTCTCCGGGCAGAACCGGCTCGCCGACGTCACCTTCCCGGCCGCCGGGTGGCGGCTCTGACCGCGCCACCGACCCACCGGCGGGTGCACCGGTCCGGGCCGTCGTCGAGAATCGGACCGACCAGTCGCCGGCGCCCCGATCGGGAGGCCGGGAAGCCGGTGGCGGGCAGACGACGGCGCGGGACGGCCGCCGGCGCGGGGAGACGACGACGCCGCCGTGCCCCGGTTCGGGGACGGCGGCGTCGGGACGTCGGGTCAGGGTCGGCGAGGCTGGGGCACGCCGGGCCGGCCGGCCCGGTAGAGCGCCCGGGCACGCTCGGCGAGATCCTTGGTGGCCGAGGAGTTGGCCCAGGTGCCGAGGATGATCGCGGCACCGGGGACGACCTTGGCGAACATCCGCTTGGCCGCCCGGACACCGGCCATCCGGGCCAGCCGGACGCCGAGTTGCAGCATCACCTTGCCCAGCGGGCTCTGCGCGGCGTGACCGAAGAGCGCGCCGGCCCGCTCCCGCCCCGCAGCCACCCCGAGGGCCAGCCGCGCGGCCTCGGCGGCCTTGTGCACCTTCTGCAGCACCAGCAGGTCGGTGGCCCGGTCCGGGTGCAGCGGGTCCGCCCCGTACGCGGCGGCGACGTGCAGCACCAGCCGGGCCTGGGTCCAGGCCAGCACGCCGACGTCGATGACCGCTCCGGGCAGGCCGGCCGCCCCGGAGACCGCCCCGGAGAGGCGAGCCCGGTTGACGAACCGGCGCACCGCCTGCTCGGCCAGCTCGTCGGCGGAGGCGTCGGGCCGCTCGGCACGGGCCCGGGCCGCCCACGCGGCGGCCTCCGGACCGAGCCGGCGGACCGCCTCCAGGGCGAGGTGCTCCGGGGCGTACTGCGGGTCCTCCCGCATCCGGTCCCAGAGCGTCGCCGGCGGCGCCTCGGGGGCGTCCGGCTCCCCGCTCGGCGTGGTGACCGGGGTGGTCGCGGCGGCGGGGGTGGCCGGCGGTGGCGTGGGGACGGTCGGTTCGTCGTCGACGGGCACGGCGTCGGTCACGGGGGCTCCCGGTGTCGAGGGCGTGGGAGGGGCGGTCAGCGACGGCGACCGGCGGAGAACCGGCTCGCCACCTGCTTGAGCTTGGCCTGGTTCTCCGGCTTGGCCAGCTCGCGCCGACCCCGGTCGACCAGCTGCTGCCCCTTCGGGGACCGCAGGAACGCGGTGATTCGCTGCACCAGTGACATGTCGTCCTCCGATCGGTGGTCCTGCATCATGTGTACCCCGAACCGGCAAACGGTGAACGACCACCGCGACGCCTCACCCCAGGACGGCCTCGACCACCTCGGCGGCCAGCCACTCGTGCTGGGCGTACGCGTCGGGGAACGCGGAGACCTGCACGGCCTGGGCGGCGACGGTCAGCGGGAGGTTCTGCCAGCCCGGGATCTCCAGCAGCACGGCGAGGAACGCCCGGGTGGCGTACGCGGGGTCCATCAGGTCGGCGACCGTGCCCCAGCCGCTGCTGGGCCGCTGCTGGAACAGCCCGACCGAGTCGTGGTCCCATCCGACGGCCTGGTGCGGGTAGTTCTGCGACTCGGGCAGCACGCCGCTGGCGTAGTTGTAGAGCTTGCTCTCCTGCATGGCGGTGGCGACGGCGACGACCAGCGCCTGCCGGGGCGCGCCCATCTCGCGGCCGGCCTTGACGATCTTCACCGCGTTGTCCATCTGCATGCGGTCCAGACCGGCCACCGGGGCGATCCGCTTCGGCTTGGGCTTGGGCTTGGGCTTCGGCTTGGCCTTCTTGGTGGCGGTGGGGGACGCGGAGGCGGTCGGGGAGGCGGTCGGGGAGGCGGGGGCGGGGGACGTGGGGGCCGGGGTGCGGTCGTGTCCGCGCGAGGCGGGGTCCGGCTGGGCCCGCTCGGCGAGGGCGGCCTCGGCGCCGACCGGCGTCACCGGGTCGGCGGGGAAGGCCTGGAAGCCGGCGAACGTGGCCAGGCCCAGGCAGGAGACCACGCCGGTGGCGAGGACCACCCGGGCCGGGCGGCGGGGGTTAACGAGGGCGCCGAGGCGGGTACGGAGGAGACGGGTCGCCGCGGTGCCACGGAGAACGCCGACCTGAACGGACGAGGGGGTATCGTCCGAACGGCCAGTCGTGCCCTCGGGGGCGTACTGGTCGTCGATGGTGTCGTCGTCACGCATTCGACGAGGCTAGGCAGGCCCACCGCCGGTCACCCACCGTCACGCAGTGGCGCTGGCCACACTCCGGCCGGTGGCAACCGGACACCCCCGCCCGCCCCGTGCGGGCAGGAGACGAAACCGCCAGACCCGGCAACCCGGGAAGGCGGCACGGCTCGCGCCGTCCCGGGACGGCGGGGCGGACACCTCCTGCCCCGAGCGCATGATCGGCATCCTCCACCGTTCGGACGAACCTGGCCCGGCCGCACGGGCAGGACGGGTACGGATGATCGCCGAAATGCGGGGCTTCGCCCAGCTTTGATCACCGAATCGGCGGCGACCCGCCCGCTGCTGGAATGGATACCTACGGCGGGTACGTTCCCCGAACCGGGTGCCGTGCGCGCACGGCCCCCGCGTACGCGCGCTTCCTCAGGAGGTCCGAACCGGTGCTCGACCCACACGAGCTGTACCAGCTCACCGACGACCTGCCCGACCTCGGCCAGCCGGTGCTGATCCAGGCGCTCACCGGCTTCGTCGACGCCGGCAGCGCCGGCCGCCTGGCCCGCGAGCAGTTGCTGACCTCGCTGGAGTCGCGTCGGATCGCCACCTTCGACGTCGACCAGCTCTTCGACTACCGCTCCCGGCGTCCGGTGATGACCTTCGTCGAGGACCACTGGGAGCACTACGACGCGCCGGAGCTGGCGCTGCACCTGCTGCACGACGACGACGAGACCCCGTTCCTGCTGCTCACCGGCCCCGAACCGGACCTGCAGTGGGAGCGGTTCGTGGCGGCGGTCGCCGCCCTGGCCGCCCGGCTCGACGTCCGGCTCACCGTCGGGCTCAACTCGATCCCGATGGCCGTGCCGCACACCCGCCCGACCGGGGTGACCGCCCACGCCACCCGGCGTGAGCTGATCGCCGGCTACGAGCCCTGGTTGCAGCGCGTGCAGGTCCCCGGCAGCGTCGGGCACCTGCTGGAGTACCGCCTCGGCGAGCAGGGCCGGGACGCGGCCGGCTTCGCCGCGCACGTGCCCCACTACGTGGCCCAGACCGAGTACCCGGCCGCCGCCGAGGTGCTGCTCTCCTCCGTCTCGCGCACCACCGGGCTGCTGCTGCCCAGCGACAGCCTGCGCAGCGCCGCCGAGGTGGTCCGGGTGGAGATCGACCGCCAGGTCGCGCAGACCGACGAGGCCGCCGCCCTGGTCCAGGCCCTGGAGGAGCAGTACGACGCCTTCGCCCGCGGACGCGGCGAAAAGAACCTGCTCGCCACCGAGGCCGGGCCGCTGCCGACCGCCGACGAGCTCGGCGCGGAGCTGGAGCGCTTCCTGGCCGAACAGAGCCGCCCCGGCGACACCCCGAACACCTGACCCCACCTCGCCGACCGTCGGGACGCCGCGGACCACCCCGGTCCGCGGCGCCGCCCGGCCCGAGCGCGACGGCCGGTTGAACCTCCGGGCCCGAACGGCGACAATGGGCGGCACCGGTGTCGCGACCCCGGCGGCGCAGGGCCGTACGGGATGAAACGTCGACTCTTCATCGAAGGGACGACGGCATGCATCCCATGCTCCGACGTCTGGACGAACTCGCCGCCCACCTCGCCACCCGGCCCGACACGGTGGCCCTGCTCGGCCTCGGCTCGGCCGGAGCCGCGCACGACCGGCTCGACGCCCACTCCGACCTGGACTTCTTCCTCGTCGTCGCGGACGGCGCGGTGGCCCGGTACGTCGACTCGGTGGACTGGCTCGCCGCCCCCTGCCCGGTGGCGTACAGCTTCGCCAACGAGCGCCGCGGCCGCAAGGCGCTCTACGCCGACGGGATCTTCGTCGAGTACGCGGTCTTCACCGTCGGCGAGCTGGCCGGCCTGTCGTTCACCGGCGCGCGGGTGGTGTGGCAACGGCCCGACGCGCCCACCGGGCTGGCGGCACAGGGCGCGTCCCCGCCACCGGCCACGCCGTACGACACGGTGGAGTTCCACCTGAACGAGGCGCTGACCAACCTGTACGTGGGCCTGCACCGCGAGGCGCGCGGCGAACGGCTCAACGCGTCACGGTTCATCCAGTCGTACGCGGTGGACCGGGTGCTGGCGCTGGCTCGGCTCACCTCCCCCGGTACGGCGCACCGGCGCGACCCGTTCGACCCCACCCGTCGCGTCGAGCAGGCGTACCCGCCGGAGGAGCTGCCGCTGGCGGAGATGGTCCCCGGCTACCGGGCCAACCGGGACGCCGCCCGGGCGACGTTCAGCTGGCTGTCGGCGCGGTTCCCGGTGCACCCGGTGCTCGGCGAGGCGATCCGGCGCCTGCTGGCGACCGCGCCGGACACCGCCGGGGCGCCGCCACCCCGCCCGGACTCCCGGCCGGTCACGTCGACCCGACCGACATCGCCGGACAGGACCGCCCCGGCGGACGGCCCCGCGCCGCCGACCGGACCGGGCGGCGCGTCGCGGGACGGCTGAGGCGGCGGGCCGGGGCCGGATGCGGCAGGCTGGAGACATGCGCCTGGCGACCTGGAACGTGAACTCGGTGAAGGCCCGACTCCCCCGGCTGCTGGACTGGCTGGCCGGCACCGGCCCCGACGTGGTCTGCCTGCAGGAGACCAAGTGCCCCGACGGCGCCTTCCCGGTCGCCGAGGTGGGCGAGCTGGGCTACGAGGTGGCCAGCCACAGCGACGGCCGGTGGAACGGGGTGGCGATCCTGTCCCGGGTCGGGCTGGCCGACGTGACGGTCGGGTTCCCCGGCGAGCCGGGGTTCCCCGAGCCGGAGGCGCGGGCCATCTCGGCCACCTGTGACGGGGTACGGGTCTGGTCGGTGTACGTGCCGAACGGCCGGGCCCCCGACGACCCGCACTACGCGTACAAGCTGTCCTGGTTCGCCGCCCTGCGCGACGCGCTGGAACCGGAGCTGGACTCCGGCGGCCCGGTGGCGGTCTGTGGGGACTTCAACGTCGCGCCGACCGACGACGACGTCTGGGACCCGGCGCTCTTCGTCACCTCCACCCACGTCACGCCGGCCGAGCGGGCCGCCCTCGCGGCGCTGCGCGACCTCGGGCTCAGCGACGTGGTGCCGACCCCGATGAAGGGCCCGCGCCCCTACACCTACTGGGACTACCGGGCCGGCATGTTCCACCAGAACAAAGGCATGCGCATCGACCTGGTGTACGCCTCCGCGGCGTTCGCCCGCGCGGTCCGCTCGGCGTACGTCGACCGGGAGGCGCGCAAGGGCAAGGGCCCCTCCGACCACGCCCCGATCGTGGTGGACGCCGACCTGGTGCCGGCCGTCGAGTCGTTCTGACCGGGCCACCGGCGCCGACGGGTGACTAGGGTGGAGCCATGGCAGTCGTGAAGATCAACGCGATCGACGTCCCGCCCGGCGCCGGCGAGGAGCTGGAGAAGCGGTTCGCCGCCCGGGCCGGCGCGGTGGAGAACTCCCCCGGCTTCCTCGGCTTCGAGCTGCTGCGGCCGGTGGCCGGGGAGCAGCGCTACTTCGTGTACACCCGTTGGGAGAGCGAGGAGGCGTACCAGGCGTGGGCGGCCGGGCCGTCGCGGGCCGCGCACGCCGGCGGCGAGGGCGGCGAGCAGCGTCGGCCGGTGGCCTCCGGCGCGACCCTGCTGGAGTTCGAGGTCGTCCAGCACGTCCCCGGCAAGGGCTGACCGCCCGGGCCGCAGCGGGCCGGCTCAGGGCTCCCGGGTGTCGGCCAGCGACGCGAAGGCGATGACGTTGTCCTCGTAGCCGGTGTTCCCGCCGACCCAGGCGCCGCCGCAGGTGATCAGCCGCAGCGCGGGCGGGCCGTCGTGGCCGTACACCCGGTCGGCCGGCAGGTTCGACTTGTCGAAGTGCTCCACCGAGTCGACGGTGAAGACGGCGACCCGCCGGTCGTCGCGGGTCACCTCGATCCGGTCGCCGGGCTTGAGCTTGCGCAGGTCGTAGAAGACGGCCGGGCCGCTCTTGGAGTCGACGTGCCCGACGATGATCGCCCGACCCTGCTCGCCCGGGGTGGGGCCGCGGTCGTACCAGCCGGTCTCGTGGTGCCGGTTCAGCGGCGGCACGTCGATCGACCCGTCCCGGGCCTGACCGACCGGCGCCACCGGGGCGTCCACCCGGATCGCCGGGACGGCGAGGCTGACCGGCCGGCTCGCCGGCAACCCGCCGGCACCGCCCCGGGCGGCCCGCGGCTCGGCGCTCGCCGTCGTACCGGGGCCGGCGGCCCAGTCGAACGGCCCGGCCGTCCGGCCCAGCCCGGCGCCGGTGGCGAAGACGCCGATCAGCACCAGCAGCACGGCCAGCGGCGTCGACCACGGACTGCGGGACTGCCGCCGGTCACGCCGAGCGGCCGGCGCGGCGGAGGGCTGCGGGGCCGGCACGTTGCTCAGCCCCTGGCCGCGCCGCGCGGCCGGCGGGCCGCGACGATGCCGACGATCGCCCCGGCGATGGTCAGCGCCAGGCCACCGGGGACCAGCAGCCCACCGAGGCCGAGACCGCCGGCCGCCCCGCCGAAGCCGGTGTGCGGGCCGGGGCTGGGCTTCACGTGCTTGACCACCTGGAGCATCGTCGACGCGGTGGCCCCGTCGCGGCACTCCAGCTTGACCCGGTAGTTGCCGGGCCGAGTGCGCTCCTTGACCATCGCCGAGGCGGTCAGCAGCCCGTACTGCGGATGCACCTGGACCCGGCCGAAGGCGTCCGAGACGACGGTCGCCGGGATCGAGTTGTCCTTGCAACTGGCCCGCAGGCCGACCAGATAGCCGGGGCTCACGACGCTCGGGCGCACCTCGACGAAGACGACGTTGCCGGGCGGTGGCTGCGGGTTGCCGCCCTGGTCCGGCCAGCCCCCCGACGGGTCACCCGGGGCCGGCGCGAGCACGGGCGGCGGGGCGGCGACGGGACGGGCGGCCTCGGCCGGCGCGGCGGCGAGCAGCGCCGGGGCGAGCGCACCGAAGGCGACCGCCACGGCGGTGCGCTGGAGCGTGACCGACACCCTGCCCCCTCTCGGCGCCCTCGGGCAGCGCCGGGGCGAGCGGAGCACCGGCCTGCCGTACGGGATGAATCGTCTCACCCCCGGGCGTACATCACATCCGATACGCCGGAACCGTCGCGTACGCTCGGGTCGCTGTGACCTCCACCGACCAGACCCCCGCCGTCCCGGCGGCGACGCACCCCGCCGGGATCCGTACCTTCCATCCCCGCCGTGGCCGGATGAGCGGCCGGCAGACCGACGCGCTGGAGCGGCTCTGGCCCGCGTACGGCCTCGACGTGGCCGGGCTGGACGGGCCGTTCGACCCGGGCGCGTTCTTCGGTCGCGGCGCTCCGGTGGTGCTGGAGATCGGCTCCGGCATGGGCGACGCCACGGCCTCGATGGCCGCCGCCGACCCGGACCGAGATTATCTGGCGGTCGAGGTGCACACGCCCGGAATCGGCAACCTGCTGGAGCTGGTGCAGCGGCACGGGCTGGGCAACGTCCGGGTGGCCCGGGGGGACGCGCTCGACCTGGTCCGGGCGATGCCGGAGGGCTGCCTGGACGCGGTGCACGTCTACTTCCCCGACCCGTGGCCGAAGGCCCGGCACCACAAGCGGCGGATCATCCAGCCCCGGCACGTGGCGCTGCTGCGCTCCCGGCTGCGCCCGGGCGGGACGCTGCACTGCGCCACCGACTGGGCCGAGTACGCCGAGTCGATGCGCGACACGCTCACCGCCGATCCGGAGCTGGTCGACGTGCACGGCGGGTACGCGCCCCGCCCGGCGCACCGCCCGGTGACGAAGTTCGAGCGCCGCGCCCTCACCGCGGGCCGCCCGATCTTCGACCTCCTGCACACCCGCCGCTGACCCCGCCCCTCGCCGGCGCCTTCCGGGGCGCGCGACCGGGGTGGACGACGACCCGGTTGGCGCGCGGGGCCGTGCGGCGGGCACGATGGGGGCGCCATGACTCTCACTGCCGCGCTGCCTCGAAGCGCCGACCCCGACACCCTCTTCGACGCGTTCGCCGGCTGGGCGAAGGAGCGCGGCCTCGATCTCTACCCGCACCAGGAGGAGGCGGTCATCGAGATCGTCTCCGGCGCGAACGTGATCATGAACACCCCGACCGGATCGGGCAAGAGCCTGGTCGCCATCGCGGCGCACTTCGCCGCCCTGGCCGACGACCGGACGACCTTCTACACCGCCCCGATCAAGGCCCTGGTGTCGGAGAAGTTCTTCGCCCTCTGCGAGGTCTTCGGCGCGGAGAACGTCGGCATGCTGACCGGCGACGCCAGCGTCAACGCCGACGCCCCGATCATCTGCTGCACGGCGGAGATCCTGGCCAACCTCGCCCTGCGCGAGGGCGCCCGGGCCGACGTCGGCCAGGTGGTCATGGACGAGTTCCACTTCTACGCCGAGCCGGACCGGGGCTGGGCCTGGCAGGTGCCGCTGATCGAGCTGCCGCAGGCGCAGTTCGTCCTGATGTCCGCCACGCTCGGCGACACCACCCGGTTCGTCGACGACCTGTCCCGGCGCACCGGGCGGCCGACCGCCGTCGTCCGCTCGGCCGAACGGCCGGTCCCGCTGCTCTTCTCGTACGCGATGACGCCGCTGCACGAGACCCTGGAGGAGCTGCTCCAGACCAAGCAGGCCCCGGTGTACGTCGTGCACTTCACCCAGGCGGCCGCGCTGGAACGCGCCCAGGCCCTGATGAGCGTCAACGTCTGCACCCGCGCCGAGAAGGACATGATCGCCGAGGCGATCGGGAACTTCCGGTTCACCTCCGGCTTCGGCAAGACCCTGTCCCGGCTGGTCCGGCACGGCATCGGCGTGCACCACGCCGGCATGCTGCCGAAGTACCGCCGGCTGGTGGAGACCCTGGCCCAGGCCGGGCTGCTCAAGGTCATCTGCGGCACCGACACCCTCGGTGTCGGCATCAACGTGCCGATCCGCACCGTGCTCTTCACCGGCCTGAGCAAGTACGACGGCGTCCGGACCCGGCTGCTCAAGGCCCGGGAGTTCCATCAGATCGCCGGGCGCGCCGGCCGGGCCGGCTTCGACACCCTCGGCCGGGTCGTCGTGCAGGCCCCCGAGCACGTCATCGAGAACGAGAAGGCCCTCGCCAAGGCCGGCGACGACCCGAAGAAGCGCCGCAAGGTGGTCAAGAAGAAGCCGCCGGAGGGCTCGATCGGCTGGGGCGAGCCGACCTTCCAGCGGCTGGTCGAGGCCGAGCCGGAGCCGCTGACCTCCAGCTTCCAGGTCAGCCACTCGATGCTGCTCAACGTCATCGGCCGGCCGGGCGACGCGTTCGCCGCGATGCGGCACCTGCTCACCGACAACCACGAGGAGCGCGCCGCCCAGCGCCGGCACATCCGCCGGGCCATCGCCATCTACCGGGCGCTGAAGGCAGGCGGCGTGGTCGAGCAGCTCGACGAGCCCGACGAGAACGGCCGGCGGGTCCGGCTCACCGTCGACCTCCAGCTCGACTTCGCGCTCAACCAGCCGCTCTCTCCCCTCGCGCTGGCCACGATCGAGCTGCTGGACACGGCGTCGCCGTCGTACGCCCTGGACGTGCTCTCGGTGATCGAGTCGATCCTGGACGACCCGCGCCAGGTGCTCTCCGCGCAGCAGTTCAAGGCCCGCGGCGAGGCGGTCGCCGCGATGAAGGCCGAGGGCATCGAGTACGAGGCCCGCCTCGAACTGCTCGACGAGGTGACCTGGCCCAAGCCCCTGGCGGAGCTGCTGGAGTCGGCGTACGAGATGTACCGGCAGGGGCACCCGTGGGTCGCCGACCACCAGCTCTCCCCCAAGGCCGTCGTCCGGGACATGTACGAGCGGGCGATGACCTTCGGCGAGTACGTGCAGTTCTACGGGCTGACCCGCTCGGAGGGGCTGGTGCTGCGCTACCTGGCCGACGCGTACAAGACGCTGCGGCAGACGGTCCCCGAGGACGCCAAGACCGAGGAGCTGGTCGACCTCATCGAGTGGCTGGGCGAACTGGTCCGCCAGGTCGACTCCAGCCTGATCGACGAGTGGGAGCGGCTGCGCAACCCGTCCGACGTGGCGGAGGTCGCCGCCAGCCTGGACGATCGTCCGCCGGCGGTGACCCGCAACGCGCGGGCCTTCCGGGTGCTGGTGCGCAACGCGCTGTTCCGCCGGGTCGAGCTGGCCGCGCTGCGCCGCTGGGATCTGCTCGGCGAGCTCGACGCCGCCGACGGCTGGGACGCCGACGCGTGGGCCGACGCGCTGGAGCCGTACTTCGAGTCGTACGACGCGATCGGGGTGGGGCCGGACGCGCGCGGGCCGGCGCTGCTGATGATCGAGCAGGGCCGGGAGCGGTGGACCGTACGGCAGATCCTCGACGACCCCGACGACGACCACGACTGGGGCATCAGCGCGGAGGTGGACCTGGCCGCCTCCGACGAGACGGGCGCGGCGGTCGTCCGGATCACGGACGTGGGACAGCTGTAGGAACTTCTCGAAAAGGGCCGTCCGGGATGCCCGGTCGGCCCTTTTCGTACCCTGGGCGATGTCAGGCCCGTCGATTAGAATGTATGTACTAATCGAGTTCCTGACCTGGGAGGATGCTCGTGACCGCGCCCACCTCCGCGACCCCGCTCACCCCCTACGCCACCCTCCTCGGTTTCACCCGGTACGTCGACCGCACCGGCCCCACCAAGGCCACCTTCGTCGGCGGGCTGCGCAAGCAGCGGGCCAGCCGCTCGGGCTTCAACCCGCACGGCCAGTTCGTCAAGGCGCTCAAGGCCGACGTCGCCTTCCACACCGGCGGCACCCACCTGGCGCAGGTGGCCGATCTGGTCAAGCCCCGCTGGCGCCCGCTCTACCAGGCGCTGGTCCCCGGGGCGACCGCCTGGCTGGAGTCCCTCGGCGACCCGAGGTCGGTGGAGCTGGCCCAGACCCGCGACGCGCTCGCGATGCTGGGCGACCTACCCGTCAAGATCAACCCACACTTCGGCGTCCGGTACGCCGACGGCCACGCCGAGGCGGTCCGCCTGCACTTCGACGAGACGCCGCCGAGCGAGGAGGCGACGCTGGCGACCCTGCACCTGATGGCCCGCCACATGGACGCGGTGCTGCCGCACGCCGAGCCGGTCCTGGTCGACGTGCGGCGCGGCACGGCCCACCGGATGCCCGCCGACGCCAAGCCCGATCAGGTGGAGCGCTGGCTGGCCGGGGAGGCCGCCGCCTTCCGCGCCATCTGGTCCACCGCCGCCTGACGACCCGCACCCCCGCCCGGGCCAGCCGGGCATCCTCATCTCCGTTTGCGGCATGTCGCGGTGTCCTTCGCTCGGGACACCGCGACATGCCGCAAACCGCGGACCGGCCCAGCGGGCACGCACGGCCGTTCGGCGGGCCGGCTCGGCGCGCAGGCGCGGTCGGCGGGTCAGCGGGCGCGCTCGGCCCGGCGGATCAGCCCGGCCGCGACGAGCCCGCCGACGAGGACGGCCACCGCGCCGACCGTCTGACCGGTCTCCAGCGCCACCCGGAAGGCGTCGGAGACGAGCCCGCGTTCGTCCTCCGTGCGGGCGGCGGCCAGCGCCGCCGGGAACGACCCGGCGCCGGCCAGGGCGGCCGGCAGCAGCGCGCCGAACCGGGCGTTGAGCACCGCGCCCAGCACGGCGATGCCGAGACTGCCGCCGAGTTCGGTCATGGTGCCGTCCACCCCGGCCCCGGCGCCGGCCTTCTCCGCCGGGATCGCGCTCATCACCGCCTCGACGATGGCCGGGTTGGCCAGCGCGCAGCCGGTGCCCATCACCAGCAGCCCGGCGAGCAGCACCGGATATCCGTCCCCCGGGGCGTGGGTGACCAGCGCGAGCCCGGCGGCCAGCAGCACCATGCCGACCGCGATCGCCGCCGGCACCCCCAGCCGGCGGATCAGCGCGGCGGCGACGCCCGCGACGTTGAGCACCACGATGGAGAGCGCGAAGGGCACCATCCGCAGGCCGGCCTCCCAGGCGGTGTAGCCGCGGATGAACTGCAGGTGCTGGGTGAGCAGGAACAGCGCCCCGGTGGCCCCGAAGGTGATCAGTACGACCCCGCAGACCGCGCCGACGAACCGCCGGTGCCGGAACAGGTCCATGTCCAGCATGGGATCTGGGATCCGCCGTTCCCACAGCACGAAGCCCGCCAGCAGCACGATCCCGCCACCGGCCGCGCCGAGCACCGCCGGAGCGCGCCACCCCACGTCCGGCCCGGCGATGATCGCCCAGACGATGCCGGTCAGCCCGGCCGTGGAGAGCAGCACGCCACCGAGGTCGGGACGGCCACCGCGCTCCTCGCGCGACTCCGGGACCAACGCCCGGACCGCCAGCAGACAGACCAGCACCACCGGCAGGTTGGCCAGGAAGACGGCCTGCCACGGCAGGTGGGCCAGGATGGCCCCGCCGACCGGTGGGCCGGCGGCGAAGCCCAGCGCGCTGGTCGCCGCCCAGAGACCGATCGCCCGCTGCCGCTGCGCCCCGTGGAAGACCTGCATGGCCACCGCGAGGGTGGCGGTGACCAACAGGGCCCCGCCGACGCCCATGCCGGCCCGGGCCGCGATCAACTGCCCGCCCGAGCGGGCCAGCCCGGCGGCGAGCGAGCCGGCCCCGAACAGGACCAGGCCGGCCAGCAGCATCCGGCGGCGGCCGTACCGGTCGGCGGCGCTGCCGGCGCTGAGCAGCAGGCCGCAGAGCACCAGGGCGTACGCGTTGATCATCCACTGGACGTCACCGGTGGTGGCGTCGAGTTCGGTGGTGAGCACCGGGATCGCCACGGTCAGCACGGTGTTGTCCAGCACCACGATCACCTGGGCGAGGCAGAGCACCGCCAGGATCAGCCATCGGTGGCGGACCGGCACGTCGCCGCGCGCCGCCACCGTGGACGGCGCGGCGGCGGTCGGGGCGGCGGCGCTCACCGCTGCGGGGCGAAGCGGGCGAGCGGGTTGGCCAGGGTGCCGACGAACTGGAGCGCGGCCGACGGGTCGGCGAGGTCGACCATCTGCCGGTTGTTGCGCAGTTGCAGCCGGTTGAGACACGACCGCGGGAACTCCGCGGCGAACAGGTCGTACCGGCGCAACCGGTCGGCCAGGTGCGGGACGCTGTCGGCGTAGTCCGCGGCGGTCGCGGCGACCGTGCGCCAGAAGGTGTCCTCGTCGAGGACGCCCTCGGTGACCAGGATGGCGTTGAGGTGGCGCAGGAAGCAGTCGACGACGTCCGTGAAGATCGACAGGATCTTCTCGTCCTCCGGCACGGCGACCCGGATCCGGCGTACCGGCTCCGGCAGGTCGGCCTCCGGGTCCATCACCGCGATCTCCTCGGCGATGTCCTTGAAGATCACCCGCTCGACCACCCCGTCGTGCAGGACGAGGATGACGTTCTCCCCGTGCGGCATGAACGCGAGGTCGTGGGCGTAGAGGCTGTGCAGCAACGGGACCAGGTAGGCGTCGAGGTAGCGGCGCAGCCACACCTGCGGGGCCAGCCCCGACCGGGCGACCAGCGCCCCGGCGAACGAACGCCCCGCCCGGTCGACGTGCAGCAGCGACGCCATGGTGGCCAGCCGCCGCCCCGGTTCCAGGCCGGGGACCGGGCTCTCCCGCCACAACGCCGCCAGCATCTTGCGGTACGGGGAGTACCGGTCGGTCGCCGCCTCGTACTGGCGGTGGCGGTACCCGACGGCGGCCCGCTCCCGGATGATCGACAGCCGGGTGCGCCGGAACACGGGGTCGGCGGCGACGAGGTCGGCGAGCCAGTCGTTGATGGCCGGGGTGTTCTCCATGTACGCGGCGGACAGGCCCCGCATGAAGCCCATGTTCAGCACCGACAGGGCGGTCTTGACGTAGTGCCGGGTCGGGTCGGTGACGTTGAAGAAGGTGCGGATCGACTGCTGGGCGAGGTATTCGTCCGGCCCTTCGCCGAGGCACACCAGCCGGCGCCGGGCGACCTCGCCGGCGAAGCTGACGGAGAGCTTGTTCCACCACTGCCAGGGGTGCACCGGGATGTACAGGTAGTCGGCCGGGTCCAGGCCGAGGTCGGTGAGGGTACGCGCGAAGCCGGCGAGGGTGTCCGCGCCCAGTTCGGCCCGGAGCAGCGTGTCGTGGTCGAGGTCGGCGGCGCTGCTGAAGGTGGCGTGATCGCGGTGCGCGGCCAGCCAGAGCAGCCGCACCGGCCGGGCGGCCTCCGGGGCGTACCGGTGGTACTCGTGCACCCCGAAGCCGATCCGGCCGTTGTTGGCCACGAAGCAGGAATGCCCCTCGGTCATCTCCGTCTCGATCTCCTGGAACTCCGCCTTGACCAGGTCGGCGGCGCTCACCTCCGGCTTGCCGAGCTTGTACGCCGTCCCGGCCAGGGTCGAGCTGATCTCCTCCAGGTAGACGGGCAGGACCTCGTCGGAGAGGCCGAGCGCGCCGCGCAGTTCCAGGCAGAGGTCGACGGCGTCGAGGGGCAGTTCCCGTCCCCCGGCGTGCCGGGTGATCCCGGCGGCGTCGACCTGCCAGTGGTCGAGGGCGAAGCGGCGGGCCGTGAACCGGTACTCGACCGCCCCGTCGTCGCTGCGGACCAGGTAGCGGTCCGCGCCCGTCGGTTCGGGGACGATCAGGCGCTCGTGGGCGAACTCCGCCAGGGCCTTGCGGACCAGCAGCCGGTTGGCCGCGTCCCAGCGCGGCGGGGTCAGGTGGTCCACGGATGCGGTCGCGTTCACGCGGGCACGGCTCCTCGGGTGGCGGTCCGGAACTGGTCGCGGGTGCAGACGCTGAGCAGGGCGTCCTTCTCCGGCTTACGGATCGGGCCGACGACGGTGAAACCGACGGCGGCGTTGAGCGCGTGCACGGCGGTGTTGCGCACGTCCGGCTCCACGACGACCCGGCGGGTGGCGGGGTCGGCGAAGAGCCAGGCCAGCACGGTGGTGATGACCACGCGGGTGAAGCCGGGCACGGGGGTGTCGGTGGGCGCGCACAGGAAGTGCATGCCGACGTCGCCGTCGACGTGGTCGTACCGGCCGGCGAGTTCGACGTGGGCGGGGTCGTACCGTTCGGCGAGGAACGCCGGCCGGCCGCGCCAGGATCCGAGGAAGGCGTCGTGGTGCGGGTGCGCGGCGATCCGCCGGTACGCCTCGGCCACCCGGGCCACATCGGCGTCCTGCATCATCCAGAACGCGGCCTTGGGGTGGGTGACCCAGCGGTGCAGCAGCGCCGCGTCGCCGTCCGGGTCGAGGGGGCGCAGCGTGAACTCCCCCAGCCGCTCGTCGACCCGACGGAAGCTCGGCGCGGTCACGATGCCGCTCCGGCCGGCACGCCGAACTCCTGGAAGGCGATGCGCGCCTCGATCGGGTAGTGCTCCCGCCCGGTCAGCTCCCGGATGATCCACGAGTTGCGGTACGGGCCCATGCCCAGGTCGGGCGAGGTGACGCTGTGCGCGTGGGTGGCGGCGTTCTGGAGGAAGACGCCCCGGCCGGTGTGGTCGACGCTGTAGTTGCGGGCGACGTCGAAGCGGCCGTGGGAGTCCCAGCGGAGTCGGTCGCGGATCGGGTCCAGGAACTCGGGCACCCGGTAGTGGTAGCCGGTGGCCAGCACCAGCCCCTCGGTGGTGAGGGTGAGGTCGCGGCCCTGCTCGACGTTGCGCAGCCCCAGCGTGTACGTGCCGGACGGCTCGTCGTACGCGGCGGTGCGCAGCGTGGTGTTGGTCATCAGCCGGGTCGGCACCGGACCGTGCACGTTCTTGGCGTACAGCAGGTCGTAGATGTCGTTGATCAGGTCGGCGTTGATCCCCTTGAACAGGCCCTTCTGCTCCGCCTCCAACCGGTAGCGGGTCGGCTCGGGCAGGGCGTGGAAGTAGTCCACGTAGTCCGGCGAGGTCATCTCCAGGGTGAGCTTGGTGTACTCCAGCGGGAAGAACCGCGGCGAGCGGGTCACCCAGGTGAGCCGGTAGCCGTACGTGTCGATGTCGGCGAGCAGGTCGTGGTAGATCTCGGCCGCGCTCTGCCCACTGCCGACCACGGTGATGCTGCGTCTGGCCCGCAACGCCGCCCGGTGCTCCCGGTACCGCGAGTTGTGGATCAGGTCGCCGCCCAGCCCCCGGCACGCCTCGGGCAGGTGCGGCGGGGTGCCGGTGCCGAGCACCAGGTGCCGGGCGCGGTGGGTCACCCGGTCGCCGGCCACCGTGGCGTGCACGACGTACCGCTCGTCGGTGGGGTCGTACTCGATGGCGGTGACCTCGTGGCCGAAGCGGACGCCGGGCAGTTTCGCGGCGGCCCAGCGGCAGTAGTCGTTGTACTCGGCGCGCAGCGGGAAGAAGTTCTCCCGGATGTAGAACGGGTAGAGCCGGCCGGACTCCTTGAGGTAGTTCAGGAAGGAGTACGGCGAGGTCGGGTCGGCCAGGGTGACCAGGTCGGCGATGAACGGCGTCTGCAGGTGGGTCGACTCCAGCAGCATGCCGGGGTGCCAGTCGAAGGCGTCGCGCGCCTCCAGGAACAGGCCGTCGAGGTCACCGATCGGCTCGGCGAGGCAGGCCAGGCCGAGGTTGTACGGGCCCAGTCCGACGGCGATGAAGTCGTGGGTCGACACGGGTGTCTCCAGGTGCGGTCAGCCGACGGGACAGGACAGTTCGCCGGCCGTGCGGGTACGCACGTACCAGCCGGCGTGCTCGGCGATGAGATCGAGCACGTGGGCGACGTCGTCCACGGTGGTCGCGGGGTTGAGCAGGGTGAACTTCAGGTAGTGCGCGCCGTCCACCTTGGTGCCGGCGACGAGGGCGGCCCCGGACGCCGCGAGGGCCTCGCGGGCGTACAGGTTGGCCTCGTCGACGAGCCGCCGGCCGGCGCCGGTCGGCAGGTAGCGGAAGACCACGGTGCTCAGCTGCGAGCGGGTCACCACCTCGAAGCGGGGGTCCTCGGTGAGCAGCCGCCAGGCGGTGTCGGCGCGGTCGACGACCTCGTCGAAGAGCGCGCCGATCGACTCGGGGCCCATGATGCGCAGGGTCAGCCAGAGCTTCAGGGCGTCGAACCGGCGGGTGGTCTGGATGCTCTTGTCGACCTGGTTGGGGATGCGCTGCTCGACGGCCCGGGCCGGGTTGAGGTAGTCGGCGTGCCAGGTGGCGTGCCGCAGCACCCGGGCCTCGCGTACCAGCAGGGCGCTGGAGCTGACCGGTTGGAAGAACGACTTGTGGTAGTCGACGGTCACCGAGTCGGCCCGCTCGACGCCGTCGAGCAGGTGCCGCCGGGTCGGCGAGACCAGCAGACCGCAGCCGTACGCGGCGTCGACGTGCAGCCACACGCCGGCCGCCGCGCAGACGTCGGCGATCGCGGGCAGCGGGTCGATGCTGCCGAAGTCGGTGGTGCCGGCGGTCGCCACCACGGCCATCACGATGAGCCCGTCGCGCCGGCACCGGTCGATCGTCCGGGCCAGTTCGTCGGTACGCATCCGGCGGTCGGCGTCGGTGGCGACGGTGACCACCGCGTCCGCGCCGAGGCCGAGCAGCTTCGCCGCCTTCTGCACGCTGAAGTGCCCGGCCACCGAGGTGATGACGCGCAGCCGGGACAGCAGCTCGGGACGGGACGGGCGCGGGCCCGGGAAGCTGACGGCCCGGGCGCAGGCCTCCTCGCGGGCCAGCAGCATCGCCTGCAGGTTGGACTGGGTTCCGCCGCTGGTGAACACGCCGTCGGCGGCGGGCCCGAGCCCGATCCGCTCCGCCGTCCAGTCGATGAGCCGGCGCTCGATCAGGGTGCCGCCGGCGCTCTGGTCCCAGGTGTCCATGGAGGAGTTGACGGCGCTGAGCACCGCTTCGCCGAGCAGGGCCGGGATCACCACCGGGCAGTTCAGGTGGGCCAGGTAGCGCGGGTGGTGGAAGTAGACCGCGTCGCGCAGGTAGACGTCCTGGAGCTCGTCCAGGGCCGCCCCGGTGTCGCCGAGCGGCCGGTCCAGGTCGATGCCGTTGATCCGGGGCGCGAGCTGCTCGGGGCTCACCCCGGTGAACGGCGTGTCGGCGGTGGCCACCCGGCCGGCGACCCGGTCGATCCCGTCGGCCAGCGCCCGCCGGTAGTGCTCCACCGAGTCGGCGTGGAACAGGTGGGCCCGGCCGGTGGCCGCCGGGGCGCGGACCGCCGCGGGCGCGAGGGCCGCGGCAGGTGGTCCGGACAGACTCATGTTGGTCCTCAGAGGTCGAGAGTGGAGACGAAGGGACGACGGAGCACGCCGCCCACCGGCGCTCCGGCGGTGATCGCAAAGTTAGGTTACCCTAACCTAACTTTTGATCGTCGTCACCGGGCCCGGCGTGTCGTGGTCAATGCGACACCGCCACCGGCTCGGCCGGGCGGACCTGGCCGACCCGAGGGGCTCGCCGGAACCGCCGTTGGTGCGCGACGCCCGCCGCGACACCGGCCACGACCAGCACGACCGCGCCCACCGCGACGGAGGGATAGCCCACCCGGTCGGCGGCGGTCAGCCCGACCGAGGCCGCCACGAAGGAGCAGACCAGTCCGAACGAGGACAGCACCGTGAAGTCGGTGCCGCCGGTGCCGGGCCGGGAGTAGTCCATGTTGACCGTGTAGAGCACCACGTTGGCGACCGTGTAGGCGGCCATGAAACAGCACAGCGCGGTGACCGTCCCGCCCAGCGGGGCCCGTCCGTTCATCAACGGCAGCAGCATCACGGTGGAGACCGCGAGGGCGACGCCCGCCGCGACGAGCACGGCGCCGCGTCCGAACCGCCCGACCGCCACCCCGGCGAGCAGACCGGCCACGATCGCCGGGGTGCTGGTCACCACCCCGGTCACCACGCCGACCCGGGCCAGGGACCAGCCCGCGTCCACCAGCGCCGGGGTCACCAACGCGTACGCCGCGCCCGCGCCGACGTAGACCAGCGGCACCACGCCGAACGTCCACCACCGGCACCCGGGCTGGCCGAACACCGACAGCAGCGCCCGGTACGCCGCCCGCGTGGACGGCACCCGGTCGGTGCGGACCGGTTCGCGGAACCGCCAGACCACCAGCAGCCCGAGCGAGGTCAACGCGGCCAGCAGCAGGATCGCCGCCCGCCAGCCGTACCGGTCGTAGACCACCACGCACGCGCCGCCGCCGAGCAGGTTGCCGAGGTAGCCGGCGGCGACCTGGATGCCGTTGCCGGTGCCCCGGGCGCGCTCGGAGAGCAGCCGCACGGCGACGGCGTCGACGGCGATGTCCTGGGTGGCGGAGAGGAACACGTACCCGGCGCAGATCGCGACGAGCGGACCGAGCCGGCCGCCCGGGTCGTCGAACGGGACGAGGGCCAGCAGGGCCAGCACGAGACCGCCCTGCAGCACCAGCAGCCAGGAACGGTAGTGGCCGCGGTGACGGGAGCCGTACCGGTCGAGGATCGGCGCCCAGAGGAACTTGACCGGCCAGATCAGTCCGACGACCTGCAACAGGGCCAGGGTGTCCAACGAGGTGCCGCCGTCGCGCAGGATGGCGGTCAGGCCGACGGTGATGAAGCCGATGCCGAGGTACTGGGTGACGTAGAGCGCGCCGAGCGTGCCGAGACGACCCCTCACCGGGCGCTCCAGTAACCGAGCGAGGTCACCTGGTGCTTGCCGACGCCCAGCGTACGGCGGGCGTGCCGGGTGACGGCGCGGGTGCTGGCCGCCTCGCAGGCGAACCAGTAGTGCGCGTCGTCGGCGGCGGGCAGGGCCGCGCACACGGTCTCGACCAGGTAGCGCCCCTCGTCCTTGCGCGGCACCCAGGTGACCTCGTGGTGCGCCCGGGCGCGCGCCGGCAACGCCTTCTCGCCCTCGTCGGCGTACTCCAGCCAGACCGTCGCCGGGATGTCGGCGGCCGCGTCGAGCAGGCTGTTGACCGCCGGCAGCGAGGCGGCGTCGCCGACCAGGTAGAGGTGCCGTGGCGCGGGGTCCGGCAGATGGAACGTGCTGCCCTGCACGGTGGCGTCGATGCTGTCACCGGCCCGGGCGGCGACGGCCCACCGGGCGGCACACCCGTCGTGCAGGGCGAACTCCAGGTGGAACCGCCCGGTCGCGGGGTCCGGGTCGACCAGGGTGTACGCGCGCTGGTGCGCCCGGCCGCCGTCGTCGAACCACAACCGGATCCACATGGTGGGGTGCACCCCGCAGGCTTCCAGCAGCCCACCGCCGTCCACCAGCAGCCGCCGGTACGCCCCGCCCACCGACTCGGCGTCGAGCACGGTGAGCCGGAAGTCCCGGCCACCCATCGCCTTGAGCACCAGGGCTTCCCAGTTGCGCTTCACGCGACCCCCTCCAGTAAGGTTTACCTTAGTTAGGGGAGGGTAGCCTAAGTTGATATTCGTACCGTGCCCGGCTCGGGCGTGTCCCCGCAGGACCGCACCGTGACCGGCATCCACCGCGATGCCTGGGGCGTGCCCCACCTGCGCGCCGACGACGTCGACGAACTGGCCCGGCTGCAGGGACGGGTGACCGCCCTCGACCGGGCCTGGCAGATCGAGACCGAACGCCGGCGCTCCGAGGGCCGGCTCGCCGAACACGTCGGCCCCGACGCCCTCGACTGGGACCGGTTCGCCCGCCGCGCCCGCCTCGACGACACCGCCCGGCGGTGCTTCCACCGGCTCTCCCCCACCACCCGGCGATGGGTCACCGCGTACACCCACGGCGTCAACGACGCGCTCGCCGAGGGCGCGGCCGGCGCGCCCGAGTTCGCGGCCACCGGCTGCGCGCCCGGCCGGTGGCGACCGTGGTCGCCGCTGGGCGTGTTCCTCGTGCAGCACATCCTCTTCGCCACCTTCCCGAACAAGCTGTGGCGCGCCCACGTCACGGCCACCCTCGGCCCCGACGCGGTCGACCTGTTCGCCGTCGAGGGACCGGGCGGCTCCGGCAGCAACGCCTGGGCGGTGCCCAGCGACCCCGCCACCGGGCGCGCGCCGGTCATCGCCGGCGACCCGCACCGCGTGCTCGAACTGCCCGGCATCTACCAGCAGGTCCGCCTCGCCTGTCCGGAGTTCGACGTGTTCGGCCTCGCCTTCCCCGGCGTACCGGGGCTGCCCCACTTCGGTCACGCCGGCGACGTCGCCTGGGCGGTCACCAACGCCATGGCCGACTATCAGGACCTCTACCGGGAGCAGCTGCGCCGCGACGGCGAGGGGGTGCTGGTCCGCGACGCCGACGGCTGGGTGCCGGCCCGCAGCCACGCCGAGCGGATCACGGTACGCGGCGGCGACACCGAGACCGTGGAGGTCATCGAGACCCCCCGGGGACCCGTCGTCGACCACGACCGGCACACCGGAGAGGCGATCAGCCTGCGCACCCCGGCCCGGGTCGAGGAGAGCCTGGGCTTCGACGCGCTGCTGCCGCTGCTGCGCGCCCGCACCGTCGACGACGTCGCCGACGCGCTGCGGGCCTGGGTGGAGCCGGTGAACAGCGTCCTGGTGGCCGACCGCAGCGGCGCCGTACACCAGCTGGTCGCCGGGCTCGTCCCCACCCGCGACGAGCGGTGCCGGCGCGAACCGGTGCCCGGCTGGGACCCCCGGTACCGGTGGCGGGGCGGCTACGCCGACGCGAAACCCGTCGAGGTCGACGGGTTCGCCGTCTGCGCCAACGACCGCCGCGACGACGTGGCCGACCTCGGCGACGACTTCGCCCCGCCGCACCGCGCCGAACGGATCCGCGCCCTGCTGGTCGAGGGCGCCGCGCCGGAGACCGTCCACATGGACACCCGGCTCGCCGCGACACCGCTGCGCGACGCCCTGCACCGGCTCGACCCCGACACCCTCACCCCGCCAGCCCGGGTGCTGCGGGATCGGCTCACCGCCTGGGACGGGCGGATGCGGGCCGACAGCCTCGACGCCGGGGCCTTCGCCGCGTGGCGTACCGCGCTCGCCCGCCGGCTGCACGAGCACCCCCGGCTGCGCCCGCTGCGCGCCCCGAGCGCGTACGACGGGTTGTTCCGGCCGTGGACGGACCCGCTGGCCCGCATCGGCCACGCCCTCGACGGCGTCGTCGCCGGGCTGCACCGGCTCGGCGCGGACGTGGCGCCGGTCGTGGCGGCGGCGCTGGAGGACGCCGCTGCCGCACCGCCGCGGACGTGGGGGCAGCGGCACGTGCTGCATCCGGTGCACCTCGGCGTGGCGCCGGCCGTCGACGACGCGGTCGCCGCCATGCGCAGCCGGACCGCCCTCGCGGGGGACACCGACTGCGTGCTCGCCACCACCAGCGTCCCCGGGACCTCCGACGCCTGCTGGCGCGGGCCGGTCGCCCGCTACGTCTTCGACCTCGGTGACGCCGACCGCAGCCGCTGGATCGTCCCGTTCGGCGCCTCCGGACGCCCCGGCGACCCGCACTTCGACGACCAACTGCCCCGGTGGGCCACCGGCGAGCTGATCCCGGTGACCACCGACTGGCGTCACCTCACCCCCGACCCGTACGAGACGAGGCACCCGTGACCTACCAGGAGAAGATCCCCGGCTTCGGTGAGCTGCGGCTCGTCGTGGTCGACCCGGCCGTCCACGCCGAACTGCTGCACGGCTGGGTCACCCAGCCCCGGGCCACGTTCTGGGGCATGGGGTCGTACACCGTGGACGAGGTGCGCGACGTCTACGCGTACCTCGACGGCCTCACCACCCACCACGCGTACCTGATCACGCTCGACGGCACGCCGATCGGGCTGTTCCAGACGTACCGGCCCGAGGCCGACCCGGTCGGCGAGCGCTACCGGGTACGCCCCGGCGACATCGGCATGCACCTGCTGCTCGCCCCGGGGCGGCGTCCCCCGCGCGGACTCACCACCGCCGTCGGCCCCGCCCTGGCCCGCTTCCTGTTCACCGACCCGAGCCGGCAGCGGATCGTGGTGGAGCCCGACGTCCGCAACCAGATCGCCCTGCGTCGGCTGCAACGGGAGGGCTTCACCTTCGACGAGGAGATCGACATGCCCGACAAGCGCGCCCAACTCGCCTTCCTCACCCGCCCCCACTTCGAGTCCCGCCAACCTCCCGCCTGACCCCTCCTCCCCCTCCCCCTCCGACCCCCGACCCCCGACCCCGGGGGCGCACTTTCAGAGAATGAGTGGCTATTTCTCGTCGGATAGCCACTCATTCCCTGAAAGTGCGGCGAGGTTCGCACTCGTCGGTGCGGAGGGGGGCGGGGTGTTGTCCACAGGGGGTTATGGGCGCGGGATGGGAGTGCCAGGGTAGAGGGGTGGCTCGGACACCTCGACGGCCGGCGGAACTTGTCGGGCAGATATTCTTCGCACGCGAAGTCATTCATCGCGGGCTGCTGACGAAGAATGACCTCCGCACCAGCGCTTGGCGGCGGGTGTTCCACAACGTGTACGCCGACGCCCGACTGAAGTTGACACATAGGACTCGATGCCGCGCCGCCGCGTCGTGGCTGTTCCCACCCGGCTGTGCGATCGCCGGCAGGTCGGCGGTCGCTCTGCACGGCGGCGTGACTCCTCGTCCTGACGATCCGGTCGAGGTGGTCGTCCAGCCGGTGTCACGGTTCGGTCCGCTGGCCGGATTCCTCATCCATGTCGCCGGGTGGCGCGAGGGTGAGGTACAACGTCTTGACGGGTGCGCCGTCACCACACCTGTCCGTACCTGCTGGGACGTCGCGAATTGGCTCGACCTCACCGAGGCCGTGGCCCTGATCGACTCGCTCCGCCACGTCCATGCGGTCACCCTGCCCGAACTGGAGAAGTACCTCTCGCAGCACCGCGGCGAACGAGGCTGGCGCAAGTTCGCCGAGGCGGTCAGCCTGAGCGACGGCGGCGCCGAGTCGGTGCCCGAGTCACGGCTTCGCGTGCGCCTCGTCAGGGCGGGCCTTCCCCGCCCGGTCACCCAGCATGTGATAGAGCGGGCTGGGCGCTTCATCGCCCGGGTGGATCTGGCCTGGCCCGAACTCAAGATCGCCATCGAGTACGACGGCCTCTGGCACCACGACCCCGCCCAACTTCACCGCGATCGCCAACGCCTCAACAAGCTCCTCGGCGAAGAGTGGATCGTCCTCCACGTGACGAGCAAACGCATGCGAGAAGACTTCGACGCCTTCCTCGCCGAGGTCGAGGCAGCCCTCCGCTCCCGAGCCCCTCACCCTTCCTGACCCCTGCACCCGCGCACTTACAGAGAAAGAGTGGCCATTCCTCGTCAAATGGCCACTCTTTCTCTGTAAGTGCGCGGGGCGGTGGTGCGGGAGCGCGGCGCAGGGGGTCAGGCGGAGAGGTGCTTCTCCAGGTCGTCGAGGATCTTGTTGGCGGCGCCGACACCGATGCCGGTCATCCAGACCTCGTCGGAGACCACGTGCGACTTACCGGCCTTGACGGCGGACAGGCCCTGCCAGAGGCTGCCCGCGGTGACCCTGGTCTGCTCGGCGGCGGCCTTCTCGCCGTACGCGGTCACGAAGATCACGTCGCCGTCGACCTCGTTGATCCGCTCGGCGCTGACCAGGTCGAAGCGCTTGTCCTCCTTGCCCGCCAGGCGCTGCCGCTCGGGGCGGCCCAGCCCGGTGTCGCCGATGACGATGCCGGAGAAGGAGTCCGGGCCGTACACCCGGATGTTGCCCGGGATGAAGCGGACGATGGAAATCTCGCGCGACGCGGCGTCGCCCAGCTTCGCGCCGAAGTCCCTCGCCCGCTTCTCGTAGCCGGCGAGCAGGTCCTTGGCCTGCTGCTCCTTGCCCAGCGCCGCGCCGTCGAGCAGGAGGTTCTCCTTCCAGGTGATGCCGACCTTTTCGGTGAAGACGGTCGGGGCGATAGCGCTGAGCTCGTCGTAGAACTTCTCCTGGCGGAACTTGCTGCCGAGGATCAGGTCCGGCTTCAGCGCGGTGATCGCCTCCAGGTCGGGCTCGGTGAGCACGCCGACCTCGGTGATGCCGGCGAGCTTCTCCGCACCGAAGTAGGTCGGCCAGCTCCGCGCCTCACCGGCGGTGGCGGCGCCGACCGGCGTGACGCCGAGCGAGAGCGCGGTGTCGATCTTGTCGGTGTCGAGCACCACGACCCGCTTCGGGTCGGCCGGCACCTTGGTGGCGCCCATGGCGTGGGTGATCTCCCGGGTCTCACCGGCGGGGGTGCCGGCGACCGGGTCGCTCTCCCCGCAGGCGGTCAGGCCCACGCCGAGGGCGAGGGCCGCGGTGAGGGTTGCGGCGAGACGACGCATCAGTGTCCTTTCGAGGGGTACGTGCCGACGCGCGGGTCACCCGCGTCGTCTGCGGAGGGGCGGGCCGCCGGAGCGGTCGGGCCCACCGGGTCGGAGTCGGCCGGGCGGGAGCCGGCAGGGCCGCTGTCGGACGGACCGGAGCCGGCCGGGCGGGAGTCAGCAGGGCCGGACAGCGGCAGGGAGCCGGCCGGGCCGGAGTCGGCCGGGCCGGAGTCGGCCGGGCCGGAGTCGGCCGGGCCGGAGTCGGCCGGGCCGGAGTCGGCCGGGCCGGAGTCGGCCGGGCCGGAGTCGGCCGGGCCGGAGTCGGCCGGGCCGGAGTCGGCCGGGCCGGAGTCGGCCGGGCCGGAAGCCGCCTGATCGGCGACGGCCGGGGCGGAGCCGGTGGGAGGCGCCGGCGGGGTCAGGGACGGGCAGGTGAGGGCGGGCACCACCAGCGGCGCGCCGGTCACCGGGCAGGGCACCACCACACAGTCCAGGCCGAAGACGTCCCGCACCAGGTCGGCGGTGAGGATGTCGCGGGGCGCCCCGGTGGCGACCACCCGCCCGGCCCGCATGGCGACGAGGTGGTCGGCGTAGCGGGCGGCCTGGTTGAGGTCGTGCAGCACGGCGACCACGGTGCGCCCCCGCTCGGCGCGCAGCCGGTGCAGCAGGTCCAGCACCTCCACCTGGTGAGCCAGGTCGAGGAACGTGGTCGGCTCGTCCAGCAGCAGCGCCTCGGTGTCCTGGGCGAGGGTCATCGCGATCCAGACCCGCTGCCGCTGCCCGCCGGAGAGGGTGTCCACCGGCCGGTCGGCCAGCCCCGCGACGTCGGCGAGCGCCATCGCCCGGTCCACCGCCTCGGCGTCCTGCTCGGACCACTGCCGCCACCACCGCTGGTACGGCTGCCGTCCGCGACCGACCAGGTCGGCGACGGTGACCCCCTCGGGCACCAGCGGGCTCTGCGGCAGCACGCCGAGCCGGCGGGCCACCTCGCGGGTGGGCAGGTCCCGGATCGCGGTGCCGTCGAGCAGCACCGCGCCGCGCCGGGGGGTGAGCAGCCGGGCCATGGTGCGCAGCAGGGTGGACTTGCCGCAGGCGTTCGGCCCGACGATGACGGTGAACGCGTCGGCGGGCAGCGCCAGGTCGAGCCCGTCGAGCACGGTCCGGTCGTCGTAGCCGACGACCAGGTCGCGGGTGGCGAGCATGGCGTCTCCTCGGGCGGGGATGGTCGTCACGCGGACCGCCTGCGGCCACGGACGAGCAGGAACATCAGGTACGGCCCACCGATGGCGGCGGTCAGCACGCCCGCCGGCAGTTGGGTGGGGGCGAGCAGCCGCCGGCCGGCGAGGTCGGCCAGCACCAGCAGCAGCGCGCCGAGCAGCGCGGCGCAGACCAGCGGTGGCCGCTCGGCCCGGACCAGCCGGCGGGCCAGTTGCGGGGCGACCAGGGCGACGAAGTCCACCGCGCCGACCTGGGCGGTGACCGTCGCGGCGAGCACCACGCCGGTGGCGGCCAGGCCGATCCGGCGGGCCACCGGGCGCAGCCCGACCCCCCGGGCGGTGTCGTCGTCGAGCGCGGCGCTGTTGAGCGCCCAGCCGGCCCAGGCCAGCACCGGCAGGAGCGTGGCCAGGGTGACCACGATCCACAGGGTCTCGGTCCAGCCCCTGCCGGCCAGGGTGCCGATCAGCCAGACCTGCGCCCGCAGCCCGTCGATCGGGTCGGCGGTGAGCATGACCACCTCGGTCAGCGCCCGCAGGGCGAAGGCGACGGCGACCCCGGCCAGCACGAACCGCTGGGCGGCCAGCCCGTGCCGGGCGCCGAGGGCGAGCAGCAGCAGCGCGGCGGCCAGCCCGCCGAGCAGCGCCGCCGGGGCGACCAGCACGGCGGCGGCCCCGGTGGTGATGGCCACGGTGGCGGCCAGTCCCGCACCCTGGGTGATGCCGACGACGTCGGGGCTGGCGATCGGGTTGCGGGCGACGCTCTGGATCAGCGTGCCGGCGATGCCGAAGGTCGCGCCGGCCGCCGCGGCCAGCACCAGGCGGGGCAGTCGCAGGTCGAGCACGACCAGGTCGTACGGGGTGCCGGCGCCGGAGAGCGCACGCAGCACGTCGACCGGGGCGACGTACGGGGTGCCGAGCGAGAGGCTGAGCACCGCGGCGGCGGCGAGCAGCCCGGTGCAGGCGAGCGCCACCAGCACGGCGCGGCGGCGGATCTGGAGGCTGACCGGCCCGACCCGCAGCAGCGACCGCCCGGGCAGCCCGGTGGTACGGCCGGTCGTGCGCATCGGCGCTGCCTCGGTCCGCGAGCGCGCGTCCCGCAGCCCCGGCGCACGTCCCGCGCTCACGCCGTCACGACCTTCGCGCGACGCACCAGGTACGCCAGCAGCGGCGCGCCGATCAGCGCGGTGATGATCCCGGCGGGCACCTCGCCGGGCGGGGCGATCAGCCGTCCGACGATGTCCGCGCCGAGCAGCAGGGCCGGGCCGAGCAGGGCGGAGACGGCCAGCGTCCAGCGGTGGTCGGCGCCGACCAGGGCCCGGGCCAGGTGCGGCACGGCGAGCCCGACGA
The DNA here is from genome assembly GCF_049629545.1 of Micromonospora citrea. Lineage (GTDB taxonomy): Bacteria > Actinomycetota > Actinomycetes > Mycobacteriales > Micromonosporaceae > Micromonospora > Micromonospora citrea_A. The sequence goes on from NZ_JBNADX010000008.1 coordinate 145,307, forward strand.
AGGCGACCGGCCCGGCGGCGGCGACCGCGGCGCCGGTGAGCAGCACGGCCGCCGCGCCGCCGCCGAGGCGGACCAGACCGATGCGGTGTCCGAGACCCCGGGCGACGTCGTCGCCGAGGGCGAGCGCGTCGAGGCCCCGGGCGACCAGCACGGCCAGCACCAGGCCGGCGAGGACGAAGGGCAGCACCTGCCCGGTGACCGACAGGTCCCGGCCGGTGAGCCCGCCGACGACCCAGAACCGGTACTCCTCGAAGGTGCGGGCGTCGATGCTGAGCAGCGCGTACACGGCGGAGGCGAGGCTGGCGTCGAGCGCCGCACCGATCAGGGCGAGGGTGACCGGGCTGGCGCCCTCGCGGGTGCGGTTGGCCACGGCGAAGACGAGCAGCCCGGCGCCGAGGGCGCCGGCGACGCCGAACCAGACGTATCCGGCGAGGCTGCTGATCCCGAGGACGGCGATGGCCAGTACGACGCCGAACGACGCGCCGGCGCTGATGCCGAGGATGCGGGGCTCGGCGAGCGGGTTGCGGGTGAGCGCCTGGAACAGCACGCCGGCGACGGCCAGCGCCAGGCCGACGACCAGGCCGAGGGCGGTACGCGGCAGCCGCAGCTCACGCACGATGGTGCTGGCGGTTCCTCCGTCCGGGGCGACCAGCGCGGCCCACACCTGGCCGGGGGCGAGCGGGCGGCTGCCGAGGGCGAGGCTGGCCAGCACGGCGAGCGCCAGCGCGAGTCCGGCAGCGACGGCGATCGCCGTGCGGCGACCCCGGTGCCCGCCGCGCGGGGCGGCCACGGGGCGTACGGCGAGGGTGGTCACGATGCTCCTGAGCAGGACTAAGGTTCGCCTTACCTTAGCCGAGGAGCTTAGGGTGTCCTAACCGACCCTCCTCGATCGATGGCCGCACACCGGCTGGCCACCCGTCCGGACCCGCCCACCGGGTAGCCGGCCGTGAGCGGGATGAATGCCGGCATCCGGCAAGAGTGGGACGAAGCACGCGCCGGTGTGCCTAGGCTCCGGGTATGCGATTCGACCAGCACACCCTCGTCCTCCTGGTCCGCCCGGCGGACGCGCCGGAGCTGCCGCGCGACGCCGCCGACCTGCTGCGCGACGCCCACCTGGCGCACCAGAAGGGGCTGGTGGAGCAGGGGCTCGTGCTCGCCGCCGGGCCGTTCCTGGACCCGGACGACGAGACGCTGCGCGGCCTCGCCGTGCTGCCGATCAGCCCGGTGGAGGCCCGGGAGCTGTACGCGAACGACCCGGCGGTGCGCTCCGGGCAACTGGTCGCCCACGTGACGAGCTGGCTGGTGCCCGAGGGCAACGTGCGCTACGGCGAGGTCGCCGTGCCCCGCTCGATGCTGGAGGCGGCGGCCGGCGACTGAGCGGCTCAGTCCTCCGAGGCCGGGCGGCTGCTCGGCACGGTCGGCATCGGCCACTGCCCGGTCCGCACGATCGCCGACGGGTCGAGCTGCTGGTCGGCCCAGACGTACGTCTCGGGCAGCAGCTCCCGCACCGGCACCGGCCGCAGGGCGTCCATCGGCCCGAGGATCACCTTGATCGACGGGAAGTAGTCGAGCAGCACCTGACGGCACCGCCCGCAGGGCGGGAGCACCCCCCGGCCCCGGTCCCCCACCGCGACGATGGCCTCCAGCTCACCGACGCCCTGGGTCGCGGCGGCGCCGATCGCCACCACCTCGGCGCACGGGCCGCCGGTGAAGTGGTAGACGTTCACGCCGGTGAAGACCCGGCCGTCGGCCGTACGGGCGGCGGCGGCGACGGTGTGGTTGTCGCTGCGGCAGCGCAGCTTGGCGACCGCGGTGGCGGCCTGCACCAGCGCGCGGTCGGTGTCCAGCATCGTCATGTCGGCCCCCCGGTCGTGTCGGTGGGCGAAACTCTAGCCCGACCGGCGCGCCTGCCCCGGCAGCCAGGGGGTGTGGCGTGACCGGCAGGCGGGCGGCGGCCCGGTAACCCGGCGGCGGTCCGTCGTCGGGCTGCCTATCCTTGGCGACGACATGCAGAATCCAGCCGCACCCGCCGAGGCCGTGACCGTCCGCGAGCTGCACCGCCGCCTCACCCCCCTGATGTTCCGCGACCAGCGCCGCCTGCAGCGACGGCTGGACGGCATCCGCAAGCTCAGGGACCCGCAGCGCCGCGACGGCGCGCTGGCCGAGATCGCCACCGAGCTGGCGCGGGCCGAGGCGCGGCTGGAGAGCCGGCGGGCCGCCGTGCCGACGATCACCTACCCGGCACAGCTGCCGGTCAGCGAGCGCCGCGACGACATCGCCGCCGCCATCCGCGACCACCAGGTGGTGATCGTGGCCGGCGAGACCGGCTCCGGCAAGACCACCCAGCTGCCGAAGATCTGCCTGGAGCTGGGGCGCGGGGTCACCGGTCTGATCGGGCACACCCAGCCCCGCCGGCTGGCCGCCCGGACGGTCGCCGACCGGATCGCCGAGGAGCTCGGCACCGAGCTGGGCGACGTGGTCGGCTACAAGGTGCGGTTCACCGATCAGGTGGGCGAGAACAGCCTGGTCAAGCTGATGACCGACGGCATCCTGCTGGCGGAGTTGCAGACCGACCGGATGCTGCGCCAGTACGACACGTTGATCATCGACGAGGCGCACGAGCGCAGCCTCAACATCGACTTCATCCTCGGCTACCTCAAGCAGCTCCTGCCCCGCCGCCCGGACCTGAAGGTGATCATCACCTCGGCGACCATCGAGACCGACCGGTTCGCCCGGCACTTCGCCGGGCCACCGACCGAGGACGCGCCCGACGGCGAGCCGGCGCCGATCGTCGAGGTGTCCGGGCGGACGTACCCCGTGGAGGTGCGGTACCGGCCGCTGGTCGAGGTCAGCGAGGCCGACGAGGAGGACGAAGCCGACGAGGAGAACGTCCGGGACCAGATCCAGGCCATCGGCGACGCGGTCGAGGAGTTGGCCGCCGAGGGGCCCGGGGACGTCCTGGTCTTCCTCAGCGGCGAACGGGAGATCCGGGACACCGCCGAGGCACTGGGCAAACTGGTGCAGAAGCGACGGTCCCTGCTCGGCACCGAGATCCTGCCGCTGTACGCCCGGCTCTCCACCGCCGAGCAGCACCGGGTCTTCGCCCCGCACTCCGGCCGCCGGGTGGTGCTGGCCACCAACGTCGCGGAGACCTCGCTGACCGTGCCCGGCATCAAGTACGTGGTGGACCCGGGCACCGCCAGGATCTCCCGCTACTCCAGCCGGCTCAAGGTGCAGCGGCTGCCCATCGAGCCGGTCTCGCAGGCGTCGGCCAACCAGCGCAAGGGGCGCTGCGGCCGTACCTCGGACGGCATCTGCGTCCGCCTCTACGACGAGCAGGACTTCGCCTCGCGTCCCGAGTTCACCGACCCGGAGATCCTGCGCACCAACCTGGCCTCGGTCATCCTCCAGATGACCTCGATCGGGCTCGGTGACATCGCCGCGTTCCCGTTCATCGACCCGCCGGACCGGCGCAACGTCACCGACGGCGTCAACCTGCTGCACGAGCTGGGGGCGCTGGACCCGACGCAGACCGACCCGGCGAAGCGGCTCACCCCGCTCGGTCGGCGGCTGGCCCAGCTCCCGGTCGACCCCCGGCTGGCCCGGATGGTCCTCGAGGGCGAACGCAACGGCTGCGCCACCGAGGTGATCGTGATCGCCGCCGCGCTCTCCATCCAGGACCCGCGGGAGCGGCCGGCGGAGAAGCAGGCCCAGGCCGACCAGGCGCACGCCCGGTTCGCGGACAAGGAATCCGACTTCGTCGGGTACCTCAACCTGTGGCGTTACCTGCGCGAGCAGCAGCGGACGCTGTCGTCCAGCGCGTTCCGCCGGATGTGCAAGGCGGAGTACCTGAACTACCTGCGGGTCCGCGAGTGGCAGGACATCGTCAGCCAGGTGCGCCAGGTGCTGCGTACCCCGGAGGGAGGCCGCGGTGGCCGACCGGCGCGCGACGCCGACGGCGGCGGCCGGCGCTCAGCCGGCGCGGACCTGCCGGAGGAGATCGACACCCCGAAGGTGCACCAGTCGCTCCTGCCCGGCCTGCTGTCGCACATCGGGCTCAAGGACGCACAGAAGCACGAGTACCTGGGGGCGCGCGGCGCGAAGTTCGCGATCTTCCCCGGGTCCGCGCTGTTCAAGAAACCGCCGCGCTGGGTGATGGCCGCCGAGCTGGTGGAGACCTCCCGGCTGTGGGGCCGGGTGGCCGGCCGGGTCGAGCCGGAGTGGGTCGAACCGCTCGCCCAGCACCTGGTCAAACGCAGCTACAGCGAGCCGCACTGGGAGAAGAAGCAGGCCGCGGTGCTGGCCTACGAGAAGGTCACCCTGTACGGCATCCCGATCGTCACCTCCCGTAAGGTCAACTTCGGCCGGATCGACGCGGGCCTGAGCCGGGAGCTGTTCATCCGGCACGCCCTGGTCGAGGGCGACTGGTCCACCCACCACCGGTTCTGGACGGACAACCAGCGCCTGCTCGCCGAGATCGAGGAGCTGGAGAACCGGGCCCGGCGGCGGGACATCCTGGTCGACGACGAGACGATCTTCCAGTTCTACGACGAGCGGATCCCCGCCGACGTGGTCTCCGGACGGCACTTCGACGCCTGGTGGAAGACGGCCCGCCGGGAGCGGCCCGACCTGCTCACCTTCACCCGCGAGCTGCTGGTCAACGCGGGCCGGGGCGGCGTCGACGAGGCCGACTACCCGGACCAGTGGCGGGCCGGCGAGGTCGCCCTGCCGCTGACGTACACCTTCGACCCGACCGCACCCACCGACGGCGTCACCGTGGACATCCCGCTGCCGCTGCTCAACCAGGTGCCGGCGGAGAGCTTCGACTGGCAGGTGCCGGGGCTGCGCGAGGAACTGGTCGTCGCGCTGATCCGGTCGCTGCCCAAGGCGGTCCGGCGCAACTTCGTCCCGGTCCCGGACTACGCCCGCGCGGCGCTCGCCGCGATCACCCCGGGCGAGGAGCCGCTGCTCGACGCGCTGACCCGGCAGCTGCGCCGGATGACCGGGGTCACCGTGCCGCGCGAGGCGTGGGACCCGGCCAAGCTCCCGGCGCACCTGCGGGTCGGCTTCCGGGTGCTCGACGAGGAGAACAAGCCGGTCGCCGAGGGCAAGGACCTCACCGCCCTGCAACGCCGGCTCCGCCAGGAGGTACGCCAGGTCGTCGCCGCCGCCGCGCCGGACGTCGCCCGGACGGGCCTGACCCAGTGGAGCATCGACTCTCTCCCCCGCACCATCGAGCAGGTCCGGGCCGGGTACGCGGTGACCGCGTACCCGGGGCTGGTGGACGAGGGTACGACCGTCGGGGTGAAGGTCTTCGACTCCGAGGCCGAGCAGGCCGCCGCGCACTGGGCGGGCACCCGGCGGCTGCTGCGGCTGACCGTGCCGTCCCCGGCGAAGTTCCTTCAGGGCCGGCTGAGCAACGAGGCGAAGCTGGCGCTCAGCCGCAACCCGCACGGCGGGGTGCAGCAGCTGATCGAGGACGCGGCCGGCGCGGCGATCGACAAGCTGATCGGCGACGCGGGTGGCCCCGCCTGGGACGCCGAGGGCTTCACCGCGCTGCGCGACCGGGTCCGCGCCGACCTGGTCGACACCGTCGTCGAGGTGATGGACCGGGCCCGCAAGGTGCTCGCCGCCGCGTACGCCGTCGAGCAGCGCCTCGGCGCGACCAGGAACCTGGCCGTGGTGGCCGCCCTGGCCGACATCCGGGCCCAACTCACCGGTCTGGTGCACGCCGGCTTCCTCACCGAGACCGGGTACGCGCGCCTGCCCGACCTGCTGCGCTACCTCACCGCGATCGACCGGCGGCTGGACCGGCTCCCCGGCAACCCGCAGCGCGACAAGCAGCAGCAGGACCGCATCGCGGTGGTGCAGAAGGAGTACGCCGACCTGCTCGCCGCCCTGCCACCGTCGAAGCGGCAGTCGGCGGCGGTACGGCAGATCCGCTGGATGATCGAGGAGCTGCGGGTGAACGTCTTCGCCCAGGCGCTGGGTACCCCGTACCCGGTGTCGGAGCAGCGGATCTACCGGGCCATGGACGACGCCGAGGGGCGCTGACCCGCCCGCCGGTCAGCGCGCGGCCTGCCGGTGGCGGCCGCCCGGTGCCGGCGACCGGATGGCTCAGGCCGGGTGGCGTTGCACCTGCCGGACCGGCGCGGGGCCCGGACGCGGGCCACGCAGCACGCGCAGCATCCGGCCGGGCGTGAGCAGCCGGGTCGGCGGGTCGACCAGGTTGATCACCCGCAGGAAGGCCGCGCCGAGACCCGCGTCGGTGGTGGCCGCCGCGTGCAGCCGGGCGATGTAGGCGTTGACCAGCCGTACCTTGAGGGTGCGCCGGCCGGCGACCTCGGGGAAGCGCAGGTCGGTGCCGACCGAGATCTGCCACGGCGCGTCGATCAGCCGGGCCGCGCCCCGGTAGAAGCGCCGGGCCAGCCCGGCGTCGCCCTCGGCGAGCAGCCTGCGCAGCAGCAGCGCCTCCAGCGAGGCCACCGTGATGCCCTGCCCGTAGATCGGGTTGAAGCTGCACAGCGCGTCGGCGAAGACCAGGTGTCCCTCGGGCAGCCGGCGCAGCCGCTCGTAGCGGCGGCGGACGCTGGCCGGGTAGCGCATCCGGACCGGCTCGCTCGCCGGCAGCGCGGTACGCAGCAGCTCACCGATCTGCGGGGCGAACAGCGAGCCGGCGAACGCGGCCATGCCCTCGTCGTCGGTGGGCGGCTGCTCCCCCAGCACGCCGCTGAGCACCACGGCGAACCGGCCGTCCTCGTACGGGGCGACGATGCCGGCGCGCGGCCGGCCCGGCATCGCGTTGGCCAGCGCGCCGAGCAGCCCTTCCAGCTGGCCCGGCTCCCGGCGGTAGGTGCGGGTGACGTAGGTGACGTCGATCTCGACCCGCTCCTCGGGGGCGGTCGGGTAGTCCAGCTCGGCGAGCCAGACCGGGCTGCGGCTGCCCCGGCCACCGGCGTCGACCACCAGGTCGGCGTCGATGGCGATCTCGGTGCGGTCGTCCCCGCCGGGGACCACCCGCACCCCGGTGACGCGGGCCCCGTCGTCGGTGGTGAGCAGGCCGGTGACCTCGTGCCCGGCCAGCACCCGTACGCCGGGCAGGGCGGCGACCCGCTCCCGTACCACCTGTTCCAGCAGTGGCCGGCTCATGCCGTACGCGATCAGGTCGGAGGGGGCCCGGCGCATCCGGTGTCCGTCGTTGTACCAGTGCACCTCGCCGTGCAGGTCGACCGGGCAGGCGCCCCGGGCGGTCAGCTCCTCGCCGATGCCGGGGAACAGTTCGGCGAGCACCTGCCGTCCCCGGTCCAGCAGCACGTGCAGCTGGCGTCCCTGGGGCACGCCGCGGCGGCTGGTCGGGGTCGCCGGCAGGGCGTCCCGGTCGAGCAGCAGCACCTCGTCGTACGCGTCGCTCAGGGCGCGGGCGGCGAGCAGGCCGCCCATACTGGCGCCGACCACGACGGCGCGTCCGCTAGCTGCCATGCGGGCAGCGTAGGCAGGGCGCGGGCGGCGGCGCGTCTTCCAGAGTGCGCGACCGGCGGGCTCAGAGCGGCTCCACGCCCGGGGGCAGGTCGTCGCCGGCGGTGGCGTCGCCGACGTAGTCGAGCAGTATCCGGCGCAGCTCCCGACCGGCGTGGGTGGGCACCACGTCGCGTCGCCGGGCCACCGCGATGGTCCGCCGCACGCCGGGCGGGGCGAGCCGGGTGACCCGCACCCCGGCCCGGCGGGCGACCACGATGCCGGGCACCAGGGCGATACCCAGTCCCGCCTCGACGAAGCTGAGCACGGCGTCCATCTCGCCGCCGTCGACGGAGACGGTCGGCTCGAAGCCGGCGTCCCGGCATGCCTGGAGGGTGGCGTCGCGCAGGTCGTAGCCCTCGCGGAACATGACCAACGGCTGCCCGCGCAGGTCGGTGATGCGCAGTTGGCCGTCCGGGGTGGCGGCGGGCAGCGGGTCGACGGAGGCGACCACCAGGCTCTCCCGCAGGATCGGGTCGAGGCGCAGCCCCGGGTCGGCGCCCTGCGCCGGCATGATGATCAACGCGAGGTCGAGGTCGCCGCGCAGCAGGTCGCGGACCAGGTCCTGGGAGCCGCCCTCCTCCACCCGCAGGTCGACGGTGGGGTGGGCGTCGCGGAACCGGCGCAGCACCGGCGGGGCCAGCGAGGTGGCCAGGCTGGGGGTGGCCCCGAGGCGTACCCGTCCCCGGCGCAGGCCGACCAGCTCCTGCACCTCCCGGGTGGCGGTGTCCACGTCGGCGAGGATCCGCTTGGCCAGCGGCAGCAGCACCTCACCCGCCGCGGTGAGGGTGATGTTGCCCCTTACCCGCTCGAAGAGCGGGGCCCCGAGGTCGGTCTCCAGGGCGTGAATTTGCTTACTCAACGACGGCTGGGTTATGCCGACGATGTCGGCGGCTTGGGTGAAATGTCGTACTTCGGCGACCGCGACGAAGTACTTCAGCTGATGGAGCTGCATCTACATAGCTTACGGCTATCAAGACTGCGAGGTCGATGCATTGGACGACTGATCGAAGTCCTCCTAGCGTCGGTCGGGTGGTAATCACGAAAACTCGGTCGCCCATCCGCTCGAACGTCGGCCTCAAGGCCGTCATGGCGGTGACGGGCATTCTCCTGGTGCTCTTCCTCATCGCGCACATGCTCGGCAACCTGAAGATCTTCACGGGCGCCGAGGCCTTCAACCACTACGCGCACTGGCTGCGCGACCTGGGCACGCCGCTGCTGGCCCCGGGCTGGTACCTGTGGCTGCAGCGCGGAGTGCTCCTGGTCGCCCTGCTCGGCCACATCGCGGCCGCGACGGTGCTGGCGATGCGCGCCCGGGCCGCCCGCCCGGTCAGGTACGCCCACCGCAAGAAGGTCCAGGGCAGCTACGCCGCCCGCACCATGCGCTGGGGTGGTGTGATCATCGGGCTCTTCGTGATCTACCACATCCTCGACCTGACCACGGGTCACCTGAACCCGGTCGGCGACCCGACCCGGCCGCAGGCCAACGTGGTGGCGGACTTCGCGCCGGAACGCTGGTACGTGACCCTCTTCTACACCCTCGCGGTGGTCGCGCTCGGTTTCCACCTGCGGCACGGCGCCTTCAGCGCGTTCCGCAGCCTGGGCCAGCAGACGCCGAAGGGTGAACGCCGGGCGCGCAGCCTCGCGCTGATCTTCGCCGTCGCGCTGACCGTCGGCTACCTGGTGGTCCCGTTCGCCGTACTCATCGGATTGGTGCGCTGACCATGGATCTCTTCACCGAGGGCGACCCGATCGCCGACGCCAAGGCTCCCGAGGGCCCGATCGAGACCCGCTGGGAACGCCGCCGCTTCGAGGCCAAGCTGGTCAACCCGGCGAACCGCCGCAAGATGACCGTGATCGTGGTCGGCACCGGCCTGGCCGGCGGCTCCGCCGCGGCGACCCTGGCCGAGCAGGGCTATCGGGTCAGGTCCTACTGCTACCAGGACAGCCCGCGCCGGGCCCACTCGATCGCCGCGCAGGGCGGCATCAACGCGGCCAAGAACTACCGCAACGACGGCGACTCGATCCACCGGCTCTTCTACGACACCGTCAAGGGCGGCGACTTCCGCTCCCGCGAGTCGAACGTGCACCGGCTGGCCGAGGTGTCGGTCAACATCATCGACCAGTGCGTGGCGCAGGGCGTGCCGTTCGCCCGCGAGTACGGCGGACTGCTGGACACCCGCTCCTTCGGCGGCGCGCAGGTGCAGCGCACCTTCTACGCCCGCGGCCAGACGGGCCAGCAGCTGCTGCTCGGGGCGTACCAGGCGCTGGAGCGGCAGATCGGCCTGGGCAACGTGGAGATGAACGCCCGGCACGAGATGCTGGAGCTGGTCGTCGTCGACGGCCGGGCCCGGGGCATCGTCGTACGGGACCTGGTCACCGGCGAGATCAGCACCGAGATGGCGGACGCCGTCGTGCTCGCCTCCGGCGGGTACGGCAACGTCTTCTACCTCTCCACCAACGCCAAGGGCTGCAACGTCACGGCGACCTGGCGGGCGCACCGCAAGGGCGCGTACTTCGCCAACCCCTGCTACACGCAGATCCACCCGACCTGCATCCCGGTCTCCGGCGACCACCAGTCGAAGCTGACCCTGATGAGCGAGTCGCTGCGCAACGACGGCCGGGTGTGGGTGCCGAAGGCCAAGGGCGACGACCGCAGCCCCCGGGACATCCCCGAGGACGAGCGGGACTACTACCTGGAGCGGATCTACCCGTCCTTCGGCAACCTGGTCCCCCGGGACATCGCCTCCCGGGCCGCGAAGAACGTGTGCGACGAGGGGCGGGGCGTCGGGCCGACCAAGCTCGGCGTCTACCTCGACTTCGCCGACGCGATCGACCGGCTCGGCCGCAAGGCCATCGAGGCCAAGTACGGCAACCTCTTCGAGATGTACGAGCGGATCACCGGCGAGGACCCGTACGAGGTCCCGATGCGCATCTACCCCGCCGTGCACTACACGATGGGTGGCCTCTGGGTCGACTACGACCTCCAGTCGACCATCCCGGGCCTGTTCGTGATCGGTGAGGCGAACTTCTCCGACCACGGCGCGAACCGGCTCGGCGCCTCCGCGCTGATGCAGGGCCTGGCCGACGGCTACTTCGTGCTGCCCAGCACCATCGCCAACTACCTGGCGTCCGGCCCGCTGGAGAAGGTCGACGCCGGCCACCCGGAGGCGGTCGCGGCCCGCCGCGACGTCGAGGACCGGATCACCCGGCTGCTCGCGGTCGACGGCGACCGGACGGTGGACTCGTTCCACCGCGAGCTGGGCCAGATCATGTGGGAGCACTGCGGCATGGAGCGCAGTGAGGCCGGCCTGCGCAAGGCGATCGACGAGATCCGGACCCTGCGCGAGGAGTTCTGGCAGCGGGTCCGCGTCCCGGGCGACGGCGAGGGGCTCAACCAGTCGCTGGAGAAGGCCGGCCGGGTGGCCGACTTCTTCGAGCTGGCCGAGCTGATGTGCATCGACGCCCTGCACCGCGAGGAGTCCTGCGGCGGCCACTTCCGGGCCGAGCACCAGACCCCCGACGGCGAGGCGCAGCGCGACGACGACCGGTTCGCCTACGTGGCCGCCTGGGAGTACACCGGCACCGATGAGCCGGCCGTGCTGCACAAGGAAGACCTGAAGTTCGAATACGTCCACCCCACGCAGCGGAGCTACAAGTGAATCTGACCCTGCGCATCTGGCGCCAGAAGGGCCCTGAGGACAAGGGTCGGATGGTGACCTACCAGGTCGACGACGTCTCCCCCGACATGTCGTTCCTGGAGATGCTCGACGTGCTCAACGAGCGGCTCATCCTTACCGGTGACGAGCCGATCGCGTTCGACCACGACTGCCGCGAGGGCATCTGCGGCATGTGCGGCCTCATGATCAACGGCGACGCGCACGGGCCGCAGCGCGGCACCACCGCCTGCCAGCTGCACATGCGGCAGTTCTCCGACGGCGAGACGATCGACATCGAGCCGTGGCGGGCCCGGGCCTTCCCGGTCATCAAGGACCTGGTGGTCAACCGCAACGCCTTCGACCGGATCATCGCCGCCGGCGGCTACGTCACCGCCCCGACCGGCAGCGCCCCCGAGGCGCACTCCACCCCGGTGCCCAAGGCCGACGCCGACGCCGCCTTCGAGTCGGCCGCCTGCATCGGCTGCGGCGCCTGCGTGGCGGCCTGCCCGAACGGTTCCGGCATGCTCTTCACCGCCGCCAAGATCACCCAGCTCTCGCTGCTGCCGCAGGGCCAGCCCGAGCGCTACACCCGGGTGATCGGCATGGTGGACGCGCACGACGAGGCCGGCTTCGGCGGCTGCACCAACGCCGGTGAGTGCACGGCAGTCTGCCCGAAGGGCATCCCGCTGGACACCATCGGCCGGCTCAACCGCGACTACCTGCTGGCGACGACGAAGCGGGGCAACACCCCGGGCTCCTGACGCCGCCGTCCGCGTACCGACCGCCGCATCCCTTCCGGGGTGCGGCGGTCGGCGTTTCGGCCGGGGTACGCCGGGAACGCAACGGCCCACCCGGGCCGACCCGGGGCGTGCCGGCCTCGCCGGTTCAACCTGCCCGCTGCGGGTAGCAGTCCCCCTGGACGGCACCGAGAGGGGAAGACAGGCATGAAGGCACTGACCTGGCACGGCAAGCGTGACGTCCGGGTGGACGACGTACCGGACCCCCGCATCGAGCAGCCGACGGACGCGATCGTCCGGATCACCTCGACCGCGATCTGCGGCTCCGACCTGCACCTGTACGAGGTGCTCGGCCCGTACCTGCGGCCCGGCGACATCCTCGGGCACGAGCCGATGGGCGTCGTCGAGGAGGTCGGCTCCGGGGTGACCCGGCTCAAGCCCGGCGACCGGGTGGTCGTCCCGTTCAACATCTCCTGCGGCGACTGCTGGATGTGCCGGCGACAGCTCTACGCCCAGTGCGAGACCACCCAGGTCACTGCCCAGGGCAAGGGCGCGGCCCTGTTCGGCTACACCTCGCTCTACGGCTCCGTGCCCGGCGGCCAGGCCGAGTACCTGCGGGTCCCGCAGGCGCAGTTCGGCCCGATCAAGGTCCCGGAGACCGGGCCGGACGAGCGGTACCTCTACCTCAGCGACATCCTGCCCACCGCCTGGCAGGCGGTGAAGTACGCCGACACCCCACCCGGCGGCACCTTGGCCGTCTTCGGTCTCGGCCCGGTCGGGCAGTTCTGCGCCCGCATCGGCCGCCACCTCGGCGCCGACCGGGTGATCGGGCTGGACCTGGTGCCGGAGCGGCTGGAGATGGCCCGCCGGCACGGCATCGAGACGCTCGACGTCAGCCAGCTCGACGACGTGCCGGGCACGCTGATCGACCTGGTCGACGGGCGCGGTCCGGACGCGGTGATCGACGCGGTGGGCATGGAGGCGCACGGCGCCCCGCTGGGCAAGGTCGCACAGACCGCCGCCGGGCTGCTGCCCGACAAGCTGGCCCAGGCGATGACCGACCGGGTCGGCGTGGACCGCCTCGTCGTGCTCAAGGCCGCGCTCAAGGCGGTCCGCCGGGGCGGCACCGTCTCCATCTCCGGCGTGTACGGCGGCGAGGTGGACCCGATGCCGCTGATGGAGATGTTCGACCGGGGCATCCAGCTGCGGATGGGCCAGTGCCACGTACGCCGCTGGACCGACGAGATCATGCCGCTGCTCTCCGGCGACGACGACCCGCTCGGCGTGCAGGACCTGCGCACGCACCGGGTGCCGTTGGGCGACGCGCCGAAGGCGTACGAGATGTTCCAGAAGAAGGAGGACGGCTGCGTGAAGGTCGTGCTCGCCCCGTGAGTCGGGTGGTGGTGGTCACCGGGGCGACCAGCGGCATCGGCCGCGCGGCCGCCCGGGAGTTCGCCGGCCGCGGGGACCGGCTGGTCCTCGCGGCCCGCTCCCCCGAGATCCTGGCGCAGGTGCGCCGGGAGTGCGAGGAGGCGGGGGCCGAGGTGCGCGACGTGCCCACCGACGTCACCGCGCCCGGCGCGCTCGACGCGCTGGCCGCCGCGACGGTCGAGCAGTTCGGCCGGATCGACGTCTGGGTGCACACCGCGGCGGTGATGGCGTACGGGCGCTTCGAGGAGATCCCGGCGGAGGTCTTCGAGCAGGTGGTCCGCACCGACCTGCTGGCCGCCGCCGGCGCCGCCCGGGTCGCGCTGCGGCACTTCCGGGCGGCCGGGGGCGGCACGCTGATCCTCACCGGGTCGGTGCTCGGGCACATCACCGCGCCCTACATGAGCGGCTACGTCACCAGCAAGTGGGGGCTGCACGGACTGGCCCGGGCGTTGCAGCAGGAGGCCCGGGACCTGCCCGGCGTACACGTCTGCCTGGTCACCCCGGGCAGCGTGGACACCCCGGCCTACCAGCAGGCGGCGAACTACGTCGGCCGGGTGGGCCGGCCGCCGCTGCCGATCACCACCCCCGAGCGGGTGGCCCGGGCCATCGTGGGATGCGCCGACCGGCCCCGCCGGGAGATCTCGGTGGGGCGGCTCAACGTCGTCATGCGGGTCGGCTTCACCGCGCTGCCGGCGGTCTACGACGTGCTGGTCGGGCCGCTGATGCGCCTCGGCGGTCTGACGAACCGGGCGGTCCCGCCGACCGAGGGGGTGGTCTTCCGACCGAACCCGGCCGGCGAGGCGGTCCGGGGTGGCTGGCTGCCCGACCTGCCGGGGCTGGTCCGCGCGGTCGGCGGCACCGCCGCGTCGGCCGGCGCGGCGGCGCTCCGCCGCCTCCGCTGACCGCCCAGCGCGCCCGCCGCCACCGCATCGCCGGCACGGGGGTGCCGCGGTGGATACCGTGTACTGCGGAGGACGGCGGGAGGGGACGAAGGCGATGGGGGCACCAGCGGACCGGGCACTGGACCGGGCGATCGGCGGGCGGCTGTGGCGGATGGCGGGGCTGGCCGCGGTGGCCGGGCTGGCGTGGGCGGCGCGGGACGTGCCGGCGGCGCTGGGCGGTCGGCTCACCGGCGCCCGGGCGGAACGGGCCGCCCGCTCCCCGCAGTTCCGGGACGGCACCTTCCACAACCGGGAGCCGATCCGGACGATGACCACCGGCGATCCGGGCCGCAACCTGGTCCGGGAGCTGATCTTCGGCAAGCAGCGCCGCCGCCCGACGGCCCCGGTGCCGCTGCTGCGCCCCACCCCCGCGGCGGCGACCACCACCGAACGCCACCTCGACATCGTCTGGTACGGCCACGCCTCCACCCTGATCGAGATCGAGGGGCACCGGGTGCTCCTCGACCCGGTGTGGAGCGACCGCTGCTCACCGTCGGCGAGCGTCGGGCCGAAGCGGCTGCACGAACCCCCGCTCCGCCTCGACGAACTGCCCCCGCTCGACGCCGTCCTGATCTCGCACGACCACTACGACCACCTCGACATGGCCACCGTGCAGGAGCTGACGCGCCGGCAGTCCGCGCCGTTCGTGGTGCCGCTCGGCGTGGGCACCCACCTCGACCGCTGGGGCGTACCGGCGGAGCGGGTCGTCGAGCTGGACTGGTCCGAGAGCCACCGGGTCGGCGGGCTGGAGATCTTCGCCACCGCCGCCCAGCACTTCTCCGGCCGAGGGCTGCGCCGCGACGGCACGCTCTGGAGCTCCTGGGTGGTCGCCGGGGCGCACCGGAAGGTCTTCTACACCGGTGACTCCGGCTACTTCGACGGGTACGCCGAGATCGGCGCCGAGCACGGGCCGTTCGACGTGACGCTGATGCAGATCGGCGCGTACGACCGGGCCTGGCCGGCGATCCACATGTTCCCGGAGGAGGCGGTCGCCGCCCACCTCGACCTGCGCGGCGGGCTGCTCCTGCCGGTGCACTGGGCGACGTTCAACCTGGCCCTGCACGACTGGGCCGAACCGGTGGACCGGCTCTGGGCCGAGGCGAAGGCCCGCGACGTGCGCATCGCGGTGCCCCGTCCCGGCGAGCGGGTCGTGGTCGACGACCCGCCGCCGGTGGACGGCTGGTGGCAGGCGGTCGCCTGACGTACCCCGGCGGGAGACCGCCCCCGGCGCGGCGCGACCGACGCGGATCCGGCTGTCCACTTCGGGACTGAGCGGGCGTCGCCGTCGATCCCCTCGGCCACTCTGATCCGTGACGACGGGCGTCCGCCCGTCGTGGAGATCGGAGAGCCGATGAGGACCCACCCCCGCCGGCGGTCGACCGGCGCGCTGCTGGCCGCGGCCATGGTCACCGCACTGGTCACCGTCCTGTTGCCCGCTTCGCCCGCGCTCGCGCTGCCCTCCGGCACCGGCTGGTCGGGCTCGTGGAGCTACTACCACCCCACCGCCTACCAGTACGCCGGCACCGTGCCCGGCGTACGGCTGACCGGCTACGCCACCGACAACGCGGGCACCAGCACCACGGTCGGCACCATCGAGGACACCGCCGACGACGGCCGCTGCGCCCGGGTCCTGCTCTACGCCTACGGCGTCGGCTACGTCGCCGACCGGACCACCTGCGTCAACGGCAGCTACCTGACGTACTCGACCGGCAGTTTCAGCCAGGGCCTGCTGGTGATCGTCTACCGGACGGTCCCCGGCACGAACACCCAGGACAAGGGCTTCGCCATGTACATCCCCGGCTCGTCGGCCGATCCGGAGATGCGGACCGTCGGCACCGGCGGCAGTTGGTCGTACTACACCTCCACGGCGTTCCAGTACACGGTGACCCGCCCCGGCGTCCGGCTCACCGGGTACGGCGCGCACAACGGGACGGACGAGCGCTCCTCGTTGAACACGGTGCAGAAGACGGCGACCACGGTCGGCTGCGCCACGGCCAGCGTCACCGGCGGGGTGACCACCAGCGGCGGCACCTGCGCCAACGGCGGCAGCACGTCCTTCCACCGGTTCGACCTGACCAACAACCTGGAGGCGTCCGCCTGCTACCAGCCGGTCCCCGGCACCCGACGCTGCCTGGCGATCAACATTCCCGAGCCCTGGTGACTCCGCCACCGGCCCGCCGGTGGCGAGCGGGCGCCTGACGTACCCGCTGGTGGCGACCTCGACGGGAGGCCGCCACCAGCGGAGCGCTCGACGGCCGACGCCGGCGGGCCCGCGGGGCGGCCGGCGCGGCGGACGACCGGGACGGGCGCGGCGGTCAGAGCACGAAGGCGTCCGTCCAGAGGGCGCCGGACCGGCCGGAGAGCGAGTCCAGCATCGCCACCGCCTGCCCGTCGGTGAGCTGGGCGACGAAGTCGATGATGGCCCGGCCCCGGGCCCGGCCGATCCGGTCCGGGGTACGCGGGTGCAGCTCCGCCTCGGCCAGCTCGACCAGGTCGTGCAGCCGGCGGGGCAGCCGGGACTCCTCCTCCGGGTCGAGCAGCCACTCCCAGAGCGCCTCGACCAGGGTGCCCAGCAGCCGGGCCTGGCCGCGCTGGTGCAGGGCCAGGTCGGGGCGGGCCAGCACGAAGCGGTGGTGGACGAACTTGAGCACCTGCACCTCGTGCCACTGCGCCTTCGCCAACAGCACGTGGCCGGAGCGGACGTCCGGCTCGGCGGTCACCCCGATCGCGTCGACGAAGCGGGTGGTCCAACGGGCGGAGAACCGGGCCACGTACTGCTCGGCCTCGATCGAGCCGTCGAAGGGCAGCGCGAGCAGCCCTTCGACCAGTTCCTGGCGGACGTGTTCGACGGCGGCGGCGAACGCCTCGTCATCGGCGATCCACGAGTCCTTGCGGTGCAGCTGGCGGCGCAGCCGCTCGATCGCCGAGCCGGGACGGCGGGCCGCGCCGGTCAGCGCCGCGTCGGTGACCGCCCGCAGGTGCCCGCCCTCACGCTGCCAGGCCATCAGCTCGGCGGCCACCGCCCCCTGCTGGAGCACCCCGACCCGGTAGAAGTCCTCCACGTCGTGGATGGCGTACGCGATGTCGTCGGCGGTGTCCATCACCGACGCCTCGACGGTCTGCTGCCAGTCCGGGATGCGCCCGACGAACGGCTCCCGGGCCTGCCGCAGGTCGGCCAACTCGGTGCGGTACGCCCCGAACTTCGCCGAGCCGCTCTCCGGGTCGTCCGGCGGGGCGGCGGCACCCCGGGGCGCGGGGTCGAGGTGCCGGGGGTGCGGGTCGGGGTGGTCCAGCCGGGTCCACGGGTACTTCAGCATCGCGGCGCGGACCGCCGCGGTCAGGTCGAGGCCGGTGGTGGCCGCCCCCCGGATCTCGGTGCTGGTGACGATCCGGTACGACTGGGCGTTGCCCTCGAAGCCGTCGGCCAGCCCGAGCCGCTGCCGGGCCAGCCGGTCCAGCACCCGCTCCCCCAGGTGCCCGAAGGGCGGGTGGCCCAGGTCGTGGGCGAGCGCGGCGGCCTCCACCACGTCCGGGTCGCAGCCGCCGAGCTTCTCCAGCAGGTCGCGATGGCGCTCGTCGGCGGTGAGCCGCTCGGCGACGGCCCGGGCCACCTGGGCGACCTTGAGGCTGTGGGTGAGCCGGTTGTGCACCAGCAGGCCGGACCCGCCCGGGCTGATCACCTGGGTGACGCCGTTCAGCCGGGAGAAGAAGGGCGAGGCGACGATCCGGTCCCGGTCGGCCCGGAACGGGCTGGCGGCCAGGTCCCCGAGCGCACGGGCGCTGCCACCGAAGAGCCGACGGGCCCGCGGATCCGCAGGTTGGTCCATGATCGCCACGCTAGCGCAGCGGACGCCCGACCAGCGACGGGTCCGTCCCGCCCGCCGCCTTCGCGGCACGGACCTGCCGCGCCCGGCCCGGCGCGGCGCGCAGCCCCGCCCAGCGCGGCGCGCAGCCCGGCCCGGCACGCCGGCGGCCCGGACGCCGCGCGAAGCGACGGGGGTGGTGGGCGGCGTCGGGGGCGGGCGGCAGAATGCAGCACGGAACCCACAGCGAAGGCGGATCAAGATCGTGACCCAGTCTGTTCATCAGCGGATCGCCGACGAGCTCGGCGTCGCCGAACGTCAGGTGCGGGCGGCCGTGGAACTGCTCGACGGCGGCGCCACCGTGCCGTTCATCGCGCGTTACCGCAAGGAGGCCACCGGCCTGCTCGACGACGCGCAGCTGCGCACCCTGGAGGAGCGGCTGCGCTACCTGCGGGAACTGGACGAGCGGCGGGCCGCGGTGCTGGAGTCCATCCGCGGCCAGGGCAAGCTCGACGAGGCCCTGCAAGCGCAGATCATGGCCGCCGACTCGAAGTCCCGGCTGGAGGACATCTACCTGCCGTACAAGCCGAAGCGGCGGACCCGGGCGCAGATCGCCCGCGAGGCCGGGCTGGAGCCGCTGGCCGACACGCTGCTGGCCGACCCGACGCAGGACCCTCGTCAGACGGCGACCGGTTTCGTGGACGCCGACAAGGGCGTCGCGGACGCCGCCGCCGCGCTGGAGGGGGCGCGGGCCATCCTCATCGAGCGCTTCGCCGAGGACGCCGACCTGATCGGCACCCTGCGCGAGCAGATGTGGTCGCGGGGCCGGCTGGTCTCCCGGGTACGCGACGGCCAGGAGAGCGCCGGCGCGAAGTTCGCCGACTACTTCGACTTCGCCGAGCCGTACACCCGGCTGCCCTCGCACCGGATCCTCGCGATGTTCCGGGGCGAGAAGGAGGGCGTGCTCGACCTGACCATGGACCCGGAGTCCGACGGTGACGCCGACGCCCCGGTCACCGGCCCGACCCGGTACGAGGCGGCGATCGCCGGCCGATTCGGCGTCGGCGACGCCGGCCGCCCGGCGGACCGGTGGCTGACCGACACGGTGCGCTGGGCCTGGCGTACCCGGATCCTCATCCACCTCGGCGCGGACCTGCGGATGCGGCTGTGGCAGGCGGCCGAGGAGGAGGCGGTGCGGGTCTTCGCCACCAACCTGCGCGACCTGCTGCTCGCCGCGCCCGCCGGGGCCCGGCCGACGATGGGGCTGGACCCGGGGCTGCGCACCGGCGTCAAGGTGGCCGTGGTCGACGCCACCGGCAAGGTGGTCGCCACCGACACGATCTACCCGCACGAGCCGCGCCGGCAGTGGGACGCCTCCGTCGACACGCTGGCCAAGCTGGCCGGGGCACACGGCGTCGAACTGGTCGCGATCGGCAACGGCACCGCCAGCCGGGAGACCGACAAGCTGGCCGGTGACCTGATCAAGCGGCACCCGGAGCTGACGCTGACCAAGGTGGTGGTCTCCGAGGCCGGCGCGTCGGTCTACTCCGCCTCCGCGTACGCCTCGCAGGAGCTGCCCGGGCTGGACGTGTCGCTGCGCGGGGCGGTCTCGATCGCCCGCCGCCTGCAGGACCCGCTCGCCGAACTGGTCAAGATCGACCCCCGCTCGATCGGCGTCGGGCAGTACCAGCACGACCTGTCCGAGGTGAAGCTCTCCCGCTCGCTCGACGCGGTCGTCGAGGACTGCGTCAACGCCGTCGGCGTGGACGTCAACACCGCCTCCGCGCCGCTGCTCACCCGGGTCTCCGGCATCGGCGCGGGGCTCGCGGAGAACATCGTCCTGCACCGCGACGCCAACGGGCCGTTCCGCACCCGGTCGGAGCTGAAGAAGGTGGCGCGGCTCGGCCCGAAGGCGTTCGAGCAGTGCGCCGGCTTCCTGCGCATCCCCGGCGGCGACGACCCGCTCGACTCCTCCAGCGTGCACCCGGAGGCGTACCCGGTGGTGCGGCGGATCCTCACCACCACCGGGCAGGACCTGCGCTCCCTGATCGGGAAGTCGGCGATCCTGCGCGGGCTACGGGCCACCGACTTCGTCGACGACACGTTCGGCCTGCCCACCGTCACCGACATCATCGCCGAGCTGGAGAAGCCGGGCCGTGACCCCCGGCCGGAGTTCCGGACCGCCACCTTCGTCGAGGGGGTGGAGAAGATCAGCGACCTGACCCCGGGCATGGTGCTGGAGGGCGTGGTCACCAACGTGGCCGCCTTCGGCGCGTTCGTCGACGTGGGTGTGCACCAGGACGGCCTGGTGCACGTGTCGGCGATGTCGCACACCTTCGTCAAGGACCCGCGCGACGTGGTCAAGTCCGGGGACGTGGTGAAGGTCCGGGTGCTCGACGTGGACGTGCCCCGCAAGCGGATCTCGCTGACCCTGCGGCTGGACGACGAGGCCCCGGCCGGGGCCGGTCGTCCGGCGGGCGGTGACGGGCGTCGCGAGCGCGGCGGCCAGCGCGGCGAGCAGGGCGGCGGCCAGCGGGGCGGCTCCGGCCCGCGCGGCGGCTCCGGCGGTCAGGGCGGGGACCAGAGTGGACGCGGCGCGGCCCGGGGCGGCGCCGGTGGGCAGCGCGGGGATCAGGGCGGACGCGGTGGCGGCCGGGGTGACCGGGGCGGACAGCGCGGCGGGCCGCAGCAGCGGCAGGGCCGGGGCGCGCCCGCGCCGCTGAACGACGCGATGGCCGAGGCGCTGCGCCGGGCCGGACTGGCCTGATCCCGCAGCGGCCATGACGGTGACCCCGGCGCAGTGAGCGCCCGGGCCACCACCTCGCCGCCCCGGCTCCCGCGGCACGTCCACCACCGTCGGCTCCTCCTGCGCCGCGCTTTCGTGTGCGCGGGTGGCGGTGGTGCCGGCGAGCTCCCCGGCCGCTACCTCGCCGCTGCGGCGCAGCGAGCGCCGGGGCCGTCAACACGCCGGCTCGCCGTGGTCCTGCCCGTGCGCGCCTGTCGAGTCCCGCACCCGGCGGACCGGCGCAGGGACCCGACCGGGGGCGAGGCGGACGCCGGGGCCAGCACCGCGCACCGTGGTCCTGCCCGTGCACGTCCGGTACGCCGGATGCGGGACCCGACCGGGGGCGAGGCGGGCGCACGGGCGTACCGTCTCGGTGTGGACGACCCGGACGGGACCTGGCGGGAACAGCGGCAGCGGGCGGTGCGGGCGCACGCGGCGGCGGCCGACGCGCGCCGCGCCGCCGAGCACGCCGAGGCCGCCGAACTGGTCGCGGCGTTCGTCGCCGAGGCGACCCGGCGCGGCCTGCGCCCGGCCCGGCTGACCGCCCTCGGGTACGACGGTCGCAGCCGCTACCGCACCCGGCTGCGCGGCTGGTACCTCGACCGGGCGCGCACCCGCGCGGTCGGCGTCGACGGCCGCTTCTACCTGCTGACCGTGCCGTCCAGCCTGCGGGCACGGCTGCTCGGCGCGGAGCCGTCGCCGTCGGCGGCGCCGCTGGTGGTCGGCGAGGGCGGCCGGGACGGCGAGTCGATCCCGCTACGGGCTCTGCTCAACCGACGGTTGGCGGACGGCGACGACGGGCGCTGACGCCTGGGCGGGCCGGTCGTCGCGCCGTTTCAGACCGGCAGGACCGGAATTCCGTCCGGCCCGGTATCGCTGCCGGACGACATCCCCGCATCCGATCGGTGGGCGGCCGTGCCCAGGAACTCGCAGCCGGTGGCGACCCCGGGCGCGGAGACGCCCTCGCGGGAGAGCACCACCCGTACGGTCGCCGCGAGGATCCTCAGATCCAACCGGAACGAGCGGTTGTCGACGTACTCGACGTCGTACTCGAACTTCTCCTCCCAGCTCAGGCTGTTGCGGCCACGCACCTGGGCCAGGCCGGTGATTCCCGGACGGACCTCATGCCGGCGGGCCTGTTCCGGGGTGTACCGGTCGAGGTAACGGATCAACAGCGGGCGTGGCCCGATCAGGCTCATGTCGCCGCGCAGCACGTTCCACAGCTCCGGTAGTTCGTCGAGGCTGAACGCCCGCAGCCACCTGCCGACGCGGGTGAGCCGGTCGGCGTCAGCCACCAGGCCCCGGGCCGGGTCGACGGGCCGCATGGTGCGGAACTTCACCATCTGGAACAGCTCACCGTCACGGCCGGGGCGAGGGTGCCGGAACATGACCGGCCGGCCCAGCGTCACCAGTACCACCAGCGAGACGGCCAGCAGGACCGGGGCGGTGAGGATCAGCAGGACGGCCGCCCCCACCACATCGAGTATCCGCTTGTACCGGTCGTACCGGCGAGTGGACGGCAGAGGCGGGAGCGGTGCGGCCTCGAGGGTGAGCAGAGAGCCGGAACATCGGCCACCGGCGTTCTCGAAGATGCGTTCTTGCACAGGTGAGTCCTCCAGAAAGTCCAGCGAACGTCTGCTCACGCCACCACCGGAACCCGATCTCGCTCCGGGGCAGCCGCAGCGTCGGGATAGGTGTCCAGGCGGACCTGGTCCCCAACGGCGTTGGTCCACGTGAGCATCACCAGATCGTCCGCGCCCGGGTTTGCGATCTCGTACTCCCACATCGTCGGAACGTCGACCACCACCACCTCCTCCTCGCCTGCCACGGTCAGGCGGACGACCGCCTGGTGGCCGACGCGACGGAGCACGATCTCCGCCGTGCCGTCGAGGACGAGGATGCGCCTCACCGTCGCCAGGTGGAAACGGCCGACCTGACGCTCACCGGGTCGCACGGTCGAACGGTGAACCTCACCCGTGCCCTCGGCGTCAGCCGACATCGCCCTGAGCGCCTGGTCTGCGGTTCCACGAGGTGCCGGCAGGAGGGGATGCCGACTGGGAACCAGGTGGGATCGATAGGTGTTGAAGAGCCGGACCGCATACCGGTCGGGCAACGAGGGAAGGCTTCCCCGGCGGTAGGTGCCGGCGTAGCCGGAGAGACGCCGGGCCAGCTCGGGGAGGGTGATCGCGGTTGCTGGCATCGCCGCGTCCCACGTCCCGGATGCGGGGGCTCCGAGCAGCCGTGCGGCGGCATCCGTCACATGCACCAACCTCAACTCCCGATCCTCGTGCACCTCGGGTACGCGCCCGTTGACCAGGACCCCGCAGAACGTCGCGGTGACCCCGTTCCGGAAGGGCCGGCCGTGCTCGCCGTACAGGTTGGGCAGTCGAACGTCCAGGAGGTCCGGTCTGGCGTCGGTCAGCGTGGCGGCGGCCATCGCCTTGGCATCGCCGTACGGCGTACCGTTGCCGGCGAGCACGGAATTTGCGAAGACCACCGAACCCGGTGGCCGAGCAGAGCGACGCAGGCCCTGCGCCAGCGCTTCGGCCAGTTTCACATTTCCCGCGACGACCTCCGTCGGGTCACCCAGATTGACCCCCGCCAGGTGCAGGACGCGGTCGACCCCTTCGAGCCGGGCGGCCACGACCTCGGGGGCTGCCAGGTCGGCCTGGCTGAGCACCACGGGCTCTGGCCAGCCCAGCGCTTGGGCGAGAACGCGTACGTGCCAGCCGAGGAACCCTCCCGCGCCGGTGACGGCTACGCGGGGGCGGGCGAGTTCGGTCGGACTGGCGCCGCCGGCGTTCGAGAGGGAGTCGCAAATCTTCACGAATATGTCCTATCAGACCGGAACGCCGCTTAGCGGACGAAAGCCGATGAACCGGGTGGGATCAGATTGCTTTCCGCCCCAAGGAGATCCAGTATCAGCTCCACGTAGTACGCGGCCACATGGTCCTGAGACCAGGCGTCCATCGTCTCCGACCGCAACCTCACCGTCTGTGCGCGCAACTGCGTCAGCAGGGCGGAGGAGACGGCCGCAGCCCGAGGCGGGACCAGCGTCATGCCCTCCAACACCCCGTCGGCGACCGCGCGGATGCCCCGGTTGTCCACCGCCACCACCGGCGTACCCATCATCAGGGCCTCCGCCACGGCAAGCCCGAAGCCCTCGCGCAGACTGGTCGACAACACCACGTCCGCGGCCGCCAACTCGGCTCCTGGCTCCGCCGTCCAGCCGGCCCGGGTGATGCCCGGCTCCTCCGGCGGATGCCACGACGGTTCGCCGGGGGCGGTCGACCCCACGATCCGCAGCTCAAGATCCGGCACGGACCGCCGCGCCAGTCGCCAGGCCTCGACCGCGAGGTCGATGTTCTTGTCCGGCGTCAGCCTGGCGAGCACCAGCGCCCGCGGGGGGCGGCCCTGCCGCGGCAGCCGCGGCAGCCCGTCCGAACGCAGTCGAAGGGGGTCGATCCCCGCTCCCCCGCAGGGCGCGAGGTGCACCTGCGCGCCCGGGGCCAGCCGCTGATAGATCTGCTGGTCACCACGGTTCGCCGCCACGTACGTCGGGGTGAGGCGGGACATCGCGCGCTCCACCGCGGAGAAGAGGCGCCCGGCCCGGTCCGCGCTGCCGAAGAGCGTCCCGTGCACGACCGCCACGTGCGGAGTTCGGGTCACCCGGGCGACGACCCGGCCGAGCGCGATCCCGTACGGAGTGTTCAGGTGCAGCAGACGCGGCCGCTCGGAGCGCACGATGCGGGTCAGGTCCCGACCGGCCCGGGCAACGGTACGCACGCCTTCCCGCCGGAACGGGGTGATCTCGTACACCTCGTCGAAGCTCTTCTGCAGCGACAGCGGCACCGTTCCCCTGCCCGCCACCGCCACTCTGCGGAACCCGTGCGGGGCGAGCGCGCGGGACACCGGCGCGACGAGGGACTCCAGCGTCGTGCCCAGCGCGGCGAGGAACAGCACGCAGTGGTCCCGCTCAGCCACGTCGCCGACCCTCGGCCTGTTGGTACGCCCACCAACCGCGGTGCGGAAACGCCACTGTGGTCAATTCACTCATGAAAGGGCCTTCTCGTCGTAGTTCACATCTCGTCTGGGTCAACGACCAACCGGACCGCTGGTCGTGACGGCGCGACAGCTGCGTGCACGGGCACTGCCGCAGCGCCGGTTCGCACAGTGGGCGCGGTCACGAGGCAGCCGTGTCGCCCCACTGAGAATGCACCTGCGCTGACCGATCTCGTCGGACTTCACCCAGGTCCACGACGACCATTCGCGCGCCACCGGCGATCACCCCCGGCCGGCCCGCTCCGCCTCACCAGGAGCTGCGTCGAACATGAGCGGCGCACAGATATCGAGACCAAGAAAACGGATTCCGGCCCCCCGGGAACGTGAAAACCAGGGGTGGACCGAGAGGATTCCGACAAGCAGTTAGGGGATTCGTGTGACCCCGGGCCCGCCGCCATGCCCAGAAGCGTCGCTGCCGCACTGACGCCGGCACAGCCGGCCCAGCACGTCGAGCCGCACGGCACGCCGGAACGCCCGGTGCGTCGTTACAGATGGTGTTGGGGGGCCTGCTCAGGGGAGCGTTCGCATCGTGAGACCCATGGAGCAGAGGAGTTTCTCCAGGTGAATCGAGAAGGAGTGCCGCAGATGTGTCATGTGGCTGTTGAGCGGCCGCACCGGGCAACTGCCCGAAGGGGTGCTGCGTGAGGGTCGTGGTTACCGTCGAGGCCCGGTTCTCCAGGACGCCGGATGGCGCGGTCTGGTCGGTCGAGGGTCCGAGCTACTCGTTCTGGACCCGTTATCTGTCAGCCTTCGACCAGGTCAGGATAGTGGCACGCGTCCAGAACACACCTGAGGTCGGCGACGACGCCCGCCGCGTGGACGGCCCTGGCGTCGAGGTATGGGGCATACCCTATTACCTGGGCCCGCGGGAGTACCTAACTGTCAGGCGTGCCGTTCACCGCAGCGTGGCCGCAGCGGCCGGACCGCACGACGCGGTCATACTTCGCGTGCCGTCGCTGATCGGCACCATAATGGCCGGCCTGCGGGAAAGGAACTCACTACCGTACGCCCTCGAGGTGGTCGGCGATCCCGTCGACGTCCTTTCACCGAAGGCTGTCAGTCATCCACTGAATCCACTCTTCCGCCGCTGGTACACGAGTCGCATGAAACAACAGTGCCTGCGGGCCGCAGCCGTTTCATACGTCACCCAACGCTCATTGCAGGCCCGATACCCGACGCGGCCCGGGATGCCGACCTCCGCCTACTCGAGCATAGACCTGCCGACGGACGCGTTCGTTTCCGCCGCACGCGTGTTCCGGCCCGCCGCGGGGCGGACGGTTCTGATCTCCGTGGGCTCGCTCGCCAGGCCCCACAAAGGCATCGACACTCTGCTGGAGGCGCTGGCGCTCCTGACGCGTGCGGGTTCGGACGTCGGGCTCGTACACGTCGGCGACGGGCTTTTCCGCCCTCAGTTGGAGCAACTGGCCGCACGCCTACGGGTCGGCGACCAGGTCCGCTTCCTCGGGACGTTGCCCAGCGGCGAGCCGATCCGTCGACAGCTCGACGCAGCCGACCTGTTCGTACATCCGTCCCGGGCCGAGGGGCTTCCGCGGGCGCTCATCGAGGGGATGGCTCGCGGACTGCCCGCGGTGGCCACCCGGGTCGGCGGAATACCCGAACTCCTGTCCGACGAGGATCTCGTGCCGCCGGACGACCCGCCCGCCCTGGCGAAAGCGATCACCCGCATGCTCCGTGATCCGAAGCTGATGGCAGGCGCCTCCGCGCGCAACCTAACGCAGGCTCGGCAATACGCGGCCGATCTGCTTGCCCCCCGACGCGACGATTTCTACCGCGCCCTGCGATCCAGCGTCGCCGATAGCGCGCAGACAAGGGCCGTCGAATCGGCGCAGGGAGCGAGCTGAACAGTTCGTCTGTCAGATGCCGCCTTGCCGGTCTGGCAGGGAGGGGGTGAGGTTCCCCGGTTCGCCGCAGGGTTTGATGTTCCCCGGGTTTCTCGGAGCCGTGTTGGTTGGCGTCAGGCTACGCACAGGGCGATCGGGTGTAGCCTGACATACTCGATCGGGGTGAGAATGCCCAGTCAGCTGTGGCGGCGTTGCCGGTTGTAGAAGATCTCCAGGTACTCGAAGGTCGCGTTGGCCAGTTCGATGCGGGTGCGCCGGCGACGGCGGTTGAGCAGCTCGGTCTGCATCCGGCCCCGAGGACGCGGCCGCGGTGGCGGGTGTGTCGTCGCCGGTGGCGATCCGGTGGTTCCGGCACGCTGGCGGTGTGAATCGTGCGTTGCCGCCGACGGTGTCAGGCCGCTATCTGTCGACAAGTGAACGAGAGGACATCGCCTTGGCGAGGTCGCAGGGCTTGGGCGTCGTGCGATCGCCCGCCAGTTCGGCCGAGACCCGTCGACCATCTCGCGGAGTAACGGCGCAACGCCTCGACCAGGACATACCGGTTGGACTACAAGGCTTCGACCGCGCAGTGGCATGCGGAGCGTCGAACACGCCGGCAGAAGACCGCGAAGCTGCTGGCCAATGATCGGCTGCGAGAGTACGTCCAGGAACGGCTTGCGTGTGCGATCCGGACAGCGGATGGCCGGCCAGTTACCGGCCCGCAGGCCCGCAGTGGCTGGGCCGCAACAAGCCCCACGAGGCCGATCGGGCATGGACGATTGGGTGGAGCCCGGAGCAGATCTCCCGGAGGCTCAGGGCGGAGTTCCCGGAGGACGAGTCCATGCGCATCAGCCATGAGGCGATCTACCAGGCGCTCTATGTTCAGAGCCGCGGCGCCCTCGCCGAGACGATCACCCAACTGCCCGAGCAGCTCCGCAGATCACTGACGTGGGACCGCGCCAAGAGTTGTCGGCGCACGCACGCATCACGGTCGAGACCGCCGTCCCGCGGTTCTTCGCCGACCCCCACAGCCCCTGGCAACGCGGCATTAACGAAAACACCAACGGCCTGCTGCGGGCAGTACTTCCCGAAAGGCACCGACCTCTCCAGGTGGAGCACCGAAGGAATCAACGCCGTCGCTACTCCCTCAACATTCGACCACGGCAACCCTCCACTGGAAGACCCCCACCATAGCCCTCGACGATCACCTGCAATCGCTCGCAACGAGCTGGTGTTGCGACGACCGGTTAAATCAGCCTCCTGCGCACGAAGCGCAGGAAGCACCGATCGCCGAGCCAGGGATCAAGGGAGAATCATCGGTCTGTGCTCAACTTGACGAGGGCGACAGCGGACGTGATCGATGCTGCATCGGTTGCGAAGGTGCAGCGGAACCCTCCCCGAAACGCTTTCCGCCCGGAATGGCCGTGGAGAAGAGCCACACCACGGCGAAAAGAATAGCGCCGTACAGAGCTGTTTTGAGGAAGGCAAGACTCTCCCCTCGGAAATTGTACATCCAAGTTACCGTGAATAGGACGCTAGCGTACGCGTAGCAATGACCCCTATCTACCACACTTATCAGACGGCGCTGCACGACTGTCAACAATGCAAAGAGGACGGGAATACCGACGAATCCGAAGTTCAGGTATGCCTCTGCGACTAGCGAGAAGCCGTACCCGCTCGCCGAGCCAGCGTTGTACTCCTCCACCAGCCAGACTCCGAGAGAATGCGACGGGGCGCCTGGGACAAGACTGGCCAGGCTTCGCATATAGGTCTCGCCATACGCGAATGGAGTGACATCCGGAACGGCCGCCATGACGAACGTATCGGGAAAGAGCGTGCTGCCTTCGTTCAGGAGGCGGGAAATCAGATCACCCTCGACGGCGAGGGGGTTACCTCGAAGACCTGCAAGGACGACCGCACCTATGGCTCCGGCCGAGCCTGCAGCCAGCAGCCGCACGGACATGGGCCGGTGGCGGAAGAGATGGACATGCAGCAGGATGCTAAACGCCACAAAGATGAAATCTCGCTCCTCAGTTAGCAGACAGTAGGTTACATAGCAGGCAAAATTTATCCAGTACGTCACCTTTCCGAAGCGAGTCATCGTGGCGGTGAAGTAGAGTGCGCAGCACAGGATTTGCGCCAGCAGGAAGTCGTAGTGCCATGGCCCACTCTGCTGAATACGCTCCAGCTTGCTTCCCGAGAATCCCGCCGTTCCTCGGCTGATAATGACCACCAGAGCATAGCCCGCCAAGGCTAAAAACAAGAACGGTGGCAGGTGGTAGCGGCGTCCGGTGTCGTTGAGCCGGGACCGATCCAGTACGGTCCGGCGGGCGGGCAGCAGGAAGCCGACGATCAGCATCCCGATCAGCGCCAGCAGAACACCCAATGCCGCCAGACCGATCTTGCTCTGCGCCGCGCCGGAGTAGATCCTGTTGCCGAGTGCGAAGTTCACCACCGGGCCAAGGCCAAAGTATGCGAAGAACGCGGCCAGGTACGGCAGGGTGTCCCGCCGGCCCGACCGCAGCAGCAGGACAGCGGGCACCGCAAATGCCCCGGCACATATCAGCCAGATGATCGTTACATTGTTCAGATCCATGCTCACTTCGCAAGTGCTCGCTTTAACAGGAGGGCTTTCAGGAGACTGTCACCGCCGACCGTGATGACCACGGACCAGGCGCCCCCGATCAACCCGAAACGTGGCACCAGTAGATATCCGCCAACCGCGGCGACGGCTACCATGATCAGGCTGGCGATCAGCTGGTTGCCGAACCTTCGGAGAGCGGAGAGTGCGCCATTGAGGAAGAAGACCACACCGCTGAGCACCGCCGCGACGGTCAGCAGGATCAGCACGGTGGTTTGGCCGTCATACGACGACCCGTAGACGACGCGGACGGTGACGGGTCCAATGGCGGCCACTGCGGCGACGGCCACCGCGCCGCAGGAAAGCGTCCCCAGCACCAGTTTCAGGGTGAGCGTGGTGAAGGCCGACAGGTCGCCTGCCGCGGATAGCCAGGTTAGTCGGGGTAGCAGCACCTGATAGAGCGCTGCGAAGAGGATGTTGGCGACGAGCACGACGTTGGCCAACGCCGCAAAGATGCCCAGGGCCGCAGCGCCCGCCACGTGTTCGACAAAGTACCGGGGCAGATTCACCGACAGCGACACCAGACCGGAGGCGATGCCGAGCGGCGCGGCGATCACCGCAAGCCGAGTAATCCGGCGCAGGGCCACCAAGGGGTCCGACGGCGGGACGTCATGAGCCACACCGGCCGTCCATGCAGCGGCGCCTAGCGGCTTCGCGGCCCAAGCGCAGTAGCCGATCGAGCCCACCAGGGAACCAACGACCGAGCCCACCACGGCCCACTTGATGCTCCCGGTCAGCATCAGCAGTGAGACCACTGCCACGATCGTGATGAGGCCGTTACACATCATCGATATTGCGATAGGGCGCATGCGCTCATGCCGCTGGAAAAGGCCCCAGTAGATGTCCCCCACGGCATCAAGAGCCTTGGCGACGCCGACCAGCAGTACTATGACCCCGTGCGCCTCTCCGACAAGCGCCGCGAGGACGCCGATCAGCACCAGCGCGACGACCATGCCTGACATTCGAAGCCGCAGGTAGTCGTTGAAGCTGAAGAGATGGCCGGTGTCCGTCACCTGCACCGTTCGTAGCGCAAAGCCGGCCAGCAGGATGATCGGTGCGCTGACCGAAAGCCCAAGAGCGTACTGGCCGACCATCTCCGGTGTGCCGAGGCGGGACAGCAGCACGATGACCGCCCACTGAGCCAACTGGGCGACGATGACGCCGAGCATGCTCCAGGTGATCCCGTTGCCGGCGTGCGGTAGACCTGCGGGCGTCGTCGCGACCGGACCAGCGACCCGTGGTTGACCCACAGGGTCGATGACCGACTGGTGTCGGGAGCCGCTTCCCCTCACCACTACACCGTCCTGTCCAGAGGTCGACGGGCGAACGACATTGCGTCAACGTGCTGCTGGCACGCGGGCCGACATCCACGCGACGGTGTTTTCGAGACCCACGCGCAGTGGGTAACGCTGAGCCGAAGGAAACAATTGCCTCAGCCGCGAGGAGTCGGCCTGCGAGTCGCGCACGTCGCCGGCGCGCGGTGGGCCGTGCACGACCTCGAGCGGCCGGCCGAGCACCTCCTCCAACTCGCTGATGAGTTCCAGCAGGGAGATCCGTACGCCGAAGGCGAGGTTGACCACGTCCGGGGCCGAGACCCGGCGCAGCACCGCGTCCACGATTACGTCTGTAACGCTGCCGACGTAGGTGAAGTCGCGTGTCTGTGTACCGTCACCATGCACCTGCAGCGGTCGACCAGAGAGCGCTGCGCTGACAAACCTGGGGACGACGGCAGCGTACGCGTGGTTCGCCGCTTGGCGGGGTCCGAAGACGTTGAAGAAGCGGAAGGGCAGCACGGACATGCCGTAGCAGGTGGCGTACGCGACGGCGTACGCCTCGGTGGCGAGCTTGGAAACCGCGTATGGGCTTACCGGCATGGGCCGGAGGCTCTCCACGCGGGGCAGCACCGGGTTCGCCCCGTAGACGGAGGACGAGGACGCGACGATCACCTGGGGCACGCCGTGGCGACGGACCGCCTCCAGCACCGTCAGGGTGCCGGTGGCATTGGCGTGGTGGCTGCAGATCGGATTGTCGATCGAGCGGGGCACCGAGCCGAGGGCCCCAAGATGGACGACGCTGGCCGCCCCCGCGACGGCCTCGTCGAGCAGATCGGGGTCGAGCACGCTGCCCTCGAACAAGCGGACCGGCAGGTCGAGCAGGTTGTCGCAGGATCCGGTAGACAGGTCGTCCACCGCGACGATCTCCCTGACCTGCGGCACCTCGGCGAGCGCCCGCACCAGATTGGAGCCTATGAAACCGGCCCCTCCGGTCACCACAATCTTCACGGTTTCTCCATCCGATCGGAAGCACGACGGCATCAGGCCGTCGTGCCGCACCCATGACGGCCCAACGATCGGCACCCCGGCAAGACGCGCCGAAACGCCATTTTCGCCCCATTCGACATGGACTGCGGCTCGAACACCCCCCGTGCGGCCCGTCCTTGTGATGAGCCGTACCGGTGACGGGATCGGGTCTGGTGCTGCACCGTCGAGTCGCACGCCTGCCTGGCCTGTAACGTGTGCGGCGACGATGGTGGTCGTCAACGACACCGCGCTGGTCGGCCAGCCCAGCTCCGGCCTCGTCACCGCCACCTTTGCGAAGGGCAGCCACACGCCGACCGGCTCGACCGCGTACAGCTACCGGCGGTTGAACCGCTGGCCTCTCCGGCTGCAGACGTCGTGGTGGTCACCCCGTCGGCACCGTAGTGCCTGGGTGCCGGTTCCCTCCGGCAGGCAGCGTGAGTTCAGTCAGGCCCGCTCCCTCGCAGCGGGGCACGGAATTTTCCCAGCACACGAGCCACCCCGTCCGGAACACTCGGCAGGGACCTCACCCACCCATTGACATCCGTCTCCACCGAGCGGAAGGCTCGCGACACAGGTCCTTCCACCGAAGGGGATGCGATGAGACCAACACGGCTGGCGATCGCCGGCGTGTTCACCCTGGTCGGCGCGCTGGCGCTGACCGCCCCGGCGACCGCGCGGCCACCGTCCGACCCGGACGGCCGCGACAGCTTGGAGGTGTACGTCGGCACGCTCGACGCGCAGCAGCTGGAGAAGCTGCGCGCCGCGGGGGTCGACCTCGGCCACGACCACCGTGGCACGGAGCACGACGGGTCGACCCGCGTGGAGACCGTGCTCAGCGAACGCCAGGCGCGGCGCCTCGCCGGTCAGGGCGTGAAGCTCGACGTCAAGAAGGTGCGCGGCAAGGCGGCTTCCCAGGCGCTGCGCGAGCAGGCGGCGGCGGGCTGGACGGCGTTCCGGTCGTACAGTGAGCCGGGCGGCCTGCGCGACGAGATCACCGCGACCGTGGCGCGGTACCCGAAGCTGGCGAAGCTGGAGACCATCGGCCGCACGGTGCAGGGCAAGCCGATCCTCGCGGTGAAGGTCACCAAGAACGCGCGGACCGTGCCGGACGGACGGCGCCCGGCGGTGCTCTACGGCAGCGCCCAGCACGCCCGTGAGTGGATCACGCCGGAGATGACCCGCCGGCTGATGCACCACGTGCTGGACAACTACGGCACCGACCCGGAGATCACCCGGGTGGTGGACAGCACCGAGCTGTGGTTCCTGCCGGTGGCCAACCCGGACGGCTACGACCACACCTTCACCCCGGGCAACCGGCTGTGGCGCAAGAACCTGCGGGACAACGACGGCGACGGGCAGATCACCGCCGCCGACGGCGTCGACCTCAACCGCAACTTCGCCTACAAGTGGGGGTACGACGACGAGGGCTCGTCGCCGGAGCCGAACAGCGACACCTACCGGGGCGCCGGCCCGAACTCGGAGCCGGAGACGAAGGCGCTGGACCGGCTCTTCAAGCGGGTGGGCTTCGAGTTCTTCGTCAACTACCACTCGGCCGCCCAACTGCTGCTCTACGGCGTCGGTTGGCAGGTGAGCACGCCGACCCCGGACGACGTCATCTACGAGACGATGGTCGGCGACGACGCCCACCCGGCGGTGCCCGGCTACGACCCGGACATCTCCGCCGAGCTGTACACCACCAACGGCGACACCGACTCGCACGCCACGGTCCGCTACGGCACCCTCGGCTTCACCCCGGAGATGTCGACCTGCCAGTCGGCGGCGGCGTCCGACCCGGACGACCAGTGGCGGCCGGAGGACTGTGTCAGCGGCTTCATCTTCCCCGACGACGAGAAGCTGATCTCGGCCGAGGTGGCGAAGAACCTGCCGTTCGCCTTGGCGGTGGCGAAGTCGGCGGCCGACCCGGACGACCCGGTGTCGGTGGTCGGCCGCAGCACCCCGGACTTCGTGGTGGACGCCTTCGACACCTCGTACGGGCGCACCCAGCAGGTCGCGTCGATCACCCGGCGGGCGCTGAAGGACGTCCGGATGCACTACGTGGTCAACGGCGGTCGGCCGAAGACCGTCAAGGTCCGCGAGTGGCGCGGCGGCGAACGGTACGGCGACACGCACTCCGACTACTACGCCGAACTGCGCGGCACGGTGACCGGCACGAAGCCGGGTGACCGGGTCGAGGTCTGGTTCACCGGGGTCAAGCCGCGCAAGGGCCCGGTGGCCAGCGAGCGCTTCACCTACCGGGTGCACGACGACGTCGGCGGGGACGTGCTGGTGTTGGCGATGGAGGACGTGACCGGGCTGAGCCCGGCGCAGACCGGCACCACGGCGAAGTACGCCGACGAGATCGCCGCATCCCTGACGAAGGCCGGCCGCAGCAGCGACGTCTACGACTTCGACGTCATGGGCCGCAAGGCGCCGCACCACCTGGGTGTGCTGTCGCACTACCGGGCCGTGGTCTGGGAGACCGGCGACGACATCATCCTGCGCTCCCCCGGCCAGGTGGGCGGCACCGCCGCCCGCGCCGCGCTGGACACCGAGCTGGCCGTCCGCGACTACCTCAACGAGGGCGGCAAGCTGCTGGTCAGCGGCAAGTACGCGCTCTTCGCCCAGGCGGCGAACGGCACGTACGTGTACCAGCCGAACGGACCGGCGGAGTGCACCGATCCCGACGACGTCACCTGCCTGGCGCTGTTCAACGACTTCCAGCAGTACTACCTGGGGGCGTACAACTACGTCAGCGACGGCGGCAGCGCTCCGGAGGGCGACCCGTACCCGGTGCGGGGCGCGGACGGGGCGTTCGCCGGGTTCTCCGGTCAGCTCAACGCGGAGGGCTCCGCCGGCAACCAGGACCACACGGCGTCGTTCCTGTCCACGTCGAGCTTCCTGCCGCCGGAGCAGTTCCCGCAGTTCGCCAGTTCGGCGACGGTGGACTGGGGTCGGCCGGGCGCCGCCCCGTTCGACCCGCGTACCGGTGACTGGTACCTGTACAGCGGGCGGGCCGACGAGTCGTACAAGCGGCTCACCCGGACCGTCGACCTGACCTCGGCCACCAGCGGTGAGCTGCGCTTCTTCACCTCGTACGACATCGAGCAGGACTGGGACTTCCTGATCGTCGAGGCGCACGAGGTGGGCAGCGACGACTGGACGACGCTGCCGGACCGCAACGGCCGCACCGGCACGGTGACCGGGGAGAGCTGCGCCTCGGGCTGGGTCACGGTGCACCCGTTCCTCGCCCACTACCAGGGCGCGGACTGCTCCCCCACCGGCAGCACGGGCACCTGGAACGCGGCCACCGGCGCGTCCGGCGGCTGGCAGGAGTTCTCGGTCGACCTGTCGGCGTACGCCGGCAAGCAGGTCGAGGTCTCCATCTCGTACGTCTCCGACTGGGGCACCCAGGGCCTGGGTGTCTTCCTGGACGACGCCCGGGTGTTCGTCGACGGCGCGGTGGTCTCGGAGACCTCCTTCGAGTCCGCCGATCTGGGCGGCTGGACGGTGAGCGGGCCGCCGGCCGGCTCCGCGACGGGCGCCAACGACTGGTCGCGCAGCCAGCAGGCGTTCGAGGAGGGGGCGGCGGTGGTCACCGACGACACCGTCTACCTCGGCTTCGGCCTGGAAGGGCTGGCCCCGGCGGCTCGGGACGACCTGGTCGCCCGGTCGCTGCGGCACCTGTTCGCCCGACCGTGAGCAGGAGGTAAGCCCGGGTGACAGTCGTGCGGCGGGAGACTTCCCGGCCTTCCGCCGCACGCCTTCGCCCCCCGGTTGCCCAGTCGAGGTGTCGGCAGAGTGTGGAGAGGACGAAGTCGACCACGCGACGGGACGTGTCGAGCATCAGATAGTCGGCCTGGAGGACACGCCGGCCGCAACCGGTTCACGCGTCGGCAGGCTCGGGGCTGACCCCCGTACCCCAGATGACCGACGCCCAGGGCCAGCCTTGTGGGACAAAGTTCGATCCGAGGTTCCAGGCACGGGAGGTGATGCTGTACATCGCACCGAGAGTGCCGGGGCGGACCTGCGAACAAGGCAGCAGAGGGCCCCCGGCCTGGCCAGTCCGTACATCGGTAAACCCTGCCCGCTCGAATGCTGCCTTCATCTGCTCTGTCGACATGATGTCCAGGTTGTGTGCGGCTGCGGTCTCCGGACAGAACCGCCGCATGAGGCGTGCAGTGACAGGATGCGAGTAGTTGGGCACGGTGACGGCTGCCATCCCGCCGGGACGCAGGAAACGGCGGTGATATCCGATTGCTTCGGCAGGATCGGTGAAGTGCTCGACCAGCCCGAATGACACCACCAGATCGGCGGAGGGGAGGGTGGAGGTGCGGATGTCACCCAAGTGCAGAGAGGCGGGGACTCCCGCCGCAGCCAGCGCCTTCTCTGCCGCCTCAAGGCCACCTGGAGCATAGTCGATTCCTGAATAGCGGTAGGCGGGCCTGAGTTGGTGCAGTTCAACCAACATGCTGCCGGGTGCGCAGCCCAACTCCAGAACCTCGATCTGCCCGGGCTTGCCGGTGCTGTCCAGCAGATCGGTGAGCAATTGACGCCAGGAGCGGGTTTGCCGCAGTCTCTGCTTGACAATGGTGACGGCACGGTTGGTCCGTCGGCCGGTCCAGATGCTGTCCCAGCTATCGGCAGTCGTCAGGTGGTTATCGTTAGTCATGGCGTTCCTCTCTCATCGACAGTCACAACGACCACTCGTCAGGCTTGAAACTGCCCGTGTCCTAACCGTGAATCAGTTGCAGCGGGGCATGAGAGGTCAGCCGGCGATCTAGGCAGAGACGACGGCCCTGGATGCCCAACGACACCCGGGACGACCGGATGCTCCTCGACTGGCTGCCGATCACCGTCATCACGCCCGTCATCTGTCCTGGTCCCCCGATTACCACCACCTTCGCCTCAACGAGAGATCCTCGACCGGAGTTACTCCGCGCCGGACGGGCCGTGTGGTGAGCTGTACCGGTGGCGGGGTACGTGTTCGGTCTGGTGCTGCATCCCACCCGGGACGTCACCGAGGTGGTCGGGATCATCGAACGGTGGGCGGCCCGGCACGGCAAGGCCCTCGCCGTCCGGGCGGAGGACCGGCACCGGGTGCCCGCCTCGGTGCAGGCGGTCCCGGCGGCGGAGCTGGCCGCCCACGCGGACGCGTTGATCAGCATCGGCGGGGACGGCACCATGCTGGGCGCCCTGCGCTCGGCGGTACGCACCCCGAAGCCGGTGCTCGGGGTGCACCTGGGGCGGGTCGGCTTCCTGGTCGAGGTGGAGCCGCCGGACCTGCCGCGTGCGCTGGACCGGCTGGTGGCGCACGACTTCACCGTCGAGTCGCACGCCTGCCTGGCGTGTGACGTCTGCGGCGACGACGTGGTGGCGTTCAACGACGTGGCGCTGGTCCGCCAACCCGGCTCCGGTTTCGTCACCGCCACCCTCGCCGTGGACGGGCAGCGGTACGGCTACTACCGCTGTGACGCCTTGATCGTGAGCACGCCGACCGGCTCGACGGCGTACAGCTACGCGGCGGGTGGGCCGCTGGTCTCCCCGGCGACGCACGCGGTGGTGGTGACCCCGTCGGCGCCGATGGCCGGCATCTCCCGCTCGGTGGTGCTCTCCCCGGGGGAGACGATCCACCTGGAGCTGCGTCCCGACTCCGCGCCGGTGACCGTGGAGATGGACGGCCTGGTGATCCGGGACGCCGCGACCGAGGGCGCGGTGCACGTGCGCTACCAGCGCGACGCCGGGCTGGTGGTCCGTTTGGACCCGCGCCGCTACCAGGAGCGCAACCAGCTCAAGCTCAGTCTGCTCGACCTGCCGCTGCTGCCCGACCAGCTGCGGGAGCTGCTGCCGGACGGGCTGCGGGAGCAGCTGCACCGCAAGGAGCTGCCCCCGCCCCGTTGACCGGTGCCCGGCCGTGCTCCGGCGGTGCTCAGGCCTTCGCCAGCACCCCGTCGACCAGCGCCTTCGCCTCCTCCTGGATCCGGGCGAGGTGCTCCGGGCCCTGGAACGACTCGGCGTAGATCTTGTAGACGTCCTCGGTGCCGGAGGGGCGGGCGGCGAACCAACCGGTGGCGGTGGTGACCTTCAGCCCGCCGATCGCCGCGCCGTTGCCGGGGGCGGCGGTGAGCGTGGCGGTGATCGGCTCACCGGCCAGTTCCGTGGCGCCGACCTGCTCCGGGGAGAGCTTGCCGAGCACCGCCTTCTGCCGCCGGTCGGCCGGGGCGTCGATCCGGGCGTACGCGGGCGCGCCGAAGCGCTCGGTCAGCTCGGCGTAGTGCTGGCTGGGGGTGCGCCCGGTGGTGGCGATGATCTCGGCGGCGAGCAGGCAGAGCAGGATGCCGTCCTTGTCGGTGGTCCAGGTGCTCCCGTCGCGGCGCAGGAAGGACGCGCCGGCGCTCTCCTCGCCGCCGAAGCCGACCGCGCCGTCGAGCAGGCCGGGCACGAACCACTTGAACCCGACGGGCACCTCCAGCAGCGGCCGTTCCAGGTCGGCCGCGATCCGGTCGATCATGGAGGAGGAGACCAGCGTCTTGCCGACCGCCGCGGCCGGGCCCCACTGCTTGCGGGTACGGAACAGGTGGCCGATCGCGACCGCGAGGTAGTGGTTGGGGTTCATCAGGCCCCCGTCGGGGGTGACGATGCCGTGCCGGTCG
This sequence comes from Micromonospora citrea, assembly GCF_049629545.1. Classification (GTDB taxonomy): domain Bacteria; phylum Actinomycetota; class Actinomycetes; order Mycobacteriales; family Micromonosporaceae; genus Micromonospora; species Micromonospora citrea_A. The sequence goes on from NZ_JBNADX010000008.1 coordinate 183,672, forward strand.
GCGTCGGCGTCGTTGCCGGTGGAGACCTGGTAGTCGGCGCGGGCGGCGATCAGCGAGGCCATCGCGTTCGGCGAGGAGCAGTCCATCCGGATCTTGCCGTCGCCGTCGAGGGTCATGAACCGCCAGGTCGGGTCGACCGTCGGGTTGATCACGGTGAGGTCGAGGCGGTGCCGCTCGGCGATCTCGCCCCAGTACGCGACGCTGGCCCCGCCGAGCGGGTCGGCGCCGATGCGCACCCCGGCGTCCCGGATCGCGTCGACGTCGATCGCGGCGGGCAGGTCGTCGACGTAGCCGGCGAGGAAGTCGTACTCCCCGGTGGTGTCGGCGGCGCGGGCCCGCGCGTACGGGATCCGCCGCACCTCCTTGAGCCCGGCGGCGAGGATCGCGTTGGCCCGGTCCTGGATCCATTTCGTGACGTCGGAGTCGGCGGGGCCGCCGTGGGTGGGGTTGTACTTGAAGCCACCGTCGTCGGGCGGGTTGTGCGACGGGGTGATCACGATGCCGTCGGCGAGGCCGCTGGTGCGGCCCCGGTTGTGGGTGAGCACGGCGTGCGACAGCGCCGGGGTCGGGGTGTAGCCGTCGCGGCTGTCCACGAGCACGGTGACGTCGTTGGCGGCGAGCACCTCCAGGGCGTCCACGGCGGCCGGCGCGGAGAGCGCGTGGGTGTCCCGGGCGAGGAAGAGCGGCCCGTCGATCCCCTGCTCCCGCCGGTGGTCGCAGAGCGCCTGGGTGACCGCGAGGATGTGGTCGGAGTTGAAGGCGTTGCGCAACGAGGACCCGCGGTGGCCGGAGGTGCCGAAGGAGACCTGCTGCCCCGGGTCGTCCGGGTCCGGGTGCTCGGCGTAGTAGGCGGTGACCAGCCGGGGCACGTCCACCAGGTCGGCGGGCTCGGCGGGCTGTCCGGCACGGGGGTGGGCCACTGCGGGATCCTCCTGTGGTTCGTGAGTCGCTGACGGGGACGTGCTCAGGGCTCGACGCGCTGCCCCTTGCCGATCACCACGATGCCGTTGTCGGAGACGGTGTAGCGCTGTCGGTCCTTCTCCAGGTCGACGCCGATCTCCGCACCCTCGGGGACGAAGACGTTCTTGTCCAGGATGGCCCGGCGGACCACGGCGTGCCGGCCGATCTCGACACCCTCCATCAGCACCGCGCCGTCCACGTGCGCCCAGGAGTGGACCTTCACCTTCGGCGAGACGACCGAGTTCTCCACCAGCGAGCCGGAGACCACCGCGCCGGGCGAGACCATCGAGCCGACCGCCCGGCCGACCCGCTCGCCCCACTGGTGCACGAACTTGGCCGGCGGCCACGGCGGCTGCTCGGTGTAGATCGGCCAGTCGAAGTTGTAGAGGTTGAACACCGGGTGCACGTTGATCAGGTCCATGTGGGCGTCGTAGAAGGAGTCCAGCGTCCCCACGTCGCGCCAGTAGCCGCGGTCCCGGTCGGTGCTGCCGGGCACCTCGTTGTCCTTGAAGTCGTAGACGTTGGCCTCGCCCCGCTCGACCAGCATCGGGATGATGCTGCCGCCCATGTCGTGCTTGCTGGTCTTGTCCTCCGCGTCGCGCTCGACGGCCTCGCAGAGCGCCCGGGTGCTGAACACGTAGTTGCCCATCGAGGCGTAGATCTGGTCCGGGGCGTCGGGCAGGCCCACCGCGTCGGTGGGCTTCTCGCGGAAGGCCCGGATCCGCCGGCCGTCCTCGCCGACCTCGATGACCCCGAACTGGTCGGCCATCGCCAGCGGCTGCCGGATGCCGGCGACGGTCACCGCCGCGCCGGAGGCGATGTGGTCCTCCACCATCTGCCGCGGGTCCATCCGGTAGATGTGGTCGGCGCCGAAGACGATCACGTGGTCCGGCTGCTCGTCGTGGATCAGGTTGAAGCTCTGGTAGATCGCGTCGGCGGAGCCGGCGAACCACCACGGGCCGCGGCGCTGCTGCGCCGGCACCGGCGTGACGTAGTTGCCGAGCAGCGTCGACATCCGCCACGTCTTGGTGATGTGCCGGTCCAGCGAGTGGGACTTGTACTGGGTCAGCACGACGATCTTCAGAAAGCCGGCGTTCGCCAGGTTGGACAGGACGAAGTCGACCATGCGGTACATCCCGCCGAACGGGACGGCCGGCTTGGCCCGGTCCGCGGTGAGCGGCATGAGGCGCTTGCCCTCTCCGCCGGCCAGGACGATCGCGAGCACCTTGGCAGCCATGTCCCGACGCTATCCATCCTGCCGCGACTTCACCACTCGTACGGGCACAGTTCCGCACCGGCGTGCGGGGCGCATTTCTGCACTATGGTGCCGGACATGACGGACTCCGCACCGCTTCGCGTCGACCTGCTGACCCGGGAGTACCCGCCGGAGGTGTACGGCGGGGCCGGCGTGCACGTCGAGTACCTGGCCCGGGAGCTGCGCCGACTCACCGACGTGCGGGTGCACTGCTTCGGCGCGTCGCGCACGGAGCCGGGCGTCACCGCGTACGCCGAGCCGGCCGGCCTGGCCGGCGCGAACGCGGCGCTGCGGACCATGGGGGTGGACCTGGAGATGGCGGCGGGCTGCGCCGGCACCGACGTGGTGCACAGCCACACCTGGTACGCCAACCTCGCCGGTCACACCGCGAAGCTGCTGCACGGGGTGCCGCACGTGGTGACCGCGCACAGCCTGGAGCCGCTGCGACCGTGGAAGGCCGAGCAGCTCGGCGGCGGGTACGCGCTCTCCTCCTGGTGCGAGCGCACGGCGGTGGAGGCCGCCGACGCGGTGATCGCGGTCAGCGAGGGCATGCGGCGCGACGTGCTGACCGCGTACCCGGCCGTGAACCCGGACCGGGTGCGGGTGGTCTACAACGGCATCGACACCGCCCAGTACGCCCCGGACACCGGCACCGACGTGGTGGACCGGCTCGGCATCGACCCGGCGCGCCCCAGCGTGGTGTACGTCGGTCGGATCACCCGGCAGAAGGGGCTGCCGTACCTGCTGCGCGCGGCCCGGGAGCTGCCCGCCGACACCCAGCTCGTGCTGCTGGCTGGCGCGCCGGACACCCCGGAGATCGCCGCCGAGGTCCAGGGCCTGGTGGCCGAGCTGCGGGCCAACCGTTCCGGGGTCGTCTGGGTGGCCGAGATGCTGCCCAAGCACGAGGTGATCCAGGTGCTCACCCACGCCACGATCTTCGTCTGCCCGTCGGTGTACGAGCCGATGGGCATCGTGAACCTGGAGGCGATGGCCTGCGAGACGGCGGTGGTGGCGACCGCGACCGGCGGCATCCCCGAGGTGGTGGCCGACGGCGACACCGGGCTGCTGGTCGGGATCGAGCAGGCCGCCGACGGCAGCGGACGGCCGCTGGACCCGGAGCGTTTCGTGGCCGACCTGGCCGCGACGATCAACGAGCTGCTGGCCGACCCGAAGCGGACCGAGGCGTTCGGTCTGGCCGGCCGTCGCCGGGCGGTGGAGCACTTCTCCTGGGACGCGATCGCGGCCCGCACCGTCGAGGTGTACCGGTCGGTGGGCGCGGCGGGCTGACCCGAGCGCGAAGCGATCTCGCGCAGTAGGTTGACGGGGTGAGCGGACGGTTCCCGATCGAAGACGTCTCCCCCGTGGTCGCCTGCGGTCGCTACCCGGCCAAGGCGGTGGTCGGCGAGGTGGTCCCGGTGTCGGCCCGCGCGTACCGGGAGGGACACGACGCGCTGGGCTGCAACGTGGTCTGGTTGGGCCCGGACGCCGTGGCGCGCCCGTTCACCCGGATGCGCCCCGGCGAGCCGGGCCAGGACCGCTGGCACGCCACCATCCGCCCGGACGCCGTCGGCGAGTGGATCTTCACCGTCGAGGCCTTCCAGGATCCCTATCTCACCTGGCAGAACGCGGTGACCAAGAAGCTCGCCGCCGGGCAGGGCGTGGCGGATCTCGGCAACGACCTGGCCGAGGGCGCACGGGTGCTCACCGAGGCCCTGGAGCTGGTGCCGGCGGCCGACGTGGCGCGGGTGCGGGCGGCGGTGGCCGCGCTGGAAGACACCGGGCGGGCGCTGCCCGCGCGGGTCGCCCCGGCGTTGGAGCTGGCCGGGCTGCTCTGGGCGCACCCGGTGCGGGAGCTGGTCACCACCGGCGCGGAGCACCGGCTCTGGGTGGACCGCCCCCGGGCGCTCTTCTCCGCCTGGTACGAGTTCTTCCCCCGCTCGGAGGGCGCGGTCCCGGCCACGGTCGACGCCCCGGCGCGGTCGGGCACCCTCGTCACCGCCATGGACCGGCTGGCCGGCGTGGCGGCGATGGGCTTCGACGTGCTCTACCTGCCGCCGATCCATCCGATCGGCCGGGTCAACCGCAAGGGCCGCAACAACTCGCTCACCGCCGGGCCGGACGACGTGGGCTCGCCGTGGGCGATCGGCGCCGCCGAGGGCGGCCACGACGCCATCCACCCCGACCTGGGTACGCCGGAGGACTTCCGCGACTTCGTCGCCGCCGCCGCCGAGCAGGGCCTGGAGGTGGCGATGGACCTGGCGTTGCAGTGCGCGCCGGACCACCCCTGGGTGACCGCGCACCCGGAGTGGTTCACCACCCGCGCCGACGGCAGCATCGCGTACGCGGAGAACCCGCCGAAGAAGTACCAGGACATCTACCCGCTGAACTTCGACAACGACCCGGAGGGCATCCGGGCGGAGGTCCTGCGGGTGGTGCTGCACTGGGTGGGCGAGGGCATCCGGATCTTCCGGGTGGACAACCCGCACACCAAGCCGTTCGACTTCTGGCACTGGCTGATCGCCGAGGTGAAGAAGGTCGACCCGGACGTGCTCTTCCTCGCCGAGGCGTTCACCCGTCCGGCGATCATGCACGGGCTCGGCAAGGTCGGCTTCACCCAGTCGTACACGTACTTCACCTGGCGCACCTCCGCCGCCGAGATGCGACGGTACTGCGAGGAACTGGTCGCGGCGGCCGACTACATGCGGCCGAACTTCTGGCCGAACACCCCGGACATCCTGCACGAGTCCCTGCAGCACGGCGGCCCGCCGATGTTCAAGATCCGGGCGGTGCTGGCCGCGCTGCTCTCCCCCTCCTGGGGCATGTACGCCGGCTACGAACTCTTCGAGCACGTGGCCCGCCCCGGCGCGGAGGAGTACCTGGACAACGAGAAGTACGAGCTGCGCCCCCGCGACTGGGCCGGCGCGCAGCAGCAGGGCCGTTCGCTGGCCCCGTTCATCGCCACCCTCAACCGGGTACGCCGCGACAACCCCGCCCTGCACCGGCTGCGCAACCTGCGCTTCCACGACATCGACAACCCGGCGCTGCTGTGCTGGTCGAAGCACGACCCGGACACCGGCAACACCGTCCTGGTGGTCTGCTCGTTCGACTCGCACACCGTGCAGTGGGGCAACACCACCCTGGACATGCCGGCGCTGGGCCTCGACTGGCACGACCGGTTCACCGTGCACGACGAGCTGACCGGCGCGAACTACGAGTGGGGCCAGCGCAACGCGGTCCGCCTCGACCCGTACCTGCAGCCCGCGCACGTGTTCACCCTGCGCCGGCCGACGGCGGGCGAGCCGGAGCCGGCGGGGAACGCCCCGGCCGGGCTGACCGTGACCGACGTGCCGGCAGACCTCTCCGGCGGCACCGCCCCGACCGCTCCCGCCCCGAAGGACGAGGACCGATGGACCAGCTGATCGCCGGCGAGACGCACGACCCGCACGCCCTGCTCGGCGCGCATCCCGCCGACGGGCGTACGACGATCCGCGCGATGCGCCGGGGCGCCGGCGACGTGGCCGTGGTGGTCGACGGCGAGCGGCACCCGATGGAGCGGGTGCACGACGTCGGCGTCTTCGAGGCCGTGGTTCCGGGCGAGGTCCTCGACTACCGGGTCGAGGCCGACGGCCGGCTCGCCGACGACCCGTACCGCTACCCGCCGACCCTCGGCGACCTCGACCTGCACCTGATCGGCGAGGGGCGACACGAACGGCTCTGGGAGGCGCTCGGCGCGCGGGTCTTCGACGAGGGTGTGGCCTTCTCGGTGTGGGCGCCCAACGCGCGCGGGGTGCGGGTGATCGGCGACTTCACCGGCTGGGGCGCCGACGACGGCTGGCCGATGCGCTGCCTGGGCTCCACCGGCGTCTGGGAGATCTTCGTGCCGGACGTGCCGGTCGGGGCCCGGTACAAGTACCGGGTCCTCGGCGCCGACGGGCGGTGGCGGGACAAGGCCGACCCCCTGGCCGCGTACGCGGAGGTGCCGCCGGCCACCGCGTCGGTGGTGCACCACTCGAGGTACGAGTGGCACGACGCGGAGTGGCTGGCGCGGCGGGCGAAGCGGCAGCCGCACCAGGAGCCGATGAGCGTGTACGAGGTGCACCTCGGCTCCTGGCGGCCCGGCCTCGGCTACCGGGAGCTGGCCGAGCAGCTCACCGCGTACGTCACCGAGCTGGGCTTCACCCATGTGGAGTTCCTGCCGGTGATGGAGCACCCGTTCGGCGGTTCCTGGGGCTACCAGGTCACCGGCTACTACGCGCCGACCTCCCGCTTCGGCGACCCGGACGAGTTCCGCCACCTGGTCGACCGGCTGCACGCCGCCGGGATCGGGGTGATCCTCGACTGGGTGCCGGCGCACTTCCCGAAGGACGAGTGGGCCCTGGCCCGTTTCGACGGCACCCCGCTCTACGAGCACCCCGACCCGCGCCGGGGCGAGCACCCCGACTGGGGCACGTACGTCTTCGACTTCGGCCGCCACGAGGTGCGCAACTTCCTGGTCGCCAACGCGCTCTACTGGTGCGACGAGTTCCACGTCGACGGCCTGCGGGTGGACGCGGTGGCCTCGATGCTCTACCTGGACTACTCCCGCACCGAGGGGCAGTGGCTGCCCAACGTGCACGGCGGCCGGGAGAACCTGGAGGCGATCGCCTTCATGCAGGGGGTCAACGCCACGGTCTACAAGCACCACGCCGGGGTGGTGATGATCGCCGAGGAGTCCACCGCCTGGCCGGGGGTGACCCGCTCCACGGCCGACGGCGGGCTCGGCTTCGGGTTCAAGTGGAACATGGGCTGGATGCACGACACTCTGCTCTACACCTCGAAGGACCCGATCTACCGTCAGCACCATCACCACCAGCTCACCTTCTCCCTGGCGTACGCCTGGAGCGAGAACTACGTGCTGCCGATCAGCCACGACGAGGTGGTGCACGGCAAGGGCTCCCTGGTGGGCAAGATGCCCGGGGACACCTGGCAGCGGCTGGCCAACGTCCGGGCGCTGCTGGCGTACATGTGGGCGCACCCGGGCAAGCAGTTGCTCTTCATGGGTTGCGAGCTGGCCGACGACCGTGAGTGGAGCGAGGAGCGGGGCCTGGACTGGTACCTGCTGCACGACCCGGCCCGGGCCGGGGTGCAGCGGCTGGTGGCCGACCTCAACGCGGCGTACCGGGCCACGCCCGCGCTCTGGGCGCAGGACACCGAGCCGGCCGGGTTCCGCTGGATCGCCGGGGACGACGTCGCCAACAACAGCGTCTCGTTCGTGCGGATCGCCCCCGACGGCGCGACCCTGGTCTGCGTGGCGAACTTTTCCGCGACGCCGCTGGAGGACTACCGGGTCGGACTACCGGCGGGCGGGACGTGGACCGAGGTGATCAACACCGACGCGCACCACTACGGCGGGTCGGGAGTGGGCAACCTCGGCGCGGTGCACGCGCAGGACGTCCCGTGGCACGGGCTGCCCGCGTCGGCCTCGCTGCGGGTGCCGCCGCTGGGCGTGCTCTGGCTCCGCCGCGACTGACGCCGCCCGCCGGTCCCCGCCCCACCCTCGCCACTGCCTGGCGGGTGGTCCGGGCACCCGGAGAGTCCGTCACCGGCAGTGATGTCAGTGGGACACCCCACCTCTCCTGTTCGCATCCTTTGCTCTGCTTCCACCGACGCACCGGTCACGGAGGGTAGCCGGCTCGTCCGACCCGGGGCGGTGCCAAAAAGAACGAAAGTCGAGGTTGGCCGGGGTGGCGCGTCCATGGCAGCAGAGCAAAGGGAACGACAGGTCCCACCGCACCCCGCCACCGCCATGACGCACAGTGACGCACGGCCATCTGTACGGTGCGTCACGTAGATGGCAGACGGGACGGCTCCTGGTCGGTCGGGGTCACCGATGTGGGCCGCCACGGGTGGGCCGCGCCGTTGCCACTCGGACGGCGACGGCGGCGACTCCACCTCTCCCCCGGCCCTGGCGGGCCGCGCCCGCTCACCCCGATGACACTCGCGCGCCTGCTTCGCTGTGTAGCTGAAATGCCGCCGATGGTCACTCTCCGCTGACATACGCGCCCGCACGGCGCACCGGCCTGAACCCCGCCCGGTGTCCACCCGTACCCCCGACCGGATGCCGGACACCCGTGACGTACGAGGCGGAGGAGCTTCGATGGCGTGGAGCAGGGGCACAACCAGGAGCCGCAGGGTGACGGGGTCGTCCCGTCAGCGAAGGGTCGCCGGCGGGGTCGCGCTCGCGGTCACCGCCGCGGCGGCGTTCGCGGTCGCGACCGGGACCGGGCAGGCGTCGGAGAACTGCCAGGGCCTGGACACCGCCCTGCGCAACAACCTGACCTTCATCGCCGGCCAGCGGCAGGATCCGGACGCCAACTCGCCGGCCCGGATCGCCAACCGGCAGGCCGTGGTCGACCAGATCCAGCAGCGCCGGGCGGCGGCCGGCTGCGACGGCCCGGTCGACGTCGCCGGGGCGGCGTGCCCGACGGTGCCCTGGGAGGTCGCCATGGCCGCCCGGCTCGACCAGGCCTGGGCGGTCACCGAACAGATGCGCGGCGAACGCGACGGCCGGCTCACCGATCCGCAGCTGACCGAGGCCCGGGTGAAGCGGCTCGGCGGGATCTTCGGCGGGATCCGCGACATCGTCCAGGGCGCGCGCCAGGCCCAGGGCGCAGCGGCGGCCGGTGGCGGCGCGGCCAACGCCGGCAGCGCGGACAGCGGCGCGGCGGCCGGCGGCGGCGCGAGCCGGGCGGCCGGCATCATCGCCGCCGTCGGTGGCCTGATCGGGCAGATCGCCGGCATCGTCGAGGCGGCCCGTCAGCAGGGCGCGGGCGAGCAGGGCGCGGGCGAGCAGGGCGCGGGCGAGCAGGGCGCGGGCGAGCAGGCCGGGGCAGAGCAAGCAGGCGCGGACCAGCAGGCCGGCGCTGAGCAGGGATCCGACCAGGCGGGCGTGGGCCAGCAGGACGCGGCGGGCCAGCAAGGTGGCGCAGACCAGGCCGGTGGGGCGCAGGCCGGTGGGGCGCAGGCCGGTGGGGCGCAGGCCGGTGGGGCGCAGGCCGGTGGGGCAGACCAGGGCGGGGCACAGGCCGGTGGCGCCAACGGGCGGCTGGCGGACCGGCTCCAGCAGATCCGGGCGCGGATCCAGCAGCTTCGGGCGATCGCCCAGCAGGTGCGCGAGGCCCGCCAGGCCGCCCGCGACCAACGCGCGCAGGACAGGGACGCCGCGCAGGACCCGGATGCCGGACAAGGTCAGGACGCCGCGCAGGACCCGAACGCCGGGCAAGGCCAGGACGACGCACCGGGTCAGGACGCCGCGCAGGGTCAGGACGGACCGCAGGGCCGAGGCGGACCGCAGGGGCAGGACGAGGCCGCCCCCGGGCCGGGTGCGGCACCGGGCCGGGCGGGCATGGCCGGTACAGGCGGCACGGGCACAGGCGAGGGTGACGCCTCGGTCTACCGGGTCGCCGACCCGAGGGTCCCGGGCTGTGGCGAGGCCCCGGCCGGTGGAGGAGCGAACGGTACCGGCGCGGAAGCGGACGCCGGCGACGGCGCGGGAGCCAACGGCGCGGGAGCGAACGACGGCGACAGCGCGCTGACCGGCTCGCGGACCGGCTGACCCGACGGACGTGGGGCGCGGGTCCGGTCGTACCTCAGACCAGGCCCGCGTCCCGCATCAGCTTCCACAGTCCGGCGCCGTCGGGCGCGGAGAGCCACTTCTGCCCCACCGGCCCGGTCGAGGACTGGCCGGCCGGCGCGGGCAGGCCACCCGCGAGCACCGACTGGGTGGGCGAGAGGCGGCGGATCGCCACCCCGGCGACGTTCTCCGGGTGGGCGGCGGCGAACTCGCGGTAGATCTCCTGGTCGTGCTGCCCGTCGTCACCGATCAGCAGCCAACGGACCTCCGGGAACTCCTTCGCCAACCGGGCCAGGGTGGCCCGCTTGTGCTCCCGGCCGCTGCGGAACCACCGGTCGGCCGTCGGCCCCCAGTCGGTGAGCAGCAGCGGACCGGCCGGGTAGAGGTGCCGGGAGAGGAAGCGGGTCAACGTCGGCGCGACGTTCCAGGCGCCGGTGGACAGGTAGAAGACCGGGGCGCCCGGGTGGGCGGTGACCAGCCGCTCGTAGAGCACCGCCATGCCGGGCACCGCGGCGCGGGCGTGCTCGTCGAGGACGAACGTGTTCCACGCGGCCAGCAGGGGCCGGGGCAGCGCGGTCACCATGACCGTGTCGTCGATGTCGGAGAGGATGCCGAACCGGACGTCCGGGTCGAGGACGCGGACCAGGGCCTCCGCCGGTTCGGCGTCGGCGACGCTGAGGCGTACCGAGGACCAGCCGGGGGTGAAGTCACCCTCGATGACGGTGTCGACGAAGCCGCTGCGGTCGGCCTGGGCCTCGTGGACGACCCCGCCCGCCTCGATCCTCACCGTGACGTGCTTGGCCGGCAGGGTGGTGAAGCTGCGCCAGCCGCGTACCTTCTCCAGTCGGCCGCGCTGCCGGGTGTCCGGGCGACCGAGCAGCACCCGGCACATCACCCGCGCCCAGCCGGGCGCGCCGTACCCGGCGTACGCGACGATGTTCATCTGCCACCCGGTGCGCCGCAGTCGGCGCTCCACCAGCTGGTGCACGGCGTCCTCGATCCGCGCGGCCCGGTGCAGGTTCGGTACGGCCAGCTGGCCTGCGGGAGTGGGTGGCACACGGCAACCCTGCCACACCCCGGCGGAACCGGCCACGCGAGGAGTCGTGGGATCGACCACGGGTGCCCGGTGCGGCGTGAAACACTCCGGTCGGGACGGCGACGGGGGCGTTGGTCGTGTCGACACCTGCACCGCAGCACCGCGCGCGGCTCGACCCGCCCGCGCTGGTCGCGCTGCTGCTCGGACTGGCCGGGGTGGGCTACCGGCTGGTCCTGACCCTGCTCACCGTCCCCAACGGCAACAGCGACGAGGCCACCTTCGGCCTGGCCGCGCTGCACATCGCCGACGGCCGGGAACGGCCGGTCTTCCTGTACGGGCAGCACTACATGGGGATGGCCGAGTCGTACCTGGCCGCGCCGCTGGTGGCGCTGGTCGGGCCGAGCTGGCCGGTGCTGCGGCTGCCCCTGCTGGCGCTCTACGCCGTCTTCCTCTGGCTGTCGTACCGGCTGACCCGCCGGCACTTCTCGCCGTGGCTCGCCGCCTTCGTGGTGGGCCTGCTCGCCCTGGGCACGGAACGGGTGGTGCGCGACCAGCTCACCGTGGTCGGCGGACGGCCCGAGGTGAAACCGGCGGTGCTGGCGATGCTGCTGATCGCGGTGGGGCTGGCCGAGCGCCGGGTGGCCCACCGCTCGGCTGCGCTCGGCCTGGCCGGGCTGCTCGCCGGGTTCGCCCTCTGGTCGGACTGGCTGATCGTGCCGTACCTGGCGGTGGCGGGGCTGCTGCTGGTGTACGCGACCCGGCGGGAGTTGCTCGGCTGGTCGGGTGTGCTGCCGGTGGCCGGGTTCGTGGTGGGGGCGGCGCCGATGCTCTGGGACAACCTGCGCGCGCCGCCGGGCAAGGACTCGCTGTCGGTGCTGCGGGAGATCAGCGCCGGGGCCGGCCCGGCGCCGCCGTGGTCGCAGCGGATCGGCGGCGGGCTGCTGGAGGGGGTGCCGCTGGCCTCCGGACTCTGCCCGGTGACCGGTTGCGCCCGCTGGCAGGAGTGGTTCGGCGTGCTGTACCCGGTGCTGCTGGTGGCCGCCGCGCTGCTCGCGCTGCGCGCGTACCGCCGCGCCGCCGGGCGGCCGACCGCCGAGCGGGTCCGGCCGGTCGCGCAGCTCACCCTGGTCGCCGGCGCGGCGCTGACCCTGATCGCGTACGTGCGCAGCCCGCTCGCCGCGACCGACCCGCTGGGCAACGCGCGCTACCTGTCGGTGCTGCAGATCTCCCTGCCGGCGGTGCTCTGGCCGCTCTGGGCGGCGGCGGTGGCCTGCTGGCGGGGCACGGTCGGGGCCCTCGGACGGCTGGCCGGAGCGGCCGCCACCGCCGTGCTGACCGGGCTCACCGCCACCGCCGTGGTGGCCACCGGCCTCTTCGTCACCGGCCTCGACGCGACCCGCGCCGACCAGCGCCGGGCCGTCGACCTGGCCGCCGCCGTACGCGCCACCGGCCTGCGCGAGGTGTACGGGGACTACTGGACCTGCAACCGGCTCACCTTCGACACCGGCGAGCGGGTGGTCTGCGCGGTGCTCGACGACGCCCTCACCCCCGGGCAGAACCGCTACCAGCCGTACTGGCGGCAGGTGGGGCGGGCGGAGCGTCCCGGGTACGTGCTGCCGGTCGGTTCCCCGGCGGAACGCCGGCTGCGCCGGCTGCTCGGCGACGGTGCGGACGCCGCCCGGCTGGTCGAGGTGGCCGGGTATCGCGTGTACCACCCGCCGAGCGCCGTACGGCCGTGGCGCTGAGACCGGCCCGTACGCTGGCCGCGTGCTCATCCTGCTCCCGCCCTCCGAGGGCAAGGCCGACGCCGGCACCGGCCGCCGACTCGACCTCGCCAGGCTCTCCCTGCCCGAGCTGACCCCGGCCCGGGAGGAGGTGCTGGCCGCGCTCATGGCGCTCAGCGCCTCCGGTGACGAGGCGGCGCTGGCCGCGCTCGGGCTCAGCGCCGGCCAGCGAGGCGAGCTGGCCCGCAACGCGCGGCTGGACCGGGCCGCCACCGCGCCGGCCGGGCAGGTCTACACCGGGGTCCTCTACGAGGCGCTGGACCTGACCACGCTGCCCGCCCCGGCGCTGCGGGCGGCCCGCCGCTCGGTGCTGATCAGCTCCGGGCTGTGGGGCGCGGTACGCCTGACCGACCGCATCCCGCCGTACCGCTGCCCGATCGGGGCACGGCTGCCGCAGGTGGGCGCGCTGTCGGCGTACTGGCGGCAGGCGCTGACCCCGGCGATGGAGGCGGCGGCCGGCGACGGGCCGGTGCTGGACCTGCGCTCCGGCGCGTACGCCGCCACCTGGACGCCGCGCGGCGAGCGGGCCGGGCGGACGGTGACCGTGCGGGTGCTGCACGAGCGGGAGACCGACGGCGGGGTGACCCGGACCGTGGTCAGCCACTTCAACAAGGCCACCAAGGGGCGGCTGGTGCGCGACCTGCTGGTCGCCGGCGCCCGGCCGCGCAGCGCCGCCGGACTGGTCACCGCGCTGCGTGACCTCAAGTACACGGTCGAGGAGCAGCCGGTGGCGCCCGGCCGGCCCCGGCAGCTCGACGTGGTGGTGACCGTCCTCTAGGCCAGCCGCAAGATTTCCTCAAGGCTCGGCCGGATCAGTGGAACCGGGCCGGGCCGACGGGTGACGGTATGGGGATCCCGAGCCGACGAAGGAGCGGTCGATGGCCCCGCACACCACCCTGCTCGACCGGCCCCGCCCGTCGTCGCCCCCGCCGCCGATGGACTGGCTGACCCTGGGCGACGCGTTCGAGGTGGCCTGTCTGGTCCGCTGCACGCCCCCGCCCGCCGCCGGTCGCGGCCCGGCCGAGCCGTACCGGCCGGTCGCGGAGTTCAACCGGCCGGAGGCCGCGCTGCGGCTGCGGCAGCTGCTGACCCGGCTGGACGTGCCGGTGGATCACGAGGTGGTCAGTGGCGGCCTGCGCCGCCGCTACGAGCTGCACCGGCTGCACGTGCCGGGCGAGCACCGGGCGACGTACGCCGAGCTGTGCGAGTCGGGGTGGCGGCGGGGCCGCCGCGAACTGCTGGGCGGGCCGGCGCCCGGCGCGTCGACCGCCCGGGCGGCCTGGCGGTGCCGGCTCGCCGCGGCGGCCTGGCGCTCCGCGCTGCTCGCCGGCGGGCGGCACGTGCGCCGGCACATCCTCGGCGTCCGGCTCACCGACCGGGAGCTGGCCGCCGTGCTGGTGCGCGGCGCCGCCCTGCTGGAGGTGCCCGCCCTGCTCCGCCCGGGGGCCGGCTGCTTCGTGGTGAGCGTGGCCGACGGCCCGGACCGCCGGAAGATCATGGAACGCGCCGCCCTGGCCCCTGCCCGGCCGCCCGCCTGAGGCGCCCCCGCTGCCCGGGGACCGGGCTCAGGTTGCGCCGGGGGCGGTGCACGGCGCAGAGTGCTGCCCGTGAGCCGATGCTGGTCCGCCCGGCGGCGCCTGGCCGCCCCGTCCGCGCTGCTGATGCTGCTGGTCCTGGCGGCGGCCGGGCTCGCCGGCTGCCGGGAGTCCCCCGCCGAGCCGGTGGTGATCCGGATCGCCACCGGCAGTCCGACCGCGGTGTACCACGCCTTCGGGCAGTCGCTGGCCGCCATCCTCAACCGGGAGCTGCCCGACGTGCGGGCCAGTGTGGTGGTCACGGCGGCCTCGGCGGAGAACATGCGCCTGGTCGGCGCCGGTCAGGCCGAGCTGGGTTTCACCCAGGCCGACGTGCTGCCCACCGGTCCGGCGTCGCGGCCGTCGGTGCTCGCGGTGGCCCGGGTCTACGACGACCTGCTGCACCTGGTCACCACCGCCGGCGGGCCGGTCCGGACGGTCGCCGACCTGCGCGGCAGGCGGGTCTCGGTGGGCGCGCCCGGCTCCGGCACCGAGGTCACCGCGACCCGGCTGCTGGAGGTGGCCCGGCTCGGCGGCGACCGGGTACGCCAGCAGCACCTGGGCCTCGACGACTCGGTCGCGGCGCTGCGCGAGGGCCGGATCGACGCGTTCTTCTTCTCCGGTGGGCTGCCGGTGCGCGCGGTGGACGAGCTGGCCGACGACTCGGCCACCCGGATCGTCGACCTCGGCGAGTGGACCGAGCCGCTGCGGCGCAGCTACCGCGAGGTGTACGTGGCGCGGGACATCCCGCGCTCGGTGTACGACGTGGACCCGGTGACCACGGTGGCGAACCCGAACTACCTGACCGTCCGCGCCGACCTGCCGGAGCCCCTGGTGCGGGAGGTGACCCGGCTGCTGATGGAGCGCCGGGCCGAGTTGGCGGCGGCGCACCCCGCCGCCGGCCGGATGAGCCCCCGCTCGGCGATCGCCACCGCGCCGTTGCCGCTGCACCCGGGCGCGGCGCAGTGGTACCGCTCGGTCAAGCCCTGACGGCTCAGCCCTCTCCGGCCGGTCGCGTCGCCGGTACGACCACCCCGGGGGCCGCCCCGGTCCCGCCCGGGCCGTCGTCGTCGGTCGGCGTCGCGGCGGCGGGAGTCCCGCCGGCCGGGGCGACGTCGGGCGTCGACCTACCGGCGGGAAGGCGTACGGCCGTCCCGGCGTCCGGCGTGCCGTCCCCGGGGGCCGGGAACCACACCTCGGCGACCAGGCCGCGCGGGTCGCCCGCGCGCATGGTGAGCCGCCCGTCCGAGGCGTCGACCAGCACCGCGACGATGGTCAGCCCCAGCCCGGCCCCCTCGACGTTCTGCGCGTCCGGCGCCCGCCAGAACCGCTCGGTCGCCTGGTCGAGCTGGGCCGGGGTCATGCCGGGGCCGGTGTCGCACACCTGAAGGGCGGTGCCGCCGTCGACCTGCCGGACGGTCACCGTCACCTCGCCCTGCGCACCGCTGAACTTGACCGCGTTGTCGATCAGCGCGTCGAGGGCCTGGTCGACGGCGGTGGGTACGGTCCGGGCGTACGCCGGGCCGTCGGCGCACAGCCGCAGCGTCACCGCGCGGTGCCGGGCCAGCGGCTGCCACGCGGCGACCCGGGAGGCGGCGAGCTCCGCCGCGTCGACGGTGACCCGCTCGTTCTCCTCCCGCTCGGCGCGGGCCAGGGTGAGCAGCGCGTCGAGCACCAGGGCCAGCCGGTCGGTCTCCTCCAACGCCAGCCGGTGTTCGGCCCGACCCTCCGGGTCGGTCAGGCTCGACCCCAGCTCCTCCACCCGCAGCCGCAGCGCGGTCAGCGGGTTGCGCAGCTGGTGGCTGGCGTGCGCCACGAAGGCACGCTGCCGGTCCATCACGTCGGAGACCACGTCGGCCATGTGGTTGAAGCTGGCCGCGAGCCGGCGCAGCTCGGGCGGGCCGAGCTGATGCTGCACCCGCGCGCCCCGGTCCCCCTCGGCGATCTCGTGGGTGACCGCGTCCAGCTCGGTCACCGGGCGCAGCACCCAGCCGGCCAGCCCGAACGCGGTGGAGACGCAGGCCAGCACGGCGATCAGCCCGATGAAGGCCAGCAGCAGCCACCAGGCGGTGACGGTGCGCCGGACCTTGTCCGCCGGGGTGGCGGTGACCACCGCGCCGAGCACCTCGCCGCCGTCGTTGATCGGCACCGCCACCACCAGCGGGCCGTCCACCCACGGCCAGACGGACTCGGGGGCGCTGAACTGCTGGCCGGCCAGGGCGGTCGCCAACGCCGCCTCGGTGCCCGGGCCGGTCCGCCAGGCCGGCGACACCACGACCGTGCGTCCGTCCCGGTCGACGACGGCCGCGCCGATGCCGTACAGCTCGTCGTAGGCGGCGAGTTCGCCGCTCAGTGGCCCGGGCACGTTGCCGCGCAGCGCCGGCCCGGCCAACGAGGCGAACCGGGTCGCGTCGGCGAGCCGGTCGGCACGGACCCGGTCGGTCTCCCGGGAGGCGAGGGTCGCCGCGAGCGGCGTCTCCAACGCCATGAGCACCAGCACCATCAGCAGCAGGTAGCTGATGACCAGTCGACGGCGCACCGCGGGCCCCTCTACTCGCCGCGGAGCCGGTAGCCGACCCCGCGGACCGTCTCCACCAGGCGCGGGTCGCCCAGCTTGCCGCGCAGCGAGCCGACGTGCACCTCGACGGTGTGCCGGTCGGCCCAGGTCGTCCCCCACACGTCGAGCAGGATCCGGTCGCGGGGCACCGCGACGCCGGGCTGGCGGGCCAGGGAGAGCAGGATGTCGAACTCCTTGCGGGTCAGCGCCACCGCACGCCCGTCGACGGTGACCGTACGGGCTGCAGCGTCGATGCGGACCGGTCCGGCCTCGATCAGGTTCCGCGCCGGCACGGTGTGCGCCGCGCGGCGCAGCACCGCCTCTATCCGCGCCTGGAGTTCGACCATGGAGAACGGCTTCACCACGTAGTCGTCGGCGCCGAGGCGCAGCCCGAGGACCCGGTCCCGCTCCTCGCCCCGGGCGGTGACCGCGATGATGCCGAGCTGCGGACTGCGCCGGCGCAGCTCCCGGCAGACGTCGGTGCCGTCGCCGTCGGGCAGGGTCAGGTCCAGCAGCACCAGGTCGCAGGGGGCGGCGGAGAGCGCGGCGGCGACGGTGGCGGCGTGCTCGACCTCGTACCCGCGCCGGGTCAGCGCCGAGGAGAGGGCGGCGGCCACCCGTCGGTCGTCCTCGACCAGCAGGATGCGCACCGGTGACTCCCTTTCGTCGTACGGATGACGTGCGAATGGTGGCAGAAGAGCGCGAGCGGCGGGAGGCCCGCCTCCGGCGCGGGCGTCCGGCGGGTCGGATCGGGCGAGGAGGCCCGGGCGTCGGGGGCGGGTCGTAGGCTGCCGGAATGATCTACAAGTTGGTGCCGATCGCGGACTGGGCGCGGGTGGCGACCGAGCGCGAGGTGCCGCCGTCGGCCCTGGACCGCCAGGACGGGTTCATCCACCTGTCGGCGCGGGACCAGATCGTGGAGACCGCGCGGCGGCACTACGCGGGCGCCACCGGGCTGGTCCTGCTCGCCGTCGACGCCGAGCGCCTCGGCGACGGCCTGCGGTGGGAGCCGTCCCGGGGCGGCGCGCTCTTCCCCCACCTGTACGGGGCGCTGCCGGTCGAGGCGATCGTCGGGGCGCACGAGCTGCCGGCGGACGTGCCGGTCGCGGACGCGGTCGCCGACCTGCTGGGCTGACGGGCCGACGCGCGCGGGCCCGGGACGACGCGGTGTCGTCCCGGGCCCGCCCGGTGCCGGTGGGGTCAGCGGCAGAGCCGCGCGATCTCCTCCTGGAAGCGTTCCATCGGGTTCGCCTCGGCCGGGCCGAGCAGGTACGTCTTCAGCTCGCGCCGGGCCTCGGTCATCGGGTCGTCGCCGGCCCGGGTCAGCGCGAGGATCTTCTCCAGCTCGCCGCAGTCCACCGAGAGCAGGTACGCCGCCCGCGAGGTGGGGAAGTCCCGGCGGAACTCGTCCTCCGGCAGGCCGCTCGGGTTGGCCACCACGTACGGGCGCTGGCTCTGCACGAAGTCGGAGACGACGCTGGAGACGTCGCTGATCAGCAGGTCGGTCTGGTTGAAGCAGTCGAACAGCGCCGGGACGCGGCCGGTCACCACCCGGTGGCCGGGCCCGTCGAGGGTGGTCGCCTCGGTGTCGCCGCCGGCCGCCCGGATCAGCGCCACCAGCCGCTCGTGCACGGCCTTGGCCTCCTTGGACCGGGAGCCGGTCAGCGGGTGCGGCTTGTAGATCAGCCGTACCGCCGGCGAGGTGGTGAGCAGGCCCTTGACGATCCGCTCCCCCATCAGCACCAGCGAGGTGTGGTACGGGTCGTCGTCCAGCCAGCCCTCCCAGGTCGGGGCGTAGAGGACGGTGAACGGCCGCTGGACGGACTCCGCGCCGAAGGTGTGCACACCGGCGAGCTGCGGGCGTCCGATCTCGACGATGTCCTCGTCGCGTACGCCCACCCCGGCGCGGGCGTAGCGCTCACGACCGGCCAGGCCGGCGACCCAGACCTCGTCGTACACCTTGCTGTACGGGTTGACGCTGGCCTGCTTGTCGCTGTCGCCGTGGCCGACGAAGACGTGCTTCATGCCCGGCTCGCGCAGCATGTGGATGTTCGCGCCGACGTTGGCGGCGTAGAGGGCGGTGCGGACGCTGCCCAGCTCCAGGTTCATGAAGTCCACGCCGGCCGGTACGCAGATGACCGGCAGCCGGGTGTCGGCCAGTTCCTGGAACGCCTCCTTGCTGCGCATCAGCACGACGGCCCGCTGGTCCAGCGCCTCGGTCGGGGCCAGCCACATGTTGGCCTGGTAGACGTCCTTGGCGGGGCCGGCGAAGTAGAGCGCCACCTCGGGGCGGTGGCTGTCGAGCCAGCGCTGCACCTGCGTCAGCAGCTGGTCCTTGCCGGCGCCGGTGCCCCGCCCGCGCAGCCAGGTCAGCACGATGATCGCGCCGACCACCGCCGCGACGGCGACCGCGATCCCACCGACGACCAGGACGGGGGCGACGTCCTCCTGGACGGCCGACACGACGGCGGCCGGGATGAGCAGCACGTTGATCACGGCCATCCGTACCCCGGCGTTCTCCGCCGCCCACCGCGGGGGGCGCGGCGCGGAACGGACGGCGCCCAGCTCGATGTTGCGCACCAGCGCGGAGAGCGGGTTACGCCGGTCGATCATCGTGTTCAGCGCGCCGCCGAAGACCGCGGCCACCCAGACCGCCGCGGGCAGGAGCAGCAGCCAGGTCAGCTCGACCGAGGTGAGCTTCACCGTGGCGGCGACCAGCAGCACGGTGGCGAGGTCCCGGCTGAGCTGCCGGTAGCCGCTGTTGAGGCCGACCTTCTCCAGCAGCAGGTCCGACTGGGGCGAGAACCGGGTGAGGGCGTACTCGCCGACAACGGCGGCCAGCGCGGCCACGGCGAAGACGGGCACCCAGCCGAAGGTGCCCGCGACGAGCATGACCAGGTAGGACAGCACCAGCAGCGCGCCGCGGGCGGCCGTGCCGATGCGTCCAGTCAACGTGCCGAACAACGAGTACGCTCCCTACGAGATCGATGACGGGCCTGGCCCGTGGTCGTCACGTCATCACCCGACGCGTGTGCACGCGTGGCAGCCGGTCCGCCCGACCATCACGCGCAGTGACCGTCGCGGGAGCGGGCGGACCCGCCGGCGCCGTAGGCCGACCGGACGGACTCGCCCCATGGTTGAACTCCCACATCACAGTCTGTCACGGCGGCGGCCCGAGCCCTACCGGCCACCCGCGCGTACCTGCGACCTTAACGTGAGTGGACATCGAGGCGACGGGTGGGTATCGGCGTCGTTTACGGCGCAAATCCCCTCGGGTCCGATGCCGTCGACGACAGCGGTCGCAGCGCGCGGACCTGGGCGGTGGCCGCACGGGCGCGGCCCGGGCGCGGTGTGCGCCCGGGCCGCGGCTCGCGGCCTCAGTTGCCGCCCGTCGCCTGACCGGCGGTCGGGGTGCGGTAGCAGATCAGGCCGCCGGGCGACTTGCGGGAGGCGAACTTCTCCAGGTCCAGAGCGGGTACGGCCGCGGCGGTGAGCTTGTTGACCCGCCACAGGCAGACCGTGCCCACGCCCACCCGACCCATGGCGGCCTTCACCTCGTCCACCGGGACCGGCTCCTGCCCGTCGGCGAACTTGGCCAGCAGCAGCCGGTCCTTCGAGAACTGGGTGTCCAGGCCGTAGTCGGTCAGGTAGAGATCGCGGGCCAACACCACGCGGACGCGGCTGGTGACCTGCGGCATGGCCCGCATGATCGACGACGGGGCGAGGAGCAGCCCTTCGGGACGGTCCTGCCGGACGATCCAGAAGGTGGCGTTCTTGCGCACCTCCGGCATCCGCCAACTCGGCTCGGGCTGCACCACGTCGTCGGTCCACATCGGGGTGCCCGCCGTGACGAAGACGGCGACCAGCGCGCCGGGGAGCGCGACGGCGAGGGCCCGGTTCGGCCACTTCAGCCGGGGCAGGCAGAGCGTGGCCAGGACGCCGACGAGCACCGGCAGCGGCACGATCCAGGGCACCCGCCACAGCACGGCCCCCAGCCCGGTCAGGTCGCTGGCGACCGAGATCACCCCCGGCAGCAGCAGGACGGTCACCGCCAGCGCGGCGCCGGCGGCCAGCAGCCGGGGCGCGCCGCGACGCAGCAGCAGGGGCGACCACCACAGGGCCAGGCCGCCGACGACCCCGAGGATGCCGAGCCACAGCGAGAGCATCCAGACGAGCTGCGGCTCGCGCCACTCGGCGTAGGTGGCGACGGCCTGGTCGATCCCGCTGGTGGTGAGCCGGGTGACGATGCCGGAGCCCAGCGGGTAGACCGACGCGGCGGCGAAGCAGAGGAGCGCGTCGCGTACCCGCCGGGTGACGACGAGGATCGCGAAGGCCGCGGCAGCCGCCAGCAACGGCAGCAGGATGACCGCGGTGGTGGTCAACCCCACGGCGCCGACGGAGAGCAGCGCGAGCAGCGCCAGGGCGCGACGGGAGCGGGTCTCCAGGTAGTCGGTGAGGTACACCCAGGCCAGCGGCACCAACGCGTGCAGGAAGACGCTCTTGCCCTGGGTCAGCCGGGGCAGGTGGTAGGTGTTGTACGCGTCCGGGTGACCGGCCACGAACACGATGTACGTCGCCGCCACGGCGAAGACGAGCAGCGCACGGCGTGGAGCCCAGCGTTGACAGATCCGCCACAGCGCGAAGACCACCCCGACGGCCAGCAGCGGGAGCATCAGGTACCACGTCGCCGACGCGGCGTGCACGCCCAGGGCGCGGGCCAGCGCCCCGATGAACACCTCGAACGAGGGGATCGGCGGGTTCGCCGAACCGGCCGGCAGGACGCCCTCGGTGAGCAGGAAGTCCCGGTACGGGATCTCGTCGCGCTCGGCCACCCAGACCGACTTGCCGACGTAGAAGACGTCGTCGAGGGAGACCCGGGCGATCCGCGTCGCGTAGTAGGCCGCCGCCAGCGCGGTGACGATGACCACCAGCGACTGCACCGGCGTGGTCGCCCGCGCCGGGGTGTCCGAGTCGACGGTCGGGGTGCTCGACCCGCCCCGGGGACGGATCGACGGCCACGCGGAGACGATCGCGACCAGCCCGAGGGCGATCGCCGCCGCCCAGCGCAACGTGCCGCTGCCGTACGCGGCGAGGATCACCCCGCCGAGCCCCGCGCCGACCGGGACGGCGTAGCGGCGCAGCAGTGGCCCCCAGCCGGCGGTGGTCGACTCCCCGGACCGCCCGGCCGGGCCGGTGTCGGTGTCGGTGTGCGGCTGCGCGCCCGGGCGGCGTACGGCGAGCCACCACGCCGCGACCGCCGCGATCACCGACGTGCCGACCCAGGCGGCGAAGACCACGGACGGCCGGAGGTCGAGGACCAGGTTGAGGTGGTACAGCAGCGTCCAGAGCGCGAACGCGACCACCCCGGCGTCGGTCACCAGCACGGGGGTCGCGGCCAGCAGGGACCGCAGCCGCGCCGGGACCGACCTCGGTCCGGCGGTGCCGCTCCGCCCGGCCGACGGCCGGCTGTCCGCAGGACCCGGCCCGGGGGGCGCGACGGCGACGTGTTCGACGTGGGGCACGGAACGTCCTTGTCGTCGTACGGATGAAGATGCAGGGAAGTGTGCTGTACGGCCAGGTGTCGAAACGGCGGCTCCAGCACGGCCGGGCCAGCCTAACGGAATCCGGCAGGAGGCCATGTCCCCGCCGAAGGTGACACGCACGGCACTCAACCGACGACCGGCGCCTCACGCTGGCGGGGCAGTTCGCTGCCCGCGCCGAGGCCGGCCGCGACCGCGCCGGCCAGGGTGTCGAGGTACGTGTCGGTCAGCGGGGTGCGGGCGATGGCGAGCCGCCAGTAGAGGGGGCCGACGATCAGGTCGACCGCGGCGTCCGGGTCGGTGCCGGCGGGCAGTTCGCCGCGCTCCACCGCCCGGGCGATCAGCCGGCCGCCGATCTCCTGCTGCTTGGCGCGCAGCACCTGCTGCAGGGTCTGGTCGATGGTCGGGTTCCGGGCCGCCTCGGCGAGCAGGTCCGGGATGATCTGCGAGGCCAGCGGGTGGCTCAGCGCGTGCGCCACGACCTGGAACAGCAGCGCCAGGTCACCGCGGAGGGTGCCGGTGTCCAACGCGGGCAGCTTGCTGCCGGCGGCGGCCACCACGGTCTCCAGGACCAGCTCCAGCTTCGAGCTCCACCGGCGGTAGATGGCCGTCTTGCTGACCCCGGCCCGGCGGGCGACCGCCTCGATCGAGAGCCGGCCGTAGCCGACCGCGGCGAGCTCCTGCATCAGCGCCCGCCGGATGGCCCTGGTGATGTCGCCCCGCAGCACTGCGGCGCCGGCCGGCGTACGCCTCTTCTCGCTGGTCATCGGGGTATCTCCGCACCTGTCACGCAGGCCAGGGTAGCGCAACGACGGTACGGTTGCGTCCCGACGTGTTTTGCACTACCGTCCACGCAGCGACGAGGCGGCCCTCCGCGTCCAGCTCCCTCTAAGATTCCATCGTCGCGCGCATCCCTTTGGCACGAAAGATCGGAGCGCCCTTCCATGGCCGACACCGCGCTGGTCGACCCCGCAACGGGCCTGACCCAGGCGCAGCTGGCCGCCCGGCACGGACTACGGGTCGCCGGCGAGCGTCCCTCCCTGGCCGAATACAGCCGCCGGCTGTGGGCCTACCGGCACTTCATCGCCGCGTACGCCAACGCCAAGCTCGTCGCCTCGTACAGCAACGCGAAGCTGGGTCAGATCTGGCAGGTGCTGACCCCGCTCACCAACGCCGCGGTCTACTACCTGATCTTCGGCGTGGTGCTGGAGCAGAACGAGATCCCGAACTTCATCGCGTACCTGACCACCGGGCTGTTCATCTTCAACTTCACGCAGAGCGCCGTGCTGGCCGGCACCCAGTCGATCAGCGGCAACCTGGGGCTGATCCGGGCCCTGCACTTCCCCCGGGCCAGCCTGCCGCTGGCCGCCACGCTGACCCAGTTCCAGCAGCTGCTGGCGTCGATGGTGGTGCTGATCGCCATCGTGCTGGTGACCGGCGAGCCGATCACCCTGGACTGGCTGATGCTGGCGCCGGCGCTGCTGCTGCAGGCACTGTTCAACGCCGGGGTGGTGATGGCGTGCGCCCGGATGGGCGCCAAGGCCGGCGACCTGAAGCAGGTCATGCCCTTCATCCTGCGCACCTGGATGTACGGCTCCGGCGTGCTGTACAGCGTGACGCTGTTCACCCGGCTGCCGGAGTGGGCGGCGACGGTCATCCAGTACAACCCCATGCTGGTCTACATCGAGCTGGCCCGGCACGCGCTGCTGGAGCAGGCGCCGGTGCTCAACGGGTCACTGGTCCAGCTCTGGCTGGTCGCCCTGGCCTGGGCCCTGGTGACCGGGGTCGGTGGCTTCATCTACTTCTGGCGCGGCGAACAGGAGTACGGCCGTGGTTGAGCACTACGAGGCGTCCAACGACGCGACGATCACCCTGCCCCGGGTCGAGGAGCGGGTCCCCACCGAGGACCGGATCCCCACCGTGGTGGTGGACGACGCGCACGTGATCTACCGGGTGCACAAGGGCGCCGGCGGCGGCACCACCCCGGTGGCCGCGCTGCGGCGGCTGGTCAAGCGCACCTCCGCGCCGAACGTGCGGGAGGTGCACGCGGTGAAGGGGGTCACCTTCACCGCGTACCGGGGCGAGGCGATCGGGCTGATCGGCAGCAACGGCTCGGGCAAGTCGACCATCCTGCGGGCCATCGCCGGGCTGCTGCCGGTCAACCGGGGCGCGGTCTACACCCAGGGCCAGCCCTCGCTGCTCGGCGTGAACGCGGCCCTGCTCAACGACCTGTCCGGCGAGCGGAACGTCACCCTGGGCTGCCTGGCCATGGGCATGCACCCGGACCACGTGGCCCGGATCGCCCCGGAGATCATCGAGTTCTCCGGGATCAACGAGCGGGGCGACTTCGCCAGCCTGCCGATGCGCACGTACTCCTCCGGCATGGCGGCCCGGCTGCGGTTCTCCATCGCTGCGGCGAAGAAGCACGACGTGCTGCTGATCGACGAGGCCCTCGCCACCGGCGACAAGGGCTTCCGCAAGCGCAGCGAGAAGCGGGTGCGCGAACTGCGCGAGGGCGCCGGCACGGTGTTCCTGGTGAGCCACCAGCTCTCCTCGATCCGGGACACCTGCGAACGGACGATCTGGCTGGAATCGGGCGTCCTGCGAATGGACGGACCGACAGACGAGGTCATTCGGGCATACGAGGCATTCTCGAACAGCAAGTAGAATTGCCCTGAACGCCGCGACGCCGACACGGCGCCGGAGACCGCGTCGCCCCGTTGGGGCGACGCGGTCCGCGCGTTAAGGTTCATCCCGTCGCCAGGCTGGCGCAATCTTTCGTTCAGGTATCCCTGAGAGTGAGGATCGGCAATGACGCAGGACCACACCACTGGCCCGGACGCCGCACCGGAGACCCCGGCGCCGTGGCGGCCCTCGCGGACGGTGGCGGTGGTACTGGCCGGCGGCACCGGGACCCGGCTCGGCCTGGGCATCCCGAAGCAGCTGCTGAAGATCGCCGGCAAGCCGATCATCGAGCACACCCTGGCCGTCTTCGAGACCGCCCCGGAGATCGACGAGATCATCGTGCTGATGGCCACCGGCCACGTCGACCAGGCCCAGCAGATCGTCGACAAGGCCGGCTTCCGCAAGGTCAGCAAGGTGATCGAGGGCGGCGACACCCGTAACGCCACCACCCGGATCGCGCTGGACGCGGTGGGCGAGGGCGACGTCAACATCCTCTTCCACGACGCCGTACGCCCGCTGGTCAGCGCCCGGATCGTGCGCGAGTGCGTCAACGCGCTCTGGACCTACTCCGCCGTGGACGTGGCGATCCCCTCGGCCGACACGATCATCCAGGTCGACGAGAACGACTGCATCACCGACATCCCGGTCCGCGCCACCCTGCGTCGCGGCCAGACCCCGCAGGCGTTCCGCTCCGGCACCATCCGCGAGGCGTACCGCCGCGCCGAGGGCGACCCGGACTTCGCCGCCACCGACGACTGCGGCGTGGTGCTGCGCTACCTGCCCGGCACGCCGATCAAGGTGATCGACGGCTCGGACGAGAACATCAAGGTCACCCACCCGGTCGACGTGCACCTGGCGGACAAGCTCTTCCAGCTCGCCGCCGCCCAGGCCCCGCGCCTGACCACCCGCGGCTACACCGAGGAGCTGGCCGGCCGCACGGTCGTCATCTTCGGCGGCAGCTACGGCATCGGCCACGACCTGGCCGAACTGGCCCGCCGCTACGGCGCCCAGGTCTTCCCGTTCAGCCGCTCCAGCACCGGCACCCACGTCGAGCGCGCCGAGGACGTCGAGGCCGCGCTGAAGACCGCCTTCGAGGCCACCGGCCGGATCGACCACGTGGTGGTGACCGCCGGCATCCTGGAGAAGGGCGCGCTGACCGACATGGACCAGGAGACCATGGACCGGGTGCTCCAGGTCAACTTCGTCGGGCCGGTCATCGCCGCCCGGCAGTCGCTGCCGTACCTCCAGCAGACCAAGGGCCAGCTGCTGCTCTACACCTCCAGCTCCTACACCCGGGGCCGGGCCCAGTACGCCCTCTACTCCTCCACCAAGGCCGCCCTGGTCAACCTCACCCAGGCGCTCGCCGACGAGTGGGCCGAGTTCGGCGTACGGGTCAACTGCATCAACCCGGAGCGCACCGCCACCCCGATGCGCACCAAGGCGTTCGGCGAGGAGCCGGAGCACACCCTGCTGGCCGCCGAGACGGTGGCCCAGTCCTCGCTGGACGTCCTGATCTCCGACCTGACCGGCCAGGTGATCGACGTACGCCGGGCGCCGGGCGAGCCGGCCGGGGTGCCGGCCCAGCCCACCGCCGCCGACGCCGACCGGCTCGCCGGCGGCGTCGCGGCCGGCTGACCCGAACCCTCAGGCGAAACGGGCGAGCGACATGCGTGGTGACCTGGTCAGGAAGCTGATCGCGCGGTGCCTGACCACCGGGCTGGCCGTGGTCGCGTTCCTGGTGGTGGCGCTCACCGGCGCGACCGTCGCGGGCCTGGCGCTGGCGGCGGCCGCGCTGGCCGCGGCCGCCGTGGAGCGCCGGGTCCGGGCCAACGCCGACATCACCGCCGAGACGGTGCTGCTCGCGGCCGGCATCCTGATCGGGTACGCCCGCCGGCTCGACGGCGGCTTCGACCCGGTGCTGGCGGCGACCGCGTTGACGCTGCTCGGGCTGGTGCTGCTCGTCGGCCCGCTGCGCGACGCCGGCAACCTGGAGATCCGGGCGGCGAACCTGCCGGTGCGCACCTGGACGCCGGTGGTGGCCGCGCGCCTCGGTGGCGTGCTGCTGGCGCTGCTCGGGGCGGTCGCGGTCGCCGCCGCGCTCGCGTTGCCCGCCGTCGTCGCGCTGGCCGCCACGCTGCTGGTGGCCGGCGGATGCGGGGCGGTCGGCCTCGACCTGGCCCGGCGGCGGTTCCGCCCGAGCGCCGGGGGTGGGCCGGTGGCCCGCGCGCTGCGGGCGCACCAGCCGGAGTTCCTGCTGTACTTCTCCGCCCCGCCCGGGTCGGAGTACCAGGTGACCATGTGGCTGCCGTACCTGGAGCGGCTCGGCCGGCCGTTCCTGGTGATGCTGCGCGAGCCGGAGTTCCTGCCGACCATCGCCGCGGCCACCTCCGCCCCGGTGGTCCACTGCCCCACCCTCAAGGCGATGGACGAGGCGCTGGCGCCGAGCCTGCGGGTGGCGTTCTACGTCAACCACGGCGCGAAGAACAGCCACTGCATCCGGTTCCACCAGCTCACCCACGTGCAGTTGCACCACGGCGACAGCGACAAGGCGCCCAGCGCCAACCCGGTCTCGGCGATCTTCGACCGGATCTTCGTGGCCGGCCCGGCCGCCATCGAGCGGTACGCCCGGGCCGGCGTGGAGATCCCCGCGGAGAAGTTCGTCGTGGTCGGCCGGCCCCAGGTCGAGGCGATCGAGGTACGCACCACCCCGGCGCGCGGCCTGACCGCCCCGACCGTGCTGTACACCCCGACCTGGACGGGCCACCACGCGGACGCCAACTACTGCTCGCTGCCGGTGGCCGAGACCCTGCTGCGCCGCCTGCTCGACCGGGGCGCCACGGTGATCCTGCGGGCCCACCCGTACACCACGCAGAACCCGGCGTCGGCGCGGCAGCTCGCCCGGCTGACCGAGCTGCTCGCCGCCGACCGGGCCCGCACCGGCCGGGCGCACCTGTGGGGTGCGGCGGCCAGCCGCGAGCTGACCCTGACCGACTGCGTCAACCGGGCCGACGCGCTGGTCTCCGACGTGTCCGGGGTGATCTCCGACTTCCTCTACTCCGGCAAGCCGTACGCGGTGACCGACATGGGCGTGGACGGCGACGACTTCGTGACCCGGTTCCCGCTGGCCGGCTCCGGCTACGTGCTGCGCCGGGACATGTCCGACGTGGACGACGTGTTGACCCGCCTGCTGGACACCGACCCGCTGGCCGAGGCCCGCTGGGAGACCCGCCGCCGCTACCTCGGCGACTTCCCGGCCGCCTCGTACGCCGAGGGCTTCCTGGAGGCGGCCCGGCGCGAGCTGGACGGCGCGTGGGCCCCGCCGTCGCCGCGCGGCGCGGACCCGGTGACGTCGCGGGGCACACCAGTCTCCCCCACCGCCTGACCGAGGACTCCCCGGGACGCGCGGCCGCCGGGCCACCGCGACCCGGGCGGCCGGCCCGTCACCGGTACGCGTCGAGCAGCGCGAGCACCGCCGCCGGGTCCTCGACGTGCGCGTTGTGGCCCAGGCCTGGCAGGGTCGCCACCGGCACGCCGAGCTTCTCGAGCTGGGCGTCGGCGACCATCGGGTCGTGCTCGCCCCGGGCCAGCACCACCGGCACGTCGGTGGCCGACAGCAGCGCCGGCAGGTCGGGTGCGCCGACCCCGAACGCCGCCGGGTCCATGGCCAGCCGCCACCGCCCGTCCTCGCGCCGCAGTCCCGCCTCGACCACCGGGTCCTCGGGCGCGAACAGGCCGGTCAGCCCGGCCACCCGCAGGTAGCGGCGGGCCGCCTCGTCCCGGGTGGCGAACCAGGTCACCGGGCGTCGGGCCAGCTCACCGGCCTTGTCCAGCTCGGCCGGGGACCACACCGCCTTGATACCGAGGCCGACCACCGCGTCGACCGGCAGCCCCCCGGCGCGGGCGGCCAGCGCCAGCGCGACCACGCCGCCGAGGGAGTGACCGAGCAGCACCAGCCGCCGGGGCGGCCGGTCGCCCAGCCGGGCGAGCCCGTCGGCGACCCGGTCGGCCAGGCCGGCGAAGGAGTACCGCGCCAGCGGCGGGGCGTACCCGTGGCCGGCGAGGTCGGGCGCCAGCCAGCGTCCGGCCCAGCGCTGCTGGAGCAGCGGCGCCCAGGGCAGCCACACCTCGCCGGTCGCCCCCATGCCGTGCAGCAGCACCAGGACCGGTCCGGATCCCGCGTCGTCGTCCATGCGCCGCAGTGTGCCACCGCCGGGACAGCCGGCGCGAGTGTCGCGAACTCCACTGGGGACGGTCGGTCGTCACGCCGGAGGGGCCACCCACGGCCGAAGATGACGATAGGGTTCGATCTTCCACGGGGGTGGGGCGGCCATCCCCGCGACCGGGCAGGAGGGTGCCGTGCGTTCAAGGCACTGGACGGCGTCAATGGCAGCACTCGCGGTGGTCGCGTCCACCGCGCTCACGGGCGGGTCGGCCACGGCGAAGGCCACCGCCCCGGACAGCGTCGTGGCAGCGGCGGACCGGGTGCTGCGGGTCTACAACAACAACATCGAGAACCTCGTGATCAACAACCCGGACGGCACCTGCACCCGGGTCTCCGGGCCGGACCATCTCACCTCGATGCTGGTGGACGACGCCGGCAGGCCGGCCACCGCGGGGGTGGCCGCGCCGGATCTGCTGATCGTGCAGCAGGTGCGTGGGACGGGGCAGGCCGAGGCGTACGCCGATCAGTTGTCGGCCAAGTTCGGCTACCCGGCCGGCACCTACGGGGCGATCGTGGCGTGGAGCGACCCCGAGCCGTGGGGTTCCAGCCACCACTGCAGCGACCAGAGCCTCGGTGACCTGAAGAAGAAGCAGACCAACGCCATCATCTGGAACACCCGCACGCTCGGCCTCGCCGACGGCGACATCTCCAAGTACTGGAGCGCGGGCTGGTTGAAGCCGGGCACGGCCTACGCCGGCGGCGCCGGCTGCACCCTCTACAAGCCACCGAACAGCGACACCGGCACCACCAACTACTACAAGTGGAAGCGCACCAGCGCCATCGCGGCCCGCTTCACCATCAGGGCGACCGGCACGTCGGTGTTCGCCGCCACCATGCACCTGCCGCAGGAGAACCGGCAGAACGCCTGCGCCGGCGACGGCTACACCGGGATCGCCGGCACCGGCATCCACATCGGCGCGGACGCCACCAGCCTGATGAACGCCTCGACGATCCGGGTGGTGGGGATCGACGCCAACCGGACCGGCATCGCGGCGAGCACGCTGGGCGGCTACGGCATGACCGGCTACGGCGCGACGGCGACACACAGCTCCAGCAAGATCGACTACCTCTTCGTCCGGGGCAGCGTGCAGCCGTCACCCGTCGACCACACGGTGACCGGGACGAAGTCCAACCACCGGGCCCTGTACGCCTTCGTCACGTACTGACGCCCGCGCCGTCGGACACGCCACGGGCGCCGGTCCCCTGCGGGGGCCGGCGCCCGTGGCGTACGAGGCGGGATCAGGCGGAGTAACCGCGGGTGGCGATCCAGTTCGCGAGGTCGATCGTGCTCATCCAGTACTCCGGCAGGTTCGGGTCCGCCGAGTCGGCGACCCGGACCAGCTCGCCGCCGTCGGAGTAGCCGACCACGGCGATGTAGTGGCCGCCCGGGAAGGAGTGCCAGCCGCCGTTGGTGTCGGTGGCCGTGCCGGCCACGTTGGCCACCACGCCCCGCTCGGCGGTGACCGCGGCGACGATGTCGGCCTGGAGCCGGTCGATCTGGGCCGAGCTCGGGGTGCCAGCGAACATCCGGGTCCGGTACGGGTCGCCCTTGACGACCTGGTTCAGCACCCGGGTGGTGTCCTGCGCCGAGTTGGTGCCCATCTCGGTGGTGCCGAGCGGCCCGGCCAGTTCGTCCTGCGTCCGCTCGATGCCGGCCGCGCTGAGCGCGTTGCGCACCGCCGCCGGGCCGCAGGTGTAGTAGGTGAACTGGGCCTCGTAGTCGTAGTCGAGGACCTTCGACGACGGAGGCTTCGGGGTCGCCTTGCGGGTCACGTCGGGGTCGGCCTTGGCCTTCGTGGGGCTGGCCGACGGGCTGGCGCTCGCCGAGGGCGATGGGCTGGCCGCCGGGGTGGTGGCGGCGACGCGGGCCTGGGAGCGGCTGGCCACGTCGGCCAGGCGCGGGGCGGCCTCGGCGACGGCCGCCGGGGTCTGCCGGCGCTCCGGCGACTCGTCGGCGCCGGCGAACAGCGCGCCGGTGCCGGTGGCCAGCAGGAGGGCGGCGGCGGAGCCGGCGACGACCTGGTACGGGCGCTCGGTGGCCAGGCGCCGCAACTGCCGCTTCAGATGGTGCTTCAACGTGTCCTCCACGGTACGGGGGCGGGAGCGGCACGCCGGACCGGCGCGTGACGGGGCGTCACACGCGGGAACGGGATCTCAGGCCGCTCGGCGGGGGGAGCGCCCGGGCGGGGCCGGGCGTCGGGGCGGATGCCGGACTTCAGGACGCGACGGCGCGACCTATCGGCGGATGCACCCCGGTACCGAGGCGGGGATGGCGTGGTGCTGCACGAGGATGGGACTCCTTCCGATGCCGCCGACCGGGTTAGCTGACGGATTCGGGCGGGAAGATCGCCCTACCACGGGCCGTGGCCCGTGGATTCACCCCAGTGGTGCATGGGTCCCCGGTTCGTGGAATCCACGATTGAGCGGGTCGACACGGCGTCGCCTTGTGCGATCGGGAACCGCGCCGGACCGAAGTGACACTACTGGCCGCTATGCGGCTCGCCAAGCGCTGCGAGCTGCGTAAACCTGATCAAGACGCGCAATTTCCGGTGCACTCGCGCACTGACGTCACTCAATGGGACGAGCGGCTTTCCGGGAACCGACGGGCGACAACCGGACAGCGACGGCGACACTTCCGCGATCCGCCGCGGTCACTGTCACGCTCTGTCACGCACGTCCGGTTCCCGCCGGCCGTGACCGGGCTCACCGCATTCGGGTAACGATTTCGGCACCGCCCGTCGTTCAACCGACCCGGGCGGGCCGCCAGCGCGCCGTCGCGGTCGCGCGCGGCGCCGTGCTCGCCGTCCGGGGCACGGCGGACGCCCGGCCGGGACGCAGCCGCTGCGCCGCCGCGTACGCCTCGACGGCGAGGGCGCGGGCGGCGTCGGCCGCCTGTTCGGCGTCCCGCCACGCCGACCGCTCCCGGGCCGCCGCCCGGCGGTAGGCGTCCCGCCGGCTGTCGCGTACCGCCCGGGCGAGCAGCACCTCCTGCTCGACCGGGTGCCGCCGGGGGTCCCAGCCGTCGCGGTGGGCGAAGACGTCCCGCAGCCGCTCCACCGGCAACTCACCCCGCCAGTGGGCGGCCACCGCCGCCTGGTGCAGCCAGCGCTCCCGGGCGGCGTACTCGGCGGGGGTGCGCGGGGTGCGCGGGGTGGGCAGGGCGCCGGCGCCGACGAACCGGCGGGCGGCGGACTCCGCCTCGTCGTACGCCGACCAGGCCCGGTCCACCTCCTCCTGGGCGGTCAGCCACACCTCGCGCCAACGGCGGGCGGTGTGCGCCGCGCCGGACGCGGCCGCGGCGACCTCCTCGGCGTACCGGCGCAGGTCGGCCGCCTCGACGGCGACCTCGGCCGGGGTCGGCTCGCCGGCCGCGGCCTCCTCGGACGGGCGGTCCCGCTCGGGGCGGGCCACCAGCACGGTGAGCACGGTCAGGGCGAGCACGAGCAGCGCCGACCAGATGGCGGCGGCGGTCGGGACCCC
The DNA here is from genome assembly GCF_049629545.1 of Micromonospora citrea. Taxonomy (GTDB): domain Bacteria; phylum Actinomycetota; class Actinomycetes; order Mycobacteriales; family Micromonosporaceae; genus Micromonospora; species Micromonospora citrea_A. The sequence goes on from NZ_JBNADX010000008.1 coordinate 216,377, forward strand.
GATCAGGAACTGGTAGAGGACGGTGTTCACGGTGGGCACCTCCCGGGGAGCGGGACGCGGACGAGGAGCCCGCACCGCACGACGGGCGACAGGGCCCAGAGGCGCATGCGGGGGGTGAGGTCGGAGAGCGGGTCGCGGGTCGCTCCCGCGCGGCGGTCAGCCGGCGGGCGGGGCGCGCGGGCCGGTGCCGGCCGGCGTCAGCCCGCTCGGGACGGGCGGCGCGGAGGGCTGCGCGGCGGCCGGGCCGGACGGCGCGGCGACCGGCCCGGCGGCGGCGCAGGGCGCGACCGGCGGGGCGTCGGCGAGGGCCGCCGGCACGCCCCGCACGCTTGCGGCGGGCGCGGCGAACGGCGACCCGCAACCCGGGGCCGTCACGACGGCGGCCAGTGCGGGGAACGCCCGGCCGGCGGACGGCGGCGGGCCGACGAGGAGCGCGGACGCCGACGGCGGTGGGCCGGCGAGGAGCGCGGCTGCCGGCGGGACCGCAGCAGCCGGCGGGGGCACGTCGCCCGGTACGGCGGAGCCGCCGAGGGAGAGCGCGACCGCCACGGCGAGGCCGGTCAGCAGTCGGGAGCTCCACCGCGCGACCCACCACAGAGGACTGGTGAGCGCGACCGGAAGCACGTTCCCACGCTACCGCCGATGCCATCCGGGCGCAGCGTCGCCGGGCGTGTCGTGGCACCTCTGAGCGTGTGGCGCACTGGTCGGTACGGCACGGGCGCGTGCCCGCCCGTCGGCCGCACCGGCGGGCGGTCACCGACGTCGGGGCACGGCGGTCGCACCGACCACCGTGGACACCGCTCAGGCCGGGTCGCGCCGGTGCGCGTACTCGACGGGCCGGCCGGCCGGCACCTCGCCGGCGGCCGGACGTGGCGACGGGGTGGCCACGGACCGGGGCCGGGCGGTGGAGTCACCGCGAGCGGCCGGGCGCGCGCTGTCGCCCGGATCGGCCGCGGCGGTCGGCGGACCGGCGAGGACGACGGCGGCCGACGAGCCGGCGGGGACGACGGCGGTCGGCGGACCGGCGGGAGCCGGGCGGCGGCGGGGCGCGAGGCGGCGCATCATCGGCGTCTCGACCCAGCGGTGCATCAGTCCGGCGAGCACCAGGTTGACCGCCAGGAAGCCGAGCACGACCAGCGGCCCCCACCAGCCGGGCAGCCCGACCCCGAGGTACCCGGCGGCCCGCAGCACGGTGACCATCACCAGCACGTGCACAAGGTAGAAGGCGAACGACACCTCACCGAGCCAGACCAGCCGGGGATGCCGCCACGGCGAACGCCGCCCGCGCACGTCGGCGTCCGCGGCGGCGGCGATCACCAGGACGTACGCGGCGGAGAGGATGGCCGCCCACAGTTCGGCCCGGATCCACTGTCCCGCGACCACCCAGGTGGCCACGAAGATGACGCTGGCCAGTGGCAGCGCCGGCCCACGCCACCGGCCGCGCCGCAGCAGCTCGGCCGCGGCCACGCCCAGCCAGAACTCGGTCGAGCGGACCAGCGGGAAGATCTGGGTGAACCACCAGGTGCTCTCCTTCGGCACCAGGAGCTGCCCCGGCCAGAGCGCCACGATCAGCAGCGGCACCGCCACCACCACCGCCCAGAGCAGACCGGCGGGGGCCCGGCGCAGCGCCGGCAGCACCAGCGGCAGGCAGAGGTAGAAGAACAGCTCGCAGGAGAGCGACCAGCTCACCGAGTTGATGCTGTAGAAGTAGCCCGGGGTCGGGTCCCACGCCTGCACGAGGAAGAGGTTCTCCAGGGCCGCGCGGGGCACCACCGGGTCGGCGAACCACCACATCACCAGCAGGGCGGCCGCCCAGGTCACCACGTGGTTCGGGTAGATCTTGGCGAGCCGCCGCCGCCAGAAGTCGCGCCGCCGCTCGCCGTCGCGTGCCGACCAGACCAGCACGAAGCCGCTGAGGATGAAGAAGAACTGCACCCCGGACAGGCCGAGGGTGAACAGTCCGTCGACCACCGCCTTGGCGTCGGGGTCGCCGACGATCCGCATGGTGCCGGCGTGGTAGCCGAAGACCAGCATCGCGGCGACCCAGCGCAGCCCGGTCAGCGAGGGCAGTCGGCTCGCCGGCAGGGTGGCGGCGGGGGCGCCGCCGTCGGCACGGATCAACAACACCTACGTCCCTCCTCGGCCGCGTCGTCGCCACGGCCAGGACGACGTCCACCACGGTCCCGGTGGGGACCGCCGCCGGGCACCCTACCCGCTCGTCACGGGCGGGCACATCGCTCCGGTACGCCGACGGGCCGGCCCCGGACGGGGCCGGCCCGCGTAGGGCGGTGCGATCAGACCGTGGCCATCACGTTCAGGATCCAGTCCCGGCTCTCCGGGACCGTCGCCCAGTAGGCGCTGGCGTTGCAGGTGCTGGACCCGCCGGAGAGCACGCCCACCTGGTAGCGCAGCCCGTCGACCAGCTTGAACAGCGGGCCGCCCGAGTCACCGAAGCAGACGTCACCGTTGAGGCCGGTGGTCCGGATGCCCCGGCCGCCGTAGAGGTCGGTGTCGTCGATCGACTGCACGTACTGGGTGGCCCGCCGCAACTGGGTCGACGGGGCGCACGACGTGCAGGTACGACCCCAGCCGAAGGCGTAGGTGGTGGCGCCGACCTTGGTGGTGGCGGTGGGCAGCCGTACCGGCTGGGCGTTGGCCGACCGGTTCAGCTTGAGCATGGCGATGTCGTGACTGGTCCGCACCCGCGAGGTGGAGATGTAGACGACGCCGCCGCCGCTGTTCCAGTAGATGCTCTTCACCCGGACCGACAGGCGGGAGTCCGCGATCCGGCCGTTGCTGTCGTACATGCAGTGCTTCGCGGTCAGCACCCAGTAGTTGCTGACGATCGAGCCACTGCACTGGTAGCGGCCGTCGACCATCAGGGCGGCCAGGCCGTCCGCGTCGGACTGGAGCTCACCACCGATGATCGGCTGCGGTGCCGCCGAGGCCGGTCCGGTGAGCCCGGCCGTCAGCGACAGTCCGGCGAGCAGCGCGACGAGCGCGCGTGCCCACCGGCCCTGGATACGGTGCAAGGAGATCCCCCGTGCCATGTGCTACCTCCATCGAGATCGACGATTTCCACGATCATCCATGTCTGGCGAACGGCTCGCTGCCCCGCCCCGGTCACGGTGGGTCGCCGCTCGTGTTCGCCCTGCTGATCACCGGGGAGATCGAGATCCGCCGTTCCCACATGTCGGGACGTGGCTGACGGACGCGTCGTTAACCCGCCGTCCGGACGCTGTTCAGTAACTCCATCTCCGCCGGATACGTCAGGTTCCGTGCCCGTCCACCCGGGTGCACGAGGGTGGCGGCGTGGTCAACCAGCCCGTGCCCGTCCCGCTGCTCAGCGTCGTCGTGCCCGTCCACGGGGTCGAGGCGTACCTGCACCAGTGCCTCGACTCGATCCGCACGGACGTGCCGGCCGGTGAGCGGGACGCGGTCGAGATCGTCGCCGTCGACGACGCCTCGCCGGACCGCTGCGGTGAGCTGCTGCGCGCGTACGCCGCCACCCACCCGCAGGTGCGCACGGTGCACCTGAGGAGCAACGTCGGCCTCGGCCCGGCCCGCAACGCCGGCCTGGAGGTGGCCACCGGGTCGTACGTCTGGTTCGTCGACAGCGACGACTGGCTGCCCCCCGGCACGCTGCCCGCCGTGCTGGACCGGCTGCGCGCGCACCACCCCGACGTGCTGCTCGTGGACCACCTGCGGGTGCACGAGGACGGCCGGCGCGAGGTCGACGCGAGCAGCCCGCTGCTGCGCGGGACGCCGGACGTGGTGCGGCTGGCCGACCGGCCGCAGCTGCTGCGGGTGCAGCACACCGCGTGGAACAAGGTGGTCCGCCGCGCCTTCCTGGACGAACTGGAGCTGCGCTTCCACCCCGGCTGGTACGAGGACATCCCGTTCAGCCACCCGCTGCTGATCGGCGCGGAGAAGATCTCCGTGCTGGACCGGGTCTGCTACCTCTACCGGCAGGGCCGGCAGGGCGCGATCACCTCCACCCGCAGCGGCCGGCACTTCGACGCCTTCGACCAGTACGACCGGCTGCTCGACTGGGTCCGGCGGCGGCACCCGGACCCGCGGCTGCACGCCGAGCTGTTCGGGCTGATGGTCAACCACATGCTGGTCGTGGTGGGCAACGACGACCGGCTGCACCCGCACCTGCGCCGGGCCTTCTTCCGCCGCGTGGCCGAGCAGTACCGTAAGCACCTGCCGGAGGGCGGCTATCCACGTCCGGGCGGGGTGGCCGGGCTGAAGCACCGGCTGGTCGGCCGGGACGACTACCTCGCGTACGCGGCGCTGCGGCGGGCCCACCGGCTGGCCGGCGCGGCCCGGCGGGCGACCACCGCCCCCGGGGCCACGGTGCGGCCGCCCGCCCCCGACACCGCGCCGGCGACCCGGCCGGACGCGCCGGCCACCCGCCCCACCCGGTGAGGGACACCCGTCGGCGCACCCCGACGCCGGGAGCCGGACCGGCTCCCGGCGCCCTGGTTTTCCCGTCGTCCACGGACGGCACCGGTAGGACCGCGCCGCGGCGCGGACGCACAGCGAACAGAGGTCGGGCATGACGTCGACAGTGAAGATCGGACCGCACCTGGTCGGGGGCGGGGAGCTGCCCTTCGTGGTCGCCGAGATGTCCGGCAACCACAACGGGGACCTGGACCGGGCGCTGGCGATGGTGGACGCCGTCGCCGCCAGCGGCGCGCACGCGCTGAAGCTCCAGACGTACCGACCGGACACCATCACCATCGACGTCGACACCCCCGCCTTCCGCATCTCCGGCGGGCACGAGCTGTGGGGCGGGCAGAACCTGTACCGCCTCTACGAGAAGGCGCACACCCCGTACGAGTGGCACGGGCCAATCTTCGCGCGGGCCCGCGAGCGCGGGTTGACCGTCTTCTCGTCGCCGTTCGACCCGACCGCCGTGGAGCTGCTGGAGGAGCTGGATACGCCGGCGTACAAGATCGCTTCGTCGGAGCTGGTCGACCTGCCGCTGATCCGGCTGGTGGCCGGCACCGGCAAGCCGTTGGTGATCTCCACCGGGATGGCGACGGTCGCCGAGATCGACGCGGCGGTGCGCACCGCCCGGGAGGCCGGCGCGGGCAGCATCGTCCTGCTGGCCTGCACCGCCTCCTACCCGGCGCCACCGGCGGACAGCAACCTGCGCCGGATCCCGGTGCTGGCCGACCTGTTCGGCGTGCCGGTGGGCCTGTCCGACCACACCCCCGGGATCGGGGTGCCGGTCGCCTCGGTGGCGCTGGGCGCCTGCTTCATCGAGAAGCACGTGACGCTGGACCGCGCCGACGGCGGGGTGGACTCGGACTTCTCGCTGGACCCGGCGGAGCTGGCCGCCCTGGTCGTGGAGTCGCAGCGGGCCCACGCGGCGCTCGGCGGCACCCGGGTCGGCCCGACCCCGGCCGAGCGGGAGGGGCTGCGCTTCCGCCGCTCGCTCTGGGTCGTCGAGGACGTCCGGGCCGGCGACCCGGTGACCGCGCGCAACGTGCGCTCGATCCGCCCGGCCGGCGGCCTGCCGCCGGTGCAGATCGACACCGTGCTCGGTCGCACCTTCGCCGTCGACGTCCCGCGCGGTACCCCGCTGAGCTGGGACCTGATCTGACCGGCGCCG
>NZ_JBNADX010000009.1:0-220109 GCF_049629545.1 Micromonospora citrea
AGCACCCTGTTGGGTCCTGAAGGAACAACCCGTGGGTTGTCTTTCAGAGCCATGACCTCACCTGTGGTGGGGGTTGGTTGCCAGGCATGACCTGGCCCTGCATACCGGTCACTGTGGTGGCGTTTGGTGTGGGGTGTTTCTGGTTGTGGGTTGGTCGTTTGTTGAGAATTGCACAGTGGACGCGAGCATCTTTGTGGTCAAGTTGTCAAGGGCGAACGGTGGATGCCTTGGCACCAGGAGCCGATGAAGGACGTGGGAGGCCGCGATAGGCCTGGGGGAGCTGTCAACCAAGCTGTGATCCCAGGGTGTCCGAATGGGGAAACCCGGCACCAGTCATGTGGTGTCACCCGCACCTGAACACATAGGGTGTGTGGGGGGAACGCGGGGAAGTGAAACATCTCAGTACCCGTAGGAAGAGAAAACAATTTAGTGATTCCGTGAGTAGTGGCGAGCGAAAGCGGATTGAGGCTAAACCGGCTGCGTGTGATACCTGTCAGGGGTTGCGTGGTCGGGGTTGTGGGACCCTGCTGAACAAGCTGACACTTGTTCGAGGAGTTATAAAGTCAGTGGCTAGCCGAACAGTCTGGAATGGCTGACCGTAGGCGGTGAGAGTCCGGTAGGTGAAAGTTGCTGACCTTCTGTGGGTGTTCCCGAGTAGCGGCGGACCCCTGAAATCTGCCGTGAATCTGCCAGGACCACCTGGTAAGCCTAAATACTTCCTGGTGACCGATAGCGGACGAGTACCGTGAGGGAATGGTGAAAAGTACCCCGGGAGGGGAGTGAAATAGTACCTGAAACCGTTCGCCTACAATCCGTCGGAGCCTTGCGGGGTGACGGCGTGCCTTTTGAAGAATGAGCCTGCGAGTTAGTGGCATGTGGCGAGGTTAACCCGTGTGGGGGAGCCGTAGCGAAAGCGAGTCTGAATAGGGCGATCGAGTCGCATGTCCTAGACCCGAAGCGGAGTGATCTAGCCATGGGCAGGCTGAAGCGCGGGTAAGACCGCGTGGAGGGCCGAACCCACCAACGTTGAAAAGTTGGGGGATGACCTGTGGTTAGGGGTGAAAGGCCAATCAAACTCCGTGATAGCTGGTTCTCCCCGAAATGCATTTAGGTGCAGCGTCGCGTGTTTCTTGCCGGAGGTAGAGCACTGGATGGTCTAGGGGGCCCACAAGCTTACCGAAATCAGCCAAACTCCGAATGCCGGTAAGTGAGAGCGCGGCAGTGAGACTGCGGGGGATAAGCTTCGTAGTCGAGAGGGAAACAGCCCAGATCACCAGCTAAGGCCCCTAAGCGTGTGCTAAGTGGAAAAGGATGTGGGGTCGCATAGACAACCAGGAGGTTGGCTTAGAAGCAGCCACCCTTTAAAGAGTGCGTAATAGCTCACTGGTCAAGTGGTTCCGCGCCGACAATGTAGCGGGGCTCAAGCACACCGCCGAAGCTGTGGCATTCACATTTCAACCTCGCTTGGACTTGATTCCTTGTGCAGGTGTGTGGATGGGTAGGGGAGCGTCGTGCCGGGGGTGAAGCAGCGGGGTGACCCAGTTGTGGACGCGGCACGAGTGAGAATGCAGGCATGAGTAGCGAAAGAAGGGTGAGAAACCCTTCCGCCGGATGACCAAGGGTTCCAGGGCCAGGCTAATCCGCCCTGGGTGAGTCGGGACCTAAGGCGAGGCCGAGAGGCGTAGTCGATGGACAACGGGTTGATATTCCCGTACCCGCGAAAGAGCGTCCCTGATGAACCTCGTTGTGCTAACCACCCAAACCAGCCAAGACCTTCGGGTTGAGGTTGGGGAGCGTGGGAACCTGGCGGGTAGTAGTCAAGCGATGGGGTGACGCAGGAAGGTAGCTGATCCCGGCCGGTGGTTGTGCCGGGGTAAGCGTGTAGGCCGCACCATAGGCAAATCCGTGGTGCATATAGGCTGAGACGTGATGCCGAGCCGATTCAGGTGAAGTCAGTGATCCTATGCTGCCGAGAAAAGCCTCTAGCGAGTTCTGAGCGGCCCGTACCCCAAACCGACACAGGTGGTCAGGTAGAGAATACCGAGGCGATCGGGCGAACTGTGGTTAAGGAACTCGGCAAATTGCCCCCGTAACTTAGGGAGAAGGGGGGCCGGAGACGTGAAGCCCCGCGCGGGTGGAGCGTTGTATGGCCGCAGAGAGCAGGGGGAAGCGACTGTTTACTAAAAACACAGGTCCATGCGAAGAAGTAATTCGATGTATATGGACTGACGCCTGCCCGGTGCTGGAACGTTAAGGGGACCTGTTAGCTCTTCGGGGCGAAGCGGAGAACTTAAGCGCCAGTAAACGGCGGTGGTAACTATAACCATCCTAAGGTAGCGAAATTCCTTGTCGGGTAAGTTCCGACCTGCACGAATGGCGTAACGACTTCCCCACTGTCTCAACCACAGGCCCGGCGAAATTGCAGTACGAGTAAAGATGCTCGTTACGCGCGGCAGGACGGAAAGACCCCGGGACCTTTACTATAGCTTGACATTGGTATCCGAATTAGCTTGTGTAGGATAGGTGGGAGCCGGTGAAGTCCATACGCCAGTATGGGTGGAGGCAATCTTGAAATACCACTCTGGTTGATTTGGGTATCTAACTTCGGACCGTTATCCGGTTCAGGGACAGTGTCTGGTGGGTAGTTTAACTGGGGCGGTTGCCTCCTAAAGGGTAACGGAGGCGCCCAAAGGTTCCCTCAGCCTGGTTGGCAATCAGGTGTTGAGTGCAAGTACACAAGGGAGCTTGACTGTGAGACTGACAGGTCGAGCAGGGACGAAAGTCGGGACTAGTGATCCGGCACTTGCGAGTGGAAGCGGTGTCGCTCAACGGATAAAAGGTACCCCGGGGATAACAGGCTGATCTTCCCCAAGAGTCCATATCGACGGGATGGTTTGGCACCTCGATGTCGGCTCGTCGCATCCTGGGGCTGTAGCAGGTCCCAAGGGTTGGGCTGTTCGCCCATTAAAGCGGTACGCGAGCTGGGTTTAGAACGTCGTGAGACAGTTCGGTCCCTATCCGCCGTGCGCGTAGGATACTTGAGAAGGGCTGTCCCTAGTACGAGAGGACCGGGACGGACGAACCTCTGGTGTGCCAGTTGTCCCGCCAGGGGCACGGCTGGTTAGCTACGTTCGGAAGGGATAACCGCTGAAAGCATCTAAGCGGGAAGCTCGCTTCAAGATGAGGTATCCCACCCACTTTGTGGGGTAAGGCCCCCAGCTAGACGACTGGGTTGATAGGCCGGAAATGTAAGCCCGGTAACGGGTTCAGTTGACCGGTACTAATAGGCCGAGGACTTGACTACCAAGCTGCTACGCGTCCACTGTGCAACTCTGAACAAGCGAACACCCGCGAAAGGGTTGTTTTGACATGTTCATAGAGTTACGGCGGTCATGGCGGAGGGGAAACGCCCGGTAACATTCCGAACCCGGAAGCTAAGCCCTCCAGCGCCGATGGTACTGCACTCGGGAGGGTGTGGGAGAGTAGGACACCGCCGGACATCTTCATAGTCAGGGCCACCCCTATCCGGGGTGGCCCTGACTGCATTTCTGGAAAGGGCCGCAGGCCGGCCGATGCCATGTGATCCCGCCGAACCCGTTCGGTGAATCGGTCCGATCCCCCTGCCCGCCTCGGTACCGTCGGTGCGGGACACGCCCTTGACGGCGCGACCCCCGCCGCGACGGCGGAAACGTGACGTGGCGTACGCCCCGTCCGCAATCGGGGCGGACCGGTCGGGGTACCTGCTCCCCGTACGACCGGAACTGACCGCCGGAGACCGGCGGAGGCAGGAGTGGTCATGAAGATCGGAATCATCGGCTCGGGGCACATCGGCGGGACCCTCACCCGGCGGCTGAGCGCCCTGGGGCACGACGTGACAGTGGCGAACTCGCGGGGCCCGCAGAGCCTCACCGACCTGGCGCAGGAGACCGGCGCCACGGCCGGCACCCTGGAGCAGGCGGCGCAGGACGCCGAACTGGTGATCGTGGCGATCCCGCTGCTGGCGGTGCCGGGGCTCCCCGCGGAACCCTTCGACGGCAAGGTGGTCGTCGACGCCGACAACTACTACCCCCAGCGCGACGGCGACATCGCCGAACTGCTCGACCGCAGCCTCAGCTCCAGCCGCTGGACCGCCGAACACCTCAAGGGCGCCCGCGTGGTGAAGGCGTTCAACAACATCCAGGCCCAGCACCTCATGGACAACGGCCGGCCGGCCGGCGCCCCGGACCGGATCGCCCTGCCGATCGCCGGTGACGACGCCGAGGCCAAGCAGCTCGTGATGCAGCTCGTCGACTCGCTCGGCTTCGACCCGGTGGACGCGGGCACGCTGGACGAGAGCTGGCGGCAGCAGCCCGACACCCCGGTCTACGGCACCGACCGCGACGCGGACGGCGTACGACAGGGACTGGCCGAGGCACGCCCCTGAGGGCGTACGACAGCAGGAAGCCCCGCCGGCGACGGAGCCGGCGGGGCTTCGGTGCGCCTGGGGTCAGGAGGGTTCCGGAGCGCAGATGAAGCGCGGCTCGGCGTCGTAGGTCCAGCTGAACTTCTCCCGCTTGACGACCTTGCCGTCCTTCTTGATGACCCGGAAGGCGTCCTGGCTGAAGCCGTCGCTGCCCACGGCCGCGATGCACCTCGGGCCGGGCTCCAGGTAGACCGTCTTCGGCTTGGTGATGTTGCGGCGGGGCCCGTACTCCGTCTTGACGCTGTCGTAGATCTTCGTGCTCCAGATCGACACCGTGATGGTGCTGGAGGTCCACGAGGTGTCGATCAGCACCCCGTGCGGGGTGTTGTTACGGAACTTGAAGTCCAGGTCAGGCCAGAAGATGGTCGACTCGATCACCGCCGGGTAGCGGCTGAAGTAGAACGAGTGCGGCTTGTGCTCGACGTCCTCCAGACCGGCGTAGTACGTGGCGTTGAAGAGCGTGGTGGTGAACTGGGAGACACCGCCGCCCACCCCGGGCACCAGCTTGCCGCCGACGATCACCGGCGCGTCCTTGTAGCCCTGGGCGTAGCCACGCTCCCCGGTGTGCCCGTTGAGCGAGAACGTCTCGCCGGGCTGCACGACCGTGCCGTCCACGTCCTTGGCGGCCTGGATGATGTTCTGGCTGCGCGGCGAGGAGAGCCCGCCGGGGAACCGGGTGGTGAAGGTCGACACCCGCTCCTTGATGCCGAGGGTGGCCAGCTTCTCCTCGGTCAGCTCCGGCTCGCTCGCCTTGAGCTGGCCGGTGACCGTCCGCCCCTCGGTCCTCGGCAGGACGGCGAGCAGGTCCCGAGCGAGGGCCGCCGTGTCGACCTGCTGCCCGGCCTGGCCCGGCACCACCTTGGGCTTGCCGCCGGAGATGGTCATGCCGGCGTCCTTCGGCGGCACCTCGATCTTCGCCAGCCGGTCGCCGAGCGCGCTGCGCAGGCGCTTCACGTCCACCCGGGGGGTGAGCTTGCCCGCCTCGTCGGCGGAGAAGCGCAGCGCACGGGCGATCGCGGACGGTGGGATGCTCACCGAGCCCTTGTCGGTGCCGAGGGTGACCGGGGCGGCGACGGCCGGCTTCGCCAGCTCGGCCACCAGCCGGTCCACCTCCTCGCGGGTGGTCGCCGGCGCCTTCTCCACCACCGGCACGGTCACCGGCTCACCGGCGAGCCACCCCGCCTTGATCACCTGGACGGACTGGTCCGGGTCGAGGGAGAGGGCCGGCTTCGGGTAGACCGGCTTCGGCGTGGTGCCGGTGAAGATGATCGCCGGCATGGTCATGTCCCGGCCCTGCTTGCCCAGTACCTTGCGCAGCGCGGCGTCGAGCCTGGCGGCGTCCACCGTCACCACCGGCTCCACGGTGCGGGAGCCGACCAGCCGGCTCACCGGGTGCGCGTCGGCCTCCGCCGCCGCGGCCACCGTGGCGTCGACGTCCACCGCCAGCCCGACGTCGGCGGGCACGATCTCCGCCTTCGTCTCGCCCACCACGACGGTCAGCGGCGCGTTCAACGTCGCGGCCCGGCGCTCCAACTCGGCGCGGAGCTCCTTCGCCGCGTCCGCCCGGCTGCGACCACCCAGCTCGGCCCCGAGCACGGTGGTGCCCCGGGGGACGTCCCCGGCGTACGCGTAGGCGCCGACACCGCCGACGCCGGCCAGCACCGCGGCGGTCAGCCCGCCGGCCAGCAGCAGCTTGACCCGGCGCGACCGCAGGCCGCCGGTCGGGCCGGCGGACTTCCCGCCCGGCGGCGGCTCCTCGTCACCGGGCCAGGTGACCGCGGTGACCTGCACCGTGGGCCGGTCGTCGGAGAGACGTTTGTCGCCGTAAAGGGTCACAGCCACCTCGATCGGGACGTACCACGTGGGGGTTGCGGGCCCCCGGAAGCAACTACGGTAACGAACGCGCGGACCGCTCGACACTGTGCGCCCGGCCATCCGTGCCCCACCGCGTGTCGGCGGGGGTGGGCCCGGTCGCCGCGCCGGGTGACGGCCGTGGCACGGTGTCGCGGTGGGCGATCGGATGATGGCGTACGGCGGCGGGTGGCTGGACCGGGCGGGGGCGCTGCGCGCCGACCGGGAGTGGATCTCCGCCCGGCTGGGCAACCCCGGCGGGGTGCTGCTCCCCCTCTGGCGTGACCACTGTCTCGTCGACGCCGGTCAGGCCCCCGTCCGGCTCGCCCTGGCCGACGCCACCGACCTGCTCGCCGCCGCCGACGAGCCCGTCTTCCTGGGCCTCGACGACGACGTGCCGGTCTTCGCCCTGGACCTGTCGGAGCGGACCGGGCCGGAGGCGGTGCGGCTGGCCGGAGCCGTCTCGACCGTCGACGTCCGGGCCCTGGTGGGGCGGCTCGCCCCGGCCGACGCGGCGGTGCAGGCGTACGCCCGGGGGCTGCTGCACTGGCACCGGCAGCAGCGCTACTGCGGCTGCTGCGGGTCGGCGACGGTGCCCCGTGACGGCGGGCACGTGCGCGCCTGCTCGGGGCCGCGCTGCGGCCGGCTGATCTTCCCGCGGATCGAACCGGCGATCATCGTGCTGGTCGAGTCCCCCGAGACACCCGAGGCGCCGGACCGCTGCCTGCTGGCCCGGCACGCCGGGGCGCCCGAGGGGTCGTACTCGACGCTCGCCGGGTTCGTCGAGGTGGGCGAGAGCCTGGAGGACGCCGTCCGGCGGGAGATGGCCGAGGAGGCCGGGGTGAGCGTGACCGCGCTGTCGTACCAGGGGTCGCAGGCGTGGCCCTTCCCGGCCGGACTGATGGTCGGCTTCCGGGCCACCGCCGGGTCCGAGGAGGTCCGGGTCGACGGCGAGGAACTGCTGGAGGCGCGCTGGTTCACCCGCGACGAGCTGCGCGAGCGGGTGGCCGCCGGGCGGACCCTCGGCCGGGTCGACTCGATCGACCATCACCTGCTCACCGGTTGGCTCGCCGCCGGCGACTGACCGTACGGCCGGGCCACCGAGGCCGACCGGGGCGGCCGTACACGCCGCGCCGACGGGCCGGGTCGGGTCAGCGCCGACCGGACCGGTCGCGGGGGCGCAGGACGAGCCAGGTCATCACGGCGGCGGTCACGGCGGCGGTGCCGAGCGCGCAGGCGAGCACCCCTTCAACGGTGCGTGGCGCGACCAGCAGGGCCGCCGCGGCCAGGCCGGCGGTGGCCACCCAGAGCGGCGCGGCGGGGAACCGGACACCGCTGGCCACCCGGTCGTTGACCAGCATGAAGACCACCGCGTACAGGGCGCCGGTGGCGGCAAAGAGCGGGGCCTCGCCCGCCAGGTGCAGGTAGGCGGCGCCGCCGGCGAGCCGGAACGCCAGCTCGCCGCCGAGTTCGGCGGCCGCCACCAGCACCGCGCCGCAGGCGAGGATGACGGCCAGCCCCAGCGCGCGGGCCCGCCGGTCGCCCCGCGCGAGCCGGGGCAGCGCGAGCAGGGTCACCACCTGCGGCGCCCACAGCGCACCCTTGGTGAGCACCGAGCCCACCGCGTACGCGCCGGAACCGGCCGCCGGCAGCAGCTGCCGGGCGAGGATCAGGTCGGCGTACGAGATGGTGAGCATCGCCAGCGTTGCCGTGCACGCGGTCATCACGTGCCCGGGTCGCAGGTCGCGGTCCCGCGTGGTGGCCGGTGCGGCGGGCGGCCCGGAACGGGCGGGGCGGGCGAGGCGGGCCAGCAGCGGCAGGGCGAGCAGCCCGGTGACCGTGGCGAGCAGCAGGGCGGTGACCGCGCCACCGCCGAGCGCCAGACCGGCGATCAGACCGCCGTAGCGGCCGAGGGCGAGCAGGGTCATCGCGATGGAGAGGCGCAGGAAGCGCTGGTCGCCCTGGAGTTCGCCGAGCCAGCGGCCGGCCAGCACGGTGGCGAAGGTGGTCGCCGCGAGTAGCAGGGTCAGCGTCACCGGCAGCCGCAGCAGGACGGTCAGCAGCGGCGCCGCCCCGACCGTGACCCCGGCGGTGAGCGTCGCGGTGAGCAGCGCGAGGCGGCGGGTGTGGGTGGGGCCGTGCCGGGCGCGGTGTACCGCGACGGCGATCTGCAGGCCGAAGCCGGGCACGGCCGCGATCGCGCCCAGCGCGAGCACCGTGGCCAGCGCGCCGAGGTCGGCCGCGTCCAGCCGCCGGGCGCCGAGCACCGGCACCAGGTAGGCCAGGGCGTTGCTCAGGGTCGTGGCCACGGTGACGGCGACGCCGGCGGCTCCGAGCCGCCCCGCGCCGGTGTCCCTGCCAATGGCCTGTGTCATGCCGCCCCGAGTGGCCTGCGCTGCTTCGAAGACCGTGCGCGTCGTGGCCGGCGGACGGCCGTGACGCTCCGGCCCGACCGGGGAGACAGTACCGCCCGCCCGACCGGCCGTCAGCCCCGCACCGGCGACCCCTGCCCCCGGAGCCGGGAAGGGGCTAGTGTGCTGCCCCATGGCGTCGACGAACGTGGCCGCGGCAGCCACCTCCGGGCTGGCCGCGAAGCTGCCGGAGCGGTGGGTGGCGGACGGGATCCGGCTGGTCTATCCCCGGGTGGAGCCGGAGCTGGCCCGGCTGGCCGACTTCGTGCCGCGCGGCGGCACCGCGGTGGACGTCGGCGCCTGGTACGGCCCGTGGACCGCCCGCCTGCTGCGCCGCGCCGACCGGGTCGTCGCGGTCGAGCCCACGCCCCCGCTGGCCCGCCAGCTGCGGGCCGCCTTCCCCACCGTCGAGGTGGTCGAGGCGGCCGTCTCCGACCACGGGGGCACCGCCGCACTCTACCTGCCCGACGGCGGCGCGATCGTCGGCACCTCCTCGCTGGAGCAGCCGGAACAGGGCAGCCCGGTGCAGGTCCGCCGGATCACCCTGGATTCGCTCGGCCTGACCGATGTGCGCTTCGTCAAGCTCGACATCGAGGGGCACGAGCTGCCCGCGCTGCGCGGCGGGTCGGAGACCGTCCGCCGGGACCGGCCGGTGCTGCTGATCGAGGTCGAGGAGCGGATCCAGCCCGTGGAGCCCTTGCTGGAGCTGCTCACCGGCTGGGGCTACCGGGGGTACGTGCTGCCGGGGCGTACCTGGGTGCCGCTGGCCGACTTCGACCTCGGGCGGCACCAGCGGGAGGCGATCGCCCGGGTGGGGCAGAGCTTCGCCCGCCGCGTGCTCTGGCCCCGCCCCCGGTACGTCAACTCGGTGCTGTTCCGGCCGGAGTGACCGGCCGACGCGTCACTGTTGCGGGACCGGGCTGCCGACCGCGACCTCGTTGGTGCAGAGCGTGACGTCGGGGTCGGCGACGCTCAGCTCGACGGTGTCGCCGCCGCCGGTGAACTCGAAGAAGGTCTGGTTCAGCCCGGTCTTCACCGGGAACCGCTTCTCCCTGCCGCCGAACCGGAACGTGGCCGTGCTGTCGCCGGAGCTCAGGTAGCCGATCCGGACCACCCAGAACCAGTCGTCGCGCGGCCCGGTGAGCGGCATCCGCACCGCCTCGCCGTCGGTGACCTTCCAGCCGCAGGCCTGTTCCGGGCCGGGCTGAGCGGTGGGTCCGTCGATCCGGACCGGGGTGATCCGGCCGGTGCGGTCGAACAGGGACGGCGCCTCCGCCTCGGTGACGAAGACCGGCCGCTCCGGCAGCGCGCGGAAGAACTTCGACTGCCGGTTGTACGGCGCGGAGAGCGCGGGCACCACGTCACCGGGGACCGGCTGGTCGAAGAAGACCGTGCCGGGCGGGGCGGCGGCCAGCTCGGCCCGGACCGTGTCCAGGTAGGTGCGTCCGGCCTTGACCGCCCACTCGTCGCCGAAGCGGGCCGTCGTCCAGGCGGTGCCGAGACCACCGGCGACCAGCGCGATGGCCAGGCCGGCGGAGACCGCCTCCCGGTGGCGTACCAGCACGGCCGGGGGCGCCGGGTCCTCCGGGTCGTGCCCGCCCGTGGACGCCGCCGGTACGGCCGGCTGCTCCGGCTCACCGGTGGGCCGGACGGCCGGGGTCGCCGCCCGGGTCGCGTCCTCGGCCCGGTCCGCCCGGACCGGCGCTGCGGTGGGTGGGGGCGCGCCGGTGGCGGTCGGCGGCGTCGACCCGGCGGCCGCGCCCGCGCGCTGTGGTGGCGCGTCGAACGGTCGCGCCGCCGGCGGGCGGACCGGGGGTCGGAGATCGTAGTCGTCGTACTCGGCGTGGATGACGCCGTGGGCGGCGGCCGGGACGGCGACCCGGGGGGCCGGCTCCGAGTCGGCCGGGCGCTCCACGTCGGGCGTCACCTGCTCGACCGTGGCGATTTCCGGGTCCTCGTCGTGGGCGCCGGCGCTCCCGGTCGCGGCGCGGACGGGCTCGCCGTCGGTCGCCGTGGCCGGCTCGCCGTCCGTCCGCTCGGCGTCCCCGTCCCCGTCGCCGTTGCCGTTGCCGGTGGCCGGCTGGGGGTCGTCGCCCGGGTCCGCCCGCGGCGGGTCGGCCGGGGCGAAGCGGTCCGGCACGGGCCGCAGCCCGAGCAGCGCGACGCCGATGCAGAGCGCGGCCACCACCACGACGTCGCTGACGTAGCGGGGGACGGCGCCGGCGACGTCGCTGTAGATCGAGCCGAGCCGGGTGGCGGCCAGCAGGGCGGTCACCAGGGTCAGGTACGAGGCCAGCAGCAGCCACGCCCGGCCGGCGACCCGGCGCAGCCGGACGGTCAGCACCACCAGCACCAGGAACGCCACCCAGGCGATCCACCGGCCCAGCTCGGGCGGCGCGGTCACCGGGGCGCCGTCACCGGCCGGCAGCCAGCGCCACGGCCCGCCCAGCAGACCCGGTACGACGGTGGAACCGAGCAACTGCCACAGGAAGGAGAACACCTCACCGAGCGAGTCCGGCCGGCGTAGCGAGGACTCCGCCCGGGAGCCGTAGAGCGCGAGGAAGCCCAGCGACAGGGCGGTCAGCACCAGCCACGACGGCCAGTAGCGGCGGACGGTGGTCAGCACCGCGCGCACCGGCGGGCCGCCGACGAAGAGGAACGTGGTCAGCAGGAAGACCAGCGGCACCACCAGCAGCGCCTTCTCGAAGAAGAGCAGCCCGAGGAGCACGGCCAGGCCGAGGGTCACCAGGTGCCGCCGCCGGCCGCTGCGCACGTACCGGACCTGCGCGCTGACCGCGAGCACCATGGCGATCTGCATCGGCAGCATGTTGACCCCGACCGCCCACCAGGAGGTGGCCTCCAGGGTCAGCGGGCTGAACAGGAACACCGCCAGCGGCACCAGCAGCGCCCAGCCGGGGCGGACCAGGGTGCGCAGCAGCCGGGCGAAGCTCACCGCGAGCACCGCCTGGGCGGCGGTGAGGATCAGGACGTACGGCCAGTAGGCGAGGCCGACCGCCCGGGTCACCAGCCAGGTGATGAGCAGCGCCGCCGGCATGAAGTGATTGTTGTAGAGGGTGAGCAGGAAGCCCGGGGTCAGGTCGGCCTCCGCCGCCCGGGCGATCAGCATGTAGTCGTCGACCGCCAGGTAGCCGCGGGAGGCCAGCTGTGCCCGCCAGACCAGGCTGACCAGGATCATGGCGGCGGCCACCGCCCGGACCGGGTGGGCGCGTGCCCAGCCGCCGACGAGGCCGGTCCCTTCGGGGGCGTTGGTCGTGCCGGTCGATGCCATGGCGGGAAGACTGCCACACCGGCGACCTGGCGTCCCATCAGGTCATCGGGTGGTTCCCGGTCGTCGCCGGAGCGCGGTCGTGGTCGCGTACAGTGGCGAGCCACCACGGCGCGGTCGGGTCGCGCCCGGCAGGCAGGTGGGGGTCGACGGATGCGTGGACGGCTGGTGCCGTACGGCGTGGCCGCCGCCGTGGCGGTGGTGGTGCTCGCCCCGCTGGCCCTGCCCGGGTACGTCCTCCGCTACGACATGGTCTTCGTGCCCCGGCAGGCGTTGAGCTGGGACGTGATCGCCCCGGCCTCGGCGCTGCCCCGGGCCGTGCCGCAGGACGCCGTGGTCGCGCTCGCCACCCAGCTCGTGCCCGGCTGGCTGCTGCAACGGCTGGTGCTGGTGGCGATCCTCTGGTTCGCCGCGCTCGGCGCCGCCCGGCTGGTGCCCACCACCCGCACCGCCGTACGGGTGGTCGCCGCCCTCGGCTACGCCTGGACGCCGTACCTGGCCGAGCGGCTGCTGCTCGGGCAGTGGGGGCTGCTGTTGGCGTACGCGATGCTGCCCTGGCTGGTGGCGGCGGCGCTCGGGGTGCGCGCGGGCCGGCCCGGGGCGCTGCCGGGGCTGCTGCTGGCGGCGGCGGTCTCCGCGATCACCCCGACCGGTGGGCTGATCGCCCTGGTGGCGGTGGCGGTGCTGCTGCCCGGCCGCTACCCGGGCGCCGCCCGCCGGGCCGGCACCGGGCTCGCCGTGACGGTGCTGCTCAACGCGCCGTGGCTGGTGGCCGGGCTGGGCAGCGCCACCGGGGGCCGCTCCGACCCGGCCGGGGTGCCCGCCTTCGCCGCCCGTGCCGAGAACTGGGGCGGGTCGCTGGTCGCGCTCGCCGGCACCGGCGGGATCTGGAACGCGCTGACCGTCCCGGCGTCCCGCCAGGCCGTGTTCGTGCCGTTGGCCACCGTGCTGCTGCTGCTCCTCGCCGGGTACGGCGTGTCGCTGCTGCGCCGGCGCTGGCCGGCCGGCGCGCCCGCGCGGCTGCTGGTGCTGGCCGCCGGGTCGTGGCTGGTGGCGGCGCTCGGCGTGCTGCCCGGTGGGGCCGCGCTGCTCGGTTGGCTGGTCGACGCGGCGCCCGGGGGCGGGCTCGTCCGCGACGGGCAGAAGCTGCTCGTGCCGTACGCGCTGGCCCTCGCGGTGGCCGTGGCGCTCGGCGCGGAACGGCTCGCCGACCGGCTGGCCACCCGGTTCGACCGGGCCACCGGCACGGTGCTGCTGGTCGGCGCGGCCATGCTGCCGGTGGCGCTCCTGCCCGACCTGGCCTTCGGGGCGCTCGGCCGGTTGACGCCGGTGCACTACCCGGCCGACTGGGCGGTGGTCGCCCGGCAGGTGGCCGACCGGCCGGGCGAGGTGATCTCCCTGCCGTTCCAGGAGTACCAGCGGTACGCCTGGAACGACGGCCGGGTGGTGATCGACCCGGCCCCGCGGTATCTGTCGTCGCCGGTGCTGATCGACGACACGTTGTGGGTGGGTGACGTAGCGGTCGGCAAGGAGGACCCGCGCGCGGCCCAGGTGCGTGAGCTGCTCGCCACTGGCCGCCCGCTGGCCGGCATGGGGGCGCGCTGGGTGCTGGTGCAGCGGGCCTCGGGCCCGGCGGTGCCCGCGGCGTCGCTGGTCGGGCTGCGCCTGGCCCACGCCGGGCCGGAGTTGACCCTCTACGAGAACCCGGCCGGGACGGCCCCGACCGGCCGGGAAGGCCCCGGTCCGGTCGGTTACGCCCACCTGCTGGCCGGAACGGTGGTGTTGGCCATCGGGTTTTCGGGCACTGCGCAGGTGCTGCGGCGCGTGGTAGCGTCCCGGCACGCGAGTCCCGCGGAAGGAGAAGGTGGATGAGGAACCTGCCCGCGTTCGTCGCCGTCGGGGTGCTCGGGGTCGTGCTCGGCCTGCTCGGCAGCGTCGGTCTGGCGAATGCGCTCAGCCCGTCCGCCAAGGAGGCCGCCAACACCAAGGTGAGCGAGCAGAGCTCCGAGAGCACGCTGTACGGCACGCGCTGAACCACCGTCGACCGGGGCGTCCGCTGATGCGGGCGCCCCGGTCGCGTGTCCGGGGCAGGTGCGCGCCGGCCGTCAGCGGGCGGCGGTGAGCCGGGCGACCAGCTGCGCGAAACGCGCCCCGGTCGCGGCCCAGGTGAAGCGGCCCGCGTGGGCCAGTGCCGCCTCGCCCATCGCCTTGCGCCGCACGTCGTCGGCGAGCAGCTCGCGGACCCGGTCGGTGAATTCCCGCTCGTCGTCGACCAGCAGGCCCGTCTCGGTGTCGACCATCGCCTCGGCGACGCCACCGGCGTAGCGGAACGCGATCGTGGGCGTGCTCCGGGCGGCGGCCTCGACGATGGTCAGGCCCCAGCCCTCCTTGAGCGACGGGGTGAGCGCCAGCCAGCAGGAGGAGAGCACCTCGTGCTTCTCCTCCTCGCTGATGAAGCCGGTGAACCGGACCCGGTCGGCGACGCCGAGGGAATCGGCGACCTCCCGCAGCGGCTGCTCCCACCAGCCCTGACCGGCCACCACCAGCTCCAGCTCCGGCAGCTCCCCGACCAGCTCGGCCACCGTGCGCATGGCGATCTCGACCCGCTTGTGCGGCACCAGGCGGCCCAGCACCAGCAGCGACGGGTGGGCGGTGCGGGGCAGCGGCGGGCCGGTCACCGGCGGGGTGCCGTTGGGCACCACGTCGATCCGCTCCGCGTCCACCCCCAGCTCGGCCAGCTCGGCGCGGCTGGCCTCGGAGACCGTCACGTAGCGGCAGCGGCGGTAGAGCCGGACCGCCAGCCAGGACTCGATCCACCAGCCCAGCCGGCACATCCACGGGCCGAAGACGACCGGCCACTGCTCCCGGTGCACGTGGTGCACCAGGGCGAGCACCGGGCGGCCGGCGTACAGCGGGGCGAAGAACGGCACGCCGTTGCAGACGTCCACCACCAGGTCCGGCAGGCCGCCGCCGCGCCGGCCCAGCGGGCCCAGCCCGAATCGCCCGGCGAGGTAGGTCAGGGCCGCGCGGGCGTACACCGTGTGGCGGGAGCCGCGGCGCAGCACGCGTACGCCGTCGGTGTTGGTCTCCTCCGGGCCGGCCTGCGGGTGGGCGGCGCAGAGCAGCGTCACCCGGTGGCCGGCGGCGACCAGTTCGGCGGCGATCCGCTCGATGTAGACCTCGGAACCGCCGCCCTCCGGGTTGCTGGTGTCGCGCCAGTTGAGGAACAGCACGTGGCGAGCGGTGGTGCTGCTGGAGGGGTCCACGCTGCTCCTACCGGTCAGTAAGTAGCGGATCGCGCCACCCTAGGGCGGCCCGGGGCTCGTACGCAATGGGTCGGACCGGCAGCGACGATCGGATAACAGCTCGTCGCTCGGGGGTTTGCCGGGGACCCGAAACCTTGGCAGGGTGTGTCAGCGCGGACCGGTGCGGGGCCGGTGAGTACACCGGCGGAGGCCGTCCGCCACACCCGTGACCTGCGGCAGCGTGCCGATGGACGGGCGAGGGACGAGCAGGGGAGGCAGCCGTGGTGCGCGACGTTCCGGCGCGGCTGCTCGCCCGCCGTTCCCCGGTGGTGCTGCTCAGCGCGGCCCTGGTGCTGCTGCTCGTCGGCTGGGCCGGGTACACCTGGCTGCACGACGAGCGGGTGACGCCGGAGTGCGCCGAGCGGGTGCGGCTGCGGGTGGCCGCCGCCCCGGTGGTCGCCCCGGCGGTGGACCGGATCGCCCGCGCCTCGGTCGGCCGGCAGCCCTGCGTGTCGATCGCGGTGGAGTCCCGGGAGTCCGACGCCGTCGCCGCCGAGCTGGCCCGGGGCGCCGAGGTGGCCGACGCCTGGCTGCCCGAGTCGACGTTCTGGCTGCGGCGGGCCCGCGCCGCCGGCGCCTTCGAGGTACCCGGGCAGGGCACGTCGGTGGCGAGCACCCCGGTGGTGCTCGCGGTGACCGAGCGGGTGGCCCGCCGGTCGGGCTGGCCGGCCGAGCCGCTGACCTGGGCGCCGCTGCTCGGGCCCCGCGCCCGCGCCGGCACGGTCGGGCTGCCCGACCCGGCCGCCGACCCGGCCGGGGTGGGCGCGCTGCTCGGCGTCCGCGGGCTCGCCGCCGGGGAGCGCGATCCGCGCGGGGTGGTGGCGGCGACCCTGCGCCGGCTCGCCGGCCACACGTTCAGCCCCGCCGGTACGCCGGCCGGGCTGCCCGGCCGCTCCGACGCGGTCGCCGCCACCGAGCAGGCGGTGCTCGGGCACAACGCGCTGGCCGGCGCCGACAAGCTGGTCGCCGCGTACCCGGAGGTGGCGGTGCCCTGGCTCGACCTGCCGTACGCCGTGCTGCCCGCCGCGCGCGACGCCGTGCGGGACGCCGCCGCCGGGTTCCTCAGCGACCTGCTGACCAGCGCCTCCCGCGAGGTGCTGACCGGGTACGGCTTCCGCACCGCCGCCGGCTATCCGCCGGCGATGCCCCGCGACCGCCGCTTCGACCCGGCGGTCCGCGAACCGGTGGCGCTGCCGGCCGAGGAGACGGTCACCGAGATGCTGACCGGGTGGAGCGGCGTCCAGCGCAGCGCCCGGATCCTCACCGTGCTGGACATCTCCGGCTCGATGGCCGCCCGGGTGCCCGGCGGCGGCACCCGGCTCGACGCCACCCTGGGCGCCGCTCGCGAGGGTGCCGGGCTGCTGCTGGACAACAGCGAGCTGGGGGTCTGGGTCTTCTCCACCAAGGTCGACGGCGAGCGGGACTACCGGGAGATCCTGCCGGTCCGGCCGCTGCGGGTGCAGCGGACCGCGCTGGCGCAGCGGCTGGCCGAGGTCAAGGTCAAACCCAAGGGCGGCACCGGCCTGTACGACTCCACCCTGGCCGCGTACCGGGAGGCCCGGCGGCACTGGACGCCGGGACGGATCAACCTGGTGCTGGTGATGACCGACGGACGCAACGAGGACGCCGAGGGCATCGACCGGAAGAAGTTCCTCGCCGAACTCGCCGCCATGCAGGACCCGCGCAAGCCGCTGCCGATCGTCTTCGTCGGCCTCGGCCGGGACGTCGACCCGGAGGAGCTGAACGCGATCGCCAAGGTCACCGGCGGGCAGGTCCACCGCACCGACCAGCCGAAGGGGATGCGGCAGATCTTCTTCTCCGCCCTGGCCAACCTGAGCTGCCTGCCTCCGGAGTGCCGTCGGTGATCGCGACCTCGGCGCGCCGGGTGCTCGACCGGGTCGTCCGGCCGGTCCGCGAGGCCCCCGCCACCGCGTCCTGCCTGGTGCTGCTCACCGTGCTGGCGTTCGCGCAGCGCCCCGGCCAGGTCACCTTCGACACCAAGCTCGACCTGGCGGCGAACCCGGTGCACTTCATGGCCCGGGCGCTGCACCTGTGGAACCCGGAGGCCACCTCCGGCGAACTCCAGAATCAGGCGTACGGCTACCTCTTCCCGATGGGACCGTTCTTCGGCGCCGGGCAGCTGCTCGGCGTGCCGCCGTGGATCACGCAGCGGCTCTGGTGCGCGGTGCTGTTCTGCGCCGCCTTCTACGGCCTGCTGCGGCTGGCGCGCGCGTTCGGCATCGGCACCGAACCGACCCGGTACGCCGCCGCGCTCGGCTACGCGCTGGCACCCCGGATGCTCACCGAGATCGGCGTGCTCTCCTCGGAGGTCCTCTCCGCGGCGATGCTGCCCTGGGTGCTGCTGCCGTTGGTCCAGGTGAAGCGGATCGGCTCGCCGCGCCGGGCCGCCGCGCTCTCCGCGCTGGCCGTGCTCGGCATGGGCGGCATCAACGCCGCCGTGGTGCTGATGGCCCTGGTGCTGCCCGGGGTGTGGCTGCTCTCCCGCCGCTGGGACGCCGCCCACCTGCGGCTGGTCGGCTGGTGGTGCGTCTGCGTCGTCGGGGTCTGCCTCTGGTGGATCGTGCCGCTGCTGCTGCTCGGCGAGTACAGCCTGCCGTTCCTCGACTACATCGAGTCGTCCACCACCACCACCGCGGTCGCCTCGCTGTTCCAGGCGGTACGCGGCACCAACCAGTGGGTGGCGTACATCGTCCAGGGCGACCCGTGGTGGCCGGCGGGCTGGCTGCTGATCGACCACCCGGCGCTGATGGCGCTCACCGCGGTGGTGGCGCTGGTCGGCCTGGCCGGGCTGGCCGGCAACCTGCTGCCCGAGCGGCGGTTCCTGGTGCTCGGCTTCCTGGCCGGGCTGACCCTGCTCACCATGGGCTACGTCGGCAGCCTGGACAGCCCCCTCTCCGAGCAGGTCCGCGACCTGCTGGACGGTCCGCTGGCGCCGTTCCGCAACGTGCACAAGCTGGAACCGGTGCTGCGGCTGCCGCTGATGCTCGGCTTCGCGCACGGCGTCGACGCCTGGGTCACCCGGCTGCACACCGCCGCCCGTCGCCGCCGGCCCGGGCTGCGGCTGCGCCCGGTGGTGTTCGTACCGGTCTTCGCCCTGGTCCTGGGTGCGGCCGCGCCGGCCTGGACCGGGCTGCTGCGCCCCGGCCCCGGCTGGTCCGACCTGCCGCCGCACTGGCGGGCCGCGGCCACCTGGCTCGCCGACCGGGACGCGTTGGCCCGCACGCTGGTGGTGCCCGGCTCCGGCTTCGGCCAGTACGACTGGGGACGCACCGTCGACGAGCCGTTGCAGTCGCTGGCCGGCGCGCCCTGGGCGGTGCGCCACCAGATCCCGCTCGGCTCCATCGGCAACATCCGGATGATGGACACCGTCGAGACGCTGCTGGCCGGTGGGCGCGGCTCGGCCGGGCTGGCCGACTTCCTGGCCCGCTCCGGCTTCCGCCATCTGCTGCTGCGCAACGACATCGACCGTACGCAGATCGACGCCCCGCCGGTGGCGGTGCTGCGCCGGGCGCTGGCCGGGTCGCCGGGGATCACCCGGGTGGCCACCTTCGGCAGCACCGACGCGGTCGGCCGGGCCGCCGGCAGCCCGGTCGACGACGGCGCGGGCCCGCTGCCCGCCGTCGAGGTGTACGTGGTGGACCGCCCGGTGCCCGCCGCCTCGGCGGTGCTCACCGCCGACGTGCCCACGGTCAGCGGCGGCCCCGAGTCGCTGCTGCCCCTGCTGGAGCAGCGTGTGGTGGAGCGGGACCGCCCGGTGGTCCTGGCCGGGGACCGCCCCGACGCCGACGTCGGCGCCACCGGTGACCGGTGGATCGTCACCGACGGCCTGCGCCGCCGGGAACGGGACATCGGCCGGGTACGGGACAACCTCAGCCAGACCATGACCGCCGCCGAGTCGGGCCGGCAGGGCCGGGTGGCCCTCGACCTGCTGCCCTTCGCCGAACGCCGGCACCAGACCGTCGCCACCTACCAGGGGTTGCGTGAGGTCAGCGCCTCCACGGCGGCCAGTTTCGTGGACAACCTGGCCCCGGCCGACCCGTCGCACCTGCCGTTCGCCGCCGTCGACGGTGACGCCGGCACCGCCTGGCACTCCGCGGCGCTGGTCGGGCCGGTGGGGCAGTGGCTCCAGCTCGACCTGGACACCCCGCGTGAGGTCCAGCAGGTGTCCCTGGCGTTCGTCGACGACCTCGGGGTCGGCTGGCCGGTGACCCGG
The DNA here is from genome assembly GCF_049629545.1 of Micromonospora citrea. Classification (GTDB taxonomy): domain Bacteria; phylum Actinomycetota; class Actinomycetes; order Mycobacteriales; family Micromonosporaceae; genus Micromonospora; species Micromonospora citrea_A. Next base: position 19,550 of record NZ_JBNADX010000009.1, read on the forward strand.
TTCCGGATCAGCACCGACCGGGGCTCGGTCGACCACGACGTCGCCGTCGGGCTCGGCGCGCAGACGTACTACACCCTGCCCGGGGCCACCAGCACCATCCGGATCACCGTGCTGGCGGTGGCCGGCAACCGGCTCGACGGCGGGGTGGGCATCCGGGAACTGAGCGTCCCCGACATCACGCCCCGCCGGGCGCTGCGCGTGCCGACCGACCTGCCGGCCGCGAGCACCGGCCCGGTCTCCTGGTCGTTCAGCCGGGGTGCCGGGGACCGGCCGGCGTGCTTCCCCGTCGACGCGCCCGAGGGCAACCCCCGCACGGTCCCGGCGGGCTCCGACGGGGTCGCGCCCGGCTCGGACCCGGTGCCGGTGACGCGGTCCACGAACGGCGTCCGTCCGGGGGGCAGCGTGGTGCGCTGCGACCGCTTCCTGGCCCGGGTCGGCGAGGAGCCGCTCGGGGTGGACCGGCTGTTCCGCAGCAGCACGGCGGGCACCTACCGGCTGACGGTCACCGCGGTGGCCCGCCCCGGTGGCGCGGTGACCCTGGCCGGGGAGCCGGTCACCGCCGGCGCCTCGTCGTACCTGGCCGGCGACCCGTCCGTGGCCCCGTACGCGGCGGTCGACGGGGACCCGGGCACCGCCTGGCTGGCCGGCACCGGCGACCTGCGGCCCACCCTCACGCTGCGCTGGCAGGGGCAGCGCCGGATCGACCGGCTCCGGCTGCGCCCGGCCGACCTGCCGATCGGCTCGCCGCCCACCCGGGTCGAGGTGCGCGCCGGTGGCCGTACCCAGCTCGTGCCGGTCGCCCCGGACGGGCTGGTCCGCTTCGCCGCGGTGCGTACCGACCGGTTGGAGATCGTCGTGCGGGAGGCCACCGATCGGGTCGCCGACCGGCGCGGCAACGGATGGACCGCCACCGCCGGCATCGCCGAGGTGGAGATCCCTGGGCTGGCGATCCGGCCGCTGCCCGCCGGCACCCGGATCTCCGCTCCCTGCGGCGCCGGCCCGACCGTGGAACTCGACGGCTTCCGGTACGACACCGCGGTCACCGGCACCCTCGGCGACGTCGTCGCCGGACGGCCGATGCCGGTCACCCTCTGCGGGGAGACCGGCGCGGTGGTGGACCTGCCGGCCGGCGGTCATCGGTTGGCCAGTTCCCCGTCGCGCGGCTACCTGGTGCAGGACGTGACCCTGCGGCCGGTCGGCCCGGCGGTCGCCGCCCCCCGGCACCGCGACGTGTCGGTGCTGGACTGGGCGCCGACGCAGCGCCGGGTCCGGGTCGCCGCCGGGGAGAGCGCCCTGCTGGTCGTACCCGAGAACGCGAACGCCGGGTGGACGGCCACCCTGGACGGACGGGCGTTGCCGGCAACCCGGGTCGACGGGTGGCAGCAGGCCTGGGTGTTGCCGGCGGGGGCCGGCGGCGAGGTGCGGCTGGAGTTCGCCCCCGACCGGGCCTACCGGGGCGGCCTGGCGGTGGGGGCGCTGACCGCGCTCGGCGTGCTGGTGCTCGCCGCCTGGCCGGCCCGGCGGCGGCCGGAGGACGGGTCGCCGGTGCCCGCCGAGAGCGCGCCCTGGTTCGTCGGGACGCTGCTGGTGGTGCTGCTCGCCGCGCTCGGCGGGGTGCTGCCGGTGGCGATCGTGCTCGCGGCGATGCTGCTGCGTCAGCTCGCCCGCCGGGCGCTGCCGGTGGTCGTCTTCGGCGGCCTGACCGTGGCCACGGTGGTCGCGGTGGCCGGGAGACTGCGCGGGCACGGCCAGGAGTGGGCGTACGGGACGTGGGTGCAGGCGGCGATGCTGGTGGCGATCGGCGCGGTGGTCGCGGCGGTGGTCCCGGTCCCCGGCACGGTCGCGGCGACTGACGACCCCGGCCCGGCGGAGCGGACCGACGTGCCCGCTGCGCGGCTGGGCGGGGCGGAAGCGGCCGGTGGGTCGTCGGCCGACGGGCGCGGCGGGACGACGGACGGCCCGGCGACGGGCGACGACGAGACCGGTGCGACAGTTCCGGCGGACGGTGACCGGCCGACCGCCGGTGAGGACGAGGACGGGACGGTAGTGCGATGACCGTTGGACAGGGACCGGCAGCCCGCCGCCGGTTCGCCACGCTGGGTCGTTCGGTGGCCCTGTTCCGGGCCTTCCTGGTCGAGCAGACCGACCCGGACCACTTCTACGGCCTGCTGGCCGACGACTCGGTACGCCAGGTCTCCGGCTACACCGGCCTGGCCGGGCGGACGGTGCTCGACGTGGGCGGCGGGCCGGGCTACTTCGCGCAGGCGTTCCGCGCCGCCGGCGCCCGCTACGTGGGCCTCGACCCGGACGTCGGTGACTTCTCGGCGGCCGAGTCGTCGGCCGGGATGCTGCGTGGCAGCGGCACCGCGCTGCCGGTGCGCAGCGGCAGCGTCGACGTCTGCTTCTCGTCGAACGTGCTCGAACACGTCTCGGAGCCGGACCGGATGCTCGACGAGATGGCCCGGGTGACGAAGCCCGGGGGCGTCCTGTTCGTCTCGTTCACCCCGTGGCTCTCCCCGTGGGGCGGGCACGAGACCGCGCCCTGGCACTATCTGGGCGGGCAGCGGGCCCGGCGGCGGTACGAGCGGCGCAACGGACGCCCGCCGAAGAACCGGTTCGCCGAGACGCTCTTCCCGGTCTCGATCGCCGACGCGCTGCGCTGGGCCCGGGGCAACCCGGAGGTCGAGGTGCTGGACGCGCTGCCCCGCTATCACCCCTGGTGGGGCCGGTGGATCGTCCGCATTCCCGGGGCGCGGGAGATCGGCTCGTGGAACTTCCTGCTGGTGCTGCGCCGGACCGCCGAGCGGCCGGACGTTGCCGGGCAGGCAGGAAAAGTTGGGCTGACCGGGGGTCGCGTCCAGATGTGACCAGGTAGTAACCTCGCGGCCAACTCACTGATCGACAACGACGAAATTGAGCTCCTCCAGGAGGAAACATGAAGCGCCGCGCCATCGGTGCCGTGCTGTTCGGGGTCGGCGTACTGCTCCTGGCGCTGGCCGCCGGGCTGGTGTTCGTCGTGACTCCCGCACTGGCCAAGCTCCCGTACGACCTGAAGGCGGCGACGTCCGTGGCGGAAGCCGACGGTGCGACGTTCCTGCAGATCAACAACGGGTCCATCAAGATCAATAACGGTGACCTCAGGTCGACCATCCGGGTCAACCAGCTCAGGGACGAGACCGCGAAGCTGGGCGGCGACCTCGACGGCAAGGCCGTGGTGTGGCAGGTCGGTCAGACCGTGGACCGGGTCGACAACAAGGAGTTGGTCAGCGCGTACGGCGCCAAGCTGGCCATGGACCGGGTCTCCGGCGAGGCGCTGAAGTGGCAGGGTCAGTGGCTCGACGACACCGGCCAGCGTGACACCGGGGTCCAGTTCGCCGGCCAGATCTACAAGTTCCCCTTCAACACCGAGAAGCGGGACTACAAGATCTTCGACCGCGACATGCGCCAGGTGCGCGACGCCAAGTTCTCCGGTACGGAGAACGTCAAGGGCATCGAGACGTACCGGTTCGAGCAGGTGATCACCGACGAGCCGCTGACCCTCGACGCGACCCGGCTCACCCCGCTGCTGGCCACCTTCGCACCGGGCGCGACCGACGGCAAGGTCGTCTACAGCAACCAGCGCACCGTCTGGGTGGACCCGGTGACCGGGTCGTACATCAAGGTGCGCGAGGTGCAGAAGAAGGTCCTCACCCCGAACGTCGGCACGCCGACGACGCTGCTGGACGCCGACTTCACGTACAACGACGCGACCCAGACCGCCTCGGCGGACCGGGCCAAGGAGAGCCGGAACAGCCTCCGGCTGCTCAGCGTCTACGCCCCGGTCGGTCTGGCCGTGCTGGGCCTGGTGCTGATGGTCTTCGGCCTGCTGGTGGCCCGCCGGAGTGCGGTCGCCACGGCCGGCGAGGCGCGGCACCGGGCGGACGTCCCCCCGGCTCCGGTCGACGCGCCCACCCGTCACGAGGAGCCGGTCGTGGACGAGGAGCGGCCGACCGCCGAGCAGCCCGCCGTGGACCGCGAGGGCGGCCCGCTGAGCGACGAGATCCCGCCCGCGTCGACGAACTGGCGCGCGGACGACGAGCCGACGGTGCCGACCCAGCGGCCGGCATCGGACGAGCGGGAGAAGCACTGACCCGGTAGCACCACGAAGAGGGCGGGCCGATTCTTCGGCCCGCCCTCTTCGTGTCGGCGTCATCACGCTCGGCACTTGTTACTTAATCGTAACTTATGAATGGTTTGACTGCGCCGGGTAACCGACTGCGAGGCAGATTGCCCCTATTGAACGCTTGATCCGGTCGTGGATCGGGGCGTGTGTTCCACCCGGAGTGACGGCAGTAGATCATCGGGTGGCCCGCAAGTTACGGGACCGTAAGTGGGGTCTTGTGACCCACGCCTCAGTCGGTGCACCATCACTGCGCACGTTCGTTACTCGCCGGTAACAGATGTCGCGGCCCGGCACCGGGCCCACATCCCCTCCCCTCGGCCACCACCGGAGCAGCGCACCACCCCACCCAGGAGGAACCCGTGCAGGATCGGATCGACAATCCGGGGCGTACCCGGTGGCGGCGCTTCGCCGCGATGATGGTGCCCGCGACCGCCGCCGTCGGCGCCATCCTGTTCGGCATGCAGTCCGGCGCGATCGCCGCCGACATCACCGTCTCCGGCCAGACCTTCAAGATCGCCGCGGACCGGCTCGAGGGTGACGGCTTCAAGCAGTACGGCGGGATCGTCAAGGAGAAGAACGGCAAGACCCACCCGGTCGCCCTCTCCGAGATCGACAGCGCCAAGCTCTACAAGCTCTGCCAGTCGGTCCGGGCGGACCTGCCCGGCCTGCCCGTCGTACTCACCATCAACGCGGGCGACGACGAGCCGGCGACCGCCCGGGACCTGCTGATCGCGATGGACACCCTGGAGGGCAACGCCACCTTCAGCAACATCAAGATCGGCCGGGACGCCACCGACCTCAACCCGTCGGCCCAGGCCGGCTCCTTCGGGCAGAACAGCGAGAAGGTCGACATCACCGGCGTACGACAGGTCTCCCGCTACACCACGGCCGCCACCTTCAACCTGACCGGCCTGCGACTGAAGGTCAACGTCGGGGAGGACGCCAAGGGCAAGGAGTGCTTCTGAGCTGACCCGGGGCCCGTGGCGGGTGACCGCTGCGGGCCGGCACCCGCGTCCCCCCGTCCCCGCTCCGCCAGGAGGAGTACGTGACAACCGCCGAAGCGCCGCACACCCCCGCCGGTGGCCTCACCCGGGCGTGGCGCGGATTCCGCCGCTGGCGGCGGAGCCGACCGTTCTGGGGCGGCCTGCTCACCGCGCTGGCCGGGGTGGAGATGTTCGCCTCCACCAAGATGACGATCAACGGGCTCAGCTTCGCCAGCGGAGCGACCGGTCTCTACTCCCTGCTGATCCCGGTCATCCTGCTCACCTGCGGGCTGCTGCTCTGGCTCAGCCCGGGGCAGCGGCTCTTCTACTCGATCGTCGCCGCCGTCACCACGATCTACTCGCTGATGGGGCTCAACCTCGGCGGCTTCTTCGTCGGCCTGTTGCTCGGCCTGGTCGGCAGCGCGCTCGGCTTCGCCTGGACGCCGACCGGGCCGGCAGCGACCGGCCCGGCAGCCGGGGACCCGGCGGCCGGCGGTACGCCGCACCGGCACGACGAGCCGTCCGCCGAGGACCAGACCCTGGTGGACGACCTGCTGCCCGCCGGTGACGCGGCCGTGCCCCGGCAGCGCGCCGGGCGCTCCCCGACGGGCGGTGCGCCCGCGCCCCACGGCGCGGCCCCGACCGGCGGTGACGTCGACCCGCCCGCCGGCTCGCGTGACCCGGGCTGGTTCGCGGTGGCGTTGCTGGTGCTCGGCCTCGCGGTGAGCGGGCTCGTCGCGCTCCGGCCGTCGGCCGTGCACGCCGCCCCGGCCGTGCCCGCCGTGCCCGCCCCGACCGGCACCGCCTGCCCGACGCCGCCGGCCCGGCCGGCCACGCCCACCCCGGCGCCCAGCCGGAGCGCGCCGGCCGGCCCCAGCCCCACGCCGTCGCCGGAGCCGACCGAGGACGGCAACATCATCACCGACTTCTTCCGCGGAATCGGCGATCTGTTCACCGGCGGCCGCCGGGCCGAGCCGAGCACCACGCCGTCGGCCGGCCCGACGCCGGGGGCGAAGACCCCCACGGCGAAGGCCACCCCGAACCCCACGCCGAGCCGCCGGGGGAGCAGCACCTGCGCCCCGGCGAAGCCCGACCGGTCCGAGAAGGTCGAGCCGGGCAAGCTGATGCCGCGTATCGCGCCGGAACCCGGCCAGCCGAAGGTCGCCGAGCGCCCCTCCAAGCTGACCGGCTCGAAGGTGACCATGACCGGCCTGCGGTTCGAGGGGATCGTCGACCTGCCGACCGCGAACGGGACGCTCAAGGCGCTGAAGTTCAGCATGGCCAAGGCGGTCACCGACGACTTCAAGCTGGTCGCGGACGGTCCGGCCGGCCGCCGCCAGCAGTACGTGACGGACCGGCTGACGGTGCAGGGCGACGTGGCGTTCTACGCCGCCCGGTTCTCCGGCAAGCTGCTCGGCATCAGGATCACGCTGACCCCGGACCTGCCGTTCCCGGACGGCATCCCGATCACCTCGCCGATCCCGATCACCTTCACCGACCCCGAGATCGACCTGGCCTTCGTCGACAGCGACACCCTGACCGCCCGGCCCGACCTGCGGCTCAGCGTCCCCTGACCTCCGTCCCACCACCACAGGGGACCGGGGGCGGGTCGTCCCGCCCGCCCCCGGTCCCGCAGCTCAGAGCCGGGCCAGCGCCCTGCGCAGCGGGTCGAGCCCGAGCGAGCCGAGATCCAGCGCCTGCCGGTGGAACTCCTTGAGGTCGAAGTCGGTGCCCTTGCGGGCCCTCGCCTCCTCCCGGGCCTGCAGCCAGATCCGCTCGCCCACCTTGTACGACGGCGCCTGCCCCGGCCAGCCCAGGTAACGGTTCAGCTCGAAGCGCAGGTTCTCGTCCGGCACCCGGCAGTGCGCCCGCATGAACTCCCAGCCCAGCTCCGGCGTCCACCGCTCTCCCGGGTGGAAGCCGAACGGGTTGTCCTTCGGGATCTCCAGCTCCAGGTGCATGCCGATGTCGACGATCACCCGGGCGGCCCGGAACGCCTGTCCGTCGAGCATGCCGAGCTTGTCGCCCGGGTCCTCCAGGTAACCCAGTTCGTCCATCAGCCGTTCGGAGTAGAGCGCCCAGCCCTCGCCGTGCCCGGAGACCCAGCAGAGCAGTCGTTGCCAGCGGTTGAGCAGCTCGGCGCGGACGGCGGTCTGCGCGACCTGGAGGTGGTGACCCGGCACGCCCTCGTGGAAGACGGTGGTCACCTCCCGCCAGGTGGAGAAGTCGGTGATGCCCTGCGGCACCGCCCACCACATCCGGCCGGGCCGGGAGAAGTCCTCACTCGGGCCGGTGTAGTAGATCGCGCCGTCGCTGGTCGGGGCGAGGCAGCACTCGATCCGGCGGACCTGCTCCGGGATGTCGAAGTGGGTCCCGTGCAGGTCGCCGATCGCCTTGTCGGCCAGCGCCTGCATCCAGTCCCGGAACGCCTCCTTGCCCTGGATGGTCCGGGCCGGGTCGGCGTCGAGCGCCGCGACGGCCTCGTCGACGGTCGCGCCCGGGCCGACGATCCTGGCGGCCACCGCGGCCATCTCGGCCTCCAGCCGGGCCAGCTCCGCGAAACCCCAGGCGTACGTCTCGTCGAGGTCGACCTTCGCGCCGAGGAAGTACTGCGAGGCCAGCTCGTACCGCTCCCGGCCGGCGGCCTGCTTGTCCCGACCGTGCGGCGCCAGCTCGGTACGGAGGAACTGACCGAACTCCGCCGTCGCGGCGGTGGCGGCGGCCGCGCCCCGGCGCAGCTCGGCGCCGAGCGTGCCGTCCGCGTCGAGCCGCTCGACCAGCCCGTGGAAGAAGTTGTCGCCGTCCGGGTCGGTCCACACGTCGCACTGCTTGGCCACCTCGACCAGCTGCACCTTCGAGCTGACCCGGCCGGCGGCGGCGGCCTCGCGCAGGGTGGTCTTGTAGCCCTCCAGGGTCGCGGCGAACCGGTTGAGCCGGGTGGCGACGTTCGCCTTCGCCTCGTCCCCCTCGGTGGGCATCAGGTCGAAGACCATCCGGATCTCGTGCAGGCCGCTGGCGATCACGTTGACCTCGCTGGTCACCTCGCCGGCGTCGTACCGGGCGAGGTCCAGGCCGAGGCGTTCCTGCATGGCCTCCTTGGCCGTCCGCTCCGCCTCGGTCTCCGGTTCGGTCACGTCGAGATCGGCGAGGGCGCGCCGGGTCAGCTCGGCCCGGGCCTCGTAGCCGGCCGGGGAGAGGTCGTCGAGCTGGTCGTCGTAGCCGGAGATGCCGACGTAGGTGGCGCCGGTCGGGCTCAGCGGCGCCCAGTCGGCCACGTAGCGGTTGGCGAGGTCATCGATTCGTCCCACGCTGCGACCCTACGTGACGCACCGGCCCGGATGTCGACCGTGTTTGGCGTGTTCAGGGGAGCAGTCGGGCCGGGGCGAAGTCGATCGGAAAGGGGTCGCGGACGCGCAGCCGCTGCCCGCCGACCGCCCGGGCGGCCGGTGCCCAGCCACCGCCGTCGGTACGCCGGAACAGCTCGGCCGTCATCCGCTGCGGTCGCCGGTCCACCTCCACCCGGAGGAACCACGGCACGCCCGCCTCGGCGCACCGCCGCCGTCGATCCACCTGATCGACCCGGCCAGGACCCGGCTGCGGCGCGGCTGCTCGACGAGCGGGCGGTGCCCCGCGCCGGACGAACTCCACCGCCATGGCGCACAGCGCCGCCGGCACCCAGCGTTCCTCCTCGTCGCAGGCGGGCAGGGTGTGCAGGACGGTGACGTCCGGCTGGATCCAACAGGTGGGGGAGAAGGTCAGGTTGACCCGCCCGAACACGTGCCGGCCGGTCGCCTCGGCCGCCGGCACGAAGGCACTGGCCAGGCTCGCCATGGCGATGCTCTCGGTGGCCGGCGGGAACGGGCTGACCACCAGGCGGCCGTCCACGCACTCGTGGCGGGCACCGGCCAGCTCCCCGACCCGCAGGTGCCGTTCGGCCCGCTGGATCGTCCACCGGCCGTCCAGCGCTCCGACCGGTTCCGCCCCGCGCGTGAGCAGCATCAACCGCGACACCTCCGGGCGGATCAACGAGGCGGCGGCGTGCGGGTTCCGGGGTGGGTCACGGCAGCAGCTCCGCCGGGTCGAAGTCGATCGGGAAGGGCAACTCGGAGCGGAACCGTTGCCCGCCCCGCGCCTCGACCACCTTCCGGTACGTGCTTCCGTCGTCGAGGGCGAGGAGCTGCACGGAGACCTGGCGCAGCCGCCGGACGATCTCGACCCGCATGAAGTACGGCACCCCGGCCTCGGCGCAGCGCCGGGGCTTGTGGAGGTGGTCCTGGTGCCGGCCGGCCGGGGAGACAAACTCCACCGCCATCGTGCAGTACCGCACCGGGACCCACCGATCCTCGTCGTCGGTCTTCGGCACGGTGTGCAGGACGGTGATGTCGGGCTGGATCCAGGTGCGCGGGTCGAAGGTGAGATTGACCGGCCCGTAGACGTAGAGGTGGGCGGCCTCGGCGGCGGGGCCGAGGATCCGAGCGAGCTTGATCTCACCGAAGCTGTTGGCGCCGGCTTCCGCGGGGGTCATGACCAGCCTTCCGTCGAGGCACTCGAACCGCGCGTGGGGGAGGTCGCGCGGGGGGAGGTGACGGTCGGCCAGGGTGGTCGTCCACTGCCCGTCGAAGTCGTACAGCGGGTCGAACCTGTCCGGCATCGCCATCGGGGGTACCTCCTCGACCGGTCAACGCCCCCACCGTACGACGGTGACTGTGGTGGTCGACACGGCGTGGTGATTTCGCGGGACTTCGTCGTACCCCTGGGGCAGAGTGTCAGGGGTGACGGCCGATATCACTCCTGACAAGGCGCCGCTGCGCAGCTGGCTGCCGGGCTTCGTCGCCCTCGCGGCGATCTGGGGTTCGAGCTTCCTCTTCATCAAGGTGGGCATCGAGGAACTGCACCCGCTGCACCTCACCCTCTACCGGGTCGCCACCGGTGCGGCCACCCTGCTGGTGGTGCTCGCCGTGCTGCGCGACCGGCTGCCGCGCGAGCCCCGGGTCTGGGCGCACATGGTGGTGGTCGCCGCGTTCGGCGTGGCCATCCCGTTCACCCTCTTCGGCTTCGGTGAGCAGCGGGTCGAGTCGATGCTGGCCGGCATCTGGAACGCCACCACGCCGCTGATCGTGCTGCCGCTGGCGGTGCTGGTCTTCCGTACCGAGCGGCTGACCGCGCGGGCGGCGGTCGGGCTCGGGCTGGGCTTCCTGGGCGTGCTGGTGGTGCTCGGCGTCTGGGAGGGCGTCGGCGGCGCGCACTTCGTCGGCCAGCTGATGTGCTTCGGGGCGGCGGCCTGCTACGGCGTCGCGATTCCGTACCAGAAGAAGTTCATCGCCGGCAGCGCGTACTCCGGCCTGTCGCTGTCGGCGGCGCAGCTGCTGGTGGCGACGGCGCAGCTCGCGGTCGTGGGGCCGCTGGCGGCCGGCGCGCCGCAGGTCCCCGCCGACCTGTCGCTGCCGGTGCTGGGCAGCGTGGTCGCGCTCGGCGCGCTCGGCACCGGTCTGGCCTTCGTGATCAACCTGCGCAACATCCGGGTGGCCGGGGCGAGCACCGCCTCCACCGTGACCTATCTGATCCCGGTCTTCGCCGTGCTGATCGGCGCGCTGGTGCTCGGCGAGCGGCTGAACTGGCACCAGCCGGTCGGTGCGCTGATCGTGCTGCTCGGCGTCGCGGTGGCGCAGGGCCTGGTCGGCCGCCGTCGGCCCCGCCCGACCGTCGGCGCGGGCGCTCCCGCCGTGCCGGCCGTCGAGCCGGTGGCCCGCTGACCCTCGGTCGGGACGCGGGCCGCGTCATCGGTGGGTCGTGGCCCACCTGACCAGGCGGTCGGCCTTCCAGGTGTTGACCACCCGGTCGGCCGGCACCCCGCAGAGCGTCGCCCGCTCGCAGCCGAAGCGCTGCCAGTCGAGCTGACCGGGGGCGTGGGCGTCGGTGTTGATCGCGAACCGGCAGCCCGCCTCCAGCGCCCGCCGGATCAGCCGCTTCGGCGGGTCCTGCCGCTCCGGCCGAGAGTTGATCTCGACGGCCACGCCGTGCTCGGCGCACGCGGCGAAGACGGCGTCCGCGTCGAAGTCGCTCTCCGCCCGGGTACGCGGCCGGTGCGCCCGGTCACCCGGGCCCTTCACCCCGGCCGGTCGGGACGCCACCATCCGCCCGGTGCAGTGCCCGAGGATGTCCAGGTGCGGGTTGGCGATCGCGGCCAGCATCCGGCGGGTCATCCTGGCCCGGTCGTCGTTCAGGCCGCTGTGCACCGAGCCGACCACCACGTCGAGGCGGGCCAGCAGCTCCTCGTCCTGGTCCAGCGAGCCGTCGGCGAGGATGTCCACCTCGATGCCGGTGAGGATGCGGAACCCCTTCGGCAGCGCCTCGTTGACCGCCGCCACATGGTCGAGCTGCTGGCGCAGCCGGTCGGCGGTGAGACCGCGGGCCACCTTCAGCCGGGGCGAGTGGTCGGTCAGCACCAGGTACTCGTGACCCAGCTCGACCGCGGCCAGCGCCATCTCCTCGATCGGCGATCCACCGTCCGACCAGTCGGAGTGCGTGTGGCAGTCGCCGCGCAGCGCGGTGCGCAGGGCGGTCGCCGCCGCGTCCAGGTCGGTGCCCTCGGTGGCGACCAGCCGGCGCAGGTAGACCGGCTCCTCCCCGGCCAGCGACTCGACCACGCACCGGGCCGTGACGTCGCCGACGCCGGTCAGCTCGGTCAGTTTGCCGGTCCGGGCCCGCTCGGCGACCTCCGTCGCGGGCAGCCCGGCCAGCGTCTTCGCCGCGGAGCGGAACGCCCGTACCCGGTAGGTGGCCTCGTTGGCCCGTTCCAGCAGGAAGGCGATCCGGCGAAGGTCGGCGACAGGGTCCCGCGCGGTCATGCCCTGCAACCTACGCGTCCGCGCCGCCGGTCGGGGTACGACCGGCGGCGCGGACCTGGTGGTGGTGCGGTCGGATCAGGCGTACGGGAGCTTGACGAACGACTGGTCACCGATGCCGAGGGTGGTCGGGTGGACGCCGATGGCGGACCAGACCTCCACCTTCACGGTGCCGTTCGACAGGTTGCCCAGCGCTCCGGTCGAGGAGAGCAGGCCGGCGTGCTGGGTGTAGTGCTCGTAGCCGGGCACCGGGTCGGTGGGGAAGTAACGGTACGTCTCCACCCGGTCGAAGGTGCCGTCGCCGGTCAGGTCGTAGGAGACCCGGGTCTGCACCCCGTTGCCGACCGCCTGGTTGGCGTCGAGGAACAGGTCGAACGTGGTCTGTCCACCGGCGTAGGTCATGTCCAGGCCGGTCGAGGTGAACACCAAGGGATTGTGCGGAGTTCCGTCCCGGTTGGTGCCGCCGGCGCCGGCGACCGTGACGGTCGACGGGGTGCCGGCCGCCGCGAGTCCCCCGGCGGGGAGCAGGTAGCGGGTCGGCGAGTCGCTCGGCGGCGGGGTGGTCGGGTCGGGGCTCGGGCTGGTCTCGGACGGGTCCGGGCTCGGGCTGGTCTCGCTCGGGTCCGGCGACGGGCTCGTCTCGGACGGGTCCGGCGAGGGCGAGCCCGACGGGTCGATGCCGCCGTTGGCGTTGCCGCCGCTCCAGGTGTGCGCCCCCTTGGTGGCGGTCTTCCCGGCGGCGACCGTGAGGCTGGTGCCGTCGGAGAAGGTGACCGTCAGCGGCGCGGCGGTGATGTTGCTCGCCACGTAGGTGCGGGCCCCGTTGCGGTTGAAGACCGCCGCCAGCGGGTGGTTGGCGGTGATCGACGTGTCGGGCTGGCCCAGCGCGGCGAGGTTGCGGATCCAGTGGAACGTGTGCGCCCGGCTCTCGCCCTCCTCCGGGGTGTACCCGGGGTTGGCGCGCAGCTTGGACAGCGCGGCGTCCGGGTCCCCGAGGGCCAGGAACTGCCAGAGGATGTCCTGCCACACGGTGGGTTCGCCGCCGTTGTTGCGGACCAGTTCGGCGTAGTTGACCTTGTTGTAGTCCGGGTTGTAGCCCATGTACAGGTGGCCACCGGTGACCGGGAGCATGTTGATGCCCTGGATCATCTCCGGGTCGGCGCTGAACCAGGTGGCGTACGCGCCGCCGTCACCCCAGACCATGCCGACCGTGGAGTGGCCGAAGTTCGCCGGGAAGTTCTCGTCGTCGGCGTCGAACCAGTACTCCTGGATCGCCGCCGCCTGGGTGGTGTAGATGAAGACGCCCGCGTCGCGTACGGCGGTGTTGCCGGTGGCCTGACCCCACTGGATCAGCGCGTTGGCGAAGTTCATCCCCTCCGACGAGGACTCCTGGTTGTTGCCGGCGTGGAACGAGCCGTGCCCGGAGGCCCAGTCGTGCCCGGCGTAGATGTCGAAGTCGCGCAGGTACGGGAAGCGCGTGTCGCTACGGCTGTAGTTGTTGGCGTCCCGGATCAGCAGGTCGACCATGCCGCCGTACTGGTCCTGCTTCGCCCACGACGGGTCGAACTTGGCCAGGGTCGCGGCAGCGGCGATGAAGTAGCCGTAGTGGAAGTGGTGGTCGTTGAGCTCCAGGTCGGACCCGTACGACGCCGGGTAGCCGATCAGGGTGCCCCACTTCTCGTCGTAGTAGAAGATCTTGGCGGTCTTCCCGGGCGCCGCGGTGAACCAGTCGTTGAGCGTGGTGCGGATGGCGTTCAACGCGACGGTGCGGGTCTCGGTGTCACCGACCAGGTCGGCGATCTCGGCGATCCGGGCGGCCCGGCCGAGGCCCTTGCCGGTCCAGTAGGTGTCGCCGCCACGGGCGTCCATCGGGTTGCCCCGCAGCGCGGCGAGCTGGTCCTTGAGCTGGGCCAGGTCCGCGCCGCTGCCGGTGCCGACGGCGGGCAGTTCGGGCAGCACGCCGTGGTACTTCATCGAGGTGCGGAACTCGCTGACCCCGGTGAGCACCTTCATCCGGCCGCGGGCCGACGGGTAGGTCAGGGTGAGCGGGGTGGACCCGGTCAGCGCCTTCCACTGGTGCGGGTAGAGGCTGACCACCGTCTTCGTGGTGGTGCCCTCCTTGGCCTGCGTGGTGAAGGCGTACGTGGTGTTCACCGTGCCGGACGCCTGGTTGTAGGCGTACGAGACGCGGGTGCCGGTGATGTGGGCGTGGGCGTGCTGGCCGTAGGTGGCGGCCAGTTGGGCGCGGGCCGTGGCCTCGGTCGTCGGCGTGGTGGGCAGCAGGGCGATGGAGAAGTAGCCCTTGCCGGCCAGGTTGGACGTGATCCGTCCATTGGTGACCGACCAGCTGGCGCCGGTCGGGGCGTAGGCGACGTAGTCGTGGCCCTTGATGGTGAAGCCGATGGTGGAGCCGCTGTTGGACCAGACCGTGGGGCTGCCCCCGGTCGGGTTGATGTTCGCCTCGCCACCGCTGGTCTGGAAGTACGAGAACGGCAGGCCGTGCCCGATGGTGGCGCGCATGGTGCGCACGCCGTCGCTCCAGTACGGGCTGACCGTCCAGTCGCTCCAGTCGTCGACCTTGACGATCGGCACGCCGAGCGCGGTCACGCCGACCCGGAAGTCCTCCGAGTACGCGTACTTGAACTCGCCCACCCCGGTGGCGGTGCCGCTGATGGTGGGGGTGGAGGTGGCCGAGAAGCCGAGCCCGTCGCTGAACGCCTGGTACGACAGGGGGTGCGCGTGCAGCGGCTCGCTGTAGGAGCAGTTCGTCTTCTTCCACAGCAGGGACGACCACCAGTCGTTGGTGGGGATCGGCCCGGCCGGTGCGTTGGCGGTGGCGAACTGTCGGGGGTTGGTGGACATCTCACCGCAGCCGGCGGGGAGCGGTCCCACCCGGTCGGTGGTGTAGCTGCCCGCGCCGACGGTGGCAGCTTCGGCGGTGCCGGTGGCGGCGGTGAAGGTGAGGCCGGCAACGAAGACGGCGAGTGCGGTGGTGGAGGCGAGCACCCAGGGGGTGCGGCGGTGTGGGACGGGAGGTTTCATCTGTCCTCCAGCGCGCCGGGGTACGGGGTCGGTCGCGCAGTTCGTCGGAATCAGGGGGTTTGTTACGTGAGAGAGCGCTCTCTCTAAATCGGACGTTAACTGAGTCACAAGCCTTTCGTCAATGTGTCCCTCAGATGACGGAACCGTTGCCTGGCCTGGTCAACCGGCGACCGGGGCCTCTGGGCAGCCGTGTTCGCGCTCCCACGCGGTGATCTCCGCGACCGGTGAACGGTTGCCGCCCCGGCGCCAGGAATCCAGGTACTTCGCCGGCCAGACGACCCCGCGCCGGATCCACCAGTCCTCGCGCCCGGTGCACTTCGGCGACAGGCCGAAGTGGAGGTGGCAGACGTTGTTCGCGTTGCCCGTCCGGCCCACCTCGCCGAGCCGCTGTCCGGCGCGTACCCGCACCCCGGCGTCCACGCCCGGGCTGATCACGCGCAGGTGCGAGCCGTAGTACCGCACCCCGTCGTCGCCGAGCAACGACACCGACAGCCCGCCGTTGTACGGCCCCCGTGGCCCCCGCGTGTCGAACCGGTCGACCCGGCTCACCTCCAGGATCGTCCCGTCGGTCACCGCCACCACCGGCTCCCCGCAGTCGGCGAAGATGTCCGTGCCCGGGTACGTGGAGTGGGTCGGGTGGTAGGCCACGTCGTCCGCGCGTACCGGAAAGACCCGCCGGGCCGGCGACCGGCTCGGCGACGGCGCGACGGCGCGCGGCGTCGGGCTCGCGTCCGTCGCCGCCGGCTGCGCCCCGGTGGCCGGCGCGCTCGGTGCGTCCCACACCGCGCTCGGCGCCGCCGTCGGCCGGTCCCCGCCCGCGCAGCCGGCCAGCAGCGCCGGCACGAGCAGCAGCAGGAGCGGGTACGCCGACCGGGTACGACGGCGGTCGATCGATCGCGAGGACATCCGGCAATCCTGACAGAAGGCTACGGTGGGACGGTGCCCGAGGAGCACCGGGCGACGTCGACGGGAGCAGTGACACCAGATGGACGGTCAGCCCGCGTACCCGGCCGCGCCGGCGGCCGGCCACTTCCTGGCGCGTACCCCCTCGGGGTTGTTCCCCTCCGGGCCACCGCGCCGGCCCACCTGGCGCGAGCCGCACCCGGTGACCGGCAGCGGAGTGGCCGCCGGCGCCGCCCTCGCCGCCGCCTGGCTGCTGCTCTTCGGCCTCCTCGGCCGGGACGTCCCCGGCTACGCCTGGTGGACGGCCGTCGCCGGCGGGATCGCCTGGTCGGCCGCACTGGCCCTGGTCCGGTACGGCGACCGGGGCGTCGCCACGGGGGTGGCGATCGTCACGGCGGGTGGCTGGAGCATCGCGTTCGCGGTCGTGCTCGTCCGCTGGGCGACCAGCGCGAACTGGCCGATGTGGTGACGACCGGTGATCGGTCCACTCCGTTTCGAACGCCATCTTGACGTACTCGCTGTGACTGGGGACGCTTTCCGGTATGGCCTGGACCACCCCGCGGCTCGACCCTGATCGCAGCCGTCGCCGCCTGCAGATTCTCGCCGAGCTGGCGGGGGCCCGCGCGGTACGCAGGCGCGACCGGCCGCAGCGGGAACGGACCGAACAGCTGCGGCAGCTGATCGCGACCCGTCGCCGCGTCACGGGCTGAACCGACTTTCCAGGAATGACCGGCCCTTCGGGGCGTTGACCGGTCGCCTGCCGACCCGACCGGTTAACGTGCACGCGTAACGAGTCGGCGAGCTGTGCCGAGGCCATTGGGGGAACCGTGTCGTACTTCGCTGCCGCCGTGGTGCGCGTCGAGGGCGGCTGGACCGCCGCCGAGGTGAACCTGCGCGGTGCCACCGACGTCGACGACGTCGCCGACCGGCTGCGCGACGTCGAGCCGGACGCCGACCTCTCCCTGCTCTTCGTCGAGGCCGACGACACGTACCTGGTGATCCTGCGGCTGGACGAGGGGGAGGATCTGCGGATCTTCGGCTCCGACTCGGCGTACGCCGAGGAGTCCCGCCTCGGCGCGCTGCTCGTCGGCGACCTGAAGACCTCGGTCACCGGGCTGGACGACACCGAGGAGGCCCGGCCCGCCACCGGCGGTGGCGAGGAGAGCGAGCAGCCCGCGGTGGACCCGGAGGCCGACCCGGTCGGCGACGCCGACATCCTCGCCGACCTGGGCATCTCCGCCCAGAAGCTGCTCCGGCTCTGTGCCCACGAGGGGATGCTCCCGGCCGACGTCACCGCCGAGGTGTGCCAGGTGCTCGGCTGCGCCGACGAGGTCGAGGAGCTGCGTGAGGTCTGAGCCCTCGTCGCCGGGCGGGGCCGAGCCGGCCGGCGGTCGCCCCGAGCTGTCCGGCGGCGGGTCGCCGCTGGCGAGCGCCGCCGAGCCGGCCGACGCCACCGACCCGGCCCTGGGGACCGTACGACCGGGACAACCCACCCCCGGCGCGGTTGGGCGGGTCGGCCCGGGGGCGGACGAGGGGCTGGCCGGACCGGAGGGGCCGGGCCGCCGGCAGCGGCACGAGCTGTGGATGCGCCGGGCGCTGGAGGTCGCGGTCACCGGCCCGGAGCCACCGGCCGGTGCCGCCGCCCCGGAGGGTGGCGTGCCGGTCGACGACGTGCCGGTGGGCGCGGTGGTCTACGGCCCGGACGGCGCCGAGCTGGCCGTCGGACGCAACGAGCGCGAGCTGACCGCGGACCCGACCGCCCACGCCGAGGTGCTGGCGCTGCGCCGGGCCGCCGAGCGGCTCGGCCGCTGGCGGCTGGACGACTGCACCCTCGTGGTGACCCTGGAGCCGTGCACGATGTGCGCGGGCGCGTTGGTCCTGGCCCGGATCTCGACCGTGGTCTTCGGCGCGTGGGAGCCCAAGACCGGGGCCGCCGGGTCGCTCTGGGACGTGCTGCGCGACCGCCGGCTCAACCACCGCCCCGAGGTCTACGGCGGGGTGCTGGAGGCGGAGAACGCCGCCGTCCTGCGGGCCTTCTTCCGCTGACCTGCTCCACGCCGCCGGCCGACCGGTGTCCTTCCCAGGCCGGTGTCCTTCCCAGGCCGGTGCCCTTCTCAGGCCGGGGTCGTGGCGGGACGCAGCAGGGTCGCGGCGACCGCGCGGGCGGCTTCGGTCCACCGGGTCGGCCGCAGGGTCGCCGGGTCGAGCCGGACGATCGCCCGCCGGCCCTCGGCGTGCACCGTGCGGCCGTCCGGCGAACGGAACTGGTAGCCGTACTCGGCGCTGCTGGTGCCGAAGTGGTCGAGCCAGAAGTGCACCGCCACCGGCCCGGTCCCGGTGATCGGGGCCCGGAAGGTGATGGCGAACTCGCGCACCGCGTGGAACACGTCGGGGGCGCTGGCCGAGCCGCCCCGGAAGGAGATCCCGCGGGCGGCCCAGTACGGGGTCAGCGCGCGTTCCAGCAGCACCGCGTACCGGGCGTTGTGCAGGATGCCGAGGGCGTCGAGGTCGTCGAAGTGCACGGGAACGTGCTCGACGTGACCGAACTCGACGGCGGGCGGGTCGATGACGGTGTGGCTCACGGGAGACCACCTTCCGGTAGCAGGGTGGGATCGGGGCACAGCGCCCGCAGGCGGTCCAGCAGACCCTGGCGGGCGTGCCGGTAGGCGGTGTCGGGCTCCAGCAGCCGCGAGCGCATCGCGGCGGCGATCCCGAGGGCGTCGATCTCGTACGCCAGCTGCGACACGTCGGTGCCGGCGGGAAGCTCACCGGCCTCCACGGCCTCCCGGACGAGCCGTTCGAGGAACGCGGTCCACCGGCCGAACACCTCGGCGAGCCGGTCCCGGACCGGGCCGGGACGGGCGTTGTACTCGAAGTCCGTGCTGGCGAAGAAGCAGCCGCCGGGGAGCACCCGGGCGGCGTAGAAGTCGATCCGGGCCTGGTGCAGCGCCAAGAGCCGCCGTACGCCCGCCGGGGCGCGCAGCCCCGGTGCGACGATCCGCTCCTGCCACTGCTCGACGGCCCGGTCGACGGTGGCGAGCTGGAGCGCCTCCTTGGACCGCCAGTGCGCGAAGAGGCCGGACTTGCTGACGCCGAGGGTGTCGGCGAGCCGGGCGAGGGAGAGCCCGTCCAGGCCGACCTCGGTGGCCAGCACCACGGCGGCGTCCAGCGCCGCGCCGCGGGTCCGATCACCCCGCGCGAGGCGTCCGTCGACTGTCATGGGCAGAGCCTAATAAATAAGCACGACCGGTCGTATACTTTTCTCGGGTGACCGTGGTCACCGCCGTACGACACCGCCCCGCCGTCCGGACGGAACGGCGGGGCGGCGGCGTCGAGGAACTCAGGCGATGGCGGTGTCCAGGGCGATCTCGACCATCTGACCGAAGGTCTGCTCGCGTTCCTGCGACGTGGTCTTCTCGCCGGTCTTGATGTGGTCGCTGACGGTCAGGATGGTCAGCGCCCGCGCCCTGAACCGGGCCGCGATCGTGTACAGCGCCGCGGACTCCATCTCGACGGCCAGCACGCCGTAGTCGGCGAGCGCGTCGTAGAGGTCCGGCCGGTCCGTGTAGAAGGCGTCCGCCGCCAGGATCGGGCCCACGTGCATCTGGATGCCGCGCCGCTCGGCCACCTCGACCGAGGTGCGCAGCAGGCCGAAGTCCGCCACCGGGGCGTAGTCGATCAGCCCGTCGAAGCGCATCCGGTTCATGTTCGAGTCGGTGGACGACCCGATCGCGGCGACCACGTCGCGCAACTGGAGGTCCTCGGTGAGGGCACCGCAGGAGCCGACCCGGATCAGGGTCTTCACGCCGTACTCGTTGATCAGTTCGTGGGCGTAGATCGAGGCGGACGGCATGCCCATGCCGGAGCCCTGGACGGACACCTCGACGCCGTTCCAGCGGCCGGTGAAGCCCAGCATGCCCCGGACCGTCGAGTAGCACGTGGCGTCCTCGAGGTAGGTCTCCGCGATCCACTTGGCCCGCAGCGGGTCGCCCGGCATCAGGACCCGCTCGGCGATCTCTCCCGGCTTCGCGCCGATGTGCGTACTCATGGCAAAGATCCTGCCAGGCCGGCCGGAGGGATACCGGTTCGGCATCCGAACCCGTGGTCCTGTACCCTCGTCGGCGGTGGCGTGTCCGAGTGGCCTAAGGAGCACGCCTCGAAAGCGTGTGAGGGTTTACGCCCTCCGCGGGTTCAAATCCCGCCGCCACCGCTCGTGACAAACGAGAACGCCCGGTCGATCCGTGAGGATCGCACCGGGCGTTCTCGTGTACGGCCTGTGCGGTGGGCCGGCCCCCACGGGACCGGCCCACCGGGTGTCACGAGGTGCCGGCGTCCCGGCGGGTGAGCTGGTACGACGCGGCGGCACCGTCGGTCTGGAGCAGCACCGTGACCGGCCCGGCCGGCAGGTCGCAGGTGACCGTTCCCTGGGCGACGCGGTCCACCGTGCCGCAGCGTGACCAGCCCTGGCTGTCGTACACCTGCAGGCGGGCGCGCCCGGTGCCGGAGGTGCGGGCCCAGGTGACGCTCTCCCGGGCGGCGTGGTCGGCCGGGATCGAGTAGCAGGCCGCGACACGGTCCGCGCCGGTCGTCACGGTGACGCCCGTCGCGTCCCGCGGCAGCACCGGGCAGTCCGGCGTGTCGACCCGGGCGAAGCCCAGCGTGTACGGCAACTGCGTGACCCAGCTTCCGCCGGTGAGCAGCACCGAGTACGGGGCCGGGCCGTCCAGCCGGCAGTTGTACCACCGGTACGAGGACAGGCTGCACACCGGCTCGCCCTCAGCATCGACCACCTCGATGTTCATGGCGAGGTCGGTCGGCAGCAGCGCGGCGAGGCCCGCTCCGGACGGGGTGGGCAGTGCGACGCAGTCGACCTCACCGGAGGTCGTGATGTCGCCCCGGTGTGGCGCGTCCCGCCAGCCGGCGTCGGAGACGGGCGCGCATCCGGTCGGCCGGATCGGCAGCAGCGAGACGCGGTACTCGACGTCGCCGGCCAGCCCACCGTTGACGGGGAACAGCGTGTAGCGGCCCGCCGCCGGGAACTCGCAGCGGACGTCCCCGCAGATCGTGCGGCCGGCGGTGTCCAGGACCCGGGCGTACGCGTGCAGGTTGTCGCCGTGCAGCGCCTTCACCCGGTAGACCCCGGCGGACGGGATCTCCAGGATCTGGCACGGCACCGTGTTCGGCGTGCCGGAGGGGGCCGCGTTGTACGCCCCGGGGCGGACCGTCGGGCAGCCGACCGGGTCGGAGAGCCGGCGGATCGCCATCCGGTACGTCGCCTCGGTGCTCTCGGCGTCCCAGGAGGACAGGTGCGAGATCATCCGGTAGGTGCCGTCGGCCGGCAGCACGCACCCGATCTCGTCGGACGGCTCGGTGCAGATCAGCGCGCCGTTGCGGTCCACCAGCCGGTGCCAGTCCAGGACGTAGGGGGCGATGCGGTCACCGGTCCGACCCTCGAACGGCTGGCAGTTCGTCTGCACCGGCGAGGTCTGGCGCACCGTGAGACCCGGCTGGTCCCAGGCGGCGTAGCCGGTGGTCGGGGCGCAGCCGTCGGTCCGGTCGAGCGGAGTGACCGCCATCCGGTAGTGGTGCGTCCGGTCGCTGTACTGCGGGCCGCCGACCAACAGGGTGTACCGGCCGGCAGCCGGCAGGTCGCAGATGGGGACGCCACTCGACGTGCTCCCCGAGCAGACCTGTACGCCGGTGTGGTCGAGCACCGTCCACCCGAACGTGCTCCCCTCGCCGCTCACCGCGCGCAGGAGAGCCGGCCGGGGGGCGTCGGTGGTGAAGGTGTGGCAGGTCTGGTCGTCCGGCGGGGTCGCGCCGGTGCCGACGGCGTCACCGGGGTCGCCGAACGGCGCCAGCGGCAGGGCCTGGCAGCCCGCCGGATCCGACAGCCGTCGCGCCGTGATGGTGTGGGCGCTCTCCTTGCCGTAGGACTCCCAGGTGAACAGCCGGTACGGCCCCGGCCGGCTGAGCCGGCACTCGATGCCGTTGAAGGAGCTCACGCAGAGCGTCTCGTGCTGCGCGTCCAGGATCTGCCCGCGCAGGTCACCGGGACCCTTCAAGCGGATCAGCGCCAGCGCGTCCAGCGGCTGGTCGAACTGGTGGCACTGCGCGGCCGCGCCGGCGGGCAGCGTCCGGGGGAGTCCGGCCGCGCCGAAGTGGAACAGCTCGGCCGGGAGCGTCCCGCACGCCGACGGGGTGCGCGTCGACTCGACCGCGATGGTGTAGTTGCCGCGTCCGGTCGGGTACGGCAGCTTCACGGTGATCGTGTACGTGCCGGCGGCGCCGAGCTGGCAGCTCTCCGCGTCGACCCCGATCCGGCAGAACTCCTGGCCGGCGGCGTCGGTCAGCCGCGCGCCGACCGAGTCGAGGTCCAGGCTGCTGCTGCGGCCGAGCTGGGTGAGCAGGACGTCCCGGTCGGCGGTCGTGGTGACCGTCCACCGGTGTTCCTGCTGGTCGACGATCGACGCGCAGGTCCCGACCGCGCCGAGGGCCAGCGCCCCGCCGCACGCGGGTCGCCTCGGCGACTGGGTGATCCTGGCCGACCGGTACCGGGTCTGCTCCGTGGTCAGCCCGGCCGCCGTCGAGCCGGACACGGGCGTCGGTGCGGGCGTGCTGGCCCGGCTCGGGGCGGTCGCCGTCGACGTCCGGTCGGTCGTGGTGTCCGTCGCTGGCGCGGACGTGCCGGGCGCGGCGACCGGCGCCGACGTGGCGGGCCGGGCATCCGGCGCCGAGGCACCGGCGACGACGGCCGCCGGTGTCGTACCGCCGGGATCCGGCGCGGACGGTCCGACCAGGAACGCCGGCACGGTCAGCACCGCTGCGGCGAGCAGCGCGATCCGTGGTGTTCCCCGGCGGGTCCGGTCCTCCCGGCAGGCGGGCAGGGTTGTGCTCACCGTCAACTCCCCCGTGACGTCCCGCGCCGACTGCGCGGGGCCAGGCGATGATGCCACGCGAGTTGATCAGCGGCCATCGGCCGGGCGGTCGGTCAGCAGGGGCCGTAGCCCTCGTCGAAGAGGCGGCGGGCCCAGTCGGCGTACCCGGCGATGATCTCGCGTACGGCGGTGCCGTCGTGCAGGAAGAGGTACGCCCGGTCGCCGTCGCGGGCGAGCAGCCCGTCGAACCGGTACGTCCCCTGTGGAGCGTCGAGCGGGACGGCGGACGGATGGCTGACCCGCACCTCGTCGACCGGAGTGCCGACGGTGATCCCCTCCGAGGTGCTCATCGGGTCGTCCAGCCAGAGCAGCACCAGCCGGTCGTCGACGAATATCGGACTGGCCGACTCGTGCCCGGCCAGCGTCGGTCCGCAGGCGTCGACGTCGGCGCGCAGCACCCCGCGCCGGACCAGTTCCTGCTCGGTGTCGCCGAACTCGGCGTCGTCCAGGCCGTGCAGGCCCACCACCTCGGTGGCGCCGATCGGCCGTGCCGGCACGTCGGGCCCTTGTGGACGGACGCCGCTGCCGGAGATCGAGGCAGCCGTCAGCAGCGCCGCAATGAACACGAATTGTCGCAATTTCATGGAATCCCCCAGTCCCCAACGGCACCGAGGCGTCCAGGTTGCTGCTGATCGCCGGATTGCTGCTCTTCCCATTCCTCGGCCAGCTCGTCCCAGTAGTCGGCGGAGAGTCCGCGCCGCCCGTGGGTCAGCCAGCCGGCGGTGTTCCGTTCCAGGTGCAGCCCCAGTTCGGCGAAGGGGTCGATCCATCGGCCGGGCTCCGTGCCCAGCCGGGCCAGCGCCGCGTTGATCGGCCAGTCCGGGCGCGGTGCGGCGAAGCTGTCGTCGTAGCAGGGACCGAAGGTGACCCGCCCGTGCAGCCAGACCGCGGCCGCCTGTCGTCCCAGCCCGCCGGCGAACTCCGCCTCCAGGTACGCCACCGGCCCCTGCCGCGACCAGCGGGCCAGCAGCTCGTCCAACACCGGCGAGAGGACCAGCTCGAACGGCTGCGCGGCGGACGGCTCGCCCGGGGCGAAGTCGGGCAGCCCACCGGTCAGCTCCTGCACCAGCTGCGGCGTCACCGGCAGCAGCGCGAAGTCCTGGCGGAGCGCGGCGAGGACCGCGTGGTCCAGGTCGGCGGTCTGCTCGCGCAGCAGCTCGACGTCCGCGACGACGGCGCTGAGCTGGTAACTCATCGGATCCCTCCGCCGTCCACACCCTGTGGATGGAACATGTGTACGACGGGTGTTCCGCCGTCGATCAGGGCACGGTACCGGGACCGGGCCGCCGGGCGCAGCGTCGTGGCGTACCCGTGAGGGCCGGGCCCGACCGCGACGCCGGCCCTCGCGGCGCGGCGTCACCAGGCGGTCATGTCCGGAAGCTGGTCGATGGAGATCGTCCTCGGGTCGGCCATCGCGGTGCGCCACAGCCCGGCCACGTCCCTGCCGCTGCCGGCCCAGTCCCGCGACGCCCACACCACGAAATACGGCCACGGCGCGTCCGAGGCGGGGTTGAGCGGGCTGAACGTCTCCGCCACGCCGGTGGTCTTGGCGCTGCTGACCGCCTTGGTGGTGGCGAAGTCGCTCCAGCTCTGGAAGTAGTCGGAGGTGACCAGGTCGACGTAGCCGTCACCCGGGTACCAGGAGGCCAGCGAGGTGCCCTGGCCGCTGGCCATGCCGTTGAACACCCAGACGATGTTGTGCGCCCCGGCCAACTGGGCGCGCTGGTAGATCAGCCGCCAGAGCTGCTTGTACGCGTCCTGGCCCTTCTTCGCCCACCACATGTAGTTGTTGTTCGCCTCGTGCAGCGGCCGGAACAGCACCGGCACGCCGGCGTCACCCATCTTCTTGATCTCGCGGACCACCAGGTCGATGTCCTGGTACAGCTTCGAGGACGGGTTGCCCAGGTCGGGCACGAAGTCGCAGGGCGCCGAGTAGTTGCCGCCCCGGGGGCAGTACCAGTGCCACTGGAAGGCGACGATGCCCTTGCGGGTCCGCGCCCAGTCGATCACCTGCTGGGTCTGGACGGTGCCCCGGGTGTACTCCATGAAGTCGAAGGCGACCATCGCCGGGTAGCGGCCGGTCAACTGCTGCACCCTGTCGGCGTCCGGCAGGTCGGTCTGGCCGCTGACGTAGGCGTGCGTCTTCAGGTAGCAGATCAGGTGGCGGACCTTGGAGTCCGCGTCCGGGTCGGCCGGTGTCTGGCCGCAGTCCGGGCCCGGCGGGGTGGGCGGCGCGACCGCGTACACCTCGAACTCGTACAGGGAGTAGCCCCAGCTCGTGCCGCGCGCGGTGCCCGACATCCGGACGTACCGGCCGCTGGCCGAGGTGGGCGCGATGTCGTCGGTGCCGCCGTCTCCCGTCGTGGTGCTGTGCACCGAGGTCCAGGTGGTGCCGTCCGTCGAGGTCTGGATCCGGTACGCCTTGCCGTACGCCGCCTCCCAGCGCAGCCGCACCAGGGCGATCGGGTACGTGGCGCCCAGGTCGACCTGGATCCACTGCGGGTCGGCGTACAGGCTGGACCAACGGGTTCCGCCGTTGCCGTCGACCGCCAGCGCGGCGGTGTGCGGGCTCTCCGTCGAGGAGGCGGTGACCGGTCGGTTCACCGCCAGGTTGCCGGCCGGCGCGGTGGTCGTCGGGGTCGGTTCGGCCGTCGGACTCGGATCGCCCGTCGGTGAGCCGGTCGGCGTCGGCGTCGGTGACTGCGGCGTCGCCGAGCCGCAGGCGATGCCGTTGAGGGTGAAGGCGGCCGGTGCCGGGTTCGACCCGCTGTAGGTCACGTTGAAGCCGAAGCTGACGGAACCACCGTTCGGGATGGCGGCGTTCCAGCTCACGTTGCTCGCGGTGGCGCTCGCGCCGGACTGTGACTTCGTGGCGTTCCAGATGTCGCCGATCGTCTGGTCGCCGGGGAAGGTCCAGCCGACGTTCCAGCCGTCCACTGCCGCGCCGGTGAGGTTGGTGACGGTGACGTTCGTGGTGGCGCCCGAGCCCCAGTCGTTGGTGACCTGGTAAACGACGTCGCAGACGGGAGCGGCGGCCTGCGCGTTCGGCATGGTGACCAGGGCGGGGGCCAGCACGGTGACGGCTGCCGTCGCGCCGGCCAGGGCGGCTCGGGCGCGTACGCGGTGTCTCATGGTGATCTCCTGACGGATCCGGGTGGTGGCGTACGACGCGCGACGACGTCGGGGACGCGGTCGCGTGCCAGCTCTGCCCGGACGAGGTCGACCGGCCGTTTGCCCCCGGCGGCCGACCCAGAGGAGATATCGACGATGGTGCTGATGAACCGGTTAACTTGTCAAGCTCTCGAAGTGTCGCTGGGCCGGAGAATGCCTGCTGGGAGGGTCAGAGTTTGCAGCAAAATCTTCTGAACCGGTATAGAGGTTCAACCTCGACGGGTGAGGATCTTGCGCGTTCGGCGCGGCTCAACGGTGGTCGAGTGGCGCGGGGCGCGACGACGACAGGTAGACCGCGACGATCGGTGCCGCACCGAACGGGGAGCGGGCCCGTGGAGACGACGAAGGGCCGGTCCCCGACGGGGCCGGCCCTTCCGTTCGTGCTGCTCAAGCGAGCGGAGGATACGAGATTCGAACTCGTGAGGGTGTTAACCCAACACGCTTTCCAAGTCTGCCGCCTCACGTTCGCTTGGATCCGTGGCTGTCTTAGGCAGCGACGTCGACGCGGGATGAGACGTCGCCGGATGACCTTGGACGTGGCCGAACGAGACGACAACTGAGACGGCCCCGGTCCTCCCCACTCGACCTAACCCGTAGCGAACTACTCGGCACGTAGCCGGCGAGCCCGCAGCCTGCACCATTGAGCCGCGTCAGCAGTCACGAGTCGCCCGTTTTTGCCGCTTTGGCGATGAAAGGCCCGGGGGTGAGTCCCTCGTCTCGCTCAACCCCAGGGAATAACATGACCGAGTGGAAGAGCGCTCATTCGGCATCGGCTGCATGCAATTCGAGGTCGCAAATAGCGATTTTAGCGAGTGGCAACGAAGGGTGAGGAGGGCCCTAGAGGCAATTCCGAGCGTACGCGATGTGGAGATGGACTTCGCCGGAAGGGAGCTTCCCTTCGTGTCGCGAACCGGCTCGATCTACTTTACGCCGCACCCAGTTGCCGGCATGCTGCGCTTCAGAATTACCATACCTCGGAGAATTCATAAAGAATTGATGCCCTTCGTCACAGGAGAGCACTCTGAAGAGTTCACAGTTTTGGTTTGCTACTGGAACGATTTCCCAGTGACGTATGTGCTCGAAGGAAATGACGTAAAGCTCCCAGATTCCATCGGTGTAGCGATCGTCCGGGAGTTTTTGCAGAAGGAGCTTAAGCGACTTGGAGCGGAAGCTGATGGCGTTAGCCTGTCATGCCTGGGGCCCAGCCCTTTTCACGCCAACTTCCACCTTGCACCATGCGCCGAACCCATCCCTGACAGCTCCGGAATCGCGATCGAGAAGGTCAACAGCAAGTCGACGACCATCCTTATTCGCTACGACGCCAGCCACCTCAAGACATCCGCAGATGCATTCGCGCGATTCAGCGAGCTAACCATTGCGCAGTTCAGCTACTACTATTACCAGGTAGCACTACGGCATCGGCGGCTTGACAGCGCGATCAGGATTTCTAACCTGACCGCAGGGTTAATTGAGATGCATCAGCTTTCGGGCTTCCGGGGTTGGGTCTTGAGGGCGTTCCGGTCGGGCCGCTTGGCGCGCGAAATATCTCTCGCGGCCATCAGCTACGAATTCGAGACAACCACAGAGCAGCAATCGGCAAAACGCACCCTGGACGAACTTTACGATAAATCCAGTATCGCCTTGTTTCGGCCCTGGATTGAATCCGAAATCGAGGAGGACTTTATCGCCGAGCATAAGGCTAGCCGTGAAACCGCTGACCTACTAGAGCCCCGGCGCCTTCGGGAGGCGAACACCCTCCTTGTCCTACTCGTCGCCGTTATCTCCGCCCTCATGGGCGCAACCGCTAAGCTGCTGATTGGTTAGCTCTAGCACCCTATTCCCCTGGTCGGTTCCATGCGAGAGGTGCGGTCTTGTTGGGAAGGCGTAAGCCCTGCAAATGTCCGAGCTGCGACTTTCGTTCCGCTGAGCGACTTCTGCGTTGCCCGCTCTGCGGTGAACGGACGGTTATCGATACCGAGAGGGTGGAGGGACTTCAACTCTCCCTTGCCTTCACCGTCTGGGATTGCGATGAATGCGGAGGCGTTTCTAGGCTGACAGAAGCGGGCACCTGTCTTCATTGTGGCGCGTTTGGCAAAGAGGCCAACGGGGAAGATCAGCGAGTGTCGGAGCGTAGAGCGGCATATGGATCGGATCTTGCGCTACTGCAAGAGAGGATTCAATTATTGCTTGACATGGAGTTCACCTCGAGAGGACGCCGGGCTGAGGTTCGAGAATATTCGCGATGGCTTAATCGCGAGATTTTTGAGCCGTTCTCCAGGTGCACGGCTCGGCTCAACAGGGTTTTCGGTAGCACAGATTGGAACGACATCGGGAGCAGTCAAACGATTGCAGGTTGGACTGAAGTTCAGGAAGTATGTCACGATGCAATAGATCGTGCCATAAGGGGCCACCTGATAGTCCCGCCTATACTCTTGCTTGCAGTCCACAGGCAGAGCATTAGAGCAGTTACGAGGGCGGCCCAAGCGCTCGCCGAGTTTGTTGGATGTTTCGTGGCTCCCGATCCGGATACAGCAATAGTGAGAGCCAAGCAATTCGAGAGATCCATGGCGGCTGCTGGACTGCTTCTGTCCGACGTTGGCAATCTTATCGCGGGTGTAACTCCAGTCGTTGCACGAGGCGCTCCTCTTGCCTCTATCGGTAACGTCGCATCAGGGCCGGTCGTCGAGGTGTTTCCCGAACTCTCCCACGTTGCGCGATCTGACCCCGCGATGCTTCGTCCAGTCGAGAGGCTGCGGCTGATGGCCTGCGTGGGCCAGGACCGCCATCGACGTGGAGAACGATACAGAGAGGCGGCGGCAATTCTCGAAGGCGCTAGTCGGTCAAATCCGGACTGGATCGAGGACTCAGCGCTTTTCGTCGAAAGCTTCTCTGCGGCGTGGAATCAACTCAACCAACAATCGGATCGAATCCTCGGCGAACTCGATCGCACTAGCTCGATAGTTCGCCTTGATGGCGTATTGGACGCGCTTAGTAAGATTGCGGAAGGCCCCTTCCGCAGACATGGAGCCATTCTGGCTGTTGCTAGGAAGGTGGCATCCGGGTCGACGCGGGGTTTAACTTCCGAAACCCTATTTCAGAATCGACGGCTAAGCGGCGTTCACAGGGACCTGGCGAGTGCAGCGCCAGCGATCACCAACAGTGTCGATCGCACGCTTCGCAATGCTGAGGCCCATTACGACTACGAGGTGCGGGCGGACACGGTAAAGATTCGGCATTTGCCGCCGAATGCAAGCTCTCCCGCCGATGCTATCGTGGAAGAGTTATTCCACGATGACGTATTAGAGCAGGCATTGGATATGTTGGAGACAACATGCGCTATGACATTCGCTCTGATGGCCTTCGCATGGCGGCACCATAGTGCTGAGATGCGCGAAAGGTTCCGCGCCTCATGGCTATCTCTCCATCGGATGTAAGCGATCTGGCCGGCGGCTTCGTCTCATTCACTGAGGATTTAGTAGCGGCCAAGCCTCCCACGCGTCCCCAAGAATGTCGCTCAGCTTTGACCGTGCCGGGGTCCAGCCAAGAACGGTGCGCGCGCGACTAATGTCCGCGATCAGGTTCGGAGGCTCAGGCTTGGGTGGCTGGCGGTAAACGACAACCGGGCGGCCGGTGACCTGCTCGGCGGTGGCTACCACGGTGGCCATGCTCGTTCCGACGCCTGAGCCGAGGTTGATGGTCCGACAGACGCCCGGAGTACAGGCGACTAGGGCGAGCCGGACTGCGGTAGCTACATCGGCCACGTGCACGAAGTCGCGCACTGCCGATCCGTCGCCGTTGAGGGTCACATGGTCGAGTTGGCCGGTGATCGCGCGGAAGACGTTCGGGATGATCCGTGCGCGGTCGGTATCGGTGACGCCGTCGACGGCTCCGGCGATGTTGAAGGGCCGGACGGTGATCGCGCCGATTGCTCCGGTTGCCGCGTAGGCCGCGACCATGTGCTCGGCCGCGACCTTCGACGCCGCGTACGGGCTCTCGGGGTGTGGGTCGAGGTCTTCGGACAGTGCGCCGTGGTGCTGCGATCCGTAGACGATGTTGGTGGAGGCGAAGACCAGCGCGGCCGGTGCCGTGGTCGACCGCGCGGCGTCCATGGCCATTAGCAGGTTCAGGGTGCCGGTCGCATTGACGTCGAAGTAGCTCAGCGGATCGGCGAACGAGTCCCGGCCGCTGGTCAGGGCGGCCAGGTGCACGACTCCGCCGTACCCGCCCTCCTGGACAATCTCGGCAACCCGAGCGCGGTCCCGGATGTCTCCCGTCACCAGCTCGACACCCGGGGGCGGGTTGCGGTCACCGCGGCCCCGGCTCATGACAGTGACCCGGTGGCCGGTGGCGAGCAGTTCACGTCCGACGGCGCGGCCAAGGAAGCCCAGACCACCGGTTACCAGTACGTGCACGTCAACCTCTCCCCAGGATGGTGCGGCGGTGCTCCCACGCGAGCTGGATGCACCCGGCCGCCGCCGGGGCCAGGCGCCCGCCGGCGGTCAGCTCCTCAATGGTGTGGCGAGTGAACGGCAGCGCCGACGTGGGCCGAACCCGCCCGGTCTTCACCACGGTCCCCTCAGCGTTGGCGCTGACCATGTTGGCGAACAGACGGTCATAGGTGGGGCCGTCGAACACGGCGACCGTCAGGATCTCGCCCCACAGGGTTAGCGCGTCAAGCGCGACGCCGAGGCAGAAGACCCGCACCCCGCCGGTCGCATACGCGCGGTCGAAGGATGCCAGCGGCTCGGCGCTGTAGTCCGCCGGCTCACCTTCGCCGCCGTGCTCGGCGCTGCCGAGGAATTCCTCGCTGTACTCGCGCATCATGTTGCGCCACAGGTTGAAGTCGGCCACCTGGGCGGCAGGCAGGACGCTCGACGGTTGGAAGACCCCCGCCGGCATGATGTGCAGCATTCCCCCGGCCACGGCCACGTTGCCGGCCGCGCGGTTGTGCAGCACGAAGGAGACTCCGTCGTCGTCGACCCGCAGAGTGAGCGTGTCGGTTGACGGTGCCGTCGGCCGCCGGCTGGGCGTGAACGGGTCGCCGACAACCCGCCGAAAGTTCAAGTTCCGCCAGGACGCCGGCAGGATGCCGCTCCCGTCGCCAGCAACGTGGTACATCGCCATTTCGTGTGCGAGCGCTTCCGAGACGTCGACGCCACCGAAGTACGTACCGGTGGTGAAGGTGAGCGCCCTATCGGGCTGGCTCCAGTCGACTCCGGCGAGGTGCCACGCGAGTCGGTTCTCAAAGAGTCGAGGCTGTTCGACGTCCCGCAGGGCGAGGCTGTAGCGCTGATGCCGCCGCCCGTCCGCCGCCAACGGCCGCACGCCGGCCGACGCGTCCTCGGTTCCGGTGACAAGGGGCGCGGTTCCCTCCGGTGCGAGTCCGATGCCGAACTGTGTCAGCTCGACGGGAGTCGACGGCAGCCATTCCGGCGGCGCGATCAGTCCGCTGTTGCCTACTCGCTGCTCCGCGTCGTACAGGCGCGCTGCCTCCCGCGCGAGCTGCACCCGGTGGGCATTCAGCTTCCGCCGGACCGCCCGCCATTCGTCCTGGCTTTCCTCCGCGTGCGGGTGAGACTCAAGATCCTGGTAGATCGCGAAACCTCCGGAATCGCTCTCGGGGCTGTCTCGTTGCTGCGGCGTGACGCGCTGCCGAGTAAGGCCGAGATCCTGCACGGATACGCCGAAGTGCTCGGCAAGGAGCTGCCGGTATAGCGCCGAGGGAAACGTAATTCCCCGCTCCCATCTGCTCACCTGGTTGGCGGTAACGGCCAACCTCTTGCCGCGTCCCGCCCCGAGGCGGTTCAGTCCGTCCGCCACGTCCTGTTGAGTCTCGCCGGCAGCATCGCGGAGGTTGTAGAGCGCGAGATTTGGGTTGGCATCTCTGGCGCGAGCAGGCACAACGGCCCTCCCTCTACTGGCGTAGGCATCGACCCATGCACACCCGTGCCTAGTCGATGCCTAGTGGACGGCGCTTACCCGGCTGGTGAACGGCGTTCGGATGCGCGTGCGGAACTGGTGTCCTTGTCGCCATGACCGACATCGACCGCGATCCGCTCTACGGCATCCGCGAGCCGCCGCACCTCGGCGTGAAGCTGATCCAGCCGTGCGAGCACCAGCGAGGAACTGTCTGCCCGCCCGGCACTCCCGCCACCGCTCGGCGGCGTAGCCCCGGTCAGCACGGCACGGAGGTAGTCGTCCGGCCAGCTGAGAGCCTGAGAGATCGCGGCGAGCGTACGGGCCGAACGCTTGCGAGTCGCCGTCGCGTATTGCAGCTCGCGCAGGGTGGCCACTGAGACCTTGGACCGCTCGGCCAACTCCTGCTGAGTCATCGGCAACTCGGCCATCCGGCTGTTGATGGCGCTGGCTACAGCCTGCCAATCCTCCACCCGACGCCTCCCCTGTCTGACTGCCCGATCCGCTGATCCTAGTCCCTCCCCTCGTTGACATCGCACAACATCAGCGCTAATTTTAGCGCTGAAATCAGCTATGCCGCCGGTTGGCTACCGAGGAAGGCAGCGCCTCACGGCGCTGCGCGCCCACGAGCCGCCGTGCACTCGTTCCTTCAGAACTTCATCGGGCCGCATCTCCCACCGAAAAGGTGCCGCGCACGGCTCTGGTCACCGTGCAGCTCGTCACCCAACCTGGCGCGTCGGCGCGGGCCGTCTCTGGCTCGCACCGTCGCTGCTCCCCATCGACCTGTCCCGGAGGTTCCCGTGAGGAAGCACCTCGCACCCGTCACCGCCGAGCCGGCCGCCGAAGACCTGGCCGCCATCGAGGCGGAGTGGCCGCTGATCGCGGCCGAACTGGACCTGCTCGACGCCGAAATCACCCTGCTCTACGCCGAGGACCACGGCGGCCCGACCGCCCTGGACTGGCGACGCCTGCGCCGGGCCGAGGCCCGCGTCACCCGCGCAGCCACCGACCTGGCCGCCCACCCGACCCCGCACCGCGCGGCCTGACCCACGCGGGCCGTACCTGCCAAGGAGGTGGCCGCATGGCCCGCCGCTACCCGATCTCCCGACCCGCCGACGACTCCCGTTTCACGTTCGGCCTGGCGCTGGACGTGGCCCGCGTGCTCGCCGAGCACGGCTACCCGCCGATGGCCGAGTCCTACGACGGTTGCGGCGCTGACCTGCTGGCGCTGCAAGACGCCCTCTTCGGCCTGGCTGACACCTCGGAGGTTTCGTCGTGACTGCCCCCACCATCAACGGCACGAAATACCCGCAGCCGGTTGAGGCGCTGTTGCCGCCGGCCCGCAAGCTCACCCGCGAGTTGGGCGAGCTGCCCAGCCGGAACCGGCTGATGCGCGAGTACCACATCGGCGCACCGAAGGCGGACGAGTTGCTGTCGCGGCTGCGCGACGAGCGCGACCGGCAGGCCCGCGTCGACGGCCTGCACGCCGCCATGGCCGTACGCGGCAGCCTTGCCGAGCGGGTCGAGCTGTTCCCCGTCGACACCGACGAGCCCGCCACGGACCCGGCCACCCCGCCGGCCGTATCCGAGTCCGTCCCGCCGGCCGCCGAGCCGGTGGAGATCACCCCGCCAGAGCCGGCCGGGCAGGTCACGCCGGTCGGACACCCGGACACGCCCACCCCGCCCGTGTCGGCCCGTCCAGCGGTGGTGTGGCCGGTGGTGCTGCTGGCGTTGCCGGCGTTCGTGGCGATCTGGTCCGGGTGGGTCGGTCTCGGCGGACTCACCGGATTCGGCATCGTGCACCCGCTGCCCGGTATCGCCGACGGGTTCAGCCTCAACACCGCCATCACCCTCCCGATCGGTGTGGAGACGTACGGCGCGTACGCGCTCTACGTGTGGCTGTCCGGCCGCGTACCGGAGCGCGCTCGCAGGTTCGCCAAGTGGTCCGCCCTCGGTTCCCTCGCTGTGGGCGCGCTGGGCCAGGTCGCCTACCACCTGCTCGCCGCCGCCGGGGTCACCTCGGCCCCGTGGTGGATCACCACCGCCGTGGCGTGCCTGCCGGTGGCGGTGCTCGGCATGGGCGCCGCCCTGGCCCACCTCGTGCGGGAGAGCGGCCGATGAGCGCGCAGTGGTGGTCGTGGGCGCTGACCCTGATCGGCCTGACCGGGTGGTGGTTGACCGGCCGCCGGCTGTGGCAGGGCTGGGCCGTCAGCCTCGCCGTGCAACTGCTCTGGCTGGCCTACGCCCTGGCCACCCGACAGTACGGATTCATCCTCGCCGCCCTCGCCTACGGGGCGATGGCGGCGCTGAACCTGCGCCGCTGGCGCGCAGACGCCCGCACCACCACCGACGGGACGCAGGCATGAACCCGCTCACCCCGATCACCACCACCACCTACTGACAACCGGAAGGACATCACCGCCATGGGACGCAAGTACCTGTTCAGCGAAGACAGCGACGGCCGCACCCGTGAGGTCAAGGTCGACCCGAAGCACCTCGACCGGCAGATCCGCCAGGAGCGGGCCGCCGGCCGCACCCCGACCGTCCTGAGCGAGGACGAGCGCATCCGCTATGGGCTGCTCGCCCAGCAGATCAGCAAGAACAGCAGCAAGTAGCCCCGCCCGGCGGCACGGCCCCTGGCCTGGAAACCGATGCCGTGCCGCCGGCCCTCTGCCGATCCGACTGACCGTTGGAGGAACCCCCATCATGACGTCCCCCCGAGATGACGACCGTTTCGACTGGCACGCCGCCGAACGCGACCTGAACAACCCGGACGCTGAGGTGGTCGACCTGGACGCCGCCCGCGCCGCCCGTAACCCCGACCCCGACGGCGACGGCGACGGCGGGCCGGTGCTGGTCGACTCGCCTGCCGCGCAGCGCCCGCTGCGGTTCACTCTCGACGCCGTCCGCGCCGGCCAGCGTCGCCCGATCCTGCCCGCCTGGCTGCGCTCGCGCGCCGAGCTGGCCGACATGATGCGGTGGGCGGTCGGGCACCTGCTGCACACCACCGCCTACCACCTCACCCGCCTACCGAAGTACGCCGGCAAGCTGGCGCTGCGCTCCCCGGCCGGGGCGTGGCGGCTGCTGTCCGGTGCGACCCGGTGGGTGTTCGACTGGGAGGGCGAGCAGCTGCGGCAGGCCACCTCCGAGACCCGCGACGGTGAGCTGTACTTGAAGCTGTCCCGGCAGCGTGACCGCCGCGTGCGGTGGCGGGGCATCGTCGCCACCTTCACCCTCGCCCTGTCCCTGGTCGGCGGTGCGGCGATGATGTGGGCGCCGAGCTGGGCGCAGTGGGCGATACCCGCGCTGCTGGTCACGCTGTGCGGGCTGGCGGGGCAGCCGGCGGACAAGCCGCTGCTCGACACCGCCGTGGTCGTGCCCCGCGTGGCCCGGCTGACCTCGGATGTGGTGGTGCGGGCCCTGGCCGTGCTCGGGATCTCGGGTATCACCCAGGCCATCGCCAAGCAGGGCACCAAGGCCATCGCCTTCACCGCTCCGATTACCCGGGACGGGCCAGGGTGGCGGGCCGACATCGACCTGCCGCCCGGCGTCACCGCAGGCGACGTGATCGAGCGCCGGGACCGGCTCGCCGCCGGCCTCACCCGCCCCCTCGGCTGCGTCTGGCCCGAAGGGCAGCCGGAGGTGCATCCGGGCCGGTTGCTGCTGTGGGTGGGCGATCAGGACATGGCCGCCACCCCGCCGAAGCCGTGGCCGCTGCTCAAGGCGTCCGGAGCGTTCGATCTGGGCCGGCCGGTGCCGTTCGGCACCGACCCGCGCGGCCGGGTCATCGCCATCGAGATGCCCTACACGAACCTGCTGATCGGATCGATTCCCGGCTACGGCAAGACCGCCGCCACCCAGGTGCCCATGCTGGCCGCCGCCCTCGACCCGTATTCGGAGTTGTGGTGCTTCGACTTCAAGGGCACCGGGGGCCTCGACCCCTTGGAGAAGGTGTCGGCGCGGTATGCGTCGGGGCAGGACGACGACACCGCCGAGGCCGGGCTGTTGGCGCTGCGGGAGCTGCGCAAGGAATGCCAGCGCCGCGCCGCCGTCATCAAGGGCCTGCCCAAGGCGGTGTGCCCGGATAACAAGGTCACCCCCGAGTTGGCCCGGCGCAAGAAGTTGGGCCTGCACTGGCTCGTGGTCGCCCTGGACGAGGTGCAGGAGCTGTTCAGCCACGCGGAGTTCGGCAAGGAAGCCGGGGAACTGGCCGAGAAGGTCATCAAGCTCGGCCGCGCCCTCGGCGTCATCCTCGTGGTCGCCACGCAGCGGCCGGACGCCAAGAGCCTCCCCACCGGCGTCTCAGCGAACGCAGGGACCCGGTTCTGCCTGCGGGTCATGGGCCAGATCGAAAACGACATGATCCTGGGCACCTCGGCCTACAAGAACGGCATACGGGCAACGATGTTCGCCAAGAAGGACAAGGGCGTCGGCTACCTGGTCGGCGCGGCCGACGACGCGCAGATCGTGCGCACGTTCTACGTCGACGGCCCGACCGCAGAGAAGATCACCGACCGGGCACGCGCCCTGCGGGAGGCGGCCGGGACGCTCACCGGCCATGCGATCGGGCAGGCCGCGCCGACCCCGGCGGCCCGGCGGGACACGCTGCTCGACGACATCCTCACCGTGGTCCCGGCGACCGAGGCGAAGGTGTGGGCCGAAACGCTCACCGAGCGGCTCGCCGACCTCAACCCCGAGGCATACGGGGACCTCACCCGCGACCAGCTCACCGCCGCACTCAAGCCCTACGGCATCACCACCGGGCAGGTGTGGGGCACCGACCCGACCACGGGCAAGGGCGCGAACCGGCGCGGCATCGACCGCGCCGACATCACTGATGCGGTAGCGGAGCGTAACAAGCGCCGAGGAGACAAAGCCGCCTAAGCCGGACAGCGATTGGTTGCTAGGTCTAGCGGTGGTCCCCGCTAGACCTAGCACCCCCGCTAGCAACCCATCTCAACCCTGGCCAGCGCCCTAACGACTAGCGGCGCCGACCTTCTGCACCCTCATTTCGGCTCGTGGAGGCGTTTCGTGACCACCATCGCCCTGCTCGCTAGCCTCACCATCCTCGGTTACGCACTGTGTTACCTGGCCGTCTGTGCCGTCTCGCCGTGGGGGCGCTGCCGCCGCTGCCACGGCCGGCGTTACCACCGCACCGCCATCGGTACCCGCCGCGACTGCCGCCGCTGCGACGGCACCGGCATCCGTGTCCGCATCGGCCGCCGCCTCATCGACTACATCCGCACCGAGTACCGGGCAGGCCACCAATGACTTGCCCGAACAATCACACCGACTGGTGCGGACGCGACCACCGCTGCGGCCTCGGCGAGCACCGCTCCGACGAGATCGTGGTCGACCTGCCCGGCCGCGCCCGCGCCGTCCTCGTCCGCGTCCGCACCGCCGCCGGCCGCGAGCACGCCGAGGTGCGTGTCCGCGTCGCCCTTGCCCCGACCGAGGTGGCCGCCCGCCGCCAGTTGGTGGGGCTGCTCGGCGACCTGCGCCAGGCCGTCATCCGCGCTGCCATCGCTGCCCGACCCCGCCCGAGGAGGGCCACCCGATGACCACCATGACCGCAGTCCGATTCACCAACTCCCAGCGCGCCGCCCTGATCGTCTGCGCTCCTGTCCGACTCACCGCCGGCGTGCTGGC
The DNA here is from genome assembly GCF_049629545.1 of Micromonospora citrea. GTDB lineage: Bacteria > Actinomycetota > Actinomycetes > Mycobacteriales > Micromonosporaceae > Micromonospora > Micromonospora citrea_A. The sequence goes on from NZ_JBNADX010000009.1 coordinate 57,159, forward strand.
GCACCGGGTCGCTCACCACAGCGTCGGCACCGACACCGACGGCACCCCGACCCGTGGCGCACGGCTGGTGTTCACCGCCGATCGGCGCTGGATCATCGCCCCGGCCTGCCAGCCCGCCCCCGACCCCGCCGACCCGACCGCCGGCCGTGGTTGGGCCGAGTACACCGCCGGGTGGGCCGACCACTTCGGCGCGCTGGCCTGCCTCACCTGCTTCCCGCCGGCCACCCGGTCGGACGGGGTCGACGAGATGGTGGAGGGCTGAGCGGTGCTGACCATCACCGACCTGTTCTGCGGAGCCGGCGGATCGTCCTCCGGCGCGATCCAGGTCCCCGGCGTCCGGGTGCGGATGGCCGCGAACCACTGGCGGCTCGCTGTCGAGACCCACAACACCAACCACCCCGACGCCGATCACGACTGCGCGGACATCTCCCAGACCGACCCGCGCCGCTATCCGGCCACCGACATCCTGTGGGCGTCCCCGGAGTGCACCAACCACTCTCAGGCCAAGGGCAAGCGGCGGGCCGACCGGCAGCCGGACCTGTTCGACCAGGTGCTGCCCGACGACGCCGCCGAACGATCCCGGGCAACCATGTGGGACGTCTGCCGGTTCGTGGAGGCGATGAAGCTGCGCGGCCGGCCGTACAAGGCGTTCGTGGTCGAGAACGTCGTGGACGTGCGGGACTGGATGTACTTCGACGCCTGGGCGATGGCGCTGCGCGTCGCCGGCTACTGCCTGCACCACGTCTACCTGAACTCGATGTTCGCCCAAGCCATGGGCGCCGGAGCACCGCAGTCACGTGACCGCTGGTACGGCGTCGGGCACCTGGAGGGCAACCGCTGCCCCGACCTGAGCCGGTGGACGAGCCCGACCGCGTGGTGCCCCGCCTGTGACAAGCAGGTCCGCGCGGTGCAGGCGTGGAAGCGACCCGACCGGCGTCACGGCCGCTACCGGCAGCAGTACGTCTACCGCTGCCCCACCCCGCGCTGCCACATCGAAGTACAGCCCGGGGTGTTGCCGGCCGCCGCCGCAATCGACTGGACCCTGCCCGGCGAACGCATCGCCGACCGCGCACGGCCCCTCGCCCCGAAGACCGTCGCCCGCATCGAGGCCGGACTCAAGCGCTACACCCGGCCGCCGTTTCTGACACTGCTGCGCTCCGACCGCGCCCGCACCGTCGCCATCGGCCAACCCCTCGCCACGATCGTCGCGGACGGCTCCAACCACGGCATGGTCGGCACCAGCATGCTCGTGCCAGCGGGCGGGACGTGGAACGACGACGCCCGCACCGTGGCCGACCCCTTCCGCACCCGCACCACCCGTGACACCGAGGCGCTGGTGGTGCCGCTGCGAGCGAACAACACGGCCAAGCCGGCCAGCGTCGCGCCGTTGGACACCGTGGCGGCGGCCGGCAACCACCACGCCCTCGTGATGCGCAACATGACCGCCCGCGGCGACCAGGGGCAGATGTCCACCCCGGTCGACGAGCCGCTACGCACCCAGACCGCGTCATCGGTGCAGTCCCTGATCCGCTGGGACCACCTGCTCGTGCCCTACTACGGCAACGGCAACGCGCGGCCCGTCGACCGACCCGCCGGCACGGTCACCACCGTCGACCGCAACGCCCTCGTCAGCGCCGACGTCGACGTGCAGGACTGCACGTTCCGGATGCTGGAGCCCCACGAAATCCAGCTCGCCATGGCGTTCGACGCCGACTACCGGGTGCTCGGCAACAAACGCGAGCGCGTGCGGCAGCTCGGCAACGCCGTCACCCCGCCGGCCGCCCGCGACCTCATCGCCGCCGTCGCCGAATCCATCACCGGCGAGCAGCACTCCACCTGACCACCCGGCCATGACCACCGCCGTCTGCCAGCACTGGATCGGCACGGACGGCCGGCACTGCCTCGCGGCCGAGGGTGTGCGCCCGTACCTGCAAGGCCCGCGCTGCCCGGCGCACACCCCGGCCGCCATCGCCGGCCAACCCGAACCCGACTCGACGCCGATGCCCCGCCGGCAACCCGCACCCGCCCGACCGATGGAAGGGAGGCACCTCGTGCCCAACCCCGATCTTCTGGCCGCCGCGCTCGCCCACGCCGCACGCGGCTGGCACGTCTTCCCCCTGCGTCCCGACGACAAGCGGCCCGCGTTCCCCGACCACACCGCCGACGACTGCACCGGCCGCGACCCCCGCTGCCGCACCGGCCACACCGGCTGGGAGCAACGCGCCACCACCAACCCGGACCGCATCCGCCGGGCATGGTCGCACCGCCCCTACGGCATCGGCATCGCCTGCGGGCCGTCCGGTCTGGTCGTGGTCGACCTGGACGTGCCCAAGCACCCCGACGACACCCCACCGTCGGAGTGGGCGGGAGCGTGCAACGGGTGGGACGTGTTCGCCACCCTCGCCGCCCGCCACGGCACCCCAGTCGACCCGTTCGATGGCCTCGGCCCGGACATGCCGCCCCGCACCGGCATCGACGCCACCTACACCGTCACCACTGCCAGTGGCGGCACGCACCTCTACTACCGGCATCCCCCCGCCGGCCCGGCACTGCGGAACACGACCGGCGATCGGGGTGGCCTCGGCTGGAAGGTCGACACCCGCGCCCACGGCGGCTACGTCGTCGCCGCCGGCTCCACCGCCGCCGGCCACCCCTACACCGTCACCCTGGACTGCGAGCCCGCGCCGCTGCCCGCCTGGCTGGCCGGTCTACTCGCTCCGGTTCCGCGACCGGCCCGCCGGCCGGTGGCTGTGTCGTTGCCGGTGGATCGGCACGGCCGGTACGTCGCGGCCGCGATCCGCCGCCAGGTCGCGCACCTGACCGCCGCCACCGATGGGCAGCGCAACCACGCGCTGTTCACCAGCGCGGTCGCACTCGGGCAGCTCGCCGCCGGTGGCGCGCTCACCGAGGACGACGTGACCGCCGTCCTGGAGCCGCCCGCGCTGTCGATTGGGCTGCGTCACGGGGAGATCGCACGGACCATCGCGTCCGGCCTGCGGGTGGGCGCCCGCAACCCGCGCACCCTGACCAACCTCGGGAGGGCCGCATGACGAACCGCCTGCAAATCGGCTCCGGCCCGGAAACCATCCGGGTGCTCAAGGCCGCGCTCGTCGACGGGCTGTTGCCCGACACCTACGTGTCGGCCGGGCAGCTCGTGCACATGGAAGCCGTCTCCGGTGGCCTGCCCACCGCGGCCGACGAAGACTCCCCGCTGCCGATCAGCGCGAGCACCCTCACCCCCGCCGGCCTTGCTGGGCTGCTCGCCGAACACGCCTACGTCTACAAGCTCAAGACCCGCAAAAGCGACGGCGGATCACCCGAGATGTACGAAGACGAGGTGACCCCGCCCCGGGACATCCTGTCGTCGGTGCTGGCGGGCAAAACGTGGCCGGGCGTGCCGCCGCTGCGCGGGATCATCGGCGCACCTGTGCTGCGCCGCGACGGCACCCTGTTGCAGCGCCCCGGCTACGACCCGCAAACCGGCCTCTACCTGGCCGCCAAGGTCGCCCTGCCCCCGGTACCGGACGAGCCCACCGCCGAGCAGGTGGCCGAAGCACGCACGTTCCTGCTCAGCCGGTTCCTGCGCGACTTCCCATGGGCATCGGCCGCTGACCGGGCGAACTACGTGGCGCTACTGGCCACGCCGATCCTGCGGCACTTCACCCGCTCCCTGACCCCGTTCGCGCTGATCGACGCCACCATGCCGTCGAGCGGTAAGACGATCCTCACCGCCGGCCCCGGGATGCTCTACGGCCAGCGCGTCATGCCCTGGGCCTACGCCGACGAGGAACTACGCAAGTCCATCACCGCCGTCCTGGCCGAGCAGGTCGGCGTGGTCATCTGGGACAACCTCGCCGAAGGCACTGTCATCGACTCGGCCGTGCTCGCCCAGCTCGTCACGACGGGCGTGTGGTCCGACCGCCAGTTGGGCGCGTCGCGCAACATCGCCACCGTCAACGACCGGCTGTGGATGGCTACCGGCAACAACCTGCAAGTCGGCGGAGACATGGCCAGCCGCACCGTCCGGGTGCATCTCGACCCGAACATGCCCCGCCCCGAACTACGCGACCAATCCGGATTCGGCATCCCCCACCTCGACCAATGGATCACCGACCCGGCCAACCAACTCACCGTCCTGTGGCACCTCCTGGTCCTCGTCCTCGACTGGACGCGGCAGGGAGCACCGAAGGTGACCGGGTTGTCGATGCGGCAGTTCACCCCGTGGGCGCAAGCCCTCGGCGGATTCCTCGCCCACCACGGCATCGACGGATTCCTCACCAACGCCGCCGACGTCCGCGAGATCGATGAAGACGAAACGCGCTGGCGCGCGTTCCTCACCTGCTGGCACGACCGCCACGGCGGCCGTGCAATGACCGCCGCCGAACTCCGGCAAGACGCCGAACCGATGCACCTCGGCAGCGACGCCCACGACCCCTGGGACGGACAGTTCATCACCACCCACAACGGCCGCCTACCCAACCCCCTGCAACTCGGACGCCTCCTCACCGGCCAAGCCGGACGCTGGCGCGGCGAACACGTCATCCGGGCCGGCAAACACGAACGCGGCAACCGAGCCGTGTTCTGGGTCGAACGCCACGAGGGGTAAAACCCGCTGAACCATCTCGGCAACTCGGCAACTCGGCAGAACCAACCCCCTAGCTGGGAAAACACCCCGCCGAAATTCAGCCAGTCGACAACCGTCGATCTCGGCAACTCGGCACCCCTCTGCCGAGATGACCGCCGATTGCCGAGATGGCTCAGCGAACCCGCAACGATCTCGGCAGACGTTTGCCCAGCTCACCGGCACCTTTGCCGAGATGCCGAGATGCCGAGATGGTTCAGCCCCTCCCACAGCGAGCGCCGACCAACCGCGCCGGATCCGCGCAGACCGGCCGGCTGAGAAGCCCTGAGCCGAATCGCCCCATGCCATCACACCGGCCCACCCGAAATCTTGGCTCTACGGCCCACTCGGCGGCCCGTTCTAACGGCCGCCATCAATCCCACTGCTCTGCCCAGCAACTGACCCTCACCCGACGAGAACGCCAGCCACCGGCGCTCTCAACCCACCGAAACAACGGGGAGAAGCCGTGCCCACGCCAGAAAACCGCGTCGTCCTCACCATCGAAGAAGCCGCCCAACGACTCGGCATCGGCCGCACCACCATGTACGCCCTCATCAAGACCGGCCAAATCCGCACCGTCACCATCGGCCGCCTCCGCCGAGTCCCCACCTTCTGCCTCGACGAATACGTGCGCAACCTGCTCGCCGACACCGCGCCCCTCGACCACGCCGCCTGACGAAAGGAGCCAGCCAATGGGACGCAAGCCAAACGGCGCATCCAGCATCTACAAGGGCGGTGACGGCTACTGGCACGGCCGCGTCACGGTCGGCGTGAAGGACAACGGGAAGCCGGACCGGCGGCACGTCCAGGCGAAGACCGAGGCCGAAGTAATCCGCAAGGTTCGTGCCCTGGAGCGGGAGCGGGACAACGGCACGGTACGGAAGCCGGGACAGCGCTGGACGGTCGAGAAGTGGCTCACGCACTGGGTCGAGAACATCGCCGGCCCGGTGGTCCGCACGAACACCCTCGATGGCTACCGGGTCGCCGTTCGCCGGCACCTGATCCCCGGCGTGGGCGCCCACCGCCTCGACCGCCTGGAGCCGGAGCACCTGGAGAAGCTGTACGTACGGATGATGGCCAACGGCAGCGCGGCCGGCACCGCCCACCAGGCGCACCGCACGATCCGCACGGCCCTCGGCGAGGCAGTCCGCCGTGGGCACCTCGCCCGGAATCCCGCCGCGCTGGCCAAGCCGCCCCGCCTCCCAGATTCCGAGGTGCAGCCGTACACCGTCCCCGAGGTACAGGCGATCCTTCGCGCGGCAGCATCGCGGAGGAACAGTGCCCGGTGGGCCGTAGCGCTGGCCCTCGGGCTGCGCCAAGGCGAAGCGCTCGGGCTCAAATGGCCCGACGTGGATTTGGACAACGGGACGCTGACCGTGCGTCGCGCGCTTCTGCGGCCGAAATGGCGGCACGGCTGCGACGGGAAGTGCGAGCAGAAGTTGCCCGGCCAGTGTCCCGATCGCGTGAACGAACGGCCGGTAGCAGCGGATACCAAATCCCGCGCCGGCCGCCGCTCCATCGGCCTGCCAGATGCCCTGATCGACCTACTACGGCAGCACCGGAAGGAACAGGACGCTGAGCGAGAAACGGCCGCCCAGCTCTGGCGCGACGAGGGTTGGGTGTTCGCCTCGCCGGCCGGCGAGGCGATCCACCAGGCGACGGACTACGACGAGTGGAAACGGCTGCTCAAGCTCGCCGAAGTGCGGGACGGACGGCTTCACGACGCCCGGCACACGGCCGCCACCGTGCTCCTGGTCCTCGGCGTCTCCGGCCGCGCCGTGATGGGCATCATGGGCTGGTCCAACTCGGCGATGGCCGTCCGATACCAGCACATGACGGATCAGGTGCGTCGGGACATCGCCCAGCAGCTCGGCGGACTGCTGTGGGGCGAGAGGTCGTGACATGGGCTTGGGCCGCCGAGGGGCGGCCCAAGCCCATGAGCTACGTGGATCTGGTGACTGCACTAACCAGCAGGTTCAGTTGATGTGGTAGCTCCACGTCCTGCCCGCTTCTTTTGAGATCGCTGATCCTGAAAGCGGTAGACGTCGGACATTGAGAATAGTGGGCCGTTTGGGGTCCTAACGATTGGTCGGGGAAAGTCGGGTTGCTGTGAGAGTTGTCTAGCGCGCTGCCGTGAGACTCCGAGGACTACGCCAATCTCCGCAAGAGTCATTGCTGGCGGCATGGGTTCGGGCGACTTTTCTGGATGAGCTAGAACCGACAATGCCTGTCGACCCTCGCCCAACTTCTTTGTGAGTTCCAGCACTAATGTACAAGCTTCAATCAAAGCTTCCGATGGGTTCAAGCATTGAACGCGTTTGCTGGCGACGATGGTTGGTCCGGATAGCCTGTCCAATGTCACCAGGCTCAGTCCCATCTTGGAGGACTCCTCCTGCAGCCCAGCGACGATCGGGGCGGTGTGCTTGTACTCAACTTTGACGATCCAGTAGGTAGCCACGGTGTGCCGTCTCGTCCTATTCGGAGATCCAGTAGCTAAGGAATCCGTGCAAGACGGGGATGCTCCCGAGTGCGAGCGCCGTGTCTCCGGACCGGTCTTGCACTGCTGCGGCTCCCGCTAGGCACGCGGCGGTGATGACGAAGCTTCGAATGGTGAGCGGCTGTCGTTCCGTCCGCATCGCCTCGTCTCTTGGCAGTTCCGCCCGGGGATTGGGTCGGGGTATCCTCACCGTGGCTCCTTCTTCTCCTGGAATTGGGTTGGAGCATGACGGCGCCCGAGGGAACAGCTCGGGCGCCGTCGTCATTGTTCGAGTTGGCTCCCGTCGCGGATCGCACAGCTTGTGCGATCGGGTGCGACAAGTGTTTGAAGAGTGAGTGCCAGATGGCAGATCGCTCTTGTCGCTGACAAGAGAAATCCTTGTCGCTGACAAGAGAAATCCTTGTCGCTGACAAGAGTGTTGGGTAGGCGTCAGCCGAGCTGGTTGGGCTACGGCCCCGCGATGCAGTCAGAGTTGCCGAGGGTCCGGACGGTGCCGCCACGGTAGAGCTGCTGGACGCGGTCCCGGCGCGGCCCAGCGTCCGAGTGAGACGACAACTGAGACGAGAGTGACGTAGAGACGACGGAGGGCCGGCCCCGACGGGGCCGGCCCTCGCGTTCGTGCTGCTCAGCGAGCGGAGGATACGAGATTCGAACTCGTGAGGGTGTTAACCCAACACGCTTTCCAAGCGTGCGCCCTAGGCCTCTAGGCGAATCCTCCGCGAGCCAGAATACAGGTCTCCGCCGGGCCGGCCACCCCACCACCCCCTGAAGATCCACGCGACGTCGGGTAGGGTTGGCGGTACCTCCCGTGCGGCGGTATCTCGTGAACCTCCCCAGGGCCGGAAGGCAGCAAGGATAAGCGAGCTCTGCCGGGTGCACGGGAGGCCTTTCGTCTCCGGGCGCCGGTACCGTACCTGCGGGTCAGGTCACGGGGTGGTGGGTGGTCACCCGCGCCCGACCGGCGCAGAATGGCTCGGTCGAGAGGAGGCGGGACGCGTGACGCTGGCGCTCTACCGCAAGTACCGGCCGCGTACCTTCGCCGAGATGATCGGCCAGGAGCAGGTCACCGAGCCGCTGTCGCAGGCGTTGCGCAGCGGGCGGCTCAACCACGCGTACCTCTTCTCCGGCCCGCGCGGCTGCGGCAAGACCTCCAGCGCCCGGATCCTGGCCCGCTCGCTCAACTGTGAGCAGGGCCCCACCCCGGAGCCGTGCGGGCAGTGCGACTCGTGCCGCGGGCTGGCCCCCGACGGCGGCGGTTCGATCGACGTGATCGAGATCGACGCGGCCAGCCACGGCGGCGTCGACGACGCCCGGGATCTGCGCGAGAAGGCGTTCTTCGCGCCGGCCCGCAGCCGCTTCAAGATCTATATCATCGACGAGGCGCACATGGTCTCGTCGGCAGGCTTCAACGCCCTGCTCAAGCTGGTCGAGGAGCCGCCGGAGTACGTCAAGTTCATCTTCGCCACCACCGAGCCGGAGAAGGTCCTCGGCACGATCAGGTCGCGGACCCACCACTACCCGTTCCGGCTGTTCCCGCCGAGGGTGGTCCGGCCCTACCTGGAGCAGCTCTGCGAGGCGGAGGGGGTGACCGTCGACCCGGCGGTCTTCCCCCTGGTGGTGCGCGCCGGTGCGGGCAGCATGCGGGACAGCCTCTCCGTGCTCGACCAGCTCATCGCGGGCGCCGGCCCGGACGGGGTCGGCTACGCCCGGGCCGCCGCGCTGCTCGGCGTCACCGACTCGGCGCTGATCGACGAGATGTGCGACGCGCTGGCCGCCGGGGACGGCGCGGCCGCGTACGCGACCGTCGACCGGGTCGCCGAGGCCGGGCACGACCTGCGCCGGTTCGCCTCGGACCTGCTGGAGCGGCTGCGTGACCTGATCGTCCTCCAGCAGGTGCCGGACGCCGCAGCCAAGGGCCTGATCGACGGCCCGGCGGACCAGATCGAGCGGATGGCCGCGCAGGCCCAGCGGCTCGGCCCCGGGACGCTGTCCCGCTGCGCCGACATCGTGCACAACGGCCTGGTCGACATGCGGGGCACCACCGCGCCCCGGCTGCTGCTGGAGCTGATCTGCGCCCGGATGCTGCTGCCCGGCGCGGACGACTCGACCGGTGGCCTGCTCCAGCGCCTGGAGCGGATGGAACGCCGGCTCACCCTGGGTGGTGTCGAGCTGCCGTCGGCCGCCGCCGGCTCCGCGTCGGCCGGGCCCGACTCCGGCGTACGCCAGGAGCCTCCCGCCCCGCCCGCGGCTGCCGCCGCGCCCCACCCGGAGACCGCCGGCCCGCCGGCGGCTGCCGCCGCCCCGTCCGGGGTGGCCGCCGCCCGCGCCGCGGCCGCCGGTGCCCGTCCCACCCGGTCGGCGGCGGACATCTCCCCGGTCTCCGACGACCCGTCACCCGTCCGCCGTACCGTGCCGCCGTCGGCGGTGCTGCCCGACCCGGCCACCCCCGCGCCGCCCCGCCCGGGCTCCACCCCGCCGGGCACGCTGGACGCCGTCGCGGTACGCCGGGTCTGGCCGGACGTGGTCGGCAAGGTCAACCGGACCAACAAGCGGATCGCCGCGCTCATGCGGGACGCCGTCGTCCGCGATCTGGACGGCGACGCGCTGGTGCTGACCGTGAAGTCGTCGGTGCTGGCGAAGATGATGTCCGACAACGCGCAGGTGCTCACCGACGCGCTCTACGAGGAACTGGGCGGGCGCTGGCAGATCCGCTGCGAGGTGGCCGGCGAGCGCGGTGGCGTCTCCCTCGGTGGTCCGCCCCGCTCCGCCGCCCCGGCCCGCCCGGCGTCCCCGCCGCCCGCGGCCCCGGCCGGCTCCGGTCCGGCTGCCGACGGCTCCGCGCGACCCGACGACGAAGGCTCCTCCGGCACCACCCCGGCCGGGTCCGGCCGGAGCGCCTCGACCGGCGGCGGCCAGCCCGGCGCTGTCAGCGGCCAGCCCGGCGCGACCGGTGGCGTCGGTGACGGTCAGCCGGGCGGCAACGGCGGCCCGGCCGGGTCCGGCGGCGTTGCGGGTGGCGGGCCGGGTGCGGGTGCTCCGGCGGCCGTTGGCCCGCCGCGTCACGCGGGCTCCGTCGGGCCGGCGGCCGGCTCGACCGACGCCGTGGGCGGCTCCGGCCGCTCGGGTGCCCACGGCACGGGCCCGAACGCCTCCTCGACCGCCCGCGCGGGTTCGCCGGGTGGCGGTGGCGTGGACGACGACCAGGGCTGGCCCGAGCCGGCCCGCCCCGGCGGCGGGGAGGGCCGGCCCGAGGCAGCCCGTCCCGGGGAGGACTGGCCCGAGGCGGCCCGTCCGGGGGGTGCCGCCCCGGCCGGCGCGACCGACGACTGGCCGCAGGCCGCCCGTCCGGGTACCGCCACGGCCACCGCGACGGCCGCTCCCGCCGTACCGAAGCCGGCCGGACCGACGACGACGCCGGCCGCGCCGGTGAGCAGCGCGATCGCCGCGGCCCGGGCGGCCGCGGCGGCGGCCGGCACCGGAAAGGCCCAGCGGGGCGCCCAGCCGGCGCGCCGGACCGCCGATCCGGACTGGGCCGGTGAGCCGCCGTACGACCCGGACTACGACGGGCCGCTGCGCGGCGGTGGCCGTCCCGAGCCGGCGGCGACCCCGGCGTACGAGGGGTTCGATCCGGGCGACGAGCCGCTGGACGACGTGATCGACGAGCGGACCGCCCGGCAGTCCAGCGAGGAGCAGGCGGTGGCCCTGCTCCGGGAGGCGTTCGGCGCCGAGAAGATCGACGAGGTCGACGCGCGCTGAGCGGGCACCGGTCGACGAGGACGGGGGCCGCCGCCCGACTAGGCTGGGCGCGGCCGAGCAGACGAGTGCGAGAAGGAGCCATCCGTGCGCCCAGGTGGACAGCCGAACATGCAGCAGATGCTGAAGCAGGCGCAGAAGATGCAGCAGCAGATCGCCAAGGCCCAGGCCGAGCTGGCCGAGGCCGAGCTGACCGGCACCGCCGGCGGTGGCCTGGTCACCGCGACCGTCTCGGGTGCCGGTGAGATCAAGTCGATCAAGATCGACCCGAAGGCGGTCGACCCGGAGGACGTCGAGACCCTGGAGGACCTGGTCGTCGCCGCCCTGCACAACGCCGCCGAGGCGGCCCGGGAGCTGACCGAGAAGAAGATGGGCCCGGTTGCGGGCGGCATGGGTGGCCTCGGCCTGCCCGGGTTCTGAGCCGTCAGATGTACGAGGGCGCCATCCAGGACCTCATCGACGAGCTGGGGCGGCTGCCGGGCGTGGGCCCGAAGAGTGCCCAGCGGATCGCCTTCCACGTCCTGTCCGCGGATCCGGCGGACGTCAACCGGCTGGCCGGCGCGCTGCGCAAGGTCAAGGATCTGGTCCGGTTCTGCACCACCTGCTACAACGTCGCCGAGTCCGAGCAGTGCCGGATCTGCCGTGACCCGCGCCGCACCGACGAGGTGCTCTGCGTGGTCGAGGAGCCCAAGGACGTGGTCGCGATCGAGCGGACCGGTGAGTTCCGCGGGCGCTACCACGTGCTCGGTGGGGCGATCAATCCGTTGGAGGGGATCGGGCCGGACAACCTGCGCATCCGGGAGCTGATGACCCGGCTGGGCAGCGGGACGGTCCGCGAGTTGATCCTGGCGACCGACCCGAACACCGAGGGCGAGGCGACCGCCACCTACCTGGCCCTGATGGTCAAGCCGATGGGGATCGCGGTGACCCGGCTCGCCAGCGGCCTGCCGGTCGGCGGCGACCTGGAGTACGCAGACGAGATCACCCTCGGCCGCGCGTTCGAGGGGCGACGCGCCATCTGAGGTGACACGTCGCGCAGGGGTCGGCCGCATCCGTGGCCGGCCCCTGTCGACGTCCACCGCCCCGGACCTCCACGCGCCCCGGCCGGCCGTCCGCCTCCGTCCGCCTCCGTCCGCCGTTTGCGGCGTGTCGCGGTGTCCTGCCGCCCGGACACCGCGACGCGCCGCAAACCGCGTGGATCCCAGGGCCGGAAGCGTCGCGGTGGCCTCCCGGACCGGAAATGATCTGACACCTGAGGCTCGGAGCGGCCAGGGCGACGTAACAGTTTGGCATCGCACTTTCGGATCGTTCGGCAGAGTTGGCGGATTGCCTTCGATTCTTCGGTTCAGTCGCTGCTGGGACACGATCCGATACCAACCCGCCATTCGCCGGTTTCCGGAGCGTCCACGCGGGGGCTATGGTTCCCGCCATCGGTGACCCCTGTCACCACGTTGTCCGTACCCCCAAGGACGAGGTGAAAGCACCATGCGTGCACCCAGGCCGAAGGCCGCGATCGCGGCCGTCGCGGTCGCGGCCCTCGCGGTAGCAGGCTGCGCCGAGAGCAACCGTGAAGACAGCGGCGGTAGCAAGAAGGACACCCTGGTCTTCGGCGTAGCCGGAGACCCGAAGGTGTTGGACCCGAGCTTCGCCAGCGACGGTGAGTCGCTGCGCGTGGCGCGTCAGGTCTTCGAGACTCTGGTCCGTCCGGAGGAGGGTGGCACCAAGGTCACCCCCGGCCTGGCCGAGTCCTGGACCCCGGACGCCGCCGGCACCACGTGGACCTTCAAGCTCCGCTCCGGTGTGAAGTTCCACGACGGCACCGAGTTCAACGCCGAGGCGGTCTGCAAGAACTTCGACCGCTGGTACAACGCCAAGGGCCTCATGCAGAGCCCGGACGTGACCGCGTACTGGCAGGACGTCATGGGCGGCTTCGCCAAGAACGAGAGCGCGGACCTGCCGCCGAGCCTCTTCAAGTCCTGCACCGCCAAGGACGCCACCACCGTCGACCTGGCCTTCACCCGGGTCTCCAGCAAGATCCCGGCCGCGCTGATGCTGCCGTCGTTCTCCATCCACAGCCCGAAGGCGCTGGAGCAGTACGACGCCAGCAACGTGGGCGGCACCGCCGAGGACATCAAGTACCCGTCCTACGCGATGGAGCACCCGACCGGCACCGGCCCGTTCAAGTTCAAGGCCTGGGACGTCGCCAACAAGACGCTCACCATCGAGCGCAACGACGACTACCACGGCGACAAGGCCAAGCTGAAGACCCTCATCTTCAAGACCATCTCGGATGAGAACGCCCGCAAGCAGGCGCTGCGCTCCGGCGACATCCAGGGCTACGACCTGGTCGGCCCGGCCGACGTCGAGCCGCTGAAGAAGGACGGCTTCAACGTCCTCACCCGTCCGGCGTTCAACGTGCTCTACCTGGCGATCAACCAGAAGGGCAACCCGAAGCTCGCCGACCTCAAGGTGCGGCAGGCCATCGCGCACGCGGTCGACCGGCAGGCGCTTGTCGACTCGAAGCTGCCCCCGGGCGCCAAGGTCGCGCTGAACTTCATGCCGGACACCGTCGAGGGCTTCAACGGCGATGTCACCAAGTACGATCACAACCCGGAGAAGGCCAAGCAGCTGCTGGCCGAGGCCGGTGCCTCGAACCTGACGCTGAAGTTCCACTACCCGACCGAGGTCACCCGGCCGTACATGCCGAACCCGAAGGACATCTTCGAGCTGCTCTCGGCGGACCTGCAGGAGGTCGGCATCAAGGTCGAGGGCATCCCGCTGAAGTGGAGCCCGGACTACCTCAACGCCACCACCTCCGGCAGCAAGCACGACCTGCACTTCCTCGGCTGGACCGGTGACTACGGCGACGCCTACAACTTCATCGGCACCTTCTTCGACCGGCCGAAGGACGAGTGGGGCTTCACCAACAAGGCCCTGTTCGACCAGTTCCGCGACGCCGACACCACCGCCGACCAGGCGGCCCGGGTGGAGAAGTACAAGGCCCTGAACAAGGCCATCATGGACTTCCTGCCGGGTGTCCCGGTGTCGCACTCGCCGCCGGCGATCGTGTTCGGCAAGGACGTGACGGGCATCAAGGCCAGCCCGCTGACCGACGAGCGGTACGCCACCGCCGAGTTCAAGTCCTGACCTGAGGTAAGGAACGCGGGCGGGCGCCGTCTTCACGGTGCCCGCCCGCACCCCTCCGCACCCCCTTCGAGGCCGCCGTGTTCCGGTTCATCGTCAGACGCCTGCTCCAGCTGATACCGACGCTGTTCGGGCTCTCCCTCCTGCTCTTCATCTGGCTCCGCCGACTGCCCGGCGGTCCGGAGACCGCCATCCTCGGTGAGCGCGGCACCCCCGAGATGCGCGCCGCGATCCGCCGCAACATGGGCCTCGACGAGCCGATCATGGTGCAGTACGCCCGCTTCGTCCGACGGCTGGTCCGGCTGGACCTGGGCACCTCGACCTCCACCAAGCGGGCCGTGGTCACCGAGTTCGTCGAGCGGTTCCCCGGCACGGTGGAGCTGTCCGTCGCGGCGATGCTGCTCGCGATCGGGGTCGGCATCCCGCTCGGCTATCTCGCCGCCCGCCGTCGCGGCCGGTTCCTCGACCATGCGTCGGTCGGCGGCTCGCTGATCGGCATCTGCATCCCGGTCTTCTTCCTGGCGTACGTGCTGAAGGCGATCTTCGCGGAGAACCTCGGCTGGTTCCCGTCCAGCGGCCGGCAGGACCCGACCCTCGGCGCCACCCGGATCACGAACTTCTTCGTCCTCGACGGGCTGATGACCCGGGAGTGGGACGCGGCCGCCGACGCGCTCTGGCACCTGGTGCTGCCCGCCGTCGCACTGGCCAGCATCCCGCTGGCGATCATCGTCCGGATCACCCGGGCCAGCGTGCTGGAGGTGCTCAACGAGGACTTCGTCCGCACCGCCGAGGCCAAGGGGCTGACCGAGCGGACCGTTCGCGGCCGCCACGTGCTGCGCAACTCGCTGCTGCCGGTGGTCACCTCGATCGGCCTACTCACCGGCGGCCTGCTCTCCGGCGCGGTGCTGACCGAGACCGTCTTCGCCTTCAGCGGCATCGGGGCCTTCATCTACGAGGGAATCAGCCAGCGTGACTACCCGGTGCTGATGGGCTTCATCCTGATCATCGCGGTGGTGTACGTGCTGGTGAATCTCCTGGTGGACCTCTCCTACAGCTTGATCGACCCGAGGGTGAGGGTCCGATGACGATCACCACCGGCAAGAAGAAGGAAAAGATCGACCGGCTCGCCGAGCTGGCCGCCCGGGACGACGAGCGCGGCGTCAGCCTCTGGCAGGAGGCGTTCCGCCGGCTGCGGACCAACCCGGCGGCGGTCGTCGGCGCGGTCATCCTCGGCCTGTTCCTCCTGGTCGCGCTGGTCGGGCCGTTCCTCGTGCCGCACGCGCCGGACGCCCAGCTGTGGAAGGGCGAGGTCCGGGAGAACATCGGCTTCATCCCCGGTCCGAGGGCCGAGAACTGGTTCGGCGTCGACCACATCGGCCGCGACGAGTTCAGCCGCATGATCGTCGGTGCCCGGCAGACCCTGCTGGTCGGCGTGGTCGCCACCCTGATCGGTCTGGCCGTCGGGTCGCTGATCGGCGGGATCGCCGGTGCCGCCGCCGGCCTCGGCGGACGCTGGGGGCGCGCGGTCGACAACGTGCTGATGCGCTTCATCGACATGCTGCTCGCCATGCCGAGCCTGCTGCTGGCGATCAGCATCGCCGCCATCCTCGGGGCCGGGCTGACCACGGTGATGATCGCGGTCGGTGTGGTGTCGGTGCCGGTCTTCGCCCGGTTGCTGCGCGGCTCGATGATCTCGCAGTCGAACACCGACTACGTGCTGGCCGCCACCTCGCTCGGCGTGAAGAAGCCGAAGATCGCGCTGACCCACGTGGTGCCGAACTCGCTCGCCCCGGTCATCGTGCAGGCGACGCTGACCCTGGCCACCGCGATCATCGAGGCCGCCGCGCTCTCCTTCCTCGGCCTCGGCAACAACGACGCGTCCATCCCCGAGTGGGGGGTCATGCTCGCCGACGCGCAGCGTTACCTCGACGCCGCACCCCAACTGGCGATCCTGCCCGCTCTCGGCATCATCATCACCGCGCTGGGCTTCACCCTGCTCGGCGAGGCGATGCGTGAAGCCCTCGACCCGAAGCTCCGGAAGTAGGTCGACCATGGCACTGCTCGATGTGGAAGACCTCTCCGTCACCTTCTCCCGGCGCGGCCAGCGGACCGTGCGCGCCGTCGACGGGGTCTCGTTCTCCGTCGACGCCGGTGAGGTGGTCGGCCTGGTCGGCGAGTCCGGCTGCGGCAAGAGCGTCACGTCGTTGGCCATCATGGGCCTGCTGCCCAAGCAGCCCGGCCTGGCCGTCGGCGGCAAGGCGGTCTTCGACGGCACCGACCTGCTCCAGCTCGACGACCGCTCCCGCCGGGACATCCGGGGCCGGGACGTGGCCATGATCTTCCAGGACCCGCTCTCCTCCCTGAACCCGGTGATCCCGATCGGGTTGCAGGTCACCGAGGTGCTCACCCGGCACCGGGGGATGAAGGGCGCGGCGGCCGAGAAGGAGGCGGCGGCGCTGCTGGACCGGGTCGGCATCCCCGACCCGAAGCGGCGGCTCAAGGAGTACCCGCACCAGCTCTCCGGCGGCATGCGGCAGCGGGCCCTGATCGCCATGGCGGTGGCCTGCAAGCCCCGGCTGCTGATCGCCGACGAGCCGACCACCGCGCTGGACGTGACCATCCAGGCGCAGATCCTGGAGCTGCTCAAGGATCTGGTCCGGGACTCCGGCACCGCCCTCGTCATGATCACGCACGACCTGGGCGTGGTCGCCGGGATGTGCGACACCGTCAACGTCCTCTACGCCGGCCGGGTGGTGGAGACCGCTCGCCGTCGCCCGCTGTTCCGGGAGCCCCGGCACCCGTACACCGTGGGTCTGCTCGGTTCGGTGCCGCGCCTGGACGCGGGCCGGGGCGAACGGCTCAACCCGATCCCCGGTTCGGTGCGCGACGTGCTGCCCTGGCCGGACGGCTGCGCCTTCGCGCCGCGCTGCTCCCGCCGGGTCGACGAGTGCGTGGGGGAGCCGCCCCAGCTCGTGCTCACCTACGACGGGCGCGGCTACCGGTGCGTCAACCCCGCGCCGGTGGCCGGCACCGACCCGGGCCAGGAGGTCCGGGACACGGTGCCCGCGCCGGCCGAGCCGGGTTCCGTGCCGGCGCAGGCCGTCCCGAACGACCCGCCGACGGTGCCGGGCATCGGCCCCGCCCCGAGCGAGGAGGAGACAGCGTGAGCGACGACGACATCCTCGTCGAGGTCCGCGACCTCAAGGTGCACTTCCCGATCAAGCGGGGAGTGATCTTCGACCGTACGGTCGGCCACGTCAAGGCGGTCGACGGCGTCGACCTGCGCATTCCGCGCGGCAAGACGTACGGACTGGTGGGCGAGTCGGGCTGCGGCAAGTCGACGCTCGGCAGGGCGCTGCTCCAGCTCACCCCGCCCACCGACGGCCAGGTCGTGTTCGACGGCGTCGAGTTGACCACCCTGGCGGCCGGGAAGCTGCGCACCATGCGCCGCCGGATGCAGATGATCTTCCAGGATCCGATGTCGAGCCTCGACCCCCGGCAGAACGTCGAGTCCATCCTCACCGAGGGCTTGCAGACCCACGGGATCGGTAAGGACCGCGACGACCGGCGGCGGATCATCGGGGAGACGCTGGACGCGGTGGGGCTGCCCCGGTGGGCGCTCTCCCGCTACCCGCACGAGTTCTCCGGCGGCCAGCGGCAGCGCATCGGCATCGCCCGGGCG
Source organism: Micromonospora citrea (assembly GCF_049629545.1). Classification (GTDB taxonomy): domain Bacteria; phylum Actinomycetota; class Actinomycetes; order Mycobacteriales; family Micromonosporaceae; genus Micromonospora; species Micromonospora citrea_A. The sequence continues at coordinate 74,856 of NZ_JBNADX010000009.1, forward strand.
TTGGTGCTCGGCCCGGAGCTGATCGTCGCCGACGAGCCGGTCTCCGCGCTCGACGTGTCGATCCAGGCCCAGGTGGTGAACCTCCTCGACGAACTCCAGGACAGCCTCGGCCTCACCTACCTGGTGATCGCGCACGACCTCGCCGTGGTCCGGCACATCTCCGACGTGGTCGGCGTGATGTACCTCGGCGCGCTGGTCGAGGAAGCGCCGAGCGACCGGCTGTACACCGAGCCGCTGCACCCGTACACCCGGGCGCTGATGTCGGCCGTCCCGGTGCCCGACCCCGACGTGGAGGACCGGCGGGAACGCATCCTGCTCGCCGGTGACCTGCCCTCCCCGGCCAACCCGCCGTCGGGGTGCCGGTTCCACACCCGCTGCCCGTGGGCCCAGCCCACCCGCTGCGCCGACGAGCGGCCGGTGCTGCGGGAGATCGGCGGCAGCCGGGTCGCCTGCCACTGGGCCGAGCAGATCGCCGCCGGCGAACTGCGGCCGCACGCGGTCAGCGCCGAGGTGGTCCGCCCCGAGGGCGAGGGGGAGGCGCCCGGCGTCGTCTCCGCGCCGAGCGAGCCCGGCTCGTACGTCTGAGCGACGTCGCGCCTGCCGACCCCGTGGCAGGGCCAGGCACAGCCCCGAGCGTGACACCCCGTGCGGGTGTCACGCTCGGCGCGTCTCAGCCCTCCGGGCGGTGCAGCAGGGCGACCGCGACGGCGTGCACGGCGTCCAGCCCGGCCGGGTCGGCGAGCTTCGCGTCGGCGCCGGTCACGGCGTACCACTCGTCGGCGTCCTTGTACTGCACCGAGAGCCGGACCTGGCCGTCGGCGTACGACGTCCGCAGGGTCAGCTCGCCGGTGACCACGCCGACCTCGTCGGTCATCACCCCGCCGGGGCCGGCGACCAGGTCGGCGGTCAGCTCGCGGGGTGCTCCGGCGCCACCGGCGTCGGCGTTCATCCCGGCCCCGGGGACCTCGGCGGAGCCGGCCGGGCGTCCGTCGGCGGTCATCCCGGCGGTGGCGGCGCCGGGCGCGGATGTGCCCCCCGTCCCGGTCACGGCTTGTTCGCCCATGTGCACCCCTCCAACATGTCGCTGAGGGCGGCCTTCTCGGCAGTGGTCACCGTCAGCCGCCAATGGTGTTTGACCGTCACCCAGTCCGCGGCGTACCGGCACCAGTACGACCGGTTCGCCGGTTTCCACTGCGACGGGTCCTGGTCACCCTTTGCCCGGTTGGAGGAGGCGGAAACCGCGATGAGCTGCGGTCGGGTCAGGTCGTTGGCGAACTCCCCGCGCTTCGCGTCGTCCCACTCGGCGGCCCCGGAACGCCACGCGTTGGCCAGCGGCACCATGTGGTCGACGTCCACGTCGGAGGGATCGGTGAAGGTCCGCCCGTCGTAGACGCTCTCCCAGTGCCCCGCCACCACGTTGCAGCCGGAGAGCCGGATGTCCTCGCCGTCGCGTTTGAGGACGCTGTCCCGGACGTCGCAGTTCTTGCCGGTGTCCCGCCAGTGCGGGAAACGTTCGCGGCTGTAGCCGCGCATCGAGCCGGCCTTCGCCACGGGCAGCTCGGCGAGCTGCTCACCGACGTTGCCGGCGTTGCTGGGCGGCGCCTCCGGCTCGTCGACCGCGACCTCGCACCCGGCCACGCCGAGGGCGAGGACCATGGCGAGCGCGGCCGCCACCGTCGCACGGGCTTCTGATCTGGTACGCACAGACGACACCTCTCCAGCTTGCGGGCTCCCGGCGATCCCGCACAGTACCCGGGCACGCTTTCGGCGTTTCGTGGAATCTCCCACGCGGCGCGAGGAGGATTGGTACCCATGACTGCACCCGCTCACGCGTTGAGGATGGGCACCGGAGCAGGCCGGGGGACCCTGCTGGCGGCGATCCTCGCGTCCGGGATGGTCTTTCTGGACAGCACCGTGGTGAACGTGGCGCTGCCCCGGCTCGGCGCGGACCTCGACGCGACCGTCGCCGGTCTGCAGTGGACCGTCAACGGCTACCTGCTGACCCTGGCCGCATTCGTCCTGCTCGGCGGCGCGCTCGGCGACCGCTTCGGCCGGCGACGGGTCTTCCTGCTCGGCGTCGTCTGGTTCGCCGCCGCCTCCGTCCTGTGCGGTCTGGCGCAGGACACCGGCTGGCTGGTCGCCGCCCGGTTCCTCCAGGGCGCCGGCGGCGCGTTGCTCACGCCCGGCTCGCTCGCCGTGCTCCAGGCCAGCTTCCACCCGGACGACCGGGGCCGGGCGATCGGCGCCTGGTCCGGCCTGTCCGGGGTGGCCACCGCGCTCGGCCCGTTCCTCGGCGGTTGGCTGATCGACGCGCTCTCCTGGCGGTGGATCTTCTTCATCAACGTGCCGTTCGCGGTCGGCGTGATCCTCGCCGCCCTGCGCTGGGTGCCGGAGAGTCGCGACGAGGACGCCGCGCGGGCCGGGGGGACCGGCCGGTTCGACGTGAGCGGCGCGCTGCTCGGCGCGCTCGGCCTGGCCGGGATCACGTACGCGCTGATCGACGCCCCGGCGCGCGGTCTCGGCTCGCCGACGGTGCTGGTGGCCGCGTTGGTCGGCGTCCTCGCCGCGGTGGCCTTCGTGCTGGTGGAGCGCCGCCGGGGCGAGACCGCGATGCTCCCGCTCGGCCTCTTCACCAGCCGACTCTTCACGGTGCTCAACCTGTTCACCGTGGCGGTCTACGCGGCGCTCGGCGGGTTCACCTTCTTCCTCGCCGTCTACCTCCAGAACGTCGTCGGCTGGTCGGCGTTGGAGACCGGGCTGGCCACCATCCCGCTGACCGTGCTGCTGCTGGTCGGCTCGGCCCGGGCCGGGGCGCTCGCGACGCGGATCGGCCCCCGGCTGCCGTTGACCGTCGGCCCGGTGCTCGCCGCCGCCGGACTGCTGCTGCTGCGCCGGGTCGGGCCCGGCGCGTCGTACTGGGTGGACGTGCTGCCGGGGGTGACCCTCTTCGGTGTCGGGCTGACCCTGGTGGTGGCGCCGCTGACCGCGTCGGTGCTGGCCGCGGTGGCCGACCGGTTCGCCGGCGTGGCGAGCGGCTTCAACAACGCCGCCTCCCGGGTCGGCAACCTGCTGGCGGTGGCCGCGCTGCCGTTGCTCGTCGGCCTCTCCGGCACCGGGTACGCCCAGCGCGACGAGTTGACCGCCGCCTACCGGGGCGCGCTCGCCTGGTGCGCCGGGCTGCTGCTGGCCGGGGCGCTCACCGCCGGCCTGTTCGTACGCCGTCCGCCCCGGCAGGCGCCCCCGTCCCGGCCGCGCCCCTCGCGGCCCGCGTCGACCCCGCCGGACGCACCAGGGTGACCAGACCGTCGTCCAGGTCGTAGCGGGCCCCGACGATCAGCAGCCGGCCCCGGTCCACCCGGTCGGCCAGCAGCGGGCTACGTTCCCGCAGCGCCCGGACCTGGGCCCGGATGTTGGCCCGGCACCCGTTCTCCACCGGGTCGCCGGGCAGGCCCAGCGCGGGCGCGACGACCGGGCGCAGCGCCGCCACGATCGCGCCGACGTGGTCCGGCGGGTCCTCGCCCCGGGCGATCGCCTCGACGGTGGCGGCGATCGCCCCGCACCGCTCGTGCCCCAGGACGACCACCAGCGGGCTGCCGAAGGCCCGCACCGCGTACTCGACGCTGCCGAGCACCAGGTCGTCCACCACGTTGCCGGCGAGCCGGTTGTCGAAGACGTCCCCGAGCCCCTGGTCGAAGAGGATCTCCGGTGGCACCCGCGAGTCCGCGCAGCCGAGCACCACCGTGGTCGGGTGCTGACCGGCGGCGAGTCGGCGCAGGGTGGCCGGGTCCTGCCGGGGCTGCCGGGCCTGTCCCCGGGCGAAGCGCCGGTTGCCGGCGAGCAGCGCGGCGAGCGCCACCGCCGGGAGGGGCTGGGGTTGTCCGCCACCTCCGCCGGGCGGTCGCGGGCTGCTCCTGCCTGCCGGGACATCGCGGCCGGGGACCTCACCGGCTCGACCCGGGTGCGCGGCGGCGGATCCACCGGCGGCGGACGGGGAACCGGTCGCGAGGGCGCAGGTGGCACCCAGGCCGAGGGTGGACAGCAGTACGCGTCGGTTCCACCTGGTGCGGTCCATCCTGCTCGCCCCTCTTCCGTCCGGCCGGTCCCGTAGGGACAACGACGGGGCGGCCCGACGGCGGCGGCGATGGTCGACTCCGTGTCGGCGACGTGGCGGTGTCGCCAGCGGTCGGACACAGTCATGCCGGCGACATGGAGTGGAGCGAGCGACCGGCCGGGCCGCCACCGGATCGCTCCGGCGGCCGGCGTTGCTACGGTCGGCGGATGAGTGATCAGGACGACCGGCTGCGGTACCGGCTGCTCACCGGGCCGGACGACGCGGACTTCTGCCGCCGGGTCAGCGATGCGCTGGCCCAGGGGTACCGGCTGCACGGCTCCCCGGCGATGACCTTCGACGGCCGGCGGGTGGTGGTCGCCCAGGCCGTGGTGCTCGACGAGGGGCGGCTCGGCGGGATCACCCCGGTCTGAGCGGCGACGAGGGGCCCCACCGGTGCGGCGGGGCCCCTCGTGACCGTTTCCGTCAGCCGCGGGCGCGGTTCACCGCGCTGGTCACCGCCTTGATCGAGGCGGTGACGATGTTGGCGTCCGTCCCGACGCCCCAGACCGTGCTGCCGTCCACGTCGCACTCGACGTACGCGGCGGCCTGCGCGTCACCGCCCGAGGAGAGCGCGTGCTCGTGGTAGTCGAGCACGCGTACCGCCACGCCCACCGACTGCAGCGCGTTGACGTACGCGTCGATCGGGCCGTTGCCGACCGCGGTGAGCGTGTGCTGCTCCCCGCCGCGCGCGACGCGGGCGTCGATCTCGACCTTGCCGTCGACGGTGCCGATCGAGTAGCCGGCCAGCGTGACCGCCGGGTCCACCTGGTGGTCCACCAGGTAGTTGCGGGCGAAGATGTCCCACATCGCGCCCGGCTCGACCTCGCCGCCACCGTGGTCGGTGACCTGCTGGACCACGCCGGAGAACTCGATCTGGAGCCGGCGCGGCAGGTCCAGCTGGTGCTCGGTCTTCATGATGTACGCGACGCCGCCCTTGCCGGACTGCGAGTTGACCCGGATGACGGCCTCGTAGGTGCGGCCCAGGTCCTTCGGGTCGATCGGCAGGTACGGCACCGCCCAGGTGTGCTGGTCGACCGGCACACCGGCGGCCTCGGCGTCCCTGGTCAGGGCGTCGAAGCCCTTCTTGATGGCGTCCTGGTGGGAGCCGGAGAAGGCGGTGTAGACCAGGTCGCCGGCGTACGGGTGGCGCTCGTGCACCGGCAGCTGGTTGCAGTACTCGACGGCCCGCTTGACCTCGTCGATGTTCGAGAAGTCGATCATCGGGTCGATGCCCTGGGAGAACAGGTTCAGGCCCAGCGTCACCAGGTCGACGTTGCCGGTGCGCTCGCCGTTGCCGAACAGGCAGCCCTCGATCCGGTCCGCGCCGGCCAGCAGGCCCAGCTCGGCGGCGGCCACCCCGGTGCCCCGGTCGTTGTGCGGGTGCAGGCTCAGCACCAGGCTGTCCCGGCGGGGCAGGTGCCGGTGCATCCACTCGATCGAGTCGGCGTACACGTTCGGCATGGCCATCTCGACGGTGGCCGGCAGGTTGACGATCAGCTTGCGGTCCGGGGTCGGGTCGACCACCTCGATGACCTTGGCGCAGACCTCCAGCGCGTACTCCAGTTCCGTGCCCGTGTACGACTCCGGCGAGTACTCGTAGTGGATGTCGGTGTCCGGGGTGTGGATCTCCGCGTACTTGCGGCACAGCCGGGCGCCCTGGGTGGCGATGTCGGTGATGCCGTCGCGGTCCAGCCCGAAGACCACCCGCCGCTGCAGCGTCGAGGTGGAGTTGTAGAAGTGCACGATCGCCCGGCGCGCGCCGCGCAGCGACTCGAACGTCCGGTCGATCAGGTGCTCCCGGCACTGGGTGAGCACCTGGATGGTGACGTCCTCCGGGATCAGGTCCTGCTCGATCAGCTGCCGGACGAAGTCGAAGTCGGTCTGGCTGGCCGAGGGGAACCCGACCTCGATCTCCTTGTAGCCCATCTGCACCAGCAGCTGGAACATCCGCCGCTTGCGCTCGGGGGACATCGGGTCGATCAGGGCCTGGTTGCCGTCGCGCAGGTCGACCGCGCACCAGCGGGGCGCGGCCTCGACGTGCCGGGTCGGCCAGAGGCGGTCCGGCAGGTCGATCCGGAACTGCTGCCGGTACGGCTGGTAGCGCTGGAACGGCATCCGGCTCGGACGCTGCCGGGCGATGGGATCGGTTTCGGCGTCGGTGACGGGTTGAGCCATGGCGGAGTGCTCCCGTGGGTCATGTCGGGCGTCAGCAATCGGAAGGTGTCGGCCTGCTGCCGGGCGACGGTGCCCGGTGGGCCAGAGGAGTTCGGATGTGCTGGACGGCGCGGTTCGACTCCGCGACGAGGTGCCGGCCGGTCAGGCCTCGTCGCGGCGACCAAGGAGGAGGTACGCCCGCCACATGACAGGGTCACCCTACGTGGTGGGACGGGGGGTGGGAAGGCAGGTCCGGACTATGGGACCGGAGTCACGGCCGGCGCCGCCGCCCCGGGCGCGGCCTCGCCGAGGCGCGGCGTCCGGGCGGCCCGGGCCACCACGGGTACGATCGCCAGCCCGACGATCACGAAGAGCGCCGCCGTCGGGTACCAGCCCCAGCCGCCGGTGGCCACGCCCAGCGCGGTCAGCCCGGCCGGGGCGATCAGGTACTGCACCTGCGTGCCGAGCCGGAACGCCCCGACGTACGCGCCGCGCTGGGCGGCCGGCGGCAGGGTGGCGGTCAGCCCCCAGGTGCCCGCCGACTCGATCAACTCGGCCAGGACGAGCAGCGTCGCGGCGGCCACCAGCACCACCACGGTGAGCGCCCCCCGGGTCACCCCGGACAGCGGCAGGACCAGGCAGAATCCGGCGATCAGCAGGGCGCCTCGGCGGGACGCGCGGGCCGCCCCGGCGACCGTGTCGGCGCCCCGGCTGGCCCGTACCTGGAGCAGCACGATCAGGATCGTGTTCAGCAGCACCAGAGCGGCGATCACCGTCTTCGGGGCGTCGGTGTGGGTGAGGATCCACAGCGGCATGACCGTCAGGTAGAGCGTCTGGTGCGCGGTGAGCAGCCCGGAGAGCAGGGACACCGCCATGAACGGGCGGTCCCGCAGCACGGTCAGCCGGCTCATCGGTTCGACCGGTCGGGCCACCTCGGGCAGCCGGGGCAGCCGGCGGACGAAGAGTGCCGTGACCAGGAACACCGCCGCGATGAACCAGACCATCCCCCGGTACGCCGCCATCGTGTCGACCGCCAGCACCACGCCACTGATCACCGCGCCGAGCCCGAAGCCGACGTTCAGCGACGAGCGCTGGTACGCCATCGCGGTGACCCGCTCGGCCGGCGGCAGCGCGTTGATCGAGTAGACCTGCCGGGCCGTCCCGGTGGCGGCGTCCACCGCGGCCAGGGCGACCACCACGGCGAGGAAGCCGGCGAAGCCGCCCACGAACGGGTACGCCGCGAAGAGCGCCGCGTCGAGCACCAGGCCGACCAGCCAGACCCGCTGCGGGCCGTACCGGTCGGTGAGCCCGCCGAGCGGCACGGTGCCGAGCAGCGACACCCCGGCGGCGATCGACAGGCCGAGCCCGACCTGGGTGGCGCTGAGCCCGAGCGCCCGGGTGAAGAAGACGGCGCTGCCGGCGTGGAAGAGGCCGTTGCCGACGGCGTAGACCATCGCCTGCACGGCGAGGGCCCGGATCAGGCCGGCGGGTGGCACGACGTGTCGGACGGCGGTGCGGATGGTGTCGCTGGTCCCCATGGACGACGAGCAAAGCGTGCCCCCCACGGCGCGGTCGAGCCTTTTAGGCTGAGCCGAATTCTCGACGGGGGTGGAGGATGTCGCAGCTTCGGTTCCACACGTCCGACGCCGCCGGGGTGCGGTTCGGGATCGCGCCGGTATGGGACACCGTCTCCAGCCTGTGGGTGTTGCGCAACGCGGCCGGCAACCCGGTGCACCTGCCGTGGATCGACCGGGCCCGGCAGGTGGTCCGCCGGCCGGAGGTGGCCGCCGCCGTCCGCCCGCTGCGCGAGCTGACCCGTCCCCGGACCTGGCTGCCGGACTTCCTCACCCCGCCGCCCGCCGGCCCGGCCGTGGAGTTCGAGGAGCAGCTCGAACAGGTCGCCGCCACCCCGGCCGACGTGGTGGTGCGGGACCTGCTGGCGACCACCCGTCGGGGCCCGCTCGGCCCGTTCGCCGAGGCGCTGCGCGCCGACCCGAAGGCGCTGCTGCCGGAGCTGGTCACCGCCGTGCGGGTCTGGCACGAGCAGGCGATCGCCCCGGACTGGCCCCGGATGCGGGCGCTGTTGGAGGCGGACATCGCCCACCGGGCCGGCCAGTTGGCCGAGGGCGGCGCGGGACTCGCGATCGCCGGCCTGCACTCGACGGTGCGCTGGGCGGGCGACCGGGTGGTCAGTGACGACCCCTGGCACCTCGACTACGACCTCGGCGGCCGTGGTCTGGCGCTGAACCCGGGGATCTTCACGCCGCAGCGGGTGCTGTGGAACCTGCTGGAGGACTCGCCGCCGGGCGGGACGTACCCGGTGCGGGCGGCGGCCACCGTGTGGGAGACGGCGGCACCGGTGCCCGGCGACCCGCTGGCCCGGGTGATCGGCCCGGGCCGGGCGGCCCTGCTGCCCCTGTTGGAGAGCGCGTCCACCACCACCGACCTGGCCCGGCGGACGGGGATGTCGGCCGGGAACGTCTCCCAGCACCTGTCCGCCCTGCACGCCGCCGGGCTGGTCTCCCGGGTCCGGCAGGGGCGGCACGTCCGCTACCGGGGCACCGAGGCGGCGGCGGCGCTGCTGCGCGCCGCCCACGGCACCTGACGCCACCCGACCCTCGACCCTTCACCCTCGACCAAGATCGTGCAGTTTCCTGGATCGAGCGGCATCGGCCCGGGCCGGAGGCCACGACATCCAGGATCGAGTGCGCCGCCGCCCGGCGGCGGGGGCCCGCGCTGGCGCAGTCAGCGCAGCAGCAGGGCGGGCACCGGGTGTCGGCGGCGCAGCGCCGTCTCCCGCCGGCACAGCTCCTCGGGGAGGGCGAACGGGTCGCCGAGCCGGCCGACGGCGGTGACCACCAGGGGGCGTACCTCCGGCGGCAGGTCGAGGTCGGCGCGGAGCGCGGCCCGGTCGAAGCCGGTGAGCTGGTGCGCGTGCAGGCCCAGCGCGGTGGCCTGGACGGTCAGGTGGGCCATCGCCTGACCCAGGTCGTACGCGCTCCGCTCCGGGTCGCCGCCGGTGTGCGCGCCGAGCACCAGGGCGCAGGCGTGCCGGGCCCAGCGTTGGTCGCGGTCGGGGAGGCTGACCAGGAGCCGCTTCCAGGTCTCGTCGTGGCGGTGGCCGAGGGCGAACCGCCAGGGCTGGGCGTTGCCCGCCGACGGTGCCCAGCGGGCGGCCTCCAGCAGCGAGGCCGTCTCGTCGCCGGTCAGCTCGGCGTCCGGGTCGAAGGCGCGGGGGCTCCAGCGGAACGCGAGCAGCGGGGTGAGGTCGACCATGCGTAGAGCGTCCCGTATGGGCGATTTGACCTCGCGACCGGGCCGGTCAAATGTGGGCAAGAGCACCCGTAACGTCACTGTGGGTCAGGGCGTTCCCGCGCTCGGGCTCTCCTCGACGGTCGGCGCGTCCGGACCGATCGGCTCGGCGTCCGTCACCGGGCCGGCCAGCGCGACCGTGGCCGGACCGGGGCCGGGCGGGGCGGCCAGGGTGAGCGTGCCCAGCGCCGCCCGGACGTGGGTCGGCGTCCCGTCCGCCTCGTAGCAGTAGATGCCGACGTCCAGGGGCGGGTGGAGCGAGGCGGAGGTGGTCTCCACGGCGTAGCAGCGCCCGGTCGCGCCGGCGGGCGGGGTGGCGGGGGAGACCGCCAGCGGGGTCCGCCGGTCGGTGAGCACCTCCAGCCAGTCCGTGAACGGGTGCTGCACGCGGGGGTCCAGCCGGCGTGGCACGACGTCGTCCCGGTCGCCGAGGCGTACGCAGCTCGCGCCCTCCGGGCGGCCGGCCGACGGCAGGCCGCACTGGAAGAGCCCGTCGGCGGTGGCGGCGAGCGAGACGTCGGCCGTGCCACCGAGCGCGCCGCCCGGGACGTCGACCCGCCAGGTGCCGTCCTCGGCGCGGACCACCGTGACCTCCCGGGCCGGGCCGTCGGTGCCGGTGAGGGTGTAGCGGGCGGTCAGGTGGCGGTCCCGCGCCGCCGCCGCCAGCGCCGCCAGATCGTCCCGCGCCGCGTCGGCCCCGGCGGGGGTCGGGCCGGCGGACGCGCTGGTGGCCGGTGCGGCCGGCGGGCCGGTGGTGCAGGCCGCGAGGAGGGCCACGAGGAGCAGGGTCAGCGCGCCGGTCAACCGTCGCGGCGCGGGCAGCTGGGCATGCACCGGGTCATTCTGCGCCGTGTCCGCGCCGCGCACGGACCCGCGCCGCCCGCGCGGCGTACCGGCGTGTCGCTCGCCACCGACAGCGGCCGGAACCGCAGGTCCGGCCGGTGCGGGCCGCCGGATGGTGGGATCACCCGACCCGGCCTCGCGTACCGCCCGATACCCTGGGAAGGTCTGACGCGCGCCGCCGGAGGAGAGAAACCGGCGGCGTCGGCACGCTCAGGGTCGTCGCTGGGAGGGAGTGCACCGTCGTGGCACTCGTGGTGCAGAAGTACGGCGGGTCCTCCGTCGCCAACGCCGAGCGCATCAAGCGGGTCGCCGAGCGCATCGTGGCCGCCCGCAAGGCGGGCGACGACGTCGTGGTGGTGGTCTCCGCCATGGGTGACACCACCGACGAGCTGCTCGACCTGGCCAACCAGGTCAGTCCGCTGCCGCCGGGGCGCGAGCTGGACATGCTGCTCACCGCCGGGGAGCGGATCTCCATGGCGCTGCTCGCCATGGCCATCCACAACCTGGGGTACGAAGCCCGCTCGTTCACCGGCTCCCAGGCCGGCGTGATCACCACCTCGGTGCACGGCAGGGCGCGGATCATCGACGTCACCCCGGGGCGGCTCAAGGGCGCGCTCGACGAGGGCGCCGTGGTGATCGTCGCCGGCTTCCAGGGCGTCTCGCAGGACACCAAGGACGTCACCACGCTGGGCCGGGGCGGTTCGGACACCACCGCCGTGGCGCTCGCCGCCGCCCTGCACGCCGACGTCTGCGAGATCTACACGGACGTGGACGGCATCTTCAGCGCCGACCCGCGGATCGTGCCGAACGCGCGGCACATCAAGCAGATCACCTACGAGGAGATGCTGGAGCTGGCCGCCTGCGGCGCCAAGGTGCTGCACCTGCGCAGCGTGGAGTACGCGCGGCGCGCGGGGTTGCCGATCCACGTCCGTTCGTCATACTCGACCAACACCGGCACCATGGTCACCGGATCGATGGAGGACCTTCCCGTGGAACAGGCGCTGATCACCGGGGTCGCCCACGACCGCAGTGAAGCCAAGATCACCATCGTCGGCGTGCCCGACGAGCCGGGCGCCGCCGCGCGGATCTTCGACACCGTGGCCGGTGCCGAGATCAACATCGACATGATCGTGCAGAACGTCTCCACTGAGGGCACCGGCCGCACGGACATCTCGTTCACGCTGCCCAAGGCCGACGGTCCCACCGCCATGGCCGCCCTCAGCAAGATCCAGGAGACGGTCAAGTTCAAGGGCCTGCTCTACGACGACCACGTGGGCAAGGTGTCGCTGATCGGCGCCGGCATGCGGTCGCACCCGGGTGTCGCGGCCGGCTTCTTCGCCGCGCTCGGCGCCGCCGGCGTCAACATCGAGATGATCTCCACCTCGGAGATCCGGGTCTCGGTGGTCTGCCGGGACACCGACCTCGACAAGGCCGTCCGCGCCATCCACGACGCCTTCGAGCTGGGCGGCGACTCCGAGGCCGTGGTCTACGCGGGGACGGGACGGTAGCACCGGTGACGGGGCGGCCCACCCTGGCCGTGGTCGGGGCGACGGGTGCCGTCGGCACCGTGATGTGCGAGCTGCTCTCCTCCCGGCGCAACGTCTGGGGCGAGATCCGGCTGCTCGCCTCGGAGCGCTCGGTCGGGCGGAAGGTGCGCTGCCGGGGCGAGGAACTGACCGTGGGGGCGCTCACCCCGGAGGCGTTCGACGGCGTCGACGTGGCCATGTTCGACGTACCGGACGAGGTCTCCGCCGAGTGGGCGCCGGTCGCGGTCGGCCGGGGCGCGGTCGTGGTGGACAACTCGGGCGCCTTCCGGATGGACCGGGACGTCCCGCTGGTGGTGCCCGAGATCAACCCCGAGCAGGTGCGGAACCGGCCGAAGGGGATCCTCGCCAACGCCAACTGCACCACCCTCGCCATGATCGTGGCGATCGCCCCGCTGCACCGCGAGTACGGGCTGCGCGAGCTGGTGCTCGCCTCGTACCAGGCGGTGTCGGGGGCGGGTCAGGCGGGCGTGGACGCGCTGCACGGCCAGCTCGGCAAGATCGCCGGTGACCGGGTGCTCGGCTCCCGCCCCGGCGACGTGCGGCAGGCGGTCGGCGAGGAACTCGGCCCGTTCCCCGCGCCGCTGGCGCTCAACGTGGTGCCGTGGGCGGGGGCCTTCGCCGACGGGGGCTGGTCCTCCGAGGAGATGAAGATCCGCAACGAGTCCCGCAAGATCCTCGGGCTGCCCGACCTCAAGGTCTCCGCGACCTGCGTACGGGTGCCGGTGGTGACCGGTCACTCGGTGGCCGTGCACGCGGTCTTCGCCACCGAGGTGGACGCCGAGGGCGCCCGCGAGGCGCTGCGCAACGCCCCGGGCGTGATCCTGGTGGACGACCCGGCGGCCGGCGAGTTCCCGATGCCGATCGACGCGGTCGGCACCGACCCCTCCTGGGTCGGCCGGATCCGCCGCGCCCTCGACGACCCCCGTGCCCTGGACCTCTTCGTCACCGGCGACAACCTCCGCAAGGGCGCCGCCCTCAACACCGCCCAGATCGCCGAACTCCTCGCCAAGGAACTCACCCCCTAGACCCTCGGCGATCTTGCACCCCACCCCACCCCCGCGCGATCTTGCACTTCGGGTTGTCGGCTTGCCCTGCTTCGTGGCTTTTGACGGCACCACAAGTGCAAGATCGCGCGGGGGTGGGGTGGGGCGCGGGGGTGGGGCGCGGGGGTGGGGTGGGGTTAGGCGGCGGCTAGGCGGACGCCGTCGCGGCCGTGCCGTTTGACCGCGTACAGGGCCTGGTCAGCGCGGCGGAGGGTCGCCTCGCCCGGCTCGCCGGGGTGGGGCAGGGCGACGCCGACGCTGATGGTGCGGCCGGTGCGTCTCGCCGCCTCGGTGAGCCGCTCGGCGATCCGGACCGCCTCGTCGGGGCGGCTGACCTCGATCACCGCGACGAACTCGTCGCCGCCGATCCGGTACAGCTCGTCGCCCTGGCGCAACGCCCCCTCCAGGGCCCGGGCCAGCCCGACCAGCAGCCGGTCCCCGGCCTGGTGGCCGTACGTGTCGTTGACCGTCTTGAAGCCGTCCACGTCGATCGCCAGCAGGGCGGTACGCCCCGGCGTGGCCGTCCGGATCCGCTGCCCGAAGGGCCCGGTGTGGCGCAGGCCGGTGAGCGGGTCGGAGCTGGCCTGCTCGCGGAGCCGGGCCAGGGTACGCAGCCGGTCCAGGGCGCCCCACGCCTGGCCGGCGAGCAGTTCCATCAGGTTGACCGTGGTCGGGTCGGGTCGGAGCAGCCGTTCGTCGGCGACCAGCAGCACCCCGCCGGAGTCGGGCGGGCCCACCGGCACCGACACCAGGGTCCGCACCCCGGCCCGGACCAGCGGCTCGTACTCCTCGGTCGGGGGCAGCCCGGCCTCGCCCAGGGTGTACGCCGATCCGTGCCGGTGGGCGCGGCCGACCAGCCGGCCGAGCGGCCCGGTTCCCGCCTCGGTCAGTTCGGCGCGGATGCGCGCCTCCAACTCGCCGGGCACGCCGGTCGGGTCGCCGACCCGGGGGCCGCGCCGGCCGCCGAGCACCAGCACGGCGGCGGAGAGGGTGGAGACGTCCCGGGCTGCGGTGATCGCGGCGGCCATCAGGTCCCACTCGGTGGGGGCGGAGGTCATCGCGGTGGCGTGCCGGAGCAGCTTCTCGCTGCGGCTCTCGGCGGGCGGACCGCCGAGCGCCATGATCCGGGCGCCGAGCCGGGCGGCCAGCCGCGCGGCGGTCGCCCGCCAAGGGGCCAGCTCGACGGGCTCGCTCCACTGCAGGTCGAGCACGCCGATCGGGCGGCCCGCCGGGTCCAGCACCGGCACGCAGATCTCGGTGGTGACGTCGGGGCGTACCGGGAGGTAGTCCGGGTCCTGGGTGACGTCGGTGACGGTGGCGCTCTCGCCGGAGGCGTAGACCCGGCCGACGATGCCGGACTTCGGCGGCACGGTGGAGAAGACCTGCCAGGCGCCGGTCGCCGCGACGCAACGCAGCCGGTCGTGGACCTGGAGCAGGACGGAGATCGTCGCGGGGGTGTACCGGGCGAGCGCGGTCACGGTCCACCGGCACGCCTCGACCGCGGTCGAGGCCATCGGCAGGCGGACCGTGACGTCCCGTACGACTCTGTCGTGATCCACGTTCTTCCAGGTGAGGGTGGGACCCGGCCGGCGCCGGGGCTGCGATCAAGCGTACTCAGCAGGCGTCGCCCGCCCACACGAAGATCAACTTTGTTCGTACACATGTTTCATCCACAGGGTGTGGACGTGGCCTGTGGGTTACCGACGGGACCACGCCGGGTGCGTCGCGGGGTTAGCGTGAGGGGCCCGGTCGCAGTGGAGGAGCCATGCTCGTCGCCCAGCTGAGTGACCCGCACCTGACCACCGGCGTGCTCGCCGCCGCGCCCGCCGCCGGTCTGCACCGGGCCCTCGGCCGGGTGCTGGCGCTGCGCCCCCGTCCCGACTGCGTGGTGATCTCCGGCGACCTGGTCGACCAGGGCCGCCCCGACGAGTACGCGGCGCTGCGCGAGGTGCTCGGCCGGTACCCGCTGCCGGTGCACCTGGTCACCGGCAACCACGACGACCGCGAGTCGCTGCTGGACGCCTTCGGCGGCACGCCCTACCTGGGCGGTGGCTTCTCCGCGTACTACCACGTCGACCATGCCGAGCTGACCGTCGTCGCGCTGGACTCGCTGGTGCCCGGTGAGAGCGGCGGCCGGCTCGGCGAGGACCAGCTCGGCTGGCTCGACGGGGTGCTCGCCGGGCGACCGGACGTGCCGGCCCTGGTCTTCCTGCACCACCCGCCGGTCGCCGTCGGTGTCCCGGCCGCCGACGTCATCCGGCTCGCCGACGGCGACGCCCTCGCCGCGGTGATCCGCCGGCACCCCCACGTGGTACGCGTCGCCACCGGCCACCTGCACCGCCCGGTCACCGCCGCCTTCGCCGGCACCGTGCTCACCGTCGCGCCCAGCACCTGGCGGCAGGCGTCGCTGACCATGAGTCCCGACGAGGAGATCGGCTGGGTCGACGAGCCGACCGCGTTCCTGCTGCACGTCGTCGAGCCGGGCGGCTGCGTGACCCACACCGTGCAGGTCAGCCACGCCGCCGGCATGACCTGCGGCTTCTGACCGGCCCCCGGGTGCCGCAACTGCCCTGAACGCCGTGTCCGGCAGGTGGGGCGGGGTCGTCGCCCACCTGGCCGACCGGCCCGGGGGTGCCGGGCACTGGACCTGCGCTGCCCTGAGGGCGCTGCGCACGGCCTGGCCCGCCGGGGGCGTCGGCGCGCTCGCAACGCCGGCGGTTCCGGGGTGGCCGGGTCGGCGCGATCTGCCGCAGGGTGCGTCGGTCTCGCTGCCCGAGCGGGTCGGTTCGTTCCCCGGTCGGGCGGGTGCGGCGACGGACGGGTCGGTCCGGGTCGCTCTGTCGCGGGCGCGGAACAGGCCGATCGCCCAAAAACGGATCACCATTCGGGTCCCGTGGTCGGGACTGACGGATTTGTTTGCGTCCGCAGACGTTCGGCGGGTCCACAGTTGCCACTCGGCATGGATAGCCTCGGCGCACTCCTGGCGGCCGGCGCCCTGAGGGGCGGGTGCCGGCACGTCATCCGACCGTCCCGGGGAACGGGCGGCGACTCCCCGGCACCGGGAGCCGGCGGCCCTCCCCGGGACGGTCGCCCCTGCCGTGGTCAGCCGGTCGGTCGGTTGCCGACCCGGCCGACGTGACGTGGTCAGCCGAGCAGGGCGCGGCGCAGCTCCGGGGCCAGCCGGTCGGCGGGCACCTCGTGGAATCCGCCCGCCAGGCTCAGGTGCCGGGCTCCCGGCACCGCCTCGGCCGCGGCCCGCGCGGCGTCGCGCAGCCAGTCCGGGCTGCCCGTGCTGTCGACGACCACGGTCGGCGCGGTGATCGCGGCGAGGCGCTCGGCGGGGAGGCTGCCGTCCCCGGTGACGGTTGCGTCGTACACGAGGGTCGGGGCCAGCATCTCCATCCAGGGCCACATCGGCTGCTCCCGCATCCCGCGCACCTCGTCGGCGGGGACACCCACCGCCTCGACCAGGAAGCACTCGACCGTGTCGCCCCGCCGCCCCGCCGCCACCAGCTCCGCGAGCTTCGGTGCGATCGCCGCCCGGGAACCGGCGTGCGCACCCACCTGGAACGGCGGCTCGAACAGCGCCAGCCCCGTCACCGGCAGGCCGGCGGCGGTCGCCAGGGCGGCGAGGATCGCACCGGAGGAGAGACCGTAGACGTACGCCGTGCCGCCGGCCGCCCCGATCACCGCCGCCAGGTCCTCGATCTCGCGCTCCACCGCGTACGGGGCGGTGTCGCCGCTGTCGCCCCGGCCGCGCCGGTCGTACCCGAGGACGGTGAAGTCCGCCGCCAGCGCGGCGGCGAGCTCCCGGGTGGTGGAGCGGTCGTTGAACGCGCCGCCCACCAGCACCATCGCCGGCCCGTCGCCACTGCGCTCGTACGCGATCGTCGTGCCGTCCGCGGACCGCGCGGTGCCCACCGTCCAGGTTGTCCCAGCCATCTTCCGTCCCTCCGTCGCCTGTCGTCTCCCATCCTGGTCGGAGCCACCGACGACAAACCGACAACCTCCCCCCGGGGCCGCCGTCATCTACCCGTCATGTCGGAATCGTCCGAACGTCCGACCGCCGCCACCTGACGTATCCGCAGGTCTGTTCGACTTCCCCAGTCGACCGGCGGTGGGGGGAGGTGAGAGGCTGTCTCCCGACGGAGCGGCGAACCCCCGACCGCCGCCATCCGCGATCGACCCCTGCCACGGCACGGATCAGGGTCGCCGGGCGAACCATCGTCCGCGCAGCGTCCAACGCCGAACCTCACGAGGAGTTCCATGTCCGTCCCCGGGATGCGTAGGGCCGCCATCGGTCTGACCGCGCTCGCCGCGGCCGCGCTGAGCACGGTCGCCGTCAACCCGAACCAGGCCGAGGCCGGCCCCAAGCCGGTCGACGTCAAGCTGCTCGCCCTCAACGACTTCCACGGCAACCTGGAGCCCCCGGGCGGTTCCAGCGGCACCATCGCCGGCCAGCCCGCGGGTGGTGCGGAATACCTCGCCACCCAGCTCGCCGCGCTGCGCGGCGCCACCGAGAAGGAGCAGGAGCGGACCATCACGGTCGCCGCCGGTGACCTGATCGGCGCCTCGCCGCTGCTCTCCGCCGCGTTCCACGACGAGCCCACCATCGAGGCGCTCACCATGGCCGGGCTGGACTTCGCCAGCGTCGGCAACCACGAGTTCGACGAGGGCGCCAACGAGCTGCTCCGCATCCAGAACGGCGGCTGCCACCCGGTCGACGGCTGCGCCGACGGCACCCCGTACGAGGGGGCCGGCTTCCAGTACCTCTCCGCCAACGCCTTCAAGACCGCCACCGGCCAGCCGCTGCTGCCGCCGTACGGCATCAAGAAGGTCGCCGGCGTCAAGGTCGGCTTCATCGGGATGACCCTGGAGGGCACCCCGCAGATCGTCAGCCAGGAAGGTGTCGCCGGCCTGACCTTCGCCGACGAGGCCGAGACCGCCAACAAGTGGGCCCGCGTGCTGCGCGCCCAGGGCGTCGAGAGCATCGTCGTGCTGCTGCACGAGGGCGGCCAGCAGGACTCGACCGGCGGCATCAACGACTGCAACGGCTTCACCGGCCCGATCGTCGACATCGCCAACCGGATGGACCCGGCCATCGACGTGGTGGTCAGCGGGCACACCCACCAGGCGTACAACTGCGAGATCAACGGCAAGCTCGTCACCAGCGCCAGCTCGTTCGGCCGCCTGGTGACCGACATCGACCTGAAGATCGACCGGAAGACCGGTGACGTGCTCACCGCGTCGGCGAACAACGTCGTGGTCACCCGCGACGTCGCCAAGGACCCGGCGCAGACCGAGCTGATCACCCGCTACAAGACGGCCCTCGGCCCGGTCGCCACCAAGGTCGTCGGCACCACGGCCGAGCCGCTCAACCGGACCCAGGAGACCCTCTTCGGTACGGCCAAGGGCGAGTCCCCGCTGGGCAACGTGATCGCCGACGCGCAGCTCGCCGCGACCGACACCGAGCAGGGCGCGCTCGGCGCGTTCATGAACCCCGGTGGTGTCCGCGCCGACCTCGACGCCGGCCCGGTCACCTACGAGGAGGCGTTCACCGTCCAGCCGTTCGCCAACAACCTGGTGACCCTCGACCTCACCGGCGCGCAGCTCTACTGCGTGCTGGAGCAGCAGTTCGTCGTCGGCCGGACGCTCTACCCGTCCTCGACGGTCAACTACACGGTCGACGTGAACGGCACCACCGGCACCACCGCCGACCCGTGCGCCGGCACCCGGGTCGTCCGGGGCAGCCTGACCCTGGGCGGCGTCACGGTCACCGACTCCGGCACCTACCGGGTCACGGTGAACAACTTCCTCGCCGGCGGCGGCGACGGGTTCACCGCCCTCAAGAGCGGCACCAACCAGGTCACCGGCATGATCGACCTGGACGCCTTCGTGGCGTACCTGACCGCGTCCTCGCCGGTCTCCGCGCCGGCCCTGGACCGGATCCGTACCACCGCCGAGGTCCCCGCCGCCTGACGGCAGCCCTCGACACGACGGGCCCCGGAGCACCCGCTCCGGGGCCCGTCCCCGTTCCTGCCCTCGTCCCGCCGGACCTGCCTGGCGGTCGAGCGTGGCCTGCCTGGCCCGGCTGGCGTGCCTCACCTGGGCTGGGCTGCCGGTCAAGATCGTGCTCGATCCTGGATGCAGTGGCCTCCAGCGCGCTCGGACGGCACTACATCCGGGATTCAGCACGATCATGGCCGCGACGGGATGCGCGTGTAGCCGGATCAGGCAGGGGTGGGGGCGGCGGCCGGGTCGTCGGCGACGCGGACCTGCCCGTCCTGAACGGCGGAGAGCAGCGGCCGCAGGGACAGGGCGATCACCGAGGCGGCCAGGCAGCCGCCGACCACGACCGCCACCCACACCTTGCCGTCGGCGGCCCCGATCAACGGGCCGGCGGTCACCGGCCCGATCACCCCGCTGATCCCGAAGATCATCGAGCTCATCGCGTTGTACCGGCCCCGCAGCTCGTCGGTGGCGAGCGCGTTGGTCAGCGCCGGCATCACCGGGGAGAGCATGGTCTCGCCGAAACCGAAGACCGCCGCGCAGGCCACCACGCCGAGCGCCGCCACGACGGCGTTGCCCGTGCCCACCACGCCGGCCGCGCCGAGGATCAGCCAGGCGGCGGCGAAGACCGCACCGACCACCGCCAGCGCTCCGGTACGGCTGCGCCCCTCCATCCGCCGGATCACCAGCAACTGGGACAGCACGATCATCACGGTGTTGCCGGCCAGCGCCCAGGCCACGACCCGGGGCGTCACCTCGGCGACCCGGACCGCGTACGCGGTGAAGCCCACCTCGATCTGGGCGTACCCGCAGGTGGTGAGGACCAGACCGAAGATCACCAGGCGGCGGAACGGTCGGTCCCGCAGCACGGTGAGGTAGCCCCCGCTCGAACCCTTCGCGCCGGCCGTGACGTCGGCGAGCCGGTGACCGACGTGCGGCAGGCTCAGCAGGATCAACGCCGGGGTCAGGTAGCTGATCGCGTCGAGCAGGTAGATCAGCTCGAAGGTGATCGGCCGCGCCGTGTCCACGATGGCGCCCGAGGTCAGGCCGCCGACGCCGATGCCCAGGTTGAGCAGGGCGAAGTTCAAGCCGTACACCCGCTGCCGCTCGTCGTCGGCGGTGAGCGACGCGAGGATGGTGTTCTGCCCGGACCAGATCGCCGAACTGCCGATCGCGACCACGGTGATCACGCCGAACGCCGAGCCGGTCGAGTCGACCAGCGCGAGCGAGCCGGTGCCGACCGCCTCGATCAGCAGGGCCGGCAGCAGCACCCGACGGGCGCCGAACCGGTCGATGAGCGTCCCGCCCAGCGGGGAGAGCGCCAGGGTGACCGCGCCGTACCAGCCGATGACCAGGCCGGCGCGGGGGTCGGAGAGGCCGCGCACGTCGGTCAGGTAGATGAAGAGGAACGGCAGGGTCAGGCCGCGTCCGATCGCCGACAGCAGGGTGCCCAGCAGGATGCGGCGGGCTTCCGGACGGCGGGGGAGGGATCGGCGCAGCATGCCGCGATTCTGTCCAGCGGGTCCGACAGGCCGCGACGGGTTTTGTCGCCGCTCGCGCATGTCACGTGATCAAGCGCACGCGGACCGGCGCTGTCGGGCGGCTCTGCCATGCTGGCCCGGTGAGCGTGACCTGGCGACACCTGCCCGCACCGGCCCGCGAGATCGCCGTCGCCGCCACCGACGCCGTCGAGGCGGCACAGGCTCGCGACGGCGAGGCGTACGAGGCGGCGACCGCGCGGCTGGCCGCCGCGGAACGCTCCGGGCTGGTCCTCGGCTCGGTGGTACGGCTGCTGCTCGAGGAGGTCCACCCGGACGGGCTCGACTCCGACGACGTCCGGCAGGTGCTGGAGCGGTGCGTCCGGGCGGCGGCGCAGTGGCGGCCGGACGTCGACCCGCACGTGGTGCTGGTCCTGCTGGCCGGGGCGCTCGGTGTGTACGACCCGGGCGAGGACGACGCCCCGCCCGATCCTGCGGCCGTCGCCCGGCACGCCCCGCTGCTCGTCGCCGATCTGCTCGCGGTGACCGGCGGGCCGGTCGAGGGCTACCTGGGCGCGGCGTTCGCCGAGATCGAACGCACCGAGCGGCACGACTGAGCCGTCTCGGCTCTGTCCGGCCTGCCGAATGCTCGACCAGACCGACCGGGGCGGACGGTGCCCGTGGCCGTCGCCGGCGCCGGTGACCACGGCGGCGGTCGGCGAGCTGTATGGCCGCTTCCCGTTCCGGCATTGACCCGTCGGGCGAGGGCATTGACCGATCGGCGCTGATGAGATCGACGGTCGCCCCGATAAGCTCCCGGCACACATGATCGATTTGTCACGGGGGCGGTTGATGGACAGACGTGCGTGGGTGCGGCTCGCGGTCGTACCACTGGTCGGGGGCGCGGGCCTGGTCGGCCCTGCGACGCCCGCGGCCGGTGCCGCACCGGCACCGGTCACCCAGGCGGTGACCGACGAGCTGTACGTGAGCAACAAGGACTGCGCGCCGGGTGGCGACGGCAGTGTGGACCGGCCGTTCTGCACCGTCTCGGCGGCGGCGGTCGTGGCCCGGGCCGGCCAGACGGTGCTGGTGCAGCCGGGCAACTACCCGGAGTCGGTCACCTTCACCCGCTCGGGCGTCGACGGCGCGCCCATCACCTTCCGGGCGGTCAACGGCCCGGACGGCCAGGTCGCCGTCGGCAACACCACCAGCGGGGCCGTGACCGGCACCGTCTTCACCCTCTCCGGCGTGCACGACGTCGCGATCGAGGGCTTCCGGCTGGTGAGCGTCGCCGACCAGCCCGCCCTGGTCGTCGACCAGGTCCAGCGGGTCACCATCGACGCGGTCAGCGTCCTCGGGTCCCGCGCCCCGGGAGGTGCCGTCCGCGTCACCGGCGCGTCGGCCGACGTCACCGTGAGCCGTAGCTGGCTGGCGAACCTGCCCGCCAGCATGCCGAGCCTGGTGGTCGACGCGGGAGTCACCGGAGTGGTGCTCACCAACAACCAGTTCTCCTACGCGGGGCTACGGATCACCGACGCGCCGGGCACCGTCATCACCAACAACACCCTCGTGACGAACTGCAGCCGGGGGATCGACGTGACCGGTGCCTCGACGGGCGTGTCGATCGAGAACAACATCGTGCGCACGAACCGGAACCGGGAGCTGTGCAGCGTCCCGGCGAACGCCACCGCCATCGCGGTCTCGGCCCCGTCCGTGCCGGGCACGGTGCTGGACCACAACCTGATCGATCCGGTCACGGGCGGAGCCCTGTACTCCTGGGGCGACACGACGTACCAGGATCTGGCCGCGTTCCGGCAGGCGACCGGGCAGGGTGGGCACGACATCGTGGCGGACCCCCTGATCGGTTATCAGAAGAGCGTCATGCGGGCCTGGTTCCCGCTGGAGTCGAACTCGCCGGCGGTCGACTCCGGAAATGCCTCGGCCAGGGGCGTGACCCGTACGGACATGCTGGGCAACCCACGCAGCGACAACCCCGACGTCGCCAACGCCGGCACCGGCTCCGGTTATCACGACCGGGGCGCGATCGAGGTGCAGGGCGGTGTGATCGGCGGCCAGGTAGGTATCCAGCGCAAGCGCGGCAGCGACCCGATGGCCGTGACGGCGATGGCCGCCCCGCAGTACGCCTGGCCGACCGACGGTGACGGCGGCGCCATCGCGTACAAGTTCGGCGACGAGAAGTTCTGGCGGGTGACCGACGCCCGGACGCGCGATCACACCTTCCGTCGGGGTGGACGGGCCTGCGTGGCGACCCGGACCAGCTTCACCGGGTTCCGGGTGGCCGCCGAGTACAGCTACTCGCACTGCACCACCGTCGGGGCGCTCTACACGCCGGTGGCACCGACCCGGCTGCTGGACACGCGGGCGGCGATCGGCACCGCCACCACCACCGCCGTGCCGCCCAAGGGTGAGCTCGTCCTGCCGGTGCCGAGCGTCGGCGGCGTGCCGGCCGGCGACATCACCGCGCTGGTCCTCAACGTGACGGTCACCAGGCCGACGGCGTCCGGCTTCATCACCGTCTACCCGGACGGTGGCACGCTGCCCGGCTCGTCGAACGTCAACTTCGTCGCCAACGAGACCGTGCCGAACCTGGTCAGCGTGCCGATGGGTGACGGCATCCGCTTCCGCAACACCAGCAGCGGGACCGTGCACCTGGTCGCCGACCTCCAGGGCTTCCACGGCCGGCAGGGCGCCGGCTTCAAGCCGCTCAGCCCGGTCCGGGTGCTGGACACCCGCACGTCGACGCCGCTGGCCGGCAACGCCGACCGACGACTGGACTTCGCCGGTCGGCTTCCGGCCGACGCGACGGCGGCGATCCTGAACGTGACGGTCACCAGGCCGACCGCCGCCGGGGTGCTGAAGGTCTACCCGGACGGTTCACCGGCGCCGGTCGCCTCGAACCTCAACTTCGTGGCCGGGCAGACGATTCCGAACCTGGTGATCGTGCCGGTGGTCGCCGGCAAGGTGATGATCCGCAACGCCGGCTCCGGGACCACCCACGTGGTCGCCGACCTGGCCGGCTACTTCGGTTCGGGGGCGTCCGGCGCCAACCAGCTCTACGTGCCGTCCGGGCCGATCCGGATCGCCGACACCCGCGACGACTCGGGCTGGATCAAGGTGGTCTCCGGCCAGCTTGGCAGGTACCAGAAGGCGCCGTTCGCGGTGCAGGGCGCGACGGGCTGTGACTTCGAGTGCCCGCGGCCGACGGCCGCGGTGCTGAACCTGACCGTCACCGCGCCGACGGCCGCGGGTGTGCTGACCGCGTACCCGGCGGACGAGGCGGCGCCGACCGCGTCGAACGTCAACTTCGTCGCCGGCGAGACGGCCGCGAACCTGGCCGTGGTCAAGGTCGGCGCGAACGGGCAGGTCGCGGCGTTCAACAACAGCAGTGGCTACACCCACGCCATCGTCGACCAGTCCGGGTACTTCATCGCCCCGGCTTCCTGATCGCGAGGCTCCGGCCCCGACCATCTCCTGGACGGTCGGGGCCGGAGCCGTCGGTGGTGCCGTGTGCCGCTCGGCGGCCTCGACCGGCCCGACAGTGGGCCGGTCGGTCAGGGGCTGGCGGCGAGGAAGACGAACGCCGCGAGCAGCACCAGGTGCACCCCGCCCTGGAGCACGGTCGCCCGGCCCGGGACGACGGTGAGTACGCCGGTCACCGCGGTCAGCGCCAGCAGCGTCAGCTGGGTGCCACCGAGGCCGAGCAGCAGCGGCCCGTCCAGCCAGATGGAGGCGATGGCGATCGCCGGGATGGTGAGGCCGATGCTGGCCATGGCGGAGCCGAGGGCGAGGTTGAGGCTGATCTGCACCCGGTCGCGCCGGGCGGCCCGGGCGGCGGCGAGGGTCTCGGGGAGCAGGACGAGCAGCGCGATGACCACGCCGACGAAGGCCTGCGGCAGGTTCGCGGCGGCGACGGCGGACTCGATGGCGGGGGAGACACCCTTCGCCAGGCCCACCACGGCGATCAGCGAGACGAGCAGCAGGGCGAGGCTCGCCAGCGCGGTACGCCCCGAGGGCGGGTCGGCGTGCCCGTCGCCGTCGGCGTCGACGACGCTCCCGTCGCTGGTGACGGGGAGGAAGTAGTCGCGGTGCCGGCCGGTCTGCACCATGACGAAGAGCCCGTAGAGGGCGAGCGACGCCACCGCGGCGAAGGCGAGTTGGGCGGGGGAGAACTCGGGGCCGGGCCGGCTGGTGGTGAAGGTGGGCACCACCAGGCTGAGGGTGGCGAGGGTGGCGACGGTGGCCAGCGCGCCGCCGGTGCCCTCGGGGTTGAACACCGCCACCCGGCGGCGGAGGGCGCCGAGCAGCAGGGACAGGCCGAGGATGCCGTTGCAGGTGATCATGACGGCGGCGAAGACGGTGTCCCGGGCCAGCGCCTGGGCCTTGTCGCCGCCGCTGATCATCAGGGTCACGATCAGCGCGACCTCGATCACCGTGACCGCGACCGCGAGCACCAGCGAGCCGTACGGCTCACCGACCTTGTGCGCGACCACCTCGGCGTGGTGCACGGCCGCCAGCACCGCGCCGGCCAGGAAGGTGGCGACCACCGCGACCACGATCCCCGAGAGGTCACGGCCCCAGGTGAGCACGAGCAGCACGACCGCGAGGACGGGTACGAAGACGGTCCAGTGGGACAAACGGGATCGAATCAACGCGGTCATGCGCTCAAGAATGCCAGGCGTGATGATCGGTCGCCGAGCGTCGCCCGCACCCCTTCCGGACGGCCGACCGGAGCCATCGGTGCGCTCCGGGTCGGCCGTTCAGCGGCCAACCGATCGGTGGCCGTCGCGGTAGCCTGCCGCGACACGAACACACATGGGGGACGGTGGATGAGACGAATTGCGATGCTGGCGATCGTGCCGTTGGTGGGTGGCGGGGGGCTCTTCGTGCCGACCGCGGCGGCTGCTCCGGTCGTCGCGCGGGTGGCCGAGGCCGGTTCCGAGCTGCACGTCGGCGGCACCGGATGCGTGCCGGACGGTGACGGAAGCGAGGACAAGCCGTTCTGCACCATCTCGGCGGCGGCAGCCGTGGTCCGACCCGGGCAGACCGTGCTGGTGCAGCCGGGCGTGTACCCGGAGGCGGTGCGGCTGACCCGTTCGGGCACGGAGGGGTCGCCGATCACCTTCCGAGCGGTCAACATCAGCACCGGCATCGTCCGGGTGGGGCGGTTCGCCGGCGCGGACGTCGACGGCAGCATCGTCACGTTCGCCCAGGTCCACGACGTCGTCGTCGACGGGTTCACCCTCTACGGCGGCGGTGGGGCGCCAGGGGTGCTGGTGGACGGATCCTCCCGGGTCACCCTCGACAACGCGGCCGTCAACCAGGGTCTCGGTGCCGCCGTACAGGTCACCGGCGGCTCCCGCGACGTGACGGTCAGCCGGAACTGGCTGGTCGCCCCGGCGTCGGTGGCCCTGGCCGTGGAGGCGGGCACCACCGGCGTCACCGTCGTCGCCAACCAGGTGCCGGTCGGCCGGATGGTCCTCACCGACACCCCGGGCGCCACCGTCACCAACAACACGGTCCGGGCCGCCTGCGGCCCGGGCATCGAGCTCGCCGGCACCTCGCCCGGCGCGTCGGTCACCAACAACATCGTGCAGCCGCTCGCCGACGAGAGCCCGTGCACCCTGCCGGTGTCCCGGCAGGCCGTCTCGGTCTCGGCGGCGTCCACGCCGGACACGGTCGCCGACCACAACCTGCTCGATCCGAGCACCGGCTGGGCGCCGTACGCCTGGGCCGGCGCCACCCATGCCACCCTGGACGGATTCCGCGCCGCCACCGGGCAGGGCGCGCACGACATCGCGGCCGACCCGCAGCTGGTCGACCCGGTCGGCGGCGACCGTGGATTCCTCCCGATCAAGCAGACCTCCCCGGCGGTGGACTCGGCCGACGCCACCGCGCGCGGCGTACCGGCCACCGACATGCTCGGCAACCCGCACTTCGACAACCCGGACCGGCCGGACACCGGCACCGGCGTCGGCTACCACGACCGCGGCGCGATGGAGAGCTTCAGCTCGATGGGCTCGAGGTGGTCTCCCCTGCGCCGGACCGTCGGCGGCGGCCCGCTCGACGCCACCTCCGTCATCACACTCGTCTACCCGTGGCGGGCCGACGGGGTGGGTGGCCACTTCGCGTACAGGTTCAGCGACTCGAACCTCTGGCGGGTCAGCCGGTCGCCGCAGGAGACCCACCGGTTCCGCCGTGCGGGCAACGCCTGCGTCGACCGGCAGTACAGCTACACCGGCTTCCGCACCGCAGGCGGTGGCAGCGACAGGTCCTGCACCGTGCTCGGCGCGCACTACACCGCCGTGCCGCCGACCCGGCTGCTGGACACCCGCGCGGCGATCGGGGTGGCCACCACTACCCCGGTCCCGGCGAACTCGGAGGTGGTGCTGACGGTCGACGACGTCGGCGGCGTACCGGCCCCGCTGATCAGCGCGGTGGTGCTGAACGTGACGGTCACCCAGCCCACCGCCTCGGGCTTCCTCACCGTCTACCCGGACGGCACCCCCCGGCCCAGCTCCTCCAACGTCAACTTCGTCGCCGAGGAGACCGTGCCGAACCTGGTCACCGTGCCGATGACGAACGGGCGGATCCGGATCCGCAACAGCGGCAGCGGCACGGTCCACGTGATCGCCGACCTCCAGGGCCACTACAGCGCCGCCGGGCAGGGCTTCTCCGCCCGTACGCCGGAGCGGGTGCTCGACACCCGCGTCTCCGGTGGGGCGTTCGCACCGCAGACCACGCGCCAGCTCGACCTGGGGCACCGGGTCGCCCCGGGCACCACGGCGGTCGTCCTCAACGTCACCGTGACCGGGCCGACGGCGAACGGCGTGCTGAAGGTCTTCCCGTACGGCCAGGCGGTGCCGACGGCGTCGAACCTCAACTTCGTCACCGGGCAGACCATCCCCAACCTGGTGGTGGTGCCGGTGGTGGACGGCAAGGTGAACATCCACAACCAGAGTTCCGGCAGCACCCACGTGGTCGCCGACCTGGCCGGCTCGTTCGGCCCCGACGCGCAGCTCGGGTACGTCCCGAACGGCCCGAAGCGGATCATCGACACCCGGGACGGCACGGGCGTGCCCGGTGCCGCGCCGCTCCAGCCGCGCCAGAGCATCGAGGTCTTCCCCGACGTTAAGGGGTGGCCCTGCTGCGTGACGGTCGAGGCGTTGGTGG
Organism: Micromonospora citrea; assembly: GCF_049629545.1. Lineage (GTDB taxonomy): Bacteria > Actinomycetota > Actinomycetes > Mycobacteriales > Micromonosporaceae > Micromonospora > Micromonospora citrea_A. Next base: position 102,544 of record NZ_JBNADX010000009.1, read on the forward strand.
CGAACCTGACGGTCACCGCGCCGACCGCCCCCGGTGTCCTCATCGCCCACCCCGCCGACGAGGACCGACCGACCGTGTCGAACGTCAACTTCGTGGCCGGGGAGACCGCGTCGAACCTTGCCGTGGTCCGGAACTCGCCGGGCGGTCTTCGGCTCCACAACAGCAGCTCGGGCACCGTCCACACGATCGTGGACCAGGCGGGCGTCTTCATCGCTCCGCAGTACTGACCGGTCCGCCCTCCCGGCTCCGGCCATCCTCCTGTGCGGTGGGTGGCCGGAGCCGTTCCGGTGTCCGCCGGGTCGTCCGATCGGCGGCCCATCCATCGGTGACCGTCGCGGTACGCTGCCGCGACACGTACTCGCACGGGGAGAGTCGATGAGACGACGGCTCGCGATGGCCGCGGTCGTACCGCTGGTCGGTGGGGTAGGTCTGGCAGCGCCGGCGGTGGCCGCGCCGGTCGTCACCGCGGTGACCACGACGGCAGCGGAGTGGTACGTCAGCGCGAAGCACTGTGCCCCGGGCGCGGACGGCAGCCAGGACGCGCCGTTCTGCACCATCTCGGCCGCCGCCGCGGTCGCCGGTCCCGGCCACACCGTGCTGGTGCAGCCCGGGGACTACCCGGAGGCGGTGACGCTGACCCGCTCGGGCACGCAGGGAGCGCCGATCACCTTCCGGGCGGTGAACGGGCCCGACGGTAACGTCCGGGTCGGCTACGTCGCCGGCCAGGTGACGCCGGGCATCATCTTCAGCCTGGTCGGCGTGCACGACATCCGGGTCGAGGGCTTCTTCGCCCACACCCCGGAGACCGTCCCGGCGGTGCTCGTCGACGGTGGTGCCCGCGTGACGCTGGACGGTCTCGCGGTCCGGGCCGCCAACGCGCCGGCCATGGTACGGGTGACCCGGTCGAGCGACGTCACCGTCAGTCGGGGCTGGTTCCAGGGCGCGACGGTCGGGCTGTCGGTCGACGACGGCACGACCGGCGCGGTGGTCACCGCCAACGGGTTCTCCGGCACCCGGCTGCGGGTCGCCGACGCCCCCGGCACCGTCGTCACCGGCAACACCGTCGTGACCTCCTGCACGAACGGCATCGAGGTGACCGGCGCCTCGCCCGGGGTCTCGCTGCGCAACAACATCGTGCAGACGGCGGCCGGTGCCGTCACCGCTCCCACCGCCTGCGCGGACCCGGCGACCGCCACGGCGATCGGCGTCTCCGCCGGGTCCGCGCCCGGGACGATCGTCGACCACAACCTGATCGACCCGACCAGCCGCGGCGCGCTCTACCGGTGGGCCGGCGTCGACCACGCGACGACGGAGACGTTCCGGGCGGCGACCGGCCAGGGTGCGCACGACATCGCGGCTCCGGCCCTGATCCAGGGACGGTACGGCGGGGAGCGCGGCTGGTACCCGCTCCACCCGGCCTCCCCCGCCGTCGACTCCGCGGACGGCACGGCGCCCGGGGCGACCGCCACCGACGTGCTGCACCACCCGCACGCGGACCCGCCGGAGACGCCCAACACCGGCACCGGCGGCGGCTACCACGACCGGGGTGCGGTGGAGTACGTCAACTGGGCGGGCATGACGGGCTACGACCTGCGGCGGGTGCCCGGCGCCGGGCCCACCGACGTGCAGGCCTCCATGACCGCCGGCTACCCGTTCCCGGTGGACGCCCCGGCCATGCTGAGCGCCTTCAAGTTCGAGGACGAACGCTTCTGGCGGGTCACCACCGCACCGTCCGTACGCCACACGTACCGGCGGGCCGGTGTGGTCTCGGTGACCTTCAAGTTCAGCCCCACCGCCTTCCGGGACGGCCCCGGGACGCACGAGTACCGGTTGTGGACGGCGGTCGGGGCGCACTACCGGCCCGTGACCCCGACCCGGCTGCTGGACACCCGGGCGGCGGTGGGCGTCCCGGGCACCACGCCCGTGCCGCCCAACTCGGAGATCGTGCTCCCGGTCGACCGGATCGGTGACACTCCGGCCCGCGACGTCAGCGCCGTGGTGCTGAACGTGACGGCGACCCAACCGACCACCGCGGGCTTCCTCACCGTCTTTCCGGACGGGAGCGCCGCGCCGAACGCCTCGAACGTCAACTTCGTGCCGGGCGAGACGGTGCCCAACCTGGTCACCGTGCCGATGGGGGACACCGGGGTCCGGATCCGTAACAGCGGCCCCGGCACCGTGCACGTCGTCGCCGACCTCCAGGGCTGGTACGGCCGTACCGGGTCGGGCTTCGAGCCGGTCGCGCCGACCCGGGTGCTGGACACCCGCGCCGCGGGCGGCACCGCGTTCGGCGCGTACGCCACCCGCCAGCTCGACCTGTCCCGGAAGTTGCCGGCCGACGCCACGGCGGCGGTGCTCAACGTGACGGTCACCGCGCCGACCCGGGCGGGCGTGCTCAAGGTGTTCCCCGCCGGCAGCGCGACGCCCGAGGCCTCGAACCTCAACTTCGTGGCCGGGCAGACCATCCCGAACCTGGTGGTGGTGCCGGTGGTCGACGGCCGGGTGAGCATCCACAACGCCAGCTCGGGCAGTACCCACGTGGTGGCGGACCTGGCCGGTTTCTACGCCTCGACGGCGTCCGGCGCCACCGACGCGTACGTGCCGTACGGCCCGACCCGGATCGTGGACACCCGGACCGACACCGGCCTGATCTACCGGAACGTCCACGGCGCGCTGGAAGCGGGGGAGGGCGGGATCTTCCGACCGGACTTCCTGCTGCACAACTGCTGGGAATGCCCGGAGCCCACCGGCGCGGTGCTGAACGTGACGGTCACCGCGCCGTCCGCGCCCGGCTTCCTCACCGTGTACCCGCACGCCACCGACATGCCGAACGCCTCCCACGTCAACTTCGTCGCCCGGGAGACGGCGGCCAACCTGGCCGTCGTACCCACCGGTCAGTGGCGGCGGATCGTGGCGGCCAACCGCAGCCGGGGCAGCACCCACCTCGTCGTCGACCAGGCCGGCTACTTCATCGGGCCGGCCGCCTGACGCTCCGCCGGGAGCCGATGTCCCGTACGCAAGGCCGGCCCAGCACAGGTGGAAGGGTTCCGCCGACCTCGGGCACCCGCACCGCCGCGCCCGGCCGGGGCGCCTGCGACCACGACCGAACGGTCCACCCGGGTCGGGATTTCCGGTGCTGCTCGCATCGGTGGTCATCGGTGTACGCTGCCCGCGCACGCACAACTTGATCACGGGGGAACGTTGATGACAACGCACAACGCGCTGGCGCGGCTCGCGCTCGTTCCGTTGGCGGCGGGTGCGGTGCTGGTCGGGCCGACGGCGCCGGCCGCCGTCGCCGCGCCCGCTCCGACGACGGCGACCGCGCCTCGGACCGAGCTCTACGTCAGCAAGACCCACTGCTCACCGACGGGCGTCCAGGACGGCAGTCCGGAGGCTCCGTTCTGCACCATCCAGGCCGCGTCCGCCGAGGCCGGTCCCGGCCAGACGGTGCTGGTGTATCCGGGCACCTATCACGAGAACGTCTCGTTCACCCGGTCCGGCACCCCGGACGCGCCGATCACCTTCCGTGCCGTTCAGATGCACGACGAACCGGTCCGGGTCGGCAAGTACGACACCACCGCCCCGATGGGGGCGATCATGATCGTCGCCGGGGCGCACGACGTCGTCATCGAGGGCTTCACCGTCTACGGGGAGAGCCGGGCCGACGGCGTCGTCGTGGTGGACTCCAGCCGGGTCACGCTGGACCAGCTCACCGTTCACAGTAGGCCCGACGGGGCGAGTGGGGTGAACGTCACCGGCGTCTCCGACGACGTGACGGTCAGCCGTAGCGTCATCAGCAACACCGGCGGGCCCACGGTCGACCTCGACCCGGGCACGACGGACGTCACGGTCGCCGGCAACCAGCTTCTCGGCTCCGGCCTGCTGGCCACCATGTCCCCCGGCGTCTCGGTCACCAACAACACGATCGTCACCGACTGCCGGGTCGGCATCGACCTGTACTCGGACTCGACCGGTGCCTCCGTCCGCAACAACATCGTCCGGACGTCCCGCACCCGCCAGCCCTGCGCCGCCCCGGCCGAGGCCGTCGCCATCCGGGTGGCCCACAACGCCGTTCCGGCCACCACCGTCGACCACAACCTCATCGACCCGGCCGGCGACGGCCCGCTCTACCGTTGGTCCGGCGAGAACCACGCCACCGTCGCGTCGTTCACGACGGCGACCGGGCAGGGCTCCCACGACCTCGCCGCCGACCCTCGGCTGGTCGGGACGCAGACCGGTTGGACCAGCTGGTACGGACCGGGGACCGGTTCGCCCGCCCGCGACTCGGCCGACGCCACCGCGCGGGGCGTCCTGGACAGCGACCTGCTCGACAACCCGTACGCCGACGATCCGGCCGTCGAGAACACCGGCACCGGTAGTGGCTACCGGGACCGGGGCGCGGTGGAGGCACAGGGTACGCCCGTCACCGAGGTGCCCTACCTGCGCCGCAAGCCCGGCGGTGGCCCGCTCGACATGGTGGCCGGGGCCAGCCTGCGCTCCTCGTGGCCGGTGGAGCGGGAGCGGACGAAGTACGCCTACCGCTTCTGGGGCGACCGCTACTGGCACGTCACCGACGCCGGTTCGCTGGAACGGACCGTCCGACGGGCCGGCCGGGTCTGCGTCGACGTGCGGGGGACGACCTCCAACTTCCGAAGCGCCAGCAGCTACGCCGCGAGTCCGTGCACCGTCGTCGGTGCCCGGTTCACCCCGGTCACCCCGACCCGACTGGTCGACACCCGCAGCGGGCTGGGCACCGGCTCGGCCGCGCCGATCGGGCAGAACGGCGCGCTCTTCTACCCGGTCCCCACCGTCGCGGGGGTGGCGGCCGAGGACATCACGGCGCTGGTGCTCAACGTGACGGTGACCAGGCCCGAGGCGTCGGGCTTCATCACGGTCAGCCCGGACGGCACCCGGCTGAACGCCTCCAACGTCAACTTCGTGGCCGGCGAGACGGTGGCGAACCAGGTGACCGTACCGGTCACGGGCGGACGCATCGTGTTCATCCACACCGGCATCGCCTCGGTGCACCTGATCGCGGATCTCCAGGGCGTCTACACGGCAGCCGGCTCGGGCTACGCCCCGGTGCCGCCGGTGCGGATGCTCGACACCCGGGAGGGCGCGGCCGGCCCGGTCCCGGCCCACACCACCCGTACGCTGGACCTCTCGGCGAAGCTGCCGGCGGGCGCGACGGCCGCGGTGCTCAACGTGACCGTGACGAAGCCGACCGCGAACGGGGTGCTCACGCTCTTCCCGTACGGCTCGGCCGTACCGGTGGCGTCGCACCTGAACTTCGTCACCGGGCAGACCATCCCCAATCTGGTCACGGTGCCGGTGGTGGGTGGCAAGGTGAGCATTCGCAACGCCAGCTCCGGCAGCACCCACGTGATCGCCGACCTGGCCGGCTGGTTCAGCCCGGACGCCACCCAGACGTTCGTGCCGCTCACCCCGACCCGGTTGCTCGACACCCGGGAGGCCGGCGGCGCGCTCACGGCACGGACGGCGGCCCGCGTCCAACCCGCGACGGCAGCTTCCTCCTGCGCTCCGGCCCCGGCCTGCCCGGAGCCGACAGCGCTGGTGGGCAACCTGACCGTCACCCAGCCCACGGCGGCGGGGGTGCTCGTCGCCCATCCGTCCGCGCAGGCACGACCGACCGCCTCGAACGTCAACTTCGTCGCGGGTGAGACCGCGTCGAACGCCGCGCTGGTGGCGGTCAACTTCGGCGTCGACGTCTACAACAGCAGCTCGGGTACGACGCACGTCATCGTGGACCAGTCCGGGTACTTCATCGGCCCGGCGGCCTGACCGCGCGCTGTCCTGACGTACCGCCGGAGCCGGCGTCCCCCGCGACCAGCGGGCGGGCGCCGGCTCCGGCGTTTTCGGTTGAGCAGCCGGTCAGCGGGTACGGATTCCTGTGGACCAGTACGGCTCCCTCCCGGTTGGAGGGAGGTTCGACCGGAACGAGGAGGAATGTCATGACCACCGTGGTCGAGAAGTCGATCGAAGTCGACGTCCCGGTCAGCACCGCCTACAACCAGTGGACCCAGTTCGAGGAGTTCCCCCGCTTCATGGGTGGCGTCGAGGAGGTGCGTCAGCTCGACGACCGGCGCATGCACTGGGTCGCCCAGATCGCCGGGGTCAAGCGTGAGTGGGACGCGACCGTCCTGGAGCAGGTCCCGGACCAGAAGGTCGCCTGGGCGGCGACCGAGGGCGCGACCAACGCCGGCGCGGTCTACTTCCAGCCCGTGGGCGCCGGCCGGACCATGGTCCGGCTGCACCTGGAGTACGAGCCGGAGGGGCTGGTCGAGAAGGCCGGCGACAAGCTGAACATCGTCGAGAAGCAGGCCGAGTCCGACCTGGAGAAGTTCAAGAGCTTCATCGAGTCCCGGGACGTCGAGACCGGAGCCTGGCGCGGTTCGGTCGGCGAGGGGCACGGGGTGGGCACGCCGGGCGTCGCGCACGCCGCGTCCTCGCTGGGTGACAGCGGCAAGGCCGGGGTCTCCGGTACGGCGGTCGCCGCCGGTGCCGCCGTCGCGGGCGCCGCGACCGCGGCCGGAGTCGCCGCCGCCCGGCACCGCTCCGACGACGAGGACCGGACGCCGTCCACCACCGAGTCGGAGTACCGGACGACGGAGGTGGTCGAGCCGACCACGACGACGTACCCGGGTGGCCCGGTCAGCGAGCCGAACCGCCCGCTCTGACGTAGCGCTGCGGGGCCCCGGCCGCCGACCACCCGGTCGGCGGCCGGGTCGCCGGCGTCTCCGGAGACGAATCAAGGCCCCTCCGTGGAGGGGCCTTGACCTTTGCCTACCTCTGGTCGGGGTGGCCGGATTCGAACCGACTGGTCCTGGACGCCTTGTCGGTAGAACTGCGACAGCCGCTTCGTCGACTGCTCCATCTGGCGCACGACTCCGGGAAGAACCACAAGCGCCAGACACGGCTGGCCGAGGCCGAGGGCGGGGCAATCCGACCTGATCGGGGTCAGTGGACCAGCAGCGCGTCCTGCATGCGTTCGGACAGCCAGTCGCGGAACGAGTCCTCGGTCCAGCCGCAACGCAGCACCAACGCGTCATAGTGCGCCGGGTCGTTGAAGATCCACAGAACGTCGATCGCCCGCTCGACGTCGGAGCCTTGGCGCAGCGGGCCGAGCGAGTGACCCCGCTCGACCACCATCCGGGCGCCTGCGCGACGGTTGCGTAGCAGCGTTTCCCACACGTCGGCGACCTCAGGCGCTTCGTCGGCCGCCCGCCGGACGGTCTCGAAGATCCGCGCCGCGCGGCTGCCGATCAGGGTGCACACATCGGCGTACGCGTGCAGGACGCCGGCTTGCGTGTCGGCTTCGAAGACCGGCCGGAACCAGGGTCGTTGCGCGACCGGAACCGGCTCGTCGTCGCCGGCGAGCGCCTCGTCGAGGACCTGCCGTAGCAGCGCCGGCTTCGACCCGAACGCGGCGAACACGGTCGGGCGCGCGACGCCTGCGGCGGCCGCCACATCAGCCAGCGAGGTGCCGGCATACCCACGTGCGACGAACAACTCGGCCGCCGCGCCGACCACCGCCCGCCGGGTACGCCGTGCGCTCTCCTCACGCACTGCGGACCGGTAGCGCCGTGTCGGCTTTCCGTCCTTGACACCGTCCATGACTCCGCCATACTAGCAACGTATTCACTAGACACCGGCTAATGAATAGACCTTGTCCATCAGTCAAAGAGGGGCAACGACATGCCTGTTCGCCCGTACGTGCGCCGCGCCGGCGAGGGAGAAGCCCACTGGCTTCTCGGCAGCCTGATGACCGTCAAGGCGACCGGCGAGCAGACCCGCGGCCGTCTCACCGTCGTCGAGTTCGTCAACCCGCCCGGCTTCACCGCGCCTCTGCACCGGCACCAGCACGAGGACGAACTGTTCTACGTGCTGTCCGGCACCACCGAGTTCCGCTGCGACGGCGAGGCCTTCACCGCCGGGCCCGGCGACTTCGTCCTGCTACCCGTCGGACTGCCACACACCTTCCTCGTCGGACCCGACGAGCCACTGCATGCCCTGCAGATCACCACCCCGTCCGGGTTCGAGCAGTTCGCCGCCGAGGCTGGCACCCCCGCACTCGATCGGCGGCTGCCCGACCCGGCACCGATCGGCCCGGCCGCCCTCGGCCACGCCGCCGCTCGGCACGGCATCGAACTGCTCGGACCACCTTCCCAGCACTGACCACCGAATCGACAGCACAGGAGGCCAGTACATGACGGACGGAGAGGTTCGACGGCGGGGCCGGTGGTGGCGGGCGTGCGCCGCCGCAGTCGTGATCAGCGGCGCGGCGGCCTGCGGGTCTGCACCGGCGGACCAGCCGGCTGCGGCGGCCAGTGACCCGTCCGGCTCGGCCGGTGCGACGGCGGTCGAGGCGAAGCAGGTCGACGCCTGCGCGCTGCTGTCCATCGACGAGGTCACGCAGGTGATCGGAGCCACGGGCGACACCGGTCCGCGGGTCGGCAACCCCGGCGACGGCGGCAGCTCCTGCGCCTGGGAGAACCCGGATACCTACCATTCGATCACCCTCGACATCGGCAGCCCCGGCACTGCCGTCGGCGGCAACCTGCCGGCCGAGTCCGCGTACGGGCAGACCGAACCCGGCCCCGACGGCATCCGCTTCGCCTCGGGCGGCATCGCCGAGTTCGCCGTACGGGACCGCGCCTGCGAGATTCAGGTCGTCACCGAGGTCACCGACAACACCGACCAGTCCACCGCGGTTCGGCTGATCGGCCTGGTCCGCGACCGTGCCTGAGATCCCGGCGCAGACAGTCCGATGAGCAGCGTCCAGGCCGGGCCGGCTACAGAGACAACGGCTGCGGCCACCCAGAAGGGGGTACACATGCGACGACCAGCAGTGCTCGTGCTAGGCCTGTTGCTGGTGGTGCCGGCGGGGTGCCGCGCCGCATCCGAACCAGCGACGGGCACCGACGTCAGTGCGGAATCCGACGTGCAGGCCGGCCCGGGAATCGTGCCCGGCGGCGCCGTCCCGCCCTGCCCCTTCACCGCGAGAGAGGTATCGACCATCCTCGGGCAGCCACTGACCGACGACGGTGACTGCCTGTTCGGCGACGGTAAGGGCGTGGCCAGCGTGAACATCACCACCTCGTCCCCGGCCGCGGGTTCGACCACGTACGAGTACGCGCGCCAACGAGCGGAGCAGACCTTCGACTCGGTGAAGGATCTCGACGCGGGTGTGACGGCGTACGTCGCGGTGAGGGACCTCGCCGGCGAGGCGGTGCTGGTCAGCGCATCGGGCGCCTACACGATCAACCTGAGCAGCTTCGAGCGGCTCGACTCCGCCGGCTACGAACAGGCCCTGCAGGCGCTGCTCGACGCGATCCTGGCGGCCTGATGCCCACCACACGGGTGCCGACCCTGGACTGGACCGTACCCATGATCACCGGTAACCGGACCGTAAGGCGGCGTGCCTCGGTCATCTCCGTGGCGGTCATGATCCTCGCGCTGACCGGATGCGGCAAGGCCGACCCGGCTCCCCCGCCGCCCACCGTCGATCAGCCCTCCGCCGAAGCACCGGCCGGCGCAGGCGACCACGGTGACGTCACCGCGACCCCGGCACGGGCAGTCGACCCGTGCGCGCTGGTGCCGAAGGCCGCCGCCGAGCGCCTGGCCGGAACACCCCTGCAGGATCCGGTGGCAGCCCCCGGGTCCTGCACCTACACCGGCCCGATCAGCGGACCCACCGCCCAGGTCGAGGTCTACGTCGGCGCTGGGGCCAAGAAGATCCTCGACATCGACCGCGACCTCGGCCACGACCTGAAACCCGTCACGGGCGTCGGCGACGAGGCGCACATCGAGGACGGCGCGGTATTCGTCAACGTCGGCGACGTCTGGATCGCGATCCGGCTGGTCAGCCTGGCCGACCCCGCAGCTTCCCGGCAAGCGCTACAGGACCTGGCTCGGGACGTGGTGACCCGGCTATGAACCTCAAGACGCAGCGGACCCGCAGGGTCGTCGCTGCCGCGACCGTCCTGCCCGTCCTGCTCGGTCTGACCGCGTGCCTGGACGCGAAGCCGACCACGCCCGGCGATGATCTGCGCCATGGCGCCGCGCCCGCCCCACACCCGGACGTGACCCTCCATCCGGACGTCGTCATCGTGGCTGGCGGCAGCGGCGCGGTGCGTTCGGTCACCGACGGGGGCCTGACCTGGCGGCTGGACCCCGACGCCGGCAACGCCGACCTGCTGGCCCCAGGCAAGGTCATGTTCGTCACCGGGCGTGGGGTCGGGCGGGTGATCGACGCCCGACGTGACGGTCAGGACCTTGCGGTCGCCATCGGCCCGGTGGACATCACCGACGTGATCCAGGACGGCGAATTCACCTCCGAACAGCCCGTCTCCCTGGCCGGTGCAACCCCATACCAGTTCGACGACGCATTCTGGTCCCACCCGGACACCTCCGCGCCGCGATCCGAACCGGTTGCGACCGCGGCCCTGGACCGCACCCCGGCCGCGACCGTCAACGCGCTGACGCTGGCCGGCACCCGGCCGGTCACCGCCGCTGTGCCGCTCACCACAGGCGCGGCCCGGCCAGGCCAGCTCGTAGCCAAGGGTTTCTGCTGCACCGACGGTGTCGGGGCCCGCTTCTCCTACCGTGACAGCGGACTCGACCTCTCAGGCACCATCGCCTTCGTGATGAAGCAGCCCTCCGCGAAGTTCCACCTGGTGATCGACGGGACCGAAGTCACCGCAGCCGAGTTGCGGATCCACGGCGCCGCCGGAGTCCGGGTCCAGGTCGACGCCATCACCACAACCGGTCAGAACGTCCACCCCGTTGTCTTCGTCCCAGTCAACTTCAGCGTCCCCCTCGAATCCGTACTGGGCATCCCGTTCTCCGCGACCGTTCGGCAGTCGATCGGCATCCGCACCGGCTTCAGCGCCGGGCACACGACGATCAGGGCCACCGGTGAGTACTCGCTCGGCGGCACCATGGGCTTCGGCTACGCCGACGGCACGTTCGGCCCACGCTGGCCCGGCGGTCTGCAGGAGAAGAGCAGCCTCGTCGACTCCATCGACGGCACCTCGGTGGGGGTGAACGCCTTGCTCATCGACTACGACGTGAAGTTCTTCGTCGGCCTCGGCGCGGTCGTGTTCACCGCCGGGCTGTACGCCGCGCTCACCACGACGGTTGGGATCACCCGAGGATCGAGCGTCGGCTTCGGTGGTCTGCAAGGCCTCGCCAACCGCGAGGGCTGCAACCGCGCCGACCTCACCATCAACGCGACCTACGGCATCGGCTACACGATCCCGGCCCTGGTCGTCAAAGTGATCAACTTCTTCCTGAGAATCCTCAACGCCAGACCCATCGCCGCCGAGGGCGGCATCCCCGACCCGCCGCCGGTCGTGAATCTGGTCAACCAGCACTGGATCACGAACCGGCCGGTGTGTCAGCACTGAGATCAACTACACGCCCGGGTCGCCGTCGCCGCCGGCACGGCCTGTGCTGGGGCGAGTGCGCGGGCTCCGCTGGGACGTCGTCGACCTGGCCGCGAGCGTCCTCAGGGTGGTGCGGGTCGCAGAGGAGGTGTCCGGGCACGTCACGGTCAAGCCGTACCCGAAGTCACGAGATGGCCGGCGCACCGTGCCGCTGCCGCCGTCACGCACTCGACCCGGGATCGGATTCGCAGGGTGCTCGCACCGTTCGCTGCCTCCGCCGGAGCGGTGATCGGCGGGAACGAATCAAGGCCCCTCCGTGGAGGGGCCTTGACCTTTGCTTACCTCTGGTCGGGGTGGCCGGATTCGAACCGACGACCTCTTCGTCCCGAACGCCGGCGCGGCGCATTGGCTGTTGCCGGTCGACGTCGTCCTGTGCGCTCAACTGTGACGGCCGTGCTAGTTGCCGTCGGACTCTGTCGGCTGCTGATATACGGCTTGCTGCCTTCTCGCTGCCCTGCGCGGTGACCCCTTGGAATCTTGGCCGGAACTCGCGGCGAGCCGAGACCGTGCGGTCCTTGCGAGGTCAACATGGGTCATCGTGCTCGTGCGAGCTTGCCCATCTGTACTTCTCCGGCCCTACAACCACACTGCGGTCCCGCGACCGCGCCAGCTTATTCGCTGGACACTCCGCTGCTCGATCACTATCCTGTGGGGCTGCCCTGCGTCCAGTGGCAGCGACGGGCCACCCGGCTCTTCTCTGGACCCCGGCGCGCAGGAGCACAGCCATGTTTGAGGACACCACGTCGCGAACTGATCAGCTGTTGACCGCAGTAACTCACGAGCAGATCGCGCTGCTAAGGATCGTGGGCGACGTGCTTACGGACATCGGTGAGTGGCCGGTCTACCAGTACGTCGAAGCCCGTATGGATGAACTGGGACTCGATGCCGACGCCGTGCTGAGGTCGATGCCGTCCATTTCGGCTGGCCAACTGAACTATTCGCTGGTCCGCCGGGACCACAGCAATTCCCCGGACGCCCAGATCAAGCTGACTGTCGCTGGGTTTGCCCACCTGCCTGAACATGCTGATGTCCTGGACATGTTCCTAGCCGTGCTAGTTGAACTGGCTGATCGCCGTGCCAGGGCGGCGTTCGACCCGCGGCGTGTGATCGATGTGACCCTGTCAGGGCCCGACCTACTCAGCGACCTCGGTCTTGAGAACAAGGCACTGGTGCGGTTGCTGCCAGACCTTCTGTCTGGAGAGCCATCGACCTGGCACGGGGGCGGCAACGTCAATGGTGGCGTCTGGATGCCCAACCCCAGCACTTTCGTGAGGCGCTTCCGCGACGTGTCCTCGGTCGGTGACTACCTTTACCGTCTGCGCACCTGGCTCGCACCTGCCGCTGAGCCACTCTCGCCTGTCCTCGGTTCCCCGCTGAGTCTCGTGGCATCGCTCGACTACCTCGACGTCGTGTGGCGCCTGCGCTTCGGAGTCGGCCTCTTGGTCATCCCCAGTGCTGAGCGAGCAGCACGGATCGTCTTCGGCGCTGCGACGGCGGAGGAGTTCGACAACCGGCTCAGCGCTCTAGGTGAGATGTTTAAGGGATTCGACGTTCCAGGCGATCAGCAGCAAGGAACGCTGCGACGGCTCCGAGCCTTCCTCGCCGCCCATCTCACAGACGAAGCAATCGCCCGCGTTGACGCGGCGCTGACGACGCTGCGGAACGTGACTCACATCCGCAACGCTGGCCAGCACATGGACGCGTCGCCCAACGCTGTTGCAGCCCTACCATCGTTCGGGCTGACCTATCCCATCAGCGACTTCGGCCGAGCCTGGCAGAGCGTGCAGGCGTACGTGGTGTTGGCGCTGGACGCTCTCAGAGAGGAAGTTCAGGCAACCCTGACAACCTCGGGCGCCCGCCGATCTCAAACCCAACGCCCAGGCCGCCGCCCACGACAAGCAGCGCGTTAGAGGGGCGGTTCTCCTATGCTGGCATAGTGCTAGTTGATCTTCGCTAGCCTTTGCCTACTTCATGACAGTTGATCGTTTGGGTAGGCGCGGGGTCGCGGTGTGTGGTGGCGCTGTGGGATGGTGCTGCCGTGAGTGAGACCGGACAGACCGAGGCGGTGGCGGTGTCGCCGGAGAAGCCGGACCAGTGGCATGACTTCCGTCGGGGCATCGCACTGTTGTCGATGGTGCTGTTCTTCTTCTGCATCGTCGCCCTGGGGTTCCTCGTCTACCAGCTGGTCGTCGGGGATGCCGGGAACGTGTTCGACGGCTGGTCGTTCTTCCGTTTCCTGTCGGTCGCGGTGCCGCTGGGGGTGGCTGCGGTGACGGGCCTGGGCGTCTACCGCGCGTCCAGCAACGCAGAGGCAAAGCGGCGCGGTCGGGTGATGGGTCTTGCACTGCTGCTCGCCGCTGTCCTGCTGGTCGTGACGGGCGTGATCGGGGATCGGCTGTCGTGAGTTTCTCCGTCGAGCCCGGTGCCCTGGAGCGGGCCGCCGGCCGTATGACCGATGCCAGCGTTGACGCCCAGGCGGCGAAGGCGTACATCACCAAGCACACCGACATGCCCTGGTATGGGCAAGGGCTGCTCAACGAGGCGTGGCCGGCGCATCAGAAGCTCGTCGACGAGATGACCGCGCGGCTGACCCACTTGGTGCAGCTGTTGGACAAGTCGCGTGACGCCCTGCAACGCACGGCGGACTACTACCGGCGCACCGACGCCCGGAGTGCTGGGCGCCTGGACGCCACCTTTCCGGCTGTTGATCGCGGGGAAGACACGATGTCCGGGGAGCGCACCGGTGCCAGGAGCTACCCGTGATCGAGCCGACCGATTTCCTGCGCGAGCCGGACAAGCCTGACCCCTCGATTTCCCAGGGCTTCGCCAACCCGATCGGCATCCTGGACGCCATCTCGATCTCCCACTGGGTCAACCAGGTCATCAAGGATGTCGCTGGCTACGACGTCATCGGCACCATCACCGCCGCGTTCGTCGGGGACTGGGAGAGCTTTTACAAAGTTGGTGACGCCTACGGCAACCTCGGCCAGAGCCTGCAAGCCCTCGGCGGCAACCTCATCGAGGTCTCCACCCAGGTCGACCAGCAGTGGGACGGCCGGGCCGCCGACGCCGCGTTCATCTACTTCCGCAAGCTCGCCGCCGCCACCGCCCAACAGAACGTCGTCCTGGCCCAAGTGCAGGACAAGTACCACGAGGCAGCCCGCGCCATCTGGCTGCTGGCCGACATGGTCGGCGGCCTCATCAAGATGATCATCGACAAAGCAATCATCATCGGCGTCAGCGCCGCAGCAGGCACCGCCCTCATCGAAACCGGCGTCGGCGCGGTCGCCGGATACGGCATCGCCACCTGGCAAGCCATCGAACTGGTCAAGAAGGTCAACGACGCCGCACTGAAGATCCAAACCGGCGGCACCCTCATCCTCGGCTTCTTCAGCTTCCTCAAGACCCTCGCCGAACAGGGCGGTGACCTGTCCAAGATTCCGCTACCGGACCAGCCCTACACCAGCCCGGTGCCCGCATGACCATCCCCGACCACGAGCCGGAGCGGCAGTTCCTCGACATCACCGAAGGCAGCCGCGGCCTGGCCAAGCTTCTCCACACCAGCCTGCGCCGACTCAGCGACGGCGTTGCCGGCGACGACCTCCAGGAGATGGCCCGCGACGTCCTCGCCGGCCACACCGACCTACGCCAGATCGCCGCCAGCGACGCCTACGGCAACCAACTCCTCGATCGCTACCACCACTTCAGACAGTGGGAACAGAGCCTCGACCCGGAGGAACGCCAACGCCTGGGCGCCCAGGCCGCAGAGACGTCCGGCCGCCTGGAGGAGGACGTGTAGGGGCAGCGGGCCCCTGTCTTGCAGCTCAATCGGCTGCTGTACTGCCGTTGCCTAGGGACTTCGCACGTCAGCCGCGGAACATGTTCGATTGGTGCCAGGCGAAGTAAGCCGCGCTCGCCTTCGTGTGGGCGCTGACGGGCCGTCCTTCGAGGTCGGCCAGCTTGTTCGCGATGGCTTTATTCGCTGGCTCGAAGCTGCTGGTGACGATCTGGCCGTTCTCGTTGACGCTGATGTAGCCCGTCTCGAACAGCGCATCGCAACCAAAGACACAGGCGAGCATCCCCACGTGCGATAGGTCTCGGCGTTCGGTGTCCGTGCAGACTGATCGTGGCTTGATGTGGGCTGCCCATAGAAAGCGTGCTGGGTAGGCCTCGCCGCAGATGGCGCACTCGGCTTCGGACACTGAGCCGAGCAGACGGCGGCGCAGAGCTGGTTGCTCTCCTCGCTGGGTTCCCGCGAACGGCTTCTCGAGACTGCCTGTGAAGGGATCCGTGGCGCCCTTGTCGGTCGCCGGCTGTGGGATGGCCTCTGGCTCAGCCTCATCATGGGCCTGGAAGCTGATGACGGGAGGGCTGCCGCTCGCCTGCGCGTAGGGCAACTGGAGTAGAACGGCTCCGATGAAAGCGCTCCGGTAGCCGACCTGGTCGGGGTGGATGGTGACTGAACCGTGTTCCCGCAGAAGCTGCAGCGCCTCCTCGACCCAAGCAATCGGCACCAGTTGCCCGGCAGGGGAAGATTCCGTGGCAACAACGACGTCCGGCGGTCGCATGGCGAGAATCTTGTTTGTCCGCCCCTTGACGGTAAGCAGAGTCACGCCAATGAGCGCACGGAGCAGCTCAACCGCCTCCATCCGCGCCTCGCTGGGCACGTAACTACCGGCGGCAACCCCCAAGGCCGGAAACCGGACGCCGAAGGCCGCCGTGAACGACTCCCCGAAGGCCTTACTCAGGGGGAAGAGGTAACCCTGCTTGACCTTGCCCGCACGATCGAAAGGCCCAGCCTGCGGCTCCTTCAGCCGGTCATCAAGCAGTAGCTCGTCTAAGGCAACCGCTTTCGCAGCTTCGCTGTAGGTCGTCCGAACCGTGCGCCCGTCACGGTCCCACATGTCTTTCGGCAGGTCGCCGGGCCTGTGCGCGTCGACCGCGGCGGTCGCCACCACGCTGAACGCACGAACCCCCTTCGCATAATGGAGGATCACGTCTCCTGGCCGCACGTCAAGCATCGACTGCCAGTGCAGAGGCTCGACGCCATTCTTCTGCACCTTCGGCGCCCAGAGGATCCCGGCCTTACGCTCCTGGTTGTAAGTCTGACCCTGGTTGACCCACCAGTAGTTCGTCTGTCCTAGCTTCGCTTCAGCCACGACGTCTGGTCTATCGGCTCCCGCCACCGAGAACAAGATGCGATCGGTCCAAGATCCTCACATGGCCGGTCCGGGCGATGAACATCATCACCGCCCTCCTGTTGTCGGCGGCGTTGGGGACTAGTCCAGTGCTCACGTAGATAACTCCTGGCGTCCGCCACGTGCGTACGCCCTCCTAGCAGGATCACTATGGCACCTCGTGGCTGGGTTCCTCTTCGGACGCAACCTGCCCCTCCAGGGTCAGGCGAAAGGACTGCCTAGCCTGCTACTGCCCGCCAGACGATGTCGGTCCGGCCTGCTAACGTCCCGACACCTAGACGGGAGGACTGTAGATGAACCATCCGAGATCCGGGCCCAGCACCGAGGTAAGACCGTGGGCCGAGCGATCGAACACGATCGGAATCCTGCCCGGCAGGAAGGAGAACCGCCTCGAAACTCTCCGGTACATATTCAGCCACCTTCCTGCAGCGCCTGGGTCGACGATCCCAGTCACCATGGCGTCCGGTGTCCAAGTTGATGCGACGGTTGAGGATCTCTTCGGTAAGCAGCTTTCCCGCGGCGCCCTCGTCCGCCGAGACTCCAAGGGGAATTGGGTTGCGGTTGAAGTTGTTGCACATTGGCTTGAAACATCGGACAACGACGCTCTCGCTGACTACTTGCACGCAAACGTAAAGCTCTTCGGCGAGTTGTTGAACGAGTTGAGTGGCATCCAGTCCAAAGGCGACCTCTTAGAGATCCCTAATAGGTACGGGCTTCCCTGGAGCAGCTCAGATCAGGTCCACCGGCGGATCGGATGGATGACATCGCTTGGGCTGGTCGAACGGTGGGACAACAGGTACGTTGTTACCCCACGGGGACATGCTTTCTTGGATCGGATCCGGATCTGCTCCGCAGACGAGGCGGTCGGCGCGTCCTCTAATGACGAAACCATCGAGGTTGAGCTTCCTGAAGCGGGCGAGGTGGTCTCTACGCTTACTGGGGCGCTAAGCTCTCAAGCGCTCGCTAAGCGAAGGGCGCTCATAGGGTATATTCCGCGAGGCCGCAAGGCCCCTGAGCGTGACGAGGGTGCTGGTTCACAGTCACCACTGGACGCGGTCAGGATTCTCGTTGACATCGTCGGCGCAGGAAGCTCTACAGAGGAGCTGTTCGAGCGGTTCAGCACGCAGCTCGGAATGAAGAAGAGCTCGATCAGCCAAACCCTGCAGACTCTCAAGAACATGCGGGCCATCGAAATGGTGGCCTTTAATCAGTACGGCACAAGAGAGGACTTTGCAGAGCTTGTCGAATTTGGGCAGGAGATCGACCTTGTGCGTTTTCTTCACACCCGCTACAAGTTCGTGGGCGAACTCCTGACGCACCTTGAAGAGGCTACGGCCGTATCCGAACTTGTGCGTACAGCGAACTCACTCTATCGCTGCACCCAGATTGATAACTACGAGGTTCGCACGCGCCTGGGCTTTATGGTCGAGGCTGGTTTGGTGGAACGGATTGACTGGACCCGTTACCGTATCACTGCGCTCGGCCGGCTTCTGGCAAAGGATTTGCCACTAGAGTCGCCTACCTGGCGGGACGATCCGGAAAGCGAATCCACCACCGAGGAGGTCGAGGCGCCACCCGCTACAGCATCCGTCGATTCCCTCACCGCCAGTCTTCGCAACTACTCCAACCGGGGCGACGCTAGCACGGAATTTGAGGCTACAGTGGCTGACGCGTTCAGGTTCCTCGGATTTCAAGCTGAGCATCTTGGAGGAAGCGGGCGAACGGATGTCGTCATTACCGCCGAACTCCCGGCGGCGGACCGCTATCGCAGCATCGTGGAAACGAAGTCGTCGGCAAGCGGAATCATCACCGACAATCTAATTAAGTTCGACGCACTCAAGGACCACCAGAAAAAGCATCGAACCGACTATGGAATGGTGGTGGGGCCCGATTTCTCTACGCGAGTCCGCGAGTGGGCCACGAACAATAACTTTACGCTGCTAACGGTCGAGGATCTGATCGGACTGCTGTCTAGACATGAGCGGTATCCCCTAACGCTTGTCGAGCTTCGTCTACTCTTCGAGCGGACCGGCGATGACCTCGCTGACATCGAGGAGCAGTACGGAGCGGCAGAGCGGACGGCGGATCTGCTAGCCAAACTGATCGAGCTGTTGCACAATGAGGCGAACGAGGACGACCCGCTAATGAATGGGTTCATCAGTAACGAGAACATCCACTATGCGCTGCGCAAGGAAATGAACCCTCGGCCATCGGCGTCCTCTATAGAGGAGTGCCTTCAGTTCCTGTCGCATGAATTTGTACGAGGAGCGATCAAGAGTGGTTCGAAGTATAAGCTGACTGATGCTCCGAGCAATATCATGCGCCGGCTTTCTGGTCTGGGCATCAAAGTCGGCGGCCTCACTCCGGATGCTCCATAAGATATGAGCCCCAGGGAAACCAGGTGGGTCTGAGGTAAAGCGCCAACCACGGCCATGAGGCGGGACCGCTGACGGGTCGGCTGCATGGGCAGCTGTGGAGCCACACCGGGCCACTCCTGGTCTAGCTTCTCAATGTCAGGGGGCTTGGTGGCGGGCGAGGTAGGCGCCGTAGCTGCTGGATCGCTCGACCTCGACCGCAAGCAGCCGGACGAAGGAGCTCAGCCATGCTCGCAAATCCTCGTCGCCGGCGGCGGTCGCCGGGAATTCGTCGTCGACCACCAGAGGCGGACTCCCTCGTCTTCGGCTCGCAGTGTCAGCGATCGAGGGTGGGGGCCAGTCCGGCCGGGCAGTCACTGGGCATCCCCGCCTCGTCGCATAGCCCCGACATCCCCAGCGAAGCGTTTGGCGAAGCTTGAACTTGTCGCCTCCAGTCATGAGCGTGCCGCAGCCCGAGGCTGCCGTGCCCCTGTACGCCCGTAGCGGCCTTGAGAGGCAGAACGCCAGCAGCCTCCTGAGGCGCGCCAGTTTGTCGGTGGGTCTAGCTAGAGTCAAGCTAGCCCGGTTCGGTCGACTTGCCCCTTTGGCCCCATGAAGGAGGTTTGGCTGTCAGATATGAGGCATTGTCATGCGTGACGCGCCCAAGTACGTTGTGCAGTTCAGCGTATGCACACAGCGACCGGGGAGCGGCATGCCAAAGCATTCATTTGCGGTATATGGCCTATTTGTGGCACCGCGCATGCGGCCAAACCTTCGCCTGCGCGTCGACAACATTGACGGCCAAGGCGCTAGCCTCCTGCATTTAACGTATGGCTTTCTTCGGAATGTTCAAAGCCAGCCGATTGACGATACGCGCCATAAGCAATACTTCTCAATCGACACTCTAGATGCATCGGGCACTCGCATTTGCTTTGGCGCCGACTACGGAAAATACGGCGTCGAAGGCGAGATCGTCAACAGGACGAATCATGAGACCACCCACACCTTCGGTGCAGATGAATCGACACTCACCACTGCTCGCAATATGGTCATCGTTCCCCCTGGCGGGCACATGGCTATTCTTCTGGCAGAACGGTATGGAGGACGTGGCGCTGCGAGCTTCTTCATGCGTCAACTCAAATCGGCGTTCAGGGGCCGCTTCGGCGGGGATTATTTGCTCCATGATGAAAACTTGATCGACCAGGAAGCCTGGCGTGATTACTTGGCGAACGCTAAACTTACTGGGATCAAGGTTGTTCGATATGACGCAAGTCATGATTTAGCGGACAGGATTAAGCCGGAGGTGGTGGGTCGGCTGGAGTACGAGATGAAGCCTCGGCGGGGCGTGAAGAGCTTCGGGCAGGCGGTGAAGGACGCGTTCCTTCGTAAAGACATCCAAGCCCAGCAGATGTTCGGCCTCCGTGAGGCGCTGGATTCCGACGAGACACGACTGAGTCTGGACGATGGCCACCAGCAGCGACAGGTGGTGATCGGCAAGGAGGAGCCCCCTGCTCTCGTTTACGTCCTCCCCCACGAAGGTAAGGATCGCGTTAAGGACGATGTGATCTTCGGACATATGGACCTTGTTGTTCCATCCCTCTGCCGGCAGCTACATCTGGAACTCTCGCCGGACTGGCGCGAAGGCGCTTGGACGGACGAACAGCTTGCAATTCGAATGGAGGTTATACGTGAGCGCCAAGTGGTCCGTAACTCCATTAGTGAAGAAGCATCTGGAAACGCTGTCTGATCAACGTGACCAGGATCGACTGCCTCGCCCTATCGACTTCGCTGGATTCTACGGGATCCCGTTAGCGCTCGGCACCTTCACGTGGATAGCCGGTTTTCGCCTCAGGGGGCCTGAGGGCATCCTATCTGGGGTCTCTATCTTTACCGCTTTGTTATTTGGCCTTCTAATCCACGTGTTCAGTCTCGGTATGCGGATTACGGACGATCCTCGCGTTTCGCGCACTAGCAGGGTTTCCCAGCTTGTAGATCAGCTGCAAGTCAACGTTGCTTACTCTGTTCTCGTGGGAGTTACGACAACGGCTACGCTGATTGTTGGTGTTAGCACTACCGTGAAAGACAGGCCACTCGGCGTGCCGATCAGCGCTTTGGTCGTGGCACTAATTGTCCATCTCCTGCTAACAATCCTAATGGCACTTAAGCGCACTCAGGCTGCGTATGAGAGCTTGCGCGATTAGGCTTCTTGCTTATGTCATCCCGTCTGCCGCCGACCCACACATCGTGGTGCAGACCAGGGCCAGGGTGACAAGGTGGAGCGCCCTACTGGACGTACGACCTTGTCGCCCTGGCCCTGGTCTGCTCGGCTTGCCTGGGTCGGTGGCTGGCGGGATGGCATCCCACCCCCACCACCCACAACCGGAACAGTTCGGCAACTGCATCCTGGAGTCGTCTGGCCCCCGCCGGAGGCAGCTCTAACCCCAACCCCGCCCCACCCCTCCGCCCCTCCGTCACCCCTCACCTCTTCCCCACCTCGGACCCGTGAGCGGCCGACGGATTCCGTTCGGCAACTCGACCCGACGACCGCAGACCGGTCCGCGGTGAGACGTCACGAGGCTGGAAGAGACGGTAGGGAGACGTTGTCGTCCTGGTCCCAGTCGTCCTTCGGGACTCGTCACCGGGTCACCTCACTGACCCAGGGGTGACGCGCGGGGCGGGGCGTGGGGTTCGGGCCGGCTGACTTTTCCGCCCCGGCGCCCTTGCGCCGGGGCGGCGGCTCCGCAGGAGCCGTTTGCCGCGCCCCGGCCCGCGCCGCGCGGAGCGCCTTGATCCAAGTACAGGCCAATTCGGCAACAGATCACAGGCAGCTCCGAGCCGACCAAGACCCAGCACGACACCACCAACCGCTGCGGCACCTTCCACCCGCAGCGACCCCGCAACCCGGGCCATCTTCTGAGGTCCGCCCGGCACGAGCTGCCTACCGCAGCTCGTCATGCTCGCTCCGGACTCCACACATCCTGATGGCCGAACATCAACCGCCGCGACCTGCTTGCACTCCTGCTCCGACCTACCTCACTCGACCGGCAACTCCTCACGCCACAGGTCCAGGGTCCGGCGCACCTCCGGCCATTCCTCCGCCGTGACGCTGTAGAAGATCGAGTGCCGGACGTGTCCGTCTCGCAGGATTCGGTGGTTCCGGAAGACCCCTTCCTTGGTGGCCCCCAGGTGCTCGATCGCCCGCTGAGATCGGAGGTTGCGGGAGTCGGTCTTGAAGACCACGCGGATGGCGCCGGCGGTTTCGAAGGCGTGCCGCATGAGCAAGTAGGAAGCCTCGCGGGCGGCACCGGTACTCCAGTGTTCTGGCGTTACCCATGCCCAACCGATCTCGACGCCTCGGTGCCTTGGCTGGATGTCGATGAAGCTGATGCTTCCGACGGCGGCTCCGGTCTTACGGTCCCTGATGATGTAGGGGATGCGCACGCCCTGGTCCTGCTCCTCAACCGCTTCCGTAACGAGGGCCGACACAGCCTCGCTCGTGCTCGGTGTTGGCTCGTCCAGGTAGGTCCAGATCGCTGCGTGGTTTGCGGCCTCCGCCAGCTCTGCGGTGCTCTCGAAGGTCAGCGGCTCCAACTGGACGACGCGCCCGGTCAGTACGGGCTGCCCCAGCTCCATCAGCTCATTCACTCGCCGGCCACCTCGTAGACCAAGACATGCTTATCCCCAGCTAGCAGCTGGTCGAACGCTTCTACAGGTGTGTCCTCAGCGTCGTACGCGACCCGAACCGCTCGGACGACGCAGACCCCTGGGTCAAGCCGTAGGGTTCCCGCCTCTTCGGGCGTGGGCATCCTGAAGCTCAACTCATCGATGTAGTAGGAGATCGGCTTCCCGTGCACCCGTTCAAGCACGGTCAACACGCCCTCCTCCACGGGTGCGGGCTCAGCGATGGCGGTGTCCTTGACCAGCTCGTGCACGTAGTAGCTGTCCCCGAGCTGGTACGGCTCTTCGTCAACGAGCATGACTCGTCGACGGGCGAGCACTGGCGTTCCTTCGTTGATCCTCAACCAACGGGCAACCTCAGCGTTCGCAGGCTCGGGCGCCACGCTGATGATGTTCTGACGCCCTATCCGGCCTTGACGGGCTACCTCGCTGTTGAAGGTCGCTGCGTGGTTCTCGGCGCGGCGGGCTCGTCGGTCCTGGTCCATTGCCATGACCCTGATCGGCCGCGCCTTGCGTACGTAGGTGCCCTGCCCTTGCCCTGAACCAATCAGTCCCTGTGATTTGAGGGCCGACAGCGCCAGGCGAACGGTCGTTCGAGATGCCTTGAACTTGTCGGCCAGATCCCGCTCTGCCGGCAGGCGTTCTCCCGGGGAGAACTCGCCGCGCACGATGGCGTCGCGCAGGGTCCTGGCCAGTGCGACATGGCGGGGCTCCTGCTCTTGCCCCAGGTCACGCGGTGTCTTGTCCGGGCTCATACCGCCACTCTACGACTTTGGTACGGACCAAGCATTGACGGGTCAACTCAGGTGTGGTTTCTTGGTAGGTACCAAGTGGGCGGCCCAAAAACTGCTACTGGTTGTCAAGGCCCCTGAGCAGGGGCGAAGCCATCGGCGCATGGAGGCAGAGCTATGGCTCTTCGTGGTGGTACGCGGTTTGCGGTTCCGTTCGAGGCGGTGTTTCCGCACGGGTGTGTGTTCGTGCCGGATTCGATCGCGGAGGCGCAGGACTTCAACGAGGCGACGCGGCAGCGCACGCCGTCGAAGGACAAGTTGACGGGTCAGCGGGTGTGGCAGTGCCGGGTGATGGACATGGACCCGGAGTTGGGGTCGCGCTCGCGTGAGGTGTCGATCAAGATCCTGTCGGACGTGCAGCCCGTCCCGCCGGTGGGTCCGTTCCAGCCGGTGGAGTTCGAGAACCTGAACGTGACCCCGTACGTGGGCAGCAACGGCCGCCTCGCCTACTCGTTCCGGGCGTCGGGGATGGTCGCGCCGAAGACCCTCGCGGAGTCGCGGAAGGCGTCGGCCTGATGGGCGCCGCCCCGTACCTGTCGACGGGTGTGCACATCGACCCCGACACGTCGCTGTCGTTCCGGTCGCACCCCGACGACGACCGGGTCGTGGTGATGCTCGGCGACAACGGCGGGTACGTCGCCGTGTTCCTACCCCGGACGGAACTCGACCGCCTCGCCGAGGTCATCGCCCAGGCGCAGCAGTCCCTGTCGGCCGTGAAGGTGGCGGCCTGATTCCACGTGGTGCGCGGGGCGGCCCATGCCCTAGGAAAGCCGGCCGCCCCGCTGCCCGTCCGAAGTCCTCTCGGCCTGGAAGGGCAGGTCCATCATGCCAACTTCTCTGGACTGGTCGCGCTCTGGTGGCGCTGGCGAGTCCGCTCCCTGTGTGATCTGCGGGCGCCCGGCGATCTGCCGTAGTCCCGCTGGTAAGCCGGTGCACAAGGTCTGCGCGGAGGCGTGGACCGAGCAGCACCGCAGCAACCGTCAGGCGGTGGCGTGATGCGCGCTCCGCTGGTCAACTTCCGCCGTTTCCAGATCGCGGCCCCGTGGCCCCTGGTCTGGACGGCGACCGCTGTTCTGCTCCTGGTTCGCCTCGTCGTGGGCACCATCCGCCTGGTGCTGTTCGCCCTGCGGCACTGGCGGGCCTGGCCGGCCGTCGCCCTGGTCCTGCTCGCTGTCGACATCTACCGGGATCACGGCTGGTGGCCGCACGTCCTGGTCCTGCTCGTCCTCGCCGGCTCGGCCGCCGGCTGGTGGTGGCGGGGTCGGGAGTCCTTCCACCGCCTGGTCGTGCTGCGGGCCGTGTCCTGGTGGCGGCGGTTGTGGGTGTATCGGCGTCAGTGGCACGAGGTCATGTCCCTGTGCAGGCTGGTGAAGAAGTACGACGGCGGGGAGAAGGTCCCGACGCTGCTGTCGGTGCGCTGCACCTACGCCACCGATGAACTCGTGTTGCGGATGCCGCGCGGGCAGAACCCGGAGGTCTACCACAAGGCGGCTCGGGATCTGGCGTACTCGTTCGGCACCCGCCACTGCCGAGTCTTCTCCGGCCGCCGCCAAGCACCCCCGCCGCGCTCCGGCCGCCTCGCCTGGCTGCTGCGCCTGGTCGACCGGGTCCGGTTCCGTGACCGGCCCCGGCATGTCTGGCTCGTGTTCATCCGCCGCGACCCGCTCACCCGCATTGTCGCTCCGCTGCCCGTGCCCACCCGCCCGGACTTCACCGCCCTGCCGCTCGGCCTGCGGGAAGACCTCGCCGTCTACTGCCTACGGCTGCTCGCCACCCACGTGCTCATCGGTGGAGCGACCCGGATGGGCAAGGGCTCAGTGATCTGGTCGCTCATCCGCTCGCTTGCCGCTGGTATCCGCTCCGGCCTGGTGCGGGTGTGGGCCATCGATCCCAAGGGCGGGATGGAACTGGCGATCGGTCGGCCGTTGTTCTCCCGCTACGTCGATGACGACTGGTCCCGCATGGCCGACCTCCTAGACGACGCCGTAGCCCGGATGCGTGCCCGTCAGCAGATCCTGCGGGGCAAGGCACGGGTGCACACGCCGACGGTGGATGAGCCGCTGATCGTCGTCGTCATAGACGAGATCGCCGCCCTGCTGGCGTATCTGCCTGACAGCGAGATCCGCAACCGGATCGCGCAGTCGTTGGGGTTGCTGCTGTCGCAGGGCGCGGGCCTGGGTGTCCTGGTCGTGGCTGCCACCCAGGACCCCCGCAAGGAAGTCGTCTCCGTCCGGGACCTGTTCCCGACCCGCATCGCCCTGGGGCTGACCGAACGCGGCCACGTCGACCTGCTCCTCGGAGACGGCGCCCGCGACCGGGGAGCCCTGGCGGATCAGATCCCGCTGTCGGGCAAGGGCGTCGCCTACGTCCTCCTGGATGGTCAGCCCGAGCCCGCGCGGGTGCGGTTCTCCTTCATCTCCGACGACGTGATCCGAGAGATGGCCGCGACGTTCCCCGCCCCGGTCGAGACGCAGCCGGAGCCCGTGGTGGTGCCGGCGCAGTCCAAGCCCGTCCGGACCAACGGCAACGGCCGGCACACCTACCGGCCCACCGCGCCGAAGCAGGCCGCGCCGCTGCTGCCGCCGTCGCTGCTCAACGCCCTCGACCTCGACACCACCCCGAACGGAGGGGAGCCCCGATGACCGCTCAGAACCTGCCGGAGTCGGCTCCGGTCCCGATGCCCTACGCCGACGAGCCCGACGAGCTGACCGACCAGCCGCGCCGGTTCTACCGGCTGCGTGCCCCGCACGTCGACAAGGCATCCGTCCCGGTCACCGTCCGGGTCACCCCCGACGCCGACCTCTACCTCGCCGTCGGAGCCGGCCGGCGCCGCATGTACCTGACCCCAAACGAGGCGTGGGCGCTGTGGCGCTGCCTCTCCGAAGCCGTCGCCTCCACTGGCGAGCCGCCGGAGTGGATCCGCGTGCACGTCAAGCCCACCACCCGCTGACCCGCCTTCACCCGCTGGGAGCACCCGATGCGTACTCGTCGCCTGGCCCGCCGGCCGATCCGCCGCACCTGCCTCGACCTGCACCACACCGACCCCGACCAGACCTGCCCCTACTGCAACCCGGACACCCACGCCGACGCGATCCTCGCCGCCGCCCTCAACCGGCACGCCCAGCTCGCCGCCGAAGACGCCGAGATGTGGGGGTGGGCGGCATGAACCACCAACTCTGGTCGTGGCTGCTGATGGCCGTCGGCGTCACCGGCCTCTGGCTGGCCGGTAAGCGCTCCTGGACTGGCTGGGCCGTCGGGCTCGCCGCCCAGGTGCTGTGGCTGGCCTACTCCATCGTCACCGAACAGTGGGGATTCCTCGTCTCCTGCTTCGTCTACGGCGCGATCTACCTGCGCAACCTGCGCGCCTGGCTCCGCCCGGACCCCGCCCCGTCCGTCACGACCACGGCGGGGGTGAGTGCTCATGTCGACCATTGAGCCGGTCTCCTTCACGGAGCAGTTCGCCGCCGAGTACGCCCGCAACGCGGTCCCGACCATGCTCAAGGCCATCAGCGCGATCAAGCGGTACAACCGCTTCGTCCTGCTCGGCGCGCTGCTGACCAGCTACCTGCACCAGGCCCACTACCTGTGGACCCAGAACGCCGGCTACTTCGCCTACCTGGTGCCGCTGATCTTCGACGCCGCCATGGTGTCCATGCTCATCGTCGTCCGCACCCCGGGCATCGCCCGCGATGCCAAGCGCGGGGCCATGGTCGTCTTCGCCGCCGCCGCACTGCTGTCGGCCACCATCAACTTCGCCTCCCCCGGCAGCCTGGGCCTGCGCGTGGTCTTCGCCCTGGTCGTCGTCCTCGTCATCGGCGTCGAACTCGTCGCCGGACGCATCCGACCCGACTTCGCCGCCATCGAAGCCGAAGCCGCCGCCCTCCTCGCCGCCGCCCGCGACCTGGCCGACAAGAACGCGCCAGCCACCGAGGACACCGCACCCACCGACAGCTCCGCCCCGGTGCCGGCGGCAGAGCCGATCGACCTGGACCCGGCCGACCTGACCACCACCCCAGCCCCGGCTCCGCCCGTCCCCGCTTACGTCCCGCCGACCCCGACCCCGGCCCCGGTCTCGACGCCGGCTCCGGTGCGGTCGGCGCTCATCTCGTCCGTCGTCCAGTCCCCCCGCACCAACGGTCAGGTCTTCGCCTCGGAGGTGATCCGGTGACCCGCACCCAACTCGCCCGCCACAGCTCCACCCGCCACCGCTCCACCGTCCTGGTCCGCCGCATCGTCGGCGCCCCCGGAGAGGTCGCCGCCACGGTCGCCCTGGTTCGTGACTCCGGCCGCCTGCTGTCCATGACCCAGCCCCGCGAGGTTCCCGGCAGCGACCGGGTCACCGTGACGGTGCGGTTCCTCGACACCCACCTACCCGCCCCGGCCCCGGTACGCCGGCTGCGACGCGGCCACATCATCGCCGCCGCCACCGTCCCGGCCGTGGGCGCGCTGGTCGGGGTCGGCTACCTCGCCGCGCAGCTCGTCGACGAGGTCCGCTCCGCCGCCCCGCTGATCGCGGGCGTGGTCCTGGTCCTCGTCGTCCTCGCCCTCCTGCTCCGACGCAAGCCGGGCTGCACCGGCCTGCACTGCTCCGGCTGCCAGCACTGACCGCCATGACCACCGGTCGGCCCACCTACTGCGCCCGCTGCCGTAGGTGGGCCACCGCCCTCATCGAAGCCGGCCACCCCGGCACCGGCCACTACCGCGCCGAAACCGCCTGCGACCGGCATCAAGCCGCGGCAACCCGCTGGGCCAGCCACGCCGGCCCAACTCGCACCACCCCGCTCGCCCCGATCCAGCCCGTGTTGTTCGACCTTCCGGAGGTGACCCGATGACCGCACCCACCCTGCCCGGCCTCACCCCCGACACCCCACCCGCCGTCGTTCCGGCCACCGTCGACTCGCCGGCGCCCGGGTCCCGTGCTGCCCGCATGGCGTTGCCCATGTCGCGGCAGGTGCTCAAGGAGATGGCCGCCGAATACGGCGTCTGCCTCCACCCGGTCACCCTGCGCCGCACCGACCTGCACACCGGCCACACCGAAGTCATCGACCTGCCGTGCGGGTCGACCCGGGAAGACAAGTGCCCACCGTGCGCGAAGCGTGCTCGCCGGCTGCGGCAGACGCAGATCCGGGAGGGCTGGCACCGCGCCGACGAGCCGTCTCCGTTCGGTCCGCTCTGCGCCACCGAGGAGCAGCGGGAGTTGGTGATGCTGCGCGCGCATCTGGAGTTCGCCCGCGACGAGGCCCAACGCTCTGCGCAGTTCGACCAGGTTCCCGGCATCGACCAAGCCATCAGCGAGGTAGAGGAAGCCATCGCCGCCGAAGGGCTGCGCGGGCAGGTCGCCCCACCCCACGAAAGCGAGGAAGACGACAACCCCGGTGGGCGCCGCAAGCGGTCCACCCGCCGCCGACAGGACGCGCCCGACCTGCCGCGCAAGAAGGTCGAACCGCGCACGGTCGGGAAGGTCTACGTCGCGCCGGACGGCACCGAGCATCGGCCGTCGATGTGGCTGACGCTCACCCTCGACTCCTACGGCCGCGTCCACCCGGACGGCACCCCCGTCGACCCCACCACCTACGACTACCGGCGGGCCGCCTGGGACGCCGTGCACTTCGCCCGGCTGCTCGACCGGTTCTGGCAAAACCTCCGGCGGTGTGTCGGCTGGAACGTCCAATACGCCGGCTGCGTCGAGCCCCAGCGCCGGTTGGCGCCGCACGCGCACTTCGCGATCCGGGGAACGATCCCTCGGGCGGTGCTGCGGCAGGTCGCCGCCGCGACCTATCACCAGGTGTGGTGGCCCCCGGCCGACGAACCGGTGTACTCCCTCGACCGGCTTCCCGTCTGGGACGGCCGCCGTAGTGAGTGGGTCGACCCCGACACCCAGCAGCCGCTGACCTCGTGGGCTGACGCCCTGGACGCCATCGACACCGACCCCGACGCCGAACCCGTCCACGTCGTCCGCTTCGGCGTCCAGCTGCGCGCCGAGGGCGTCACCCCCGGGACGGTCCACGCCAACCGCACGATCGGCTACATCACGAAGTACATCACCAAGTCCGCCGCCGACTGCCACAAGACCGGCACCGACCGCCAACGCGACCACCTCGACCGGCTCTGGCACCAACTGCGAGTCACGCCGTGCAACGACCGCTGCGCCAACTGGCTGCTCTACGGCATCCAACCCAAGAAGGCCCACGGGCGCCTGCAAGCCGGCCGGTGCAAGGGCAAGGTCCACCAACGCGCCACCCTCGGCATCGGCGGCCGACGCATCCTCGTCTCGCGTGACTGGTCCGGCAAGACCCTCGCTGACCACCGGGCCGACGCCCGGGCTTGGGTACGCCGACTCCTGGGCGTCAGCAACGGCGCGGACGACGCCGAGCCCGTCGACCAGCAGGCCCCGCCCGCGTACGCGTGGGAACTCGCCCGGCCCGACGACGCCGACGTGCCACCCCTGCAACACCGGCTCCTACGCGCCCTGTCCCAACGGGCGCAGTGGAAAGCCGCGCTCCTGGCCGCGAGAGATCGCGCCGCCACCACCGCCCCAACCACCGTCGACCGCCCCACGTCCTGACCGGAGGAACCATGGAACGCGCCACCA
The DNA here is from genome assembly GCF_049629545.1 of Micromonospora citrea. Classification (GTDB taxonomy): domain Bacteria; phylum Actinomycetota; class Actinomycetes; order Mycobacteriales; family Micromonosporaceae; genus Micromonospora; species Micromonospora citrea_A. The sequence goes on from NZ_JBNADX010000009.1 coordinate 132,625, forward strand.
TCCCCACCACCACCCGCCCGGACCTGCCCGGCCGGATCATGCGCAACGGCGACAGCCGGGCCGTCTACTCCGTCCGCGAGGTCGCCCGCCTGCTCTCCCTCTCCCTGGGCAGCACCTACGCCCTGGTCCGCGAGGGCGAGATACCCGCCCGCAAGCTCGGCGGACGCTGGGTCATCCCCAAGAAGCGATTCCACGACTGGCTCAACGAGGCCACCGAGCAGGACAACCGCGCTCCGGAGGGGTGGGCCTGATGGGCTTCGTTCGGAAGACTCCAGCTGGTCGCCACCGGGCGTGCTGGCGTGATCCGGCTGGTCAGCAGCGGTCGAAGACGTTCCGCACGAAGAAGGAGGCCAACGCCTTTCTGGCGGAGGTGGAGTCGGCGCTGAACCGCGGGACGTACGTCGCTCCCGACGCCGGCCGGCTCCGCTTCGCTGACTACGCGCAACGCTGGCTGAGTAACCGCAACGACGAGAAGGCGACCGCTGCCCGCGATGCCTCCATCATGCGCAACCACGTCGTACCGAGGTGGGGTGCGGTGCCGCTGGCGAAGATCGAGCACTCGGCCGTGCAGGAATGGGTGACCAGGCTGGGGGAACGGTTGTCACCGGCCACCGTCCGCGAGTGCTACCGGCTCACCTCCGGGGTCCTCCGGTCGGCGGTCCGGGACCGGCTCATCGGCTTCAACCCCTGCGAGGGCGTCCGCCTCCCACCTCGGCGCCGCATGGATACTGACGAGCTGGTCATCTCCCGGTCGGACCTGTTCGACCGGCTTCTCCCTGTCGTCCCGGACCGGTATCGCGCCCTGGTCGCCGTCGCGGCCGGCACCGGCCTGCGCTGGGGAGAGTGCGCCGGGCTGCGCTGGGATGCCGTCGACCTGGCCGCGAGCGTCCTCCGCGTGGTGCGGGTCGCCGAGGAGGTGTCCGGGCACGTCACGCTCAAGCCGTACCCGAAGTCACGAGCCGGCCGGCGAACCGTGCCGCTGCCCCCGTTCGTCGTCCAGGCGCTGACCGACCACCGGCAGACCTTCGAAACGGGCACTGACGGTCTGATCTTCGTCGCCCGGACCGGCGAACCGCTCAAGCGGGGCACCTTCCGGGCGCGCGTCTGGAAGCCCTCGCTGCAACGCGCCGGCCTGCCCCTTGCGCTCCGGTTCCACGACCTACGGCATTCGTACGCCACATGGCTCGTCTCCGACGGCGTACCGATCAACGACGTAGCCAAGGTGATGGGACACGAGCAGACATCCACGACCTTGGACCGCTACACGCATTCGACCCGGGACCGGGATCGCAGGGTGCTCGCGTCGTTCGCTGCCTTCTCGCTGCCTCTGCCGGAGCAGTGATCGGCGGAAACGAATCAAGGCCCCTCCGTGGAGGGGCCTTGACCTTTGCTTACCTCTGGTCGGGGTGGCCGGATTCGAACCGACGACCTCTTCGTCCCGAACGAAGCGCGCTACCAAGCTGCGCCACACCCCGAGGCGTGCTGAGAAATAGTAGCCCACCCGCTCCGATGGTCAAACTCGGTACCCCCTTGGACGCCGCGCCGGCCCGGCGTCCAAGGGGGTACCGGCCGGGCGGACGCGGCGCGCGCAGGTCAGCGGGGGATGAGGGTGAGCACGCTCGCCTCCGGCGGGCAGGCGAACCGCACCGGGGCGGTGGGGTGGGTGCCCAGGCCGGCGGAGACGTGCAGCCAGGAGTCGGAGCCGGGCCAGCGGTGCAGGCCCTTGGCCATCGACCGGGGCAGCCCGCAGTTCGTCACCAGGGCGCCGTAGCCGGGCACGCAGACCTGGCCGCCGTGGGTGTGCCCGGCCAGCAGCAGACCGAAGCCGTCGGCGGCCATCTGGTCGAGCACGGCCGGTTCGGGGGAGTGGGCGATGGCGATGGAGAGGTCGGCGGCGGCGGAGACGGGCCCGGCGACGGAGGGGTAGTCGTCCCGCTCGATGTGCGGGTCGTCGACCCCGACCAGCTCGACCAGCCGGCCACCGGCCTTGAGCGTGGTACGGGCGTTGTTGAGGTCCACCCAGCCGGCTCCGACGAAGACGTCGCGCAGTTCCTCGTAGGGCAGCTCGACGCCCTCGGCGTACTCGCGGTCGGGCAGGAAGTAGCTGAACGGGTTCTTCAGGACGGGGCCGGTGTAGTCGTTGGAGCCGAAGACGAAGGCACCGGGTAGGTCGAGCAGCGGTTGCAGCGCCCGCAGCACGCCCGGGACGGCGGCGGGGTGGGCCATGTTGTCCCCGGTCACCACGACCAGGTCCGGGTCGAGGGCGGCGAGCGACGCCACCCACTGCTGCTTGCGCTGCTGGTCGGGCATCATGTGCAGGTCCGACAGGTGCAGCACGCGCAGCGGCTCCGCGTCGGTCGGGAGCACCGGCACGTCGTACCGGCGCAGGGTGAACATGTTGCGCTCGATGAGCGACGCGTACGCCAGGGTGGCCGCTCCGGCGGCGATGGTCCCGGCGGCGAGCCGGAATAGTGTGCGCTTTCGCATGGCGTTCAGGGTAGTTTGACCGACCATGAGCACGCTGAAGGACCGCCTCACCGCCGACATGCGCGCCGCCCTCAAGGCGCGCGACGAGCTGACCACCTCCACGCTGCGGATGGCGCTCGCCGCCGTCGGCACCGCCGAGGTCGCCGGCAAGGCCAAGCGCGAGCTCACCGACGACGAGGTGCTCGCGGTGCTGACCAAGGAGGCGAAGAAGCGGCGTGAGGCCGCGACCGCCTTCTCCGACGCCGGCCGCGCCGAGCAGGCCGCGAAGGAGACCGCCGAGGGTGACGTGCTGGAGCGCTACCTGCCGAAGCAGCTCTCCGACTCCGAGCTGGCCGAGCTGGTCTCGGGGGCGCTCGCCACGGGCGGCTTCACCGGCAAGGCGCAGATGGGCCTGGCGATGAAGGCGGCCCAGGCCGCGGTGGCCGGCCGGGCCGAGGGGGGCCGGGTCGCCGCCGAGGTACGCCGGCAGCTCGGTCTCTGACCTTCCCGGGTACGCGAAACGGGCGGGCACCCTCAGGGGTGCCCGCCCGTCCTGCTTGTGCCGGGTGTGTCAGCCGCGGCCCGGGGGCCGGCCCGGTCGGGTGGGGCTCGTCGGCGTGGTGCCGCCGGGGCCGGCGGTGGGGCCGCCCGGCGTGGCGGGTGAGCCGCCACCGGCGCTGATCTGGATGGTGACCACGCCACCCTTGATCGTCCGACCGTCGGGGCTGGTGCCGGCGGCGGTGCCGGCCGGGCAGCTCGACGGGACCTTGACGTCGGAGACGACGGCCTCGAAACCGGCGCCCTTGATCCGGCTCTTCGCGGTGTTCACGTCCTGGCAGGTGACGCTCGGGATGGAGCGCTGGTCACCCTCGGAGATCTTCTTGCCGGGCGGCTCGAAGTTGATCCGCTCCTTGCCCTTCATGGCGTCGCGCAGCGTCTCGATGACCGGCGGGTTGATGCCGTCGGGCTGGTTGTGCTTCATCTTGACGTTGGTCTGCGGCCAGTCCGGGTCGGCCATGATGCCGGCCACCGCGTACTGCTTGGTCATCGCGACGAGGGCGGCGGTCTTCTCGGAGTCGGTGGTGCCGGACTTGCCGGCCACCGGCGCCTTGACGACCTGCTTCACCTGACGGGCGGTACGGCTGCCGCCACACTTGCTGGTGGAGGAGTCGTCGCCGACCGGGCAGCGGGCGGCGTCCACGGCGGCCCGGGCCACCTCGGTGCTCAGCCGCTTCTCGCAGCGCGGGTTGGCGATGTCGAGCTTGTTGCCCTCCGGGTCCCGGATCTCCTGCACCGGGATCGGCTCGCAGTACTTGCCGTCGGCGGCGAGGGTGGCGTACGCGTTCGCCAGCTCCAGCGGGGTGGTCTGCGAGACGCCCAGGGTGAACGCGCCCCACTGGTGGGCGTAGTCCTTGGTGCTGGCGAACTTGGCGTCGTTGCTGGCCCGGAACTGGATGCCGAGCCGCCGCGCCACGTCGACGACGTTCTCCGCCCCGACCTGCTGCTGGAGCGGGACGAAGTAGGTGTTGGTCGACTGGGCGAAGGCGCTCCACATGGTCTGCACGCCACCGGCCTTGCCGCCGGCGTTCTTCGGGCAGTAGAAGTGCGTGCCCGGGCAGGCGGCCGGCGAGCTGCTGTCGATGATGTATTCCGACTTGAACGTCTGCTGCGCGTTGATGGTGTAGCTGAGCGGGATGCCCTTCTCCAGGGCGGCCACGATCGTGAAGATCTTGAAGGTCGAGCCGGCCTGGTAGCCGGTGATGCCCTGGCCGCCGGTGAGCAGCGGGTTCACCGTGGCCGGGTAGTTGCCCCGGATCTTCTTCTTGGCCTTGGCCGGGTCGCTGGAGATCTTGTTCTTCGGGTTCCTCGGGTCGTCGAGCCTGAACTGACGGTTCACCGCGAGCGCCCGGACCCGGCCGGTGCCCGGCTCCACCACGGCCACCATGGCGGCCTCCTTGGCGCTCTCCTTCTTCGCCTTGCGGACCGCCTTGTCCGCGCCGCGCTGCGCCTGCGCGTCGAGGGTGGTGACGACGGTGTAGCCGCCGCTCTTCAGCCGCCGCTCCCGGTCGTACGAGGTCGAGCCGAAGGTCTCCTGCTGCAGCCACCAGCGGTAGAAGTAGTCGCAGAAGAAGCCCCAGCCCTTCTCGTTGGTGGAGACGCAGCCGTTGGGCGTGCGCTTGTCCTTCACCACGAGCTTGGTGGCCTTGGCGGCGTCCGCCTCCTGCCGGCTGATCTTGCCGATCTTGACCATGTTCTCGATGACGTAGTTGCGCCGGTCGAGCGCGAGCGGGTACCCGCTGCGGGTGGTCGGGTCGTTGGTGGTCGGCGCCTTGACCATGCCGGCCAGCAGCGCCGCCTCCTCCAGCTTCAGCTTGCTCGGCGGCTTGCCGAAGTAGACCTGGCTGGCCGCGTAGATGCCGTAGGCGCCGTTGCCGAAGGAGGCGATGTTCAGGTAGCGCCGCAGGATCTCGTCCTTGGGGAACTCCTTGTCGATCTGGATGGCGTACCGCATCTCGCGCAGCTTGCGGGCGCTGGTGTCCTCGGTCGCGGCGACCACGTCGGCGGGGTGGGTCGCCGAGTAGGCGATGGCCAGCCGGACGTACTGCATGGTCAGGGTGGAGGCGCCCTGCTGCGAGTTGGTGCCGGACTGGTTGTTGACGAAGGCGCGGGCGACGCCGTTGAGGTCGACCCCGTTGTGCTTGTAGAAGTCGTGGTCCTCGGCGGCGATGATGGCGTCCCGCATGACGGGGGCGATGTCTTCCAGCTTCACGTCGCGACGGTTCTCGTCGTACATGGTCGCCAGCGGTGTCTTGCCGTCCGAGGCGAGCAGGTAGCTGATCTGTGGCGCGCGGGCCACGGTCAGCTCCTTCGGCAGCGCGCCGAAGGTCTCCGCGCCGGCCTTCGCGGCCAGTCCGGACATCGCCACCGCGGGGAAGGCCGCCGCCGCGACCACCACGCCGGCCAGCAGGCCACAGATCAGCAGCGATGCGGCATTGGTGAAGACATTGTGGTCACGTTTCCGCATCCAGGTCACCTCGACAGGGTACGCGAGCAGGGAACGAGGGTCGCTGGGGCGTTCTTTCCCCATTTCCTGCGCGCGCGACCCTCGTTGTGCTAAACGCACGACCCCCGGTGCGTGGTTGCGTGTGACCGCCGCCGAGTCTCCACCCGATCGGTGGAGCGGCGCAGCGTTTTCACCTACTCGGGCCGGGTATGCGGCGAGCGAAGGCCCGGGAAGCCGGGAGTGTCCGGAATGATGGATTTCGCCGACAACGTTGCGTAATCAGGCGACTACAGAGCATGATGGTGGCGGCGACATGGCCACACGTCGTCCGTGCCTCCTTGGGGAAGGAACGGGCCGGACGACCGGGGGGAATCGACGGCTGGTCGCACGAGGTCGGTAGGTACTGCAAGGGGGGACGTGTACAGATGGGCATGATCACTGACTGGCCGTCACTGGCGGCATGTCAGAACGGGGACCCGGACGCGTTGTTCGTACAGGGCGCCGAACAGAACGTGGCGAAGAGGATCTGCCGGAGCTGCCCAGTTCGGTACGAGTGCCTGGCCGACGCGCTCGACAACCGGATCGAGTTCGGGGTGTGGGGTGGCATGACCGAACGCGAACGCCGGGCGTTGCTGCGCCGTCACCCGCAGGTGACGAGCTGGCGCAAGATGTTCGAGGCCGCGATGAAGAAGAACGCCAAGGACAAGACCGGCAAGGACAAGGTCCTGGTAACCGCCGGCTGACGCCCGGTCACGGCCGGCTGATCGCCGCGCCGATCGTCCGCAGCCCGTCGACGTCGTGCACGTCGGCGGGCTGCGCCGTCACCGACACCGCCGGCACCGTCGGGAACGCCTCGGTGAACCGGGCCGCCACCTGCTGCTCGCGTGCCGCCTGCCGGGCCAGCGCGGCGTGTGCCCGCAGCACGTCGACGGTGGCGGCGTGCCCGCCCAGCTCCGCCAGCCGGTCCGCCGCGGCCAGGCTCTCGGCCGCGTCCAGCCGCACCGCCGGGCGGTGCACCCGGTTGAGCACCAGCCCGGCCAGCGGCATCCGCTCCTCGCGCAGCCGCCCGGCGAAGTACGCCGCCTCCCGGACCGCGTCCGACTCCGGTGCCGCGACCAGCAGGAACGCCGTCTCGCGGGCCTGCAGGATCCGGTACGTCTGCTCCGCGCGCTGACGGAAGCCGCCGAACATCGAGTCCAGCGCGGCGACGAAGCCGGACAGGTCGGTCAGCAGTTGGGCGCCGAGCACCTTCTGCACCACCTTCGAGAACATCCCGAAACTGGCGGTCACGAAGCTGAACATGCTCCGCCCGCCGGTGCGTGCCGGCGCGAGCAGCAGCCGCAGCATCCGACCGTCGAGGAACCGGGAGAGCCGGGCCGGGGCGTCCAGGAAGTCCAGCGCGGAGCGCGACGGCGGGGTGTCCACCACGATCAGGTCCCACTCGCCGCGGGCGTGCAGCTGGCCGAGCTTCTCCATCGCCATGTACTCCTGCGTGCCGGCGAAGGTCGAACTCATGGCCTGGTAGAACGGGTTCGCGAAGATCTCCGCCGCCTTCGCCGGATCGGTGTGCTGGAGCACCACGTCGTCGAAGGTGCGCTTCATGTCCAGCATCATGGCGTGCAGCTCACCGCCGCTGGCCTCGACCTCGATCCCCTTGACCTGGCGCGGGGTGTTGTCCAGCTCGGTCAGGCCGAGCGACTGGGCCAGCCGGCGGGCCGGGTCGATGGTGAGCACCACCGTCCGCCGGCCGTGCCGCTCGGCCGCCCGCAGCGCGAGCGCCGCCGCCGTGGTGGTCTTGCCCACCCCGCCGGCCCCACAGCACACGACGATCCGCACACCGGGGTCGGCGAGGATCTGGTCGACGTCCAGCCGTGGCGCCGCGTCTTCGGAAGGCACCAATCGAGCGTATCGGGCCGCTGCCGTCCGTGCGCCCGAGCCGACGTCAGGTGTGAGTCAATCGGCCCGACCGAGCAGCTCGGCCAGCCTCGCCAGCCCGGCCCGGTCCACCCCGTCGGGCAGCAGCGGCAGCTCGGTCATGGGCAGGCCCAGCTCCACCAGGTCGGCCCGGAGCGAGTCCTCCAGCTCCCGGCGGACCTGCTGGTCGCGCGCCTCCCCGGCCAGCCCGGCGACGGTCGCCCGGTCGGCGGGCAGCCCGGCGGCGAGCAGCCCCCGCCTCAGCTCCGCCTGGGTCACCTCACGCCCCGCCGGCACCGGCGGCCGGGCGCCGTTGACGATCACCCGTCCCACCGGAAATCCGAGCTGGGTCAGCTCGGCGATCGCGTCGACCGTCTCCTGGACCGGCATCTCCTCCAGCAGGGTCACCACGTGCACCGCGGTCATCGGGGAGCGCAGCAGGGCGGAGACGCCCTCGCTCTGGGTCTTGATCGGGCCCACCTTCGCCAGCCGGGCCGTCTCCGCGGTGACGTTGAGGAAGCGGCCGATCCGCCCGGTCGGTGGCGCGTCCAGCACCACCGCGTCGTACGTGCGGCGCTGGCCGCTGGTGCGGGTGGTCGCCTCCTTCACCTTGCCGGTGAGCAGCACGTCGCGCAGCCCGGGGGCGATGGTGGTGGCGAAGTCGATCGCGCCGAGCTTGCGCAGCGCCCGCCCGGCCGCCCCGAGCTTGTAGAACATGTCGAGGTACTCCAGCAGCGCCTCCTCGGCGTCCACCGCCAGGGCGCGCACCTCGCCGCCGCCGGGGGCGTCGGTCAGGTGGCGTTCCTCGTACGGCAGCGGTTCGGTGCCGAAGAGCTGCGCGATGCCCTGCCGCCCCTCCACCTCGACGAGCAGGGTGCGTCGCCCGCCGGTGGCCAGGGCCAGCGCCAGGGCCGCCGCCACGCTCGTCTTGCCCGTGCCGCCCTTGCCGGTGACCACGTGCAGGCGGGAGGGCCATCCGGTGCCGGCCGGTTCGGCCGGGGGGTCAGCAGCTCGCACCCGTCGAGCCTATCCACCCGTCGGCGTCAGGCGACCTCGCAGACCCGCCAACCCGCCTTCCGTACGACGGTGAAGCGCAACGCCTGCTCGGCGATCTTCTCGTCGGCGGTGGTCATGGTGACCTTCGCGCTGACCGTGGCGCGGTCGCCGTTCTGGCTGTCCACCGTCGGGGTGGCCCACCGGAAGCGCGGGCTGGCGTACTCGGCGGCGTACCGGTCCACCTCGGCGACCTTGGCGGCGATCTTCTCCGGGTCCCGCGACGCCGCACAGACGAGGTCGGTCGCCTTCCTCGCGTCCCGCTCCCGGTAGACGGCGCTGAGGAAGTCGTCCACCGCCGCGGCCGGCTCCTTCGCGCCCGTACCCTCCTCGGTGTCCCGCAGCGCCAGGTAGGCGGCCGTGCCACCGCCGCCGCACAGCAGGATCGCCGCGACGAGGGTGAGCGTGGCGACGAGCATGCTGGGCCTGCGCCCTCCCGTCGGGGACCGGTAGGCCGGGTACGCCGGTGACGGGGTGACGCCCCCGGGCGACGACGTGCCCGGGGAGACCGGGCCGGGAGGCGGGGAGCTGGGCGATCCGGTCGCACCGTCGGTCGGCGGTTGGGTCATGTGGTCCCCCGGGGGATGGGCGTCCTCGCCGCCCCTGGCGCGGACGCGGGTTCGGGCACGCGGGCGACCCCTGATCGCCCGTCCGAGGCGAAGGGTAGCGGTCGATGGATGATTTGTGACCAACCGCTCACGAGACGCGCTTCCACGCGGTCACGTTCCGGACCGGCGATGTGTCGCATATGTGACTCGACGTGATCAGGTGTGCGCGTCCCGTTGTGACCCTCCGGTGATCGGTCCTACTTTCGTGCCGTCGCGGGGGAGCGGGTCGGACAGCGGGTCCGGTCCGGACGGCGGTCAGATCACGTACGAGGCCCGGAGGCAGTGCATGCGCGACGCGGACAACATCGCTCGAGCCCAGTTCCCGCCCGGTGGCGGGGCCGGACGGGTCGGCGCCCGGGGCGACGCGGACGGGTCGAACGGCGGGCTGCCGATCAACGAGCGGTCGTACCGGCGGTCCGTCGAACCCAACGAGGTGCTGCGCATCCTGAACCACTCCGGCGACCGCGGCCGGGACGAGGAGGAGCCCGGCTACGTCATCCACCTGCCGATCCGGGTCGCCGACCTCGCCGCGGCGACCGCGCTGGCCGGCACGGTGGCGACCTCGCTCGGTTTCCTAGCCGAGCTGGACGCGGGAGAGACGACCGTCTCCACCGCCGACGACCAGAACAACCGGCACCGGGTCTTCTGCGATCTGCTGCTGCCGGACCGGTCCCGCTGCCCCCAGCCGTACGACCACGAGGGCCCCTGCGGCGAGTCGCCGGTCGCGCCGGAGCAGCGTCCCGCGCCCCGGCCGTCGTCCGGACCGTAGGCTGTGTCCGGTAACACGTCCACGCCAGGCAAGGGAGCCCTCCACCGATGCAGAAGTGGGAATACGCCACGGTCCCGCTGCTGGTCCACGCGACCAAGCAGATCCTCGACAACTGGGGCGAGGACGGCTGGGAGCTCGTCTCCGTGGTGCCCGGCCCGAACCCGGAGCAGCTCGTCGCCTACCTGAAGCGTCCGAAGGGCTGAGCTGCATGAGCAACGGACCGCACGCGAAGCTCGCGGAACTCGGCCTGACCCTGCCCGAGGTCGCGCCGCCGGTGGCCAGCTACGTCCCGGCGGTGCAGTCCGGCCAGCACGTGTACGTCTCCGGTCAGCTGCCGATGGCCGAGGGCAAGCTGCTCGCCACCGGCAAGGTCGGCGCCGGGATCTCCGCCGAGCAGGCCAAGGATCTCGCCGAGCGGTGCGCGTTGAACGCCCTGGCGGCGGTCGACGCGCTGGTCGGCCTGGAGAACGTCGTCAAGATCGTCAAGCTGACCGGGTTCGTGGCGAGCGCGCCCGGGTTCACCGGTCAGCCCGGCGTGATCAACGGCGCCTCCGACCTCTTCGGCGCGGTCTTCGGCGAGGCCGGCCGACACGCCCGCGCCGCGGTCGGCGTCGCCGAGCTGCCGCTCGACGCCCCGGTCGAGGTCGACGTGATCGTCGAGGTCGCCTGACCCTCCCCCACCCCCGCGATCTTGCACTTCCGGCCGGGACGAAAGCCGTGAAGGTCCACAAACCTGAGGCCGAATCCGCAAGATCGCGGGGAGTGGCGGGCAGGGTCGTACGATCGCAGCCATGACCGGGCATCTGACCGCGCCGGCGGCGGCGCTCGCCGACGCGCTGCCGGACTGGGTGACGCTGCTGCGCGCCCCCAACCCCGGGCCGATGACCCTCGACGGCACCAACACCTGGGTGCTGCGGGCCGCCCCCGGAGCGCGGGCCGTGGTGATCGACCCCGGCCCGGCGCACGACGACCACCTCGACCGGATCGCCGCGCACGCGCCCGTCGGGTCGGTGCTCATCACCCACGGCCACCCGGACCACACCGAGGGCTCCGCGCCGCTGGCCGACCGGCTCGACCGGGCCGCCGTCCGGGCCGCCGACCCCGCACACACCATCGGCGGCACGCCGCTGACCCCGGGCGCCCCGCTGGAGGCCGAAGGCTTCACCATCCGGCTCGTGCCCACCCCCGGGCACACCGCCGACTCCGTCTGCTTCCTCGCCCAGCGCGGCGACGAGCGGGTGGTCCTCACCGGCGACACCATCCTCGGCCGGGGCACCACCGTCGTCGCCCACCCCGACGGGCACCTCGGCGACTACCTCGCCAGCCTGGAGCTGCTGTCGGCGTACCGGGGGATCCCGGCGCTGCCCGGGCACGGCCCGGCGCTGGCCGACTGCGGCGCGGCCGCCGAGTTCTACCTGGCCCACCGCCGCGCCCGGCTCGACCAGGTCCGCGCCGCGGTGGCCGCCGGCGCCACCACCGCGCCCGAGGTCGTCGCCACCGTGTACGCCGACGTCGACCGCTCGCTGTGGTGGGCCGCCGAATGGTCGGTCCGCGCGCAGCTCGAATACCTCGGGGTGGGCGGGACGGCACAGCCGTGACCTGCCCGGTCTGCGGCACACTCGCCGTCCCCGGGGCGCGGTTCTGTCACAACTGCGGAGCCGCGCTGCCGGCTGCCGCCACCCTGCCGACCGCCGAGCGGCGGGTGGTCACCGTGCTCTTCGGCGACCTCTCCGACTTCACCTCCTGGTCCGAGGACCTCGACCCGGAGCGGGTCGGCGCGGTCACCGACCGGGTGCTCGCCGCCCTCGCGGGCGCGGTCAAGACGTTCGGCGGGCACGTCGACAAGCTCACCGGTGACGGCATCATGGCGGTCTTCGGCGCGCCCGTCGCGCACGAGGACGACGCGGAGCGGGCCGTGCGCGCCGCGCTCTCCATGCAGCGGGCCGTCCGCCGGGTGCTCGACGACGAGCGGGGCGGCGGCGCGCCGCTGGGCCTGCGGGTCGGGCTCAACACCGGCGACGTCATCGCCGGCATCCAGGCCGCCATCGAGTACACGGTCATCGGCGACACGGTGAACACCGCCGCCCGGCTCGCCGATGCCGCCGCCGTCGGCGCGGTCTACGCCGGTGGCCGCACCTCCGCCGCCACCCGGCACGTGGCCTCCTGGCGGGCGCTGCGACCGCTGCGGCTCAAGGGCAAGCGGGAACCGGTCGAGGCGTACGAGCTGCTCGGCCTCCTGGACGCCCCGGGCACCCGCTCCGGCCTCGGTGACGAGGCGCCCTTCGTGGGCCGGGAAACCGAGATCGGTCGGGTCGCCGGCCGGCTCGCCGAGGTGATCGACCGCAGCGAACCCCGGGTGCTGCTGATGACCGCGGAGGCGGGGATCGGCAAGTCCCGCTTCGCCGCCGAGGTGGAACGCCTCGCCGCCGGGTACGACGTGGGCGCCGGCCGGTACGCCGCGCACACCGGCGCCCGGGTGCTCTCCGTACGCTGCGCCGCCTTCGGCGAACGGCGCCGGCTCGCCCCCCTCGCCGACCTGGTCCGGGCCGCGGTCGGCCTGCCCAACGACACGTCCACCGCGCTGACCCGCCCGGCCGTGGAGGAACGGCTGCGCCGGCTCGGCCAACGGCTCGGCCAGCGTGGCGGCAGCCCGCTCGCCACCGACCAACTGCTCGCCCTGCTCGGGTACGCGGAGCTGCCCGGCGCGCACGGCACCGCCACCGACAACGGGGAGTGGAGCGGCACCACCGCGCCCGCCGACGCCGAGGCGGTGCCGAACGCCGTCGCCGGCCTGCTCAGCGCCCTGGCCAGCGAGGCGCCGCTGGTGATGGTGGTGGACGACCTGCACGACGCGACGGCCGAGACGATCAGCGCGCTCGGGCTGACCCTCTCCCGGCTCAGCGGCCCGGTGCTGGTGCTGCTGCTGGGCCGCCCGGAGCTGGTGCGTACCGCCGGGGCGCTGACCCGGGTCGCCGACGCCGAGGTGCACGTGCTGCCCGCGCTGCGTGGCGCCGACGCGGCCCGGCTGCTCACCAGCTACCTCGGCGGCGGGAAGCTGCCGCAGGTCGACGCGGACCGGCTCCTCGCCACCGCCCAGGGCAACCCGTTCTACCTCGCCGAACTGGTCACCCTGCTGATGGAGCGCGGCGCGCTGACCGCGGTCGCCGAGCGTCGCAGCGGTCCCGGCGGCTGGCGGCTCGCCCCCGGCTCGCTGGGCAGCCGGCTGCTCTCCCGGGACCTGGCCGCCGTGCTCGCGGCCCGGATCGACGCGCTGCCGCCGGACGCCCGCTCGGTGCTGCGCGACGCCGCCGTGGTCGGCGACACCGTCCCCGAGGGAGCGCTGGAGGCGCTGCGCGAGCAACGCGCCGGGCGGGACGGCCGACCCGCCGCGGTGGCCGCCGTCGAGTTGGAGCGGGCCGTCGAGGAGCTGCTGCAACGGCGGATGCTGCACCGCACCCGCAGCGGCTACGCCTTCGCCACCCCGCTGATGCGGGAGGCCGCGTACGCGGGGGTCAGCAAGGCCGAACTGGCCGAGCGGCACGCCGCCCTGGCCCGCTGGGCCGCCCCCGGCGGCACCGGGTCCACACCCGGCGGCTTCACCGACCCGGCCCGGGACGACTTCGTCGCCGAGCACGTGGAACGGGCCGCCGCGCTCGCCGACGCGGTCAAGCTGCGCCCGGACGCGCCGGCCCGGACCGTCACCCCGCTGGGCGTGGCCGCGCTGGGCCGGTCCGCCCGCCGGTCGCTGCACGCCGGGGAGCCGGCCCTCGCGGTCGAGTACGCCGAACGCGCCGCCGAACTGGCCCGCGACGGGGTGCCCACCGCCGACCGGGTGGTGCACGCCCGGGCGTTGCTCCAGGTCGGCCGGGTGGCCGACGCGCTCGCGTCCGCCGAGAAGATCGCGGCCAACGCCGGTGACGAGGCGGCCGTGCGCACCGGCGCGCTGCTGCTCGCCGGGCAGGCCCACCAGACCCTCGGTGACCAGAGCCGGGCGGTGTCCAGCTGGCAGGAGGCGTTGCAGGTGGCCACCGCCGGCGGCCTGCCCGCCCTGCGCGCCTCGGCGATGCGCCGGCTCGGCATGGCCGACTTCATCGCCGGCCGGCTCGGTCAGGCCAGCAGCCGGCTCGCCGCGTCGTACCAGGTCAGCCTCGCCGCGCAGGACCCGCGCGGGCAGGCGTGGTCGTTGCAGAACCTGGCCTGGGTCACCACCACCCGGGGCGACTTCGCCGGCACCGACGCGGTGCTCGGCCGGGCCGCCCGGCTCTTCGCCCAGCTGAAGGATCCGTACGGGCGGGCCTGGCTGCGCGGCACCACCGCGTTCGCCCGGCTGCTCGCCGGCCGGCTGCGGGAGGCCCGCCGCCTGGCGCGGGTCTTCCTGCCCTTCGGGGAACGGGTCGGTGAGGCGTGGGCGGTCGGCACACTGCGCGCGGTCGAGGCGTTCGCCGGGGCGGAGCTGGGCGAGGTCGCCGAGGCCGACCGCGAGGCCCGTCGCGCGTACCGGGACTTCGCCGAGGTCTCCGACGACTGGGGGCGCGGGTTCGCGCTGGTGGTCCGGGGGGTGGTGGCACGCGGGCTGGGCGAGCCGGAACACGCCGCCGACCTGCTCACCGACGCCCTGGCGTACGCCGGGCGCACCTCGCACCCGCTGCTGACCGGGATGGCCGGCACGCTGCGCGGCTTCGTGGCGCTGGACATGGGCGACTGCGAGACCGCCGAGCGGGACGCCCGGGCGGTGCTGACCGCCGTCGAGCCGCACAACCCGCAGGCGCCGGCCCAGGCCGCGCCCCGGGTGCTGCTGGCCACCGCCCGGCTCGCCGCCGGGGACTCGGCCACCGCGGTGGGGCTGCTCGCCCCGGTGGCGACGACCGCCGCGAGCACCCCGACGTTGCTCTTCTCCCGCCGCCAGACGATGGCCCGGTACGCTTCCGCGCTGCTCGCCCACGGCCAGCGGGAGCAGGCGCTGGACTGGGCGCGGCGGGCGGTGGCCGCCCCCGCCGAGGACGTCCGCAGCCAGGTGATCGGGGCGAGCGTGCTGGCCGAGGCGCTGGCCGCCTGTGGCCGGCCGGTGGAGGCGCTGGCCAGCGCCGAGGAGGCGGTCCGGCTGGCGTACGCGACCGAGCAGCGCAGCGAGCGGTTCGCCGCCGACGCCCTGCGCGTCCGCCTCGCCGCCGGCTGACCTGCCGCGCCCCTGCACCCCCGCGCCCGGCCGAACCCGGTTCGCTTGTTGATCAAGAAGTTCTGGTCGGGATCCGCGCTCCACCGGACGCAAACCTCTTGGTCAACAAGCCGGGACCGGGTCGGGGTCGGTAGGGGAGGTCTGGCGGTTCCGGGGATGTGTGAGGTCGGGGTGCCGGTCTAGCGTGTGGGTTCCAGGAGGCCGCCCACGGCGGTGCTCGCGGATGGGGAGGACAAATGAGGCTGCCGCGTTCCGGCGCCGGCTGGACCATCGCGGTCTTCGGCGTACTGGCGCTGCTGCTCGGCGCGCTCGGGCTGCTCTGGCCCGAGGTGCAGTTGCGGATGCTCGGGTTCGAGGTGCCGGACCGGCGGGCGGCCGGCGACTACACCGGCACGTTCCTCACCGCGTCCTCGATGGCCTCGTTCAACATGGGTGTCTACTACCTGCTGGCGGTCGCCACGGAGTGGCGGGCGTTCTACCGCTTCACGGTCGTCTTCCGGCTGGTCACCTTCACCGTCTTCACGTTGACCGTGCTGGCCGACGTGGCGCCCGACCGGTTCTTCGGAGTGGCCCTGTGGGAGGGGCTCGGTGCGGTGGCCACCGCGCTCGGTCTGCGCTGGGACGCCCGCCGGGCCGGTGGGGATCGCCCCGCGACGACCGGGGGCGCCGACGGTCCGGCCGCCGTGCTGACCGTCGATGGCCCCGAGCCCCGGGCGAAGTCGCAGGTCATCGACGCGGAGGGTGGCCCGGCCGCCGCGGGTCCCGGGTCCACCGCCGGTACGGTCCGCTGAGCGTCCCGGCGTAACAGGTATTTTCGACCCGTGACCGAGACCCCGCCCGGCGCCCTCCGGCTGCCCATCGTGCCCGGTCTGACCGATCTGCGGGTGTTCGCCCGGGGTGGGTACGCCACCGTCTACCGGGCCACCCAGATCTCGGTGGGGCGCGAGGTCGCCGTCAAGGTGGAGAACCGGACGCTGGCCAGCGAGCGGGACCAGGCCCGGTTCCTCCGGGAGGCGCGTGCCGCCGGCAGGATGTCGTCCCACCCGCACGTGGTGGACCTCTTCGACGTCGGGGTCACCGTCGACCAGCATCCCTATCTGATCATGGAACTCTGCGACGGCTCGTACGCCGAGCGGATGCGTACCTCGCCGCTGGGCGCCTCGGAGACCCGCGATCTAGGCATCAAGATCGCCGATGCGCTCGCCCACTCGCACGCGGCCGGGGTGCTGCACCGCGACGTCAAGCCGGCGAACATCCTCTTCTCGCACTTCAACCCGGCGGTGCTGGCCGACTTCGGGCTCGCCGTGCTGGCCGAGGTGCGCGACGCCTCGGTCACCCTGGAGGTGCTGACCCCGGCGTACGCGCCGCCGGAGATGTTCAGCCACAGCCCGCCCTCGCCGGCCGTCGACGTGTACGCCCTCTGCGCCACCCTCTACGCGGTGATGAACGGTCGGCCGCCGCGCTGGCAGTCGGAGCGCAACCCGAGCCTGGTCACCGTGCTGGAGATGTTCAACCAGCCGATCCCGGAGCTGCCCGGGGTGCCGACCGAACTGGTCGACGTGCTCCGTGCCGGGATGTCCAACGACCCCGGCGCGCGGCCGTCGGCGATCGAGCTGCGGGACCTGCTCGTCGCATTGCCGCTGGACCCGCCACCCTCCCCGGTGAGCGGGGCGCCGGTGAGCGGCGCGCCCCTGTCCGGCGGCTCCACCGGCGGCGGCTACACCACCGGCGGTTCGTACACCGTGGACCCGTCGGGCCCGCCCCGGCCGCCGGTGGAGGACCCCCCGCCGGCGGTGTCGCGCGGCGGCCGGCGACGGCGACGCTGGTTCCTCGGTGGCGCCGGGGTCCTCGCCCTGGCCGCCTCGGCGAGCGCCGGGGCCTGGGTCGCCGGCGGCGCCCCGCCGGTGGTCGCGCCGACCCCGACGCCGGTGGCCAGCGCCTCGTCGGAGCCGGGCGGGAACTGGGGCGCGCTGCCGGGTTGCCTGTCCGGGGCGTCGGCGGCGTCCCTGCCGGCGGGGGCCCGATGCGCCCCCGAGCTGGAGTGCTTCGGGCCGGTGCGGCTGCGCGGCGACCGGGCCGAGGCGGCCCAGGTCTCGTGCGACGGCCGGCACACCTGGGAGGCGTACGTGCAGGGCGAACTGCCCACCGCGCTGGTGGGGGCGGGGCACGCGGAGATCGTCGCCGATCCGGCCGTCCAGCGGGTCTGCAGCCCGCGCACATTCCGGCTGACCAGCGGGATCAGCTACCCGCAGGGGTGGAACCTGGAGGTCCTGCCGCCGAGCGGCACGGGCGCCGACCGCACCTACCGCTGCCTCGCGGGCAAGGGCGCGAACGCGTTGCTCGCGCCGACCCTCACCGGTCGCTGACCCCGCCCAGGCTGCCCAGGCGGGAGCGCACCGCCGAGCTGTCGAGCGCGTCCAGGGTGTCCGCGTCGATGCCGCCGAGCAGGGCGTCCGGCTGGCCCGCCGGGACCGCGCCGTGCTCCGCCCGGGCGTCGCGGTCGCGCAGCGCGGCCACCGCCGTGCCGGTGACCGTCGCGAGCAGGACGACGAGCAACGCCAGCGCCACTGTCAGGATCCCGGCGGGGTGCCAGCTCAGCAGTACCACCAACGCCGCGAGCGCCGCGAGCGCCGCGAGCACCGCCACGGTCCGCGCGTCCGGCCTGAGGATTCGCCCCACCCGACAAGCATCCCCACCGGACGCCGGCTGTCAACCCGCGTCCGGTACGTCGTGAGCCGCCGCCGTCCGGTTCAATGACCGGTGAAGATCATCTCGTACGAGGAGAGGAACGCCGGTGCAGCGGATCACCCGGATCGTCGCCGTACTGCTGGTGTCGGGCGTGCTCGGCGCGTGCGGGACGGAGCAGCCCTCGGCCGACCCCGGCGGCGCGGCGACGCCGTCCGCCCTGGCCCTGTCGCCGACGTCCCCGTCGACACCGTCCCCGTCGGTGGGCCCGCAGTCGAGGACGACCTTCGCCCAGGCGATGGCGGCCTGGGTGCGGGCCGCCTATCGGGGCGACCACCGGTACGTCGGTGACTGCCGCGACGCCGAGCCGAACCCGGGCGCGGTCTGCGCCAAGCGGGAGGCCACCGTGGACGGTGGCGTCGTCTACGGCGTCGGCGCGCCGAGCAGCGAGATCGACGTCTACGTGTACGCCCGGGAGAGCGGGGCGGGTTGGCGGATCGTCGACGAGTTCACCCCGTCGTCGGACATGTACGGTCCGGCGACCGAGCCGACCCCCGACTGGTTCGAGGCGGTCGGGCGCGGTTGACGACCGTGCAGGCGTGTCTCAGCCGGCGAGAAGAATGCGAATAGCGTCGACCATGAAAATTTCGTTACATCGGTCGGCAAGAAAGACCGTTTGATGGCGTTTCGCCGGGCCGTCCTCATGGGCCGTCCTCCCTAGAGTGACGGAGGTCGAGGATTCGTCCTCGACAGTCCCCGTCCTTTACCGGAAGGCAGCACATGCCACGTATCACCCGGTCCCTGGCCGCGGCGGGAGTCGCCGGCCTCTTCCTCGCCGGATCGGTGGTCGCGCCCGCAACCGCGTCACCGGAAAGCACCGGCTGGGGCCGTCCCACCGTGCCGGACCGCACCAGCCCGACCGAGGCCCGGCGGGTCGACCGCGTGCCGACGCCGAAGCTCGACTGGTACGCCTGCTACGGCTACGCCGAGTGCGCCACCGTCGACCTGCCCTTGGACTACGACAAGCCCAAGGGGGCCACCACCGAGATCGCCCTGCTCCGGGTCAAGGCCCGCAACCAGCAGGCCCGGATCGGCAGCCTCTTCCTCAACCCGGGCGGCCCGGGCGGCTCCGGCACCGACATCGCGCTCGCCGCGCCGTACTTCCTCTCCGACGAGCTGCTGGACCGCTTCGACGTCGTCGGCATCGACCCGCGCGGCGTCGCCGCCAGCGAGAACGTCAAGTGCTTCCCGTCGGTGAAGGACCAGACCCGGGCGTACGCCGGGCTGAACGTGGCCTTCCCGTGGACCAAGGCCGAGGAGAAGTCGTACGTCGCCTCGTCCCAGGCGGTCGGCCGGGCCTGCTCCACCACCGGCAAGCCACTCACCGGCGCGATGTCGACCGCCGAGGTCGCCCGCGACATGGACGTGCTGCGCCGCGCGGTCGGCGACAAGAAGCTCAGCTACCTCGGCTTCAGCTACGGCACCGCCCTCGGCCAGTACTACGCCAACATGTTCCCCGACCGGGTCCGCGCCGTCGTCGTCGACGGCGTGCTCGACCCGAACGCCTGGGTCGGCCGGGGCGCGGCGCGCAACCAGCTCCAGGAGACGCGGCTGCGCAGCGCCGACGGGGCGTACAAGGCGCTGCGCGAGATCCTGGACCGGTGCGAGAAGGCCGGCGCGGAGAAGTGCTCGCTGGCCGCCGGTGACCCGGTCGCCTCGTACGAGCTGGTCGCCCAGCGGCTGCGCAAGAAGCCGGTCGTGATCGACGATCCCGACCTGGGCAGCTTCACCGTCAGCTACGCCGACTTCGTCGGCGGCAGCCTCAGCGCCCTGTACAGCCCGTACGGTTGGGCCGACATCGACGCCATGACGTCGGACCTGCTGGTGCTCACCGACCCGTCGTCGGGCACCGCCGCCCGCTTCGGCGCGGCGCGCAAGGCCGTCGCCGAGCGGGCCGACCGGGCGCGCCAGCAGCGCCGCTTCGACTTCCCGTACAACAACGGGCTGGAGACGTTCCTCGGGGTGGACTGCACCGACGCGTACCACCCGACGGACGCGGGCGCCTGGCCGGCGCTGGGCGCCGCGGAGGACAAGCGGGCCCCGTACTTCGGCCGGGCCTGGGCCTGGGCCACGGCGCCCTGCGCGCGGGACACCTGGACCGTGCGGGACAAGGACGCCTTCACCGGTCCGTTCAACCGCAGGACCAGCTCCCCGGTCCTGGTGGTCGGCAACTACTGGGACCCGGCCACCAACTACGACGCGGCGGTCAGCTCGTCGAAGCTGCTGCCGAACAGCCGGCTGCTCAGCAGCGACAGCTGGGGTCACACCGCGTACGGAACGTCGGCCTGCGTGACCGGCGCGGTGGACGCGTACCTGCTCCAGGGCACCCTGCCGAAGAAGGGCACCGTCTGCACCGGTGACGTGCAGCCCTTCACGGAGCCGGCGGGTGAGTCCGAGACGACCCGGGCCGCCGCGCCGAAGAGCGCGCTGGCCCGCCAGGGCGCGCCGGCCCGGGGCGAGCCGAAGCGGCTCCCGCCGGTCGTCGCGCCGCTGCCGGCGGTGGGCACGCTCACCCTCCGCTGACGGACGCCGGGGTACGACGGGCGCTCGGGTCGCCCGTCGTACCCCGGTCCTCATCGGAGGGTCCCCGGTGACCACGCAAGTGGACCCCGACCGCTACCCTCGGTGTCCCGCAGGCCGTGTCCGTCAGCGAGGTCGCCGATGAATGCCTTTCCCTCCCACCGGCTCCGTTCGGTCGCCACCACGCTGGCGGTGGCGTTGACCCTGAGCCTCGCGGCGGCCGCCGGGTGCGACAACCGCCGCGACCCGCCGCTCCCCTCGGTGCTGGACAAGTTGCGCGAGTCGCACATCGACGGCCAGCCCCGGATCAAGATCGGAGTGGCCGCCACCGAGCCGCTCATGGGTGAGCTGCGCAACGGCACCTACACCGGGTTCGACGTCGAGATCGCCCGGTACATCGCCTCGTCCCTCGGCTACGAGGGGGACCAGCGGATCGAGTTCGTCTCGCTGGCCACCGAGGACCGCATCCCGGCCCTGCAGGGCGGGGTGGTGGACCTGGTCGTCTCCAGCTTCTCGATGACCGAGGAGCGCAAGAAACTGGTCAGCTTCGCCGGGCCGTACTTCGTCACCACCCAGGAGGTGATGGTGCCGAACCGGCTCAAGGACAAGATCCGCACCATCGAGGACCTCCGCCGGCCGGAGTACAAGATCTGCACCAGCGGTGGTTCCACCACCGAGGCGGAGTTGGAGAAGCACCAGGTCAGAGCACTGGTGGTGAAGCGGGTCGGCGACTGCGTCAAGGGCATCCGCGAGGGCCGGTACGACGCGGTCAGCTCCGACGAGACGATCCTGGCCGGTTTCCTCTCCCAGTACCCGACCGAGTTCGAGATCGTCGACATGCCCTTCGGCACCAGCGAGACGCTCGGCATCGGGGTGCCGATCGGCGACCCCGCCCTGCGCGACCTGGTCGCCTTCTTCCTCGACAAGAGCTATCAGCAGGGCCGCCAGGGGCTCAGCAGCCCGTGGCTGACCGCGTACAACCGGACCCTCGGGCCGTGGATGAAGCAGCCCAAGGTGCAACCGCAGCCGCTCGACGTACCGAAGCTGGTGGACTTCGACGACAAGGCCCCCACCCGGTGAGCGCCCCGGCGGTGCCCGTCACGGACGGCGTGGGCCCCGCCGCGGCGTCCTGGGACGGGTCGGATCTCGCCGAGCGGCGGGCCCGCGCCAGCCAGTCGTTCTGGACGGCCGTGGTCGGGGTGCCGGCGATCTTCTCGGTGCTGCGGCTCGGCGTGGAGGCCGGCGGCGAACTCCAGACGACGCTGCTGCTGGTGGCGAACGTCGGCCCGGTGAACCTGCTGGCCGGCTTCCTCACCACGGCCGCCCGGCTGCTCTCCACCGGCCTGGTCGCCGTCTTCGCGCTCGGCGCGGTGCTCCGGGTCAGCGTGGACCGGATGCCCGCCGGCGTCCGCCGGCCGCTCTTCGTCCGCTGGATGGACATCGTCCCGGCCTGGTTCGTGCTGGCCGGCTTCCTGCTCGCCCTGGTCACCTGGCAGTTGCTCTACCTGCCGCTGCTGATCCCGGCGTTCGTCGCCGCGTTCCAGCTCACCCCCGCGCGGCTGCACGAGCAGTGGGTGCCGCGGCTGCTCCTGCTCGTGGCCCTGTACGCCGGGTACGCCTGGCTGCTCGCCCCCACTCTCGTCGAGGCCGGACGACAGGGGGAACTGCTGGCGTTGCTGCTGTTCGTCGCGCCGCCGCTGCTGGCGCTTGGGGTCACCGGCCCGCTGCCGGCGGCGGTGATCCGACCGCTGGCGTCGATCACCGAGGCGGCCGTGCTGGCGATGCTGGTCTGGGCGGCGCTGCCGGTGATCAGCACCCCGGTGCTGCCGCTGACGGTCACCACCGTCGAGCCCGTCCCCGGGGTCACCGAGGACGTCCGGGGGCACGTGGTCACCGTCGACGACGTCAACGTCGTGCTGCTCCAGGAGCGCGGCGGCGTCCGCTACGTGCCGGTCGACCAGGTCCGGGCGCAGGTGCTCTGCCCCAGCGAGGAGGAACTGCCCCGGCACCGGCTGCGGGTGCGGGACTTCCACGTCGAGGACTCGCTGCTGGAGGGGATGGGCCGGCGGGTGCGCCCGGTGCACCGGATCGACGCCGCCTGCCGCGTCGTGCGTTGACCGGTACGGTCCGACGCGCCCGGGGCCGGCGTCGCCCCGCCGACCCGGGCGCGGCACCGGTCAGCCGAAGGACGTGGTGTGGTAACGGACCCGATAGAAGCGCGCCCCGCTCGTGCGGTGGCTGCCGGAGCTGAAGTGGATGGTGCTGCTCCACCGGCCCTCGCCGGAGCCCGGCATCACCCAGGTCCGCACCCCGTTCGGCAGTCGGGTGTACGCCTTGACGTGGTCGGCCCCGCTCACGTGGGCGGAGGTGAACTGCCAGCTGTTGCCGGCGTGCACCAGCTGCAACGAGCGCACGTTGTACGACGAGGTGAAGAAGTAGCCGCTGCCGGCATGGTCGGGCAGGATGTCGTGCCCCACCTCGGCCCGTCCCGCGCCGTCGCTGAACGTCAGCCGGGTCCGGTAGGACAGCCGGGTGCCGGCGGCGTTGCCGGTGATCGCGTACAGCCGCACCTCACCGGTGCCCACGGCGATGACGAAGCCGTTCGGGTCGTGGACGACGCCGTGCGCGCCGGGGAACCCGTAGAACTTCGCCGCCCGGGTGCCCGGCTTGCCGCCGTCGCCGGACGGCACGAACAGGTGCAGGCCACCACCATCGGACGAGCCGGTCGGCCCCTCCGAGGTGGCCACCACGATCGCCCCCCTGCCCTCGATCCGCTCGATCGAGTGCGGGTTGCCGTCCACCGTCGCCTGCCAGACGATGCCACCGGTGCGGGTCGAGCCGATGGCGCTCTCGTCGATCATCGCGGCCCGCCCGAGGTGGTCCCCCTCGCCGGAGGAGGCCACCAGCATCACGCTGCCCCACTTCGCGGTCTTGCGCCGCTTGACGTCGGAGAGGTTGCGCCAGGTGCCGGTGGTGCTCGGCGCCTTCCACAGCACTGTGCCGTCGGTCCAGGCATCGGGATCGAACCGGAGGATCCGGCCGCTGGCCTGCTCGGTCGCCATCACGTAGTGGGTGGCCGCCTGCGCCGGGGTGGCCGCGAGCACGCCGGCGGTCGGGGCGGCCACCGCCGCGCCGGCGATCCCCCGGAGCATCGTCCTTCTGTCCATGACACCCTCCCCTGTGGTCTGTCGTCACTGATCGTGACAGTGGGGAGTCGGTGGATCACGGTGTCGGTCCGGCCACCTTTTCGGGTACGGCCCGGCCTGACGATCCCTGCGCCGTCGGCCGGACAGGCGCTCGACCGGCCGGTGACGACGAACCAAGGGGCGTGCCGCGCCCGGCTTCAGTAGGACTTGTCCTGACCGAGGACGTGCTGGGCGACGAAGTTGAGGATCATCTCCCGGCTGACCGGGGCGATCCGGCCGGCGCGTACCGCCCCGAGCAGGGTGGCCACGCCGTACTCGGTGGTCATGCCGGCCCCGCCGAGCGCCTGCACGGCGGTGTCCACGGCGAGCGCGGCGGCCTCGCCGGCGGCGTACTTGGCCATGTTCCCGGAGATGCCGGCCTCCAGGTCGCGGCCCTCGTCGTACAGGGTGGCCGCCTTGTGGATCATCAGTCGGGCGAGTTCCACCTGCACCGCCGCGTGCGCGAGGGGGTGCGCCACGCCCTGGTGGGAGCCGATGCTCCGGCCGCCCCAGATCTTGCGGGTGGCGGTGTACTCGCTGGCGCGCTCGATGGCGTACCGGCCGGTGCCCGCGCCCATCGCGGCCACCGTGATCCGCTCCGGGTTGAGCCCGGCGAAGAGCGCCGGCAGGCCGGCGTCCAGCGACTCGCCGACCAGCGCGTCGGCGGGCAGCCGCACGTCGTCCAGGTAGAGCAGGAACTGGTTCTCCGGGGAGAGGATCTCCATGTCCAGCTTGGCGCGTTCGAGGCCGGGCGCGTCGGTGGGGACGATGAACAGGGCCGGCTTGAGCTTGCCGGTTGTGGCGTCCTCGGTGCGGGCCACGACCAGCACGTGCTGTGCCTCGTCGACGCCCGAGATGTAGACCTTGCGGCCGGTGAGCAGCCAGTCGTCGCCGTCCCGTCGGGCCACCGTGCCGAGGCGGTGGAAGTTCGACCCGGCGTCCGGCTCGGTGATCGCGAAGACGATCTTCCGGGAGCCGTCGGCGAGGCCGGGCAGGTGACGCTTGCGCTGTTCCTCGGTGCCGTGCCGGGCGATGACCGTGGCGGCGATGGCGGGGGAGACGACCAGCAGCAGCAGCGGGCAGCCGGCCGCGGCCAGCTCCTCGCAGACGATGGCCAGCTCGGTGATGCCGCCGCCCCCGCCGCCGTACTCGGTGGGGATGTTGACGCCCAGGTAGCCGAGCCGACCGGCCTCCTCCCACAGTTCGGTGGTGTGCTCGCCGGCCTTGGCCTTCGCCACGAAGTAGCCGTGGCCGTACCGTCGGCCCAGCGCCCGCACGGCGTCGCGGAGCTGGTCCTGCTCGGGGGTGAGGTCGAAGTTCATCGGGGGTCCTCCTCGGGGTTCGACGGCTCCCGGTCGCGGCGCGGCGAGGTGGTGCTGTCGATGACGGCCAGCACGGCGCCGGTGTCGACCTGACCGCCGGCCGGCACCGGCAGTTCGGCGACCACGCCGTCGGCCGGGGCGAGCACGGGATGTTCGAGCTTCATCGCTTCCAGGGTCAGCAGCAGGTCACCGGCGGCGACCCGCCGGCCGACCTCGACGTGCACCCGGGTCACCGCGCCGGGCAGTGGCGCGAGCAGCGACCCGGCGGCCAGCTCCGCGGTGGGCAGCGGGAACCGGGGCAGCTCGACCAGCTCCGCCGCCCCGTCCGGGCCGTCCACGAAGACCTCCGACCCCACCCGGTGTACGCGCAACGTCCGCCGCACCCCGTCCACGTCGAGCACCACCCGATCCGGGGTGGCCTCGACCAGGCCGACCGTCGGTGTCGCCCCGGCCGGTCCGCCCGTGGGATCGCCGTCGGCTGCCGCGTCCGTCGGCCCGGTGCCCGCCGTGCCGCCGGGCAGGGTGGTGGACCACTCGGCGAGACCACCGGCCCGGTCCAACCGGTAGCGGACCTCGACCTCCCCGCCGTCCGGCGTGGCGAAGCGGGTGACCTGCGGGAACGCGGGCACGTTCCGCCAGCCCGACGGCAGGCCGGCCAGCGCCCGGGCCCCGGCGCGGCGGCCGGCGGCCGAGGCCAGCGCGGCGGCCAGCGCGGTCACCGGCACGAGCGCGGCCGGCAGCAGCGGGGCGAAGACCTCGGCGTGCCGGTCCAGGAAACCGGTGTCGACCTCCGCCGCGCCGAACTCCCGGCTGCGCAGCACCCGCACCAGCAGGTCCCGGTTGGTGGTGACGCCGTGCACCTCGGCGCGGGCCAGCGCGGCGGCCAGCGTCCGGGCCGCCTCCGCCCGGGTGGGCGCCCAGGCGACCAGCTTGGCGAGCATGGAGTCGTAGTGCACGCCCACCACCGAGCCGTCCACCACCCCGGAGTCGAGCCGCAGGCCCCGGGTCGGGGTGAACTCGCCGGTTACCCCGGGCACCGTGAACCGGTGCAGGAGCCCGGTGGCGGGTCGGAAGCCCTGCCGCGGGTCCTCGGCGCAGAGGCGTACCTCGATCGCGTGGCCCTCGGCCGGCGGGGTCGCCGGCACCGGCAGCGGGTCGCCCTCGGCGACGAGCAGTTGCAGCCGGACCAGGTCCAGCCCGGTGACCGCCTCGGTGACCGGATGCTCCACCTGGAGCCGGGTGTTCATCTCCAGGAAGAAGAACTCCCCGGTCGGGGCGAGCAGGAACTCCACCGTCCCGGCGCCCACGTAGTCGACGGCGCGACCGGCGGCGACCGCCGCCTCGTGCAGCCGCCGCCGCAGCTCCGGCGGCACCACCGCGGGCGCCTCCTCGACGATCTTCTGGTGCCGGCGCTGGATCGAGCAGTCCCGTTCGCCGAGGGCCACCACCGTGCCGTGGGTGTCGCCGACGATCTGCACCTCGACGTGCCGGCCGTGTTCGACGTACCGCTCGACGAAGACCGTGCCGTCGCCGAACGCGCCGGCCGCCTCGCGCCGGGCGGAGGCGACGGCCTCGGCGAGCCCGGCGGCGTCGCGGACCACCCGCATGCCCCGCCCGCCGCCACCGGCGGACGCCTTGACCAGCACCGGGAAGTCGGTGATCTCGTCGTCGTCGGTCCAGGTCGGCAGCATCGGCACGCCCGCCTCGGCGAGCAGCGCCTTCGCCTTCATCTTGTCGCCCATCGCGGCGACCGCCTCGGCCGACGGGCCGACCCAGGTCAGGCCGGCGTCGGTCACCGCCCGGGCGAACGCGGCGTTCTCGGCGAGGAAGCCGTAGCCGGGGTGGACCGCGTCCGCGCCGGTCCGGCGGGCCGCGTCCAGGACCAGGTCGACCCGCAGGTACGT
The DNA here is from genome assembly GCF_049629545.1 of Micromonospora citrea. Lineage (GTDB taxonomy): Bacteria > Actinomycetota > Actinomycetes > Mycobacteriales > Micromonosporaceae > Micromonospora > Micromonospora citrea_A. Next base: position 159,291 of record NZ_JBNADX010000009.1, read on the forward strand.
CTCGGCCGGGGTGTTCCCCGGCAGGCGTACGGCCTGGTCGGCCTCGGCGACGAACGGCGCGTCGGCGTCGGCGTCGGAGTGCACGGCGACCGTCTCGACGCCGAGCGCGCGGCAGGTGGCGAAGACCCGGCGGGCGATCTCGCCCCGGTTGGCCACGAGCAGTCGGGTGATCATGGGCACGCCCCTCACATCCGGAAGACGCCGAAGCCGTCGGCGCCCTTCACCGGTCCGTTGTGGATCGCCGACAGGCAGAGCCCGAGGACGGTACGGGTGTCCCGGGGATCGATCACCCCGTCGTCGTAGAGCCGGCCGGAGAGGAATAGCGCCCCGGACTGGGACTCGATCTGCTGCTCCACCATCATCCGCATGGCCGCGTCGGACTCCTCGTCAAAGGAGCGGCCCCGGGCGGCGGCGGCCTGCCGGGCGACGATGGAGAGCACCCCGGCGAGCTGCGCCGGCCCCATCACCGCCGACTTCGCGTTCGGCCAGGTGAACAGAAACCTCGGCTCGTACGCCCGGCCGCACATGCCGTAGTTGCCGGCCCCGTAGGAGGCGCCCAGGTTGACCGTCAGGTGCGGCACTGTGGAGTTCGCCACCGCGTTGATCATCAAAGCGCCGTGCTTGATGATGCCGCGCTGTTCGTACTCGGTGCCGACCATGTAGCCGGTGGTGTTCTGCAGGAAGATCAGCGGGGTGTCGGCGGCGTTGGCGAGTTGGATGAACTGGGCCGCCTTCTGCGCCTCCTCGCTGAACAGCACGCCCCGGGCGTTGGCCAGCACGCCGACCGGCCACCCGTGCAGCTCGCCCCAGCCGGTGACCAGCGCGCTGCCGTAGCCCGGCTTGAACTCGTCGAACTCGCTGCCGTCCAGCACCCGGGCCAGCACCTCGCGCGGGTCGAACGGCACCTTCAGGTCGGCGCTGGCGATGCCGAGCAGCTCCTCCGGGTCGTACTTCGGGGGCAGCGGGATCCGGTTGCGCGGCGGCGGCCCCTGCTTGCGCCAGTTGAGCCGGCGTACGCACTGCCGGGCCAGCCGGATGCCGTCCCGTTCGTCGGCGGCGAGGAAGTCCGCGAGGCCGGACTTCGTGGCGTGCATCGCCGCGCCGCCCAGCGACTCGTCGTCGGTGACCTCGCCGGTGGCCATCTTCACCAGCGGCGGACCGGCCAGGTAGACCTGCGACCGGTCCCGGATCATGATGGTGAAGTCCGACATCCCCGGCACGTACGCGCCGCCGGCGGTGGCGTTGCCGAAGACCACCGCGACCGTGGGGATCCTCGCCGCGGAGAGCCGGGTCAGGTCGCGGAACACCCGACCGCCGGGGATGAAGATCTCCGCCTGGGTGGGCAGGTCCGCCCCGGCCGACTCGACCAGGTTGACCATCGGCAGCCGGTTGGCCAGGGCGATCTCACCGGCCCGCCGGGTCTTCGCCAGCGACCACGGGTTGACCGCGCCGCCGCGTACCGTCGGGTCGTTGGCGACGACCAGGCACTCGACGCCCTCGACCACCCCGATGCCGGTGACCACGCTGGCCCCGACCGGGAAGTCGGTGCCGTACGCCGCGACCGGCGACAGCTCCAGGAACGGGCTGTCCTGGTCGAGCAGCAGCTCGATCCGCTCCCGGGGCAGCAACTTGCCGCGTCCGTGGTGCCGGGCCACGTACTTCTCCCCGCCTCCGGCGCGGGCCCGGTCGAGGGTGGCGTCCAGTTCGGCGAGGCGTTCCAGCAGGGCCTCCCGGTTGGCCCGGTACGCCGGCGAGGACGGGTCGATCGCGCTGTCGAGTGTGGTCACAGCCCCATGCCCTTCGCGATGATCTCGTTCATGATCTCGGTGGTGCCACCGCCGATGCCGAGGATCCGGGCATCGCGGTAGTGCCGTTCCACCTCCGCGTCCCGCAGGTAGCCGAAGCCGCCGTGCAGTTGCAGCGCCGCGTCCACCACGTGGTCGCAGGCGGCCACCGCGACGTTCTTCGCCATCGCCACCTCGGTGACCACCGGTTCGCCCGCGGCCACCCGGGCCGCCACGTCGTGCACGTACGCCCGGGCCGCCTCGGCGCGGGTGTGCAGCTCGGCCAGCCGGTGCCGGACGAGCTGACGACTCGCCAGCGGTCGGCCGAACGTGGACCGGTCCCGGCACCAGCGGGTGGCCAGCTCGACGCAGCGCTGCGCGGTCGCGTACGCCTGCGTGGCCAGCGAGAGCCGTTCGGCGGCGAAGTTCTGCATGATCGCCAGGAAGCCGGTGTCCTCCTCGCCGACCCGGTTCGCCACCGGCACCCGTACGTCGACGAAGGACAGCTCGGCGGTGTCGGAGCAGTGCCAGCCCAGCTTCTCCAGCCGCCGCCCGACCGTGAAGCCGGGCGTGTCCTTGTCGATCACCAGGAGGCTGAGCGAGCCGCTGCCGGGGAAGTCGGTGCAGACCGCGGTGGTCACGAAGTCGGCGCGGATCCCGCTGGTGATGTAGGTCTTCGACCCGTTCACCACGTAGTGGTCGCCGTCGCGTACGGCGGTGGTGCGGATCGCCGCGACGTCCGAGCCACCGTCCGGTTCGGTGATCGCCAGCGCTCCGATCATGGAGCCGGCCAGGGTGGGGCGGACGTACCGGTCGACGAGGTGGTTGCCGGCCGGGTCGCCGCCGCCCGGGCCACCGAGGCTGCCGCCGGTGCGGGCGCCGGCCGCGGCGACCATGTGCGGCAGCGCGATGCCGTGCGTGAAGAGCGCCGCGATCAGCCCGGACGAGCCACCGGACCGGATGATCTCCTCGGTGACGACGATCGAGTCGAGCAGGTCGCCGCCGCTGCCGCCGACCGACTCGGGGAAGCCGATGCCGAGCAGGCCGATCTTCGCGGCGGTGGCGTGCAGCGACCGGGGGACCTCACCGGCGCGTTCCCAGTCGTCCAGGTGCGGCAGCACCTCGCGGGTGACGAAGGACCGGGTGAGCTCGCGGAGCTGCCGCCGTTCCGGAGTGTCCACGATGGTCACGTCAGGTCCTCTCCTGGGGCGCTCCCGGGCCGCCCGGCGGGCAGGTCGGTGGGCAGGTCGACGAGGCGGGAGCGGAGCAGTTCACCGAGCGCCTTGGCCTGCGGGTCGAACCGGGTGGAGGCGGCCACCCCCTGCCCGAGCAGTCCACGGATCACGAAGTTGACCGCCCGCAGGTTCGGCAGCTCGTACCGCTCCACGGCCAGCGGCGCGGTCTTCGGCAGCAGCGCGGCCAGCCGTTCGACGGTCAGCCAGTCGCGCAGCCAGGCCCAGGTCGCGTCGGTGCGCGCCCAGACGCCGAGGTTGGCGTCGCCGCCCTTGTCCCCCGAGCGGGCCCCGACCAGCTCACCGAGCGGCCCACGCCGGGTCGGGCCGGCGTCCCGGGTCGGGTCGGCGTCGCGGGTCGGGTCGGGCGCGGTCGGGTCGGGCGGGAGGGGCGCCGTGCGGGCCGGCGGGGCGATCGACACCCGCTCACCGCCGGGCAGGACGGCGACGTGCGCGACGGCACCCTGGGGCACGGTATCGGCGGTGAACACGCCGTACGGGGTGGCGTCGCCGGGCAGGGTGGTCAGCGTGCAGCCCGGGTAGGAGGCCAGGGCCAGTTCCACCGCCGCCGCCGAGAAGGCCCGACCGGCCCGCGTCCTGTCACCGTCACGCAGGTGTACGTGCAGCAGCGCGCTCGCCGCCTCCGTGTCGGCGGCGTCCGGGTGGTCGGTACGGGCCAGGGTGAACTCCAGCCCCTCGGCGCCCACGGCCTCCTCGAGCTGGCCCCGGACCAGGGCCGCCTTGGCGGGGATGTCCAGCCCGCAGAGGACGAACGTCATCGAGTTGCGGAAGCCGCCCAGGTTGTTCACGCCGACCTTCAGGGTGGGCGGCGGGGGCGTGCCCCGGACCCCGGTGACGCGTACCCGGTCCGGGCCGTCCTGGCGCAACCGCACCGTGTCCAGCCGGGTCACCACGTCCGGCCCGAGGTACCCGGGCCCGGCCACCTCGTAGAGCAGTTGGGCGGTGACCGTCTCGACGGTGACCGCGCCGCCCGTGCCGGGGTGCTTGGTGAGCACCGACGAGCCGTCCGGGTGCAGCTCCGCGATCGGGAAGCCGGGCCGGTGTCCGCCGTCGGGCAGTTCGGTGAAGAAGCTGAAGTTGCCGCCGGTGACCTGCGCGCCGCACTCGACCAGATGCCCGGCGACGGTCGCCCCGGCCAGCGCGTCGAGGTCGTCGCGCCCCCACCCGAAGTGGGCGACGGCCGGGCCGACGACGAGGGAGGCGTCGGTGACCCGCCCGGTGACCACGACGTCCGCCCCACGGTCGAGGCAGGCCGCGATCCCGAACGCCCCCAGGTACGCGTTGGCGGTGAGCGCGTCCGGGCGGGCCAGGGCGTCGCCCTCGACGTACCCGATCCGCACGGTGAGGCCGAGCCGGTCGGCGAGCGCGCCGAGCGCGGCGGCCAGGCCGGCCGGGTTCAGGCCGCCGGCGTTGGTCACGATCTTCACGCCCCGGTCGAGCGCGGTGCCGAGGCAGCCTTCGAGCTGGCGCAGGAAGGTCTTCGCGTACCCGAGGGAGGAATCGCGCATCCGGTCCCGGCCGAGGATCAGCATGGTCAGCTCGGCCAGGTAGTCGCCGGTGAGCACGTCCAACTCGCCGCCGTCGAGCATCTCCCGCCAGGCGGCGGAGCGGTCGCCGTAGAAGCCGGAGGCGTTGCCGACCCGCAGCACGCCGGTCACGCCGGCGCTCCCGCCTCGCGGCCGGCGCCGGGTGCCCGGCCCGCGCCGGGCGGCCCGGCGAACGCCTGCGCCACGTCCAGCCAGGCGTCGGCCGTCGGGCCGGCGGCGACGAGGGCCAGGTCGGCGCGGTGCCGGCGTTGGGTGACCAGCAGGCAGAAGTCGAGCGCCGGGCCGGTCACCCGATCAGCCGCGTCCGCCGGCCCCAGGGCCCAGGTGCCTCCGTCGGGCGCGGTCAGCTCGACCCGGACCGGTGCCGTCGGCACCGCACGGCCGTGTGCGGCGAAGCTGTGCCCGAGGGTACGGAAGCCGAGGTACGCGACGTGCCGCAACCGGTCGGTCGGGGTACGGGTGACGCCGAGCGCGTCGGCGACGTCCTCGCCGTGCGCCCAGGTCTCCATGATGCGGGCGGTGGCCATCGAGGTGGCCGACATGCTGGTCCCGTACCAGGGCAGCTTCCGACCTGCCGGCACGGCGGCGAGGGTGCCGGCGAGCGCGGCGCGACCGGCCCGCCATCGGGCGAGCAGGTCGCCGGGCGGGGCCAGGAACTGCTCCGCCCCGTCGTCGACCAGCCGCCCCGGGTCCGGTGCCGAGGCGATCGAGGCGTAGAAGGCGTCGGCGTCGGTGGCGGCCAGGTGCGCCACGTGGTCGGTCCAGGCCAGGTGGGCGATCTGGTGGGCGACCGTCCACCCGGGGGCCGGTGTCGGTCGGTCCCACGCCGCCGGCGGCAGCGCCGCGACGAGCGCGTCGAGCTGCTCGGACTCGGCGGCCAGATCCGCGAGCAGTGCTGTCAGGTCGACCATGGTGCCTCCGGGCGGATCGGTGCCGGTCAGGGTGGGCGGGTCAGGGCCTGTCGTGCGCGGGCTCTCCGGGTGGGGACTCCGCCGCCGGTGGGTGCCGGTCGGGCGGGCCCGGGTCGGGAGTGAGCAGGGTGGCGAGCTGGCGCTTCCAGGTGTGCAGCAGGGCGGTGCGGCGGGCCGAGTCGTCGCTGAGCAGGTTGGCCACGCCCAGCCCGCGCAGCAGGTCGAGGGTGGCCTGCACGGCCTCCCGTACGCCGGGACGACGTTCGTCGACCCCGAGCAGCGCGACGGTGAGCCGGTGCATCTCCCGGCCGATCCGGGCCTCCAGCGGCACCAGGGCGTCGCGGAGTTCGGGGTCGGTGCGGGCGGCCACCCAGAGTTCGAGGGCGGCGACGAAGAGCGGCCCGGTGAAGGCGGCGCCGAGCAGGTCGATCACCCGGTCGAGCCGCTGCGGGCCGGCGGGCAGGGCCTCCGCCTCGCCGCGCAGCTCCGCCGCGCGCCGGTCCGCGAGGTGGACCACGGCGGCGGTGACCAGGGCCGCCTTGGTCGGGTAGTGGTGCAGTTGCGCCCCGCGCGAGACACCGGCCCGGGCCGCGACGACCGTGGTGGTGGTGCCGGACCAGCCATGTTCGACCAGGCAGTCGACGGTCGCCTCCAGCAGCCGGGTCTGGGTGGCGCGGCTGCGCTCCTGCTGAGGGACGCGGGTCGATGCGGTGGGCACGGGGACAGCGTGCTCCCCGCGAAACAAACAGTCAAGACTGACTTTTTTTTGGGTGGGTCGGCTCCGGTCGCGGTGGTGCCGGGGCGGGGACGGGTCGCCGGACGGAGCCTGGACGGGGCGCCGGTAGGGGCGGGGTGGGCTGTGCGGACGCTACAGACCTGATCGCATCAATGAATCACCACGGGCGATTCACCAACGCCATCAAGTCCGTAGCGTGCCCGAGAGGTACCGGCTGCCGGCGGCGCACCGGCCGCCCCGACCCCGGATTGGGCGGTTCAGCGGCCGTCGCGGGGGCCGAAGGCGGCCAGCGCGTCCAGGTCGCCGTGCCGGGAGCGCAGGTACTCGTCGGCCCAGTCGGCGGCCTCCGGGAAGTCCGACCCGGCGGCCACCCGGGCGCACGCCGCGTCCACGTCGAACCCGGTGCGCCGCAGCTGCACCCCCGGCCCGAGCAGCGCCCAGTACGCCCCCGGCCCGCCGTACGGCATGCCGACGCTGCCCGGGTTGACCACCAGGCGACGGTCCACCAGTCGGGTGAACGGCATGTGCGTGTGCCCGCAGACCACGGTGCGGACCTCGGCCGGCAGCCCCGCGAACACCTCGGACCAGCGTTCCGGCCGTGAGTCGACCAGCACGACCTCCTCGTCGTCGCGTGGGGTGGCGTGGCAGAAGAGCACGTCGCCGAGGCCGGCGACCGGCAGGGTGAGCGTCAGCGGCAGCGCGGCGAGGAGGGCCAGGTGGTCGTCCCGGAGCTGGGAGGCCGCCCAGTTGGACACCGCGATCGGCGAGGGCCGGCCGGCGCGCGCCCCGACCAGTTCCCGGTCGGCGTTGCCGCGTACCCAGCGGACCCGGTCGCCGAGCGAGACGAGCAGGTCCAGCACCTCGACCGGCTGCGGGCCGGCCGCGACGTCGCCGGTGAGCACGATCAGGTCGGCGGCGGCCACGTCCGGCTCGGCCAGGACGGCCTCCAGCGCGGGCAGCGCCCCGTGGACGTCGGAGAGTACGGCGACACGTTCGACCATCAGCACAGCGTGGGCGTGCCGTGCGCGGGCGTCCAGTGATTCTGCGCCGGGCAGATCGAGCCGGGGACGAGCAGCAGCCGCGGCGTGGTGGCGCGACCGGCCCGGACCGCGACCGGCCCGGACCGCGACCGGCCCGGACCGCGACCGGCCCGGACCGCGACCGGCCCGGACCGCGACCGGCCCGGACCGCGACCGGCCCGGACCGCGACCGGCCCGGACCGCGACCGGCCCGGACCGCGAGGCGGTCCGGGCCGGGATGAGCCGGTGGCCGGGGTGACCCGGCCGGGTGGGGCGTCAGACCCGCGCGCGGCGGGCGAGGCGCTCCGGGTCGAGGATGATGATGCTCTTGCCGTCCAGCCGCAGCCAGCCCCGCGAGGCGAAGTCGGCCAGCGCCTTGTTGACCGTCTCCCGGGAGGCGCCGACGAGCTGGGCGATCTCCTCCTGGGTCAGGTCGTGGGTCACCCGCAGGACGCCGCCGTCGCGGGTGCCGAAGCGGCCGGCCATCTGGAGCAGGTTCTTGGCGACCCGGCCCGGCACGTCCGTGAAGATCAGGTCGGCCAGCGAGTCGTTGGTCCGGCGCAGCCGGCGGGCCAGCACCCGCAGCAGCTGCTCGGCGATCTCGGGCCGGTTGTTCAGCCAGGGCCGCAGCGCCTGCTTGCGCAGCCGTACCAGTCGGGTGTCGGTCACCGCGGTGGCCGTCGCCGTACGCGGGCCGGGGTCGAAGAGCGACAGCTCACCGACCATGTCCGACGGGCCCATCACGGCGATCAGGTTCTGCCGGCCGTCGGCCGCCCGACGCCCCACCTTGATCTTGCCTGACAGGAGGATGTAGAGACTGTCGCCGGGCTCGCCCTCGTTGAACACGACCTCGCCCTTGCGGACGTCGATCGTCTCCATCTCCTTGGCGAGCGCCTCGGCAGCCTCCGGGTCGACACCCTGGAAGATCCCGCTGCGGGCCAGTACCTCGTCCATCGCGCACCTCCGGTTGCGCGTCGCCGTCCGTCGGCCGGGTCCGCCGTCCGCTTATCCCTCGCGCGCCGCCAAGTCTAAGTGCACGTGAGCACGAATCAGAGGTGCACCCCTGGAAACTTGATCGTTGGGCGTAACCTTCCCGCCCTGATGAGGGGCTAGGATCCCGCGTCCGGCCCCCGGGTGGTCACCGTTGGTCGCCACGGCGGGCCGTAGGGTGACCGACGTGCTGAGCGAGCCCGACCTGACCACCCGACCCGAGGACGGGTGGGACATCCCGCTGCTGGTGTGGCGTGCCGCGGCCCCGCTGCGGGCGGTCAGCTCCGGCCCGCTCGGCGGCGGGATCGGCGTACGGAACTGGATCGTGAACGCGACCGTGCCGATGTCGTACCACCGGGACGACCCGGCGGAGCACCTGGCCGCCCTCGCCGACCGGCTCGGCCTCGACGGGCCCGGGGTCGGCCTGCTCACCGGGGTGGACGTCGCCGAGGTGGTGCACCGGGTCGACACCGGCGTCCGGGTCTGGGCGACGGTCGGGCTGGGCACGCCCGTCCAGGCCGCCGCGCCGGCCCCGGCGACACCGGCCCAGCGGGTGGGCACGGTCAACATCGTGGTGTACGTCCCGGCGGCGCTCGGCGACGCCGCCCTGGTCAACGCCGTCGCCACCGCGACCGAGGCGAAGACGCAGGCGATCCGGGACCTGGGCCTGGCCGGCACCGGTACGCCCACCGACTCGGTGACCGTGCTCTGCCCCGCCGACGGGCCGGCGGAGCCCTACGGCGGGCCGCGCTCCACCTGGGGCGCGCCGCTGGCCCGGGCGGTGCACGCCGCCGTCCGCGACGGCGGCGCCGTGCCGTGCGTGCCGTGGTCCGACCGGCGGGCGGCCGAGTGACATTCCGTCCGATCGGCCGTCGTCGCGCTGTCGAGCTGCGGGTAGGGTCGCCAGCGATGTCCGCTTCCGCGCCCCCCAGGGTCCGCCGTCGTGCCGCGCTCGCCGCCGGCACGCTCCTCGCCGTGCTCCTCGCCACCGGCTGCAACGGATCCGAGGAGGACGTCGCGGTCTGGCAGCCGGGCGGCGGTGCAGGCACGAGCGGGTCGCCCGTCCCGTCGGACGGCAGCGCGGCCCAGGACGGCACGACGGACGAGGCGATCTCGCTCTCCGCGACCGGCGACATCATCATGGGCAACGCCCCCTCCCGGCTCCCGGCGAACGGCGGCAAGGGCTTCTTCGACGAGATCTCCGACGCGCTCGACGCCGACCTGGTGATGGGCAACCTGGAGGAGCCGCTGACCGAGGACACCGGCAGCGGCAAGTGCGGCGCGAACTCCACCGCCTGCTACCAGTTCCGGGCCCCGTCCAGCTACGCCGCGCACCTCAAGGACGCCGGCTTCGAGCTGCTCAACCAGGCCAACAACCACGGGTACGACTACGGGCCGCAGGGCTACGAGAACACCCGGAAGGCGCTGGAGGCGCAGGGCCTGAAGCACACCGGCGCGCCGGACCAGATCACCGTCGTCGAGGTCAAGGGCGTCAAGGTGGCGGTGGCCGGCTTCTCGTCGTACCCGTGGTCGAACAGCCTGACCGACATCGACGCCGCGACGGCGGTCGTGGAGAAGGCCGCCACCATGGCCGACATCGTCGTCGTGCAGGTGCACATGGGCGCCGAGGGCGCCGACAAGACCCGGGTGAGACCCGGCACCGAGTTGTTCTACGGCGAGAACCGGGGCGACCCGGTGAAGTTCTCCCACGCCGTGATCGAGGCCGGCGCGGATTTGGTCGTCGGGCACGGCCCGCACGTGCTGCGCGGGATGGAGTTCCACCAGGGCCGGCTGATCGCGTACAGCCTCGGCAACTTCGCCGGCGGCGGCCGGTCGCTGAACCCCAGCGGCCGACTGGGCTGGGGCGGTGTGCTCAAGGTGTCGCTCAAGCCGGACGGCAGCTTCGCCGGCGGCTCGTTCACCTCCACCCGGATGAACTCGGTCGGCAAGCCGACGATGGACTCGGCCGACCAGGGCCTCGGCCTGATCAAGCAGCTCAGCCGCAGCGACTTCCCGCGCACCGGCGCGCGCTTCGACGCCGACGGGAAGATCAGCGCCCCGCAGGCCGACTGACCGGCCGCGGCCGCACCGCGAGCCGGAACGGCGGGCGTGGGCCCGGCGGGTGGTCGTACCGGCGACGTAGGCTGGCCGGCGTGACCATCAGCTCCCCCGTACGGGCCGAGACCGACCTCGGCCGCACCCGGCGCGCCCGGCGGATCGGCCGGGCGCTGACCGAGGCGCACCCCGACGCGCACTGTGAACTCGACCACTCCGACGCCCTGGAGCTGGCCGTCGCCACGATCCTCTCGGCGCAGTGCACCGACAAGAAGGTCAACGAGGTCACCCCGAAGCTCTTCGCCCGCTACCGCGACGCCGCCGACTACGCCGGGGCCGACCGGGCGGAGCTGGAGGAGCTGATCCGGCCGACCGGCTTCTACCGCAACAAGACCGACTCCCTGATCAAGCTCGGTCAGGCACTGGTCGAACGGTACGACGGCCGGGTCCCCGGCCGGCTGGCCGACCTGGTGACCCTGCCCGGGATCGGCCGCAAGACCGCCAACGTCATCCTCGGCAACGCCTTCGACGTCCCCGGGATCACCGTCGACACCCACTTCCAGCGGCTGGTGCAGCGCTGGCGGCTCACCGCCCAGACCGACCCGGTGAAGATCGAGCACGAGATCGGGGCGCTCTTCCCGAAGCGGGAGTGGACCATGCTCTCGCACCGGATCATCTTCCACGGCCGGCGCGTCTGCCACGCCCGAAAGCCGGCCTGCGGCGCCTGCACCCTGGCGAAGCCCTGCCCGTCGTACGGCACCGGGCCGGTCGAGCCGGCCGCCGCCGCGAAGCTGCTCAAGGGCCCCCGCGCCCGGGACCTGGCGGCCGCCGCCGGCCTCGACCCGGAGCTGGTGCCGCAGCAGGCCGTCGTCGCGGAGGCGCCGTGAACCGGCGACTCGCCGCGCTGCTCGTCCCGGTGCTGCTGGCCGTGGCCGGCTGCACCGCCACCGGGCCGGAGCGGCAGACCACCTCGGCCGGGCGGGCGGAACGTCCGTCGCCGTTCGCCGACTGCGCCGCGTTGACCCGCGCCCCGGGCCCGTCCGGCTCCGCCGCGCCGGCGGGGTCGTCCGGGTCCGCGTCCGGCCCCGCCCCGACCGCGTCCGCCGCCGCGCCGACCCCGACCGCCGGTGGACCGCTCCTGCCCGAGCTGACCCTCAACTGCTTCACCGGCGGCGCGCCGGTGGCCCTGCGCGACGTGCGCGGCCCCGCCGTGGTGAACCTCTGGGCCTCCTGGTGCCCGCCGTGCCGCAAGGAGCTCCCGGCCTTCCAGCGCCTCAGTGAGCGGGCGGCGGGCCGGCTCCAGGTGCTCGGCGTCAACAGCCGGGACACCCGTACCGCCGCCCAGTCGATCGGCGAGGACTTCGGCATCCGCTTCCCCGTCCTGTTCGACCAGGGTGAGGCGCTGCAACGGGAGTTGGGGCGCAACGCCCTCCCGCTCACCCTGCTGGTCGACGCCGAGGGCCGGGTGGTCCACGTCGACGCCAGCGGGGCCCTCGACGACGCCCGCCTCGCCGCGCTGGTGCAGCGGCACCTCGGCCTGGCGGTGCCGGCGTGAGCGGCACGAGCACCGCCGCGCGGGGTGCCGCGGACCGGGCGTCGCAGGGACCACGGGCCGCCGGCTCGGGTCCGGAGGTGCGCCGATGACCCGCCGCCCGCCCACCTGGATCGACCCGCTGCTCGGCCGGCTCGGCACCGCCCGCGCCGAGGACTTCACCCGGCTCACCACCCCCGAGGAGGGCGGCCGGGAGAGCGCGGTGCTGGTGCTGCTCGGCGAGGAGCCGGGCGTCGGGCCGGACGTGCTGGTCCTCCAGCGCGCCTTCACGCTGCGCAACCACGCCGGCCAGCCGGCCTTCCCGGGCGGCGCGGCCGACCCGGAGGACGCCGACGCGCCGGCCACCGCCCTGCGGGAGGCGAACGAGGAGGTCGGCCTCGACCCGTCCAGTGTCACCGTCCTCGCCGAACTGCCCCGGCTCTGGATCCCGGTCAGCGACTTCGTGGTCACCCCGGTGCTGGCCTGGTGGCACACCCCGCACCCGGTGCACCCGCGGGAACCGGCCGAGGTCGCGCACGTCGCCCGGCTGCCGGTCGCGGAACTGGTCGACCCGGAGAACCGGATGCGGGTACGCCACCCCAGCGGCTGGATCGGTCCGGCCTTCTCCGTCCGGGGCATGCTGGTCTGGGGGTTCACCGCCGGGGTGCTCGCCACCCTGCTGGAGATGGGGGGCTGGGCCCGGCCGTGGCCCCGGGACCGGGTGCTGGACCTGCCGCCCACCGGAGCCGCCCCGGCCCCCTCGGCCGGCACCGACGAGGTCGACGAGATGGCCGGCCCGCTGACCTGACCGTCACGTTCCGCATGCGGAGCGCCCCCGGCGGGCCGGGTGCCCGTACCCTTGACCCGTGTCCGTCGTGGATCTCGTTCTGCTCCTGCTCATGCTCGTGTTCGCGATCAGCGGATACCGTCAGGGCTTCGCCATCGGAGCGCTGTCGCTCTCCGGGTTCTTCCTGGGCGCGCTGCTCGGGCTCCAGGTGGGACCGTTGTTCGCCCGGCAGTTCGTCGACAGCGGCACCCGGGTCCTGATCTCCCTGGTCGCGGTCTTCGGGCTGGCGGTGCTCGGGCAGGCGCTGGCCGGCTGGCTCGGCTCGCACCTGCGCAGGACGATCACCAACGACGTGGCGAAGAAGGCGGACGACGTCGGCGGGGCGTTCGTGTCGCTCTTCGCGGTGATGCTGGTGGCCTGGCTGGTCGCCGTCCCGCTCGGCTCCTCCTCGCTGCCCTGGCTGGCCGCCTCGGTCAAGAACAGCGCGTTGCTGACCGTCGTGGACCGGGTGCTGCCGGACCAGGCGCAGGAGCTCTCCACCGCGCTGCGCGACACGGTGGACACCAACGGCTTCCCGGAGGTCTTCAACGGGCTGGGCCGTACCAACGCGCGGCAGGTCTCCCCGCCCGACCCGGCGCTCGCCGGCTCGCAGGTGGTGGCGAACAGCCAGCGTTCGGTGGTCAAGGTGCTCGGGTCCGCGCCGAGCTGCTCGCGCCGCATCGAGGGCTCCGGCTTCGTGTACGCCGACGACCGGGTGATGACCAACGCGCACGTGGTCGCCGGCACCCGCTCCGTCGCCGTCGAGCTGCGCGGCGAGCGGTACGACGGCGAGGTGGTCGTCTACGACCCGGACCGCGACCTGGCCGTGCTGCACGTGCCGGGGCTGCCCGGCCCGTCGCTGCGCTTCGCCGCCGGCCAGGCCGGCACCGGCGCCGACGCGATCGTGCTCGGCTTCCCGCTCGACGGCCCGTACGACGCCCGTCCGGCCCGGGTCCGCGACGTCGACCGGATCACCGGGCCGGACATCTACTCCTCCGGGGACGTCACCCGGGAGATCTACACGATCCGGGCGCTGGTGCGCAGCGGCAACTCCGGCGGGCCGCTGGTCTCCTCGAACGGCCTGGTGCTGGGGGTGATCTTCGCGGCCGCCGCGGACGACCCGAACACCGGTTTCGCGGTGACCGCCGCCGAGGCGCGGCCGGTGGCGCTGGCCGGCGCGGAGCGTACCCGTGGGGTGGGCACCGGCGACTGCACCTGACCCCGCCGTGCCGGCCCGGTGGACGCGGCCGGGGTCAGCGGCCCGGCCGGGCGGCGGCCCCGTCCCCGCCCGACGGGGTGGCCCCCGGCGCCCGCCAGACGACGAACGCGGCGGAGGTGGCCGCCACCACCGCCACCCCGAGCAGCCAGCCGGCGAACACGTCGCTCGTCCAGTGCACGCCCAGCGCGACCCGGCTCAGCCCGGTCAACCCGGCGAGGACGAGCGCGACCGCCCAGAGCGCCGTCCGGGCTCCCGGCCGGCCCCGGGTGTACGGCAGGTACACCACCAGCAGCACCCCGGCCGCCAGGGTGGCGTTCACCGCGTGCCCGGACGGGAACGCGTAACCCACCGCGTCGGCCACCGGGTCGAGCAGGTCCGGCCGGTTCCGCCCGACAAGCAGCTTCAGCAGCGCGCTGAGCAGTCCGCCGACCGCCATCGTGGCGACCACCCAGAGCGCCAGCCGCCGGGCGTCCCGCGCCCACAGCCAGATCACCAGGGCCAGCGCGGCGATCCGCAGCGGCCCGGGGCCGAAGACGTCGGTCCAGAGGTTCATCGTCCGGGTCCACGTCGGGTGCTCCACCGCGTACCGGTACATGGTGTCGGTGACCGCCGCGTCCAGGTCGTGCAGCGGCGGCCAGGCCCCGGCCACCAGCACGGCGAGCAGCGTGAACGGCATCAGCACCAGGAACGCCGCCGACGCGGCCAGGCTCAGCCGCAGACCCCGCGTACCGTCCCGGTCGAGGCGGCGGCCCCGCCAGGAGCGGGCCGGTGGTCGAACCGGGACGCGGGAGTCCATGGGTGGCCCCATACCCGGTACGACCCCGGTTCAGACCGGGTCAGCGACTGTACTGCCGGAACCGGCGGACGGTCAGCGCCGCCCCGGTGACCAGGGCGACCAGGATGGCCACCCCGGTCCAGAGCCGGCGTGGCGCGGTGTCGTCCGTGGTGCCGGCCGGCTGGGCCTGCCAGCGGGTCTGCTGGCGGGGCGGGGTGAAGCCGAGCGGGTCGCTGCCGGTGCCGCCGGCCCGCGCGTCGTCCGCGGCGCCGGGCGCCGGACCGAACCCGACCACGCCGGGAGCCTCGTTGTCGTCGAGCGGGTTGCGGTGCACCAGCGGCACGTCCGCGGTCAGCGCCGCCACCGGGTCGACGAGGCCGTGCCCGAAGCGGTCGTCGCGGCCGACCGGGCCGATGTCCTTCGCGGTGGCCAGCAGCCGGTTGACCACGTCCCCGGCGGACATCTCCGGGTACCGGGCGCGCACCAGCGCGGCGGTGGCCGCGACCAGCGGGGCGGCGAAGCTGGTGCCCTGGACCCCCCAGTAGCTGTTCGGCGGGCGGGCGCCGACGAGCCGGGTGGCCGGCGCGGTGAGGGTGGTGGCGTGCCCGGTGATCGAGCCGGACCAGAGGTTCTCGCTGGAGCCCTCCAGACCGGCCACGGCGATCACCCCGGGCTCGCGGGCCGGGTACCAGACCTTGGGGCTGGTCGAGGTGGCGACGTTGCCGGTGCAGGCGACCACCACCACGTCCCGGGCGAAGGCGTAGTCCAGCGCGGCGGCCAGCGCCGGGCTGTCCCCGCTGCCGCCGAGGGACAGGTTGATCACCCGGGCGCCGTGGTCGACGGCCCAGCGCACCCCCTTGGCGACGATCATCGCGTCGTCGTAGCGGTTCTCGTCGTCGAGCACCCGCACCGGCAGGATGCGCGCGTCCGGGGCGAGCCCGACCACGCCCTTGCGGTCGTCGTTGCGCCCGGCGACAAGGCTGGCCACCGTGGTGCCGTGCCCCACCGGGTCCGGCTCGGCCGCCCCGCCGGGGGAGACCAGGTCGAGGCCGGGCAGCACCTGGCCGGCCAGGTCCGGGTGGGACGGGTCCACCCCGGAGTCGATCACCGCGACGGTGACGCCCCGCCCGGTGGAGGTCTGCCAGGCGGTCGCGGCCCGCAACTCGTCGAGCTGCCACTGATCGTCGCGGATCCGGTCGGCCCGGGTCGTGGTCTCCACCGGGACGAAGTCCGGCTCGGCCAGTGGCGCGGCGGCAGTGACCGGCGGGGGCGCGGCGGCCGACGCCGGGGGCGGAAGCACGCCGACGACCGTCGCCGCGGTCGCCGCCGCACCGAGCAGCGCGCGGCCGGCGAACCGGTGGAGCGTGCTCGGGGAGCCGTGCCGAACCCTGGTCACATCCTCAACCATTCATCGCGACGGACACATGCTGGTGGGAGATTACCGGTTCCACCGCCTGCCACGGCACGTTCCGCGCCGGGCCACTCACACCGGTGGCAGGTGGGCCAGCTGGACCAGCCGTACGCCCTCCCGCCGGGTCACCAGCCGGCCGCGCCCCGGGGGCAGCGGCCCCGGCCGCACCGGCCCGACCAGCTGCCCCTCGTCCGGGCTGCCACTCATCACCAGGCCGGCGGTGGAGAGTTCCCGCAGCCGCTGCACGACCGGCTCGTACTGGGCCCGGGCCGCGCCGCCGGACCGGCGGGCCAGCACCAGGTGCAGCCCGATGTCGCGGGCCTGCGGCAGGTACTCCTCCAGCCCCCGCAGCGGGTTCGCCGGACCGTTCGCCACCAGGTCGTAGTCGTCGACCAGCACGAACAACTCCGGCCCGGACCACCAGGACCGCTCCCGCAACTGGGCCGGGGTAACCTCCGGCCCCGGTATCCGGGCCTGCATGTAGCCGGCCACCGACTCGATCAACTCGCCGGTGTACGGCGCCGCACTGCCGTACCCGATCACGTGCGGCAGCTCCTTGAGGCCGAGCAGACTGCGCCGGTAGTCGACCACGATGATCCGGGCCTGCTCCGGGGCGAACCGGCCGACGATCGAGGTGGCCAGCGCGCGGAGGAACGACGACTTGCCGCACTCGGCGTCGCCGAAGACCACGAAGTGCGGTTCGGTGGCGAAGTCCAGCGCCACCGGGCGCAGGTCGGCCTCGGCCACTCCGATCGGGAAGGCCAGGCCGGTGGTCGCGCCGGTGTCCAGCTCGGCGTACGGCAGCACCGGCGGGAGCAGGCGCACCCGGGGGGCGGGCAGGCCGGACCAGGCGCCGGCGACGGACTTCACCAGCTCGGCCGTCTCCGCGCCGGCCAGCTGCGGCAGCGCCGTGAGGAAGTGCAGGCCCTGCGTGGTGACGCCCCGACCGGGGGTCTTCTCCGGCACGCTCGCCGCGGCGACCCGCTTCACCACCGAGTCGGACGGGTCGCCGAGGCGCAGCTCCAACCGGGAGCCGAACAGATCCCGGATGGCCGGCCGGAAGTCCATCCAGCGCACCGCGCTCGCCACCACGTGCACCCCGTACGACAGGCCCCGGGTGGCCAGGTCGGTGATCAGGGGTTCGAGGTCGTCGTACTCGCCGCGCAGGGTGGCCCAGCCGTCCACGACGAGGAAGACGTCGCCGAACGGGTCGACGGTGGGCTGGCCGGCCGCGGCGAGCGCGGACCGGCGCTGCCGCCAGGCCGCCATGGACTCCACACCCAGCTCGGCGAAGCGGCGTTCCCGCTCGGCGAGCAGGGTAGCGATCTCACCGATCGTCCGGCGGACCACCGTGGGGTCGGCGCGTCCGGCCACCCCGCCGACGTGCGGCAGGTCGCGCAGGGCGGCCAGCCCGCCGCCGCCGAAGTCCAGGCAGTAGACCTGCGCCTCGGCCGGGGTGTGGGTCAGCGCCAGCGCGCACACCAGGGTCCGCAGCGCGTGCGACTTGCCGCTCTGCGGCGCGCCGACCACGGCGACGTGCCCGGCGGCGCCGTCCAGCGCCAGCCAGAGCAGGTCGCGGCGCTGCTCGAAGGGCTTGTCCACGAGCGCCACCGGCACCTGGAGCGCGCCGTGCAGCTCCGGGTTGGCGACGGTGAGGCCGCGCTGCGGGTCGACGCCCGCCGGGCCGAGCAGCTCGTCGAGCGTGGGGGCCCGGTCCAGCGGCGGCAACCAGACCTGGTGCGCCGGTGGGCCCTGCCCGGCCAGCCGGCCGACCAGCACGTCGAGCAGGCTTCCGGCCTCCTCCTCGACGGCGGTCAGCGCCGCCGGGGTGGCCGGCTCGGGCACCGGCACCAGGTGGGTGGAGAAGGTCAGCAGCCGGGGCGTGCCACCCGCGCCGCCACCGCCCGCGCCGCCACGGCGGCGTACCGGCCCGGAGACGTACGCGGCCCGGAACCGGACCAGCGGGTCGGTGCCGGCGCGCAGGTAGCCGTGCCCGGGGGAGCGGGGCAGCTCGTGCGCGTCGGGCACGCCGAGCACCGTCCGGGACTCCAGCGCCGAGAAGGTCCGTAACCCGATCCGGTACGACAGGTGGGTGTCCAGCCCCCGCAGCCGCCCCTCCTCCAGGCGCTGGCTGGCGAGCAGCAGGTGCACGCCGAGGGACCGGCCCAGCCGTCCGATCTGGACGAACAGGTCGATGAAGTCCGGCTTGGCCGACAGCAGCTCGGAGAACTCGTCACAGATCAGCAGCAGTGACGGCAGTGGGGCGAGCGGGGTGCCGGCGGCCCGGGCCCGCTCGTAGTCGCGCAGGCTGGCGAAGTTGCCGGCCCGGCGCAGCAGCTCCTGCCGGCGCATCAGCTCGCCGTTGATGGCGTCGACCATCCGGTCGACCAGCGGCAGCGCGTCGGCCAGGTTGGTGATCACGGCGGCGGTGTGCGGCAGCCGGTCGAAGGAGGCGAAGGTGGCGCCGCCCTTGAAGTCGACCAGCACGAAGTTGAGCTGCTCCGAGCTGTGCGTGGCGGCCAGCCCCAGCACGAGGGTGCGCAGCAGCTCCGACTTGCCGGAGCCGGTCGCGCCGATCAGCAGCCCGTGCGGGCCCATGCCGTCCTGCGCCGACTCCTTGAGGTCCAGGTCGATCGCGCCGCCGTCGGCGCCCACCCCGATCGGCACCCGGAGCCGCTCCCGGGGCGAGCGGGGCGCCCAGCCCTGCTCGGCGGTGAAGCCCTCCGGGTCACCGATGCCGAGCAGCTCGGGCAGGCCCGGTTCGGCTCCGGGCGCGGCCTCCCCACCCCGTACGGCCGTGGCGAGCCGCAGCGGGGCGAGCCGGCGGGCCACCGCCTCGGCGTCGGCCGGCTCCAGCCGGTCGGCGGTGCCCACCTCCGCGTGCCCCTCGGCGGACCAGGAGTGCAGCCGGTCGCCGCGCAGCTCCAGCAGGAGGGCGTACCGGTCGAGCAGGCGGGGCGGCGGGGTGTCCAGGTCGATCACGGTGACCGCGTCGATGCCGCCGTCGCCGGTCAGGTCGGTGGCCCCGGTCAGGTCGCCGCCGTCGAGGAGCACCACCACGTGCGGGCCGTCGGTGGCCGGGCCGGCCGGGCTGAACCGGGACCGGCTGCCCAGCACGTCGTCGAGGAGCCGTTCCAGTTCGGCGGCGGAGGTGGTGACCAGGCGCACCGGTCCGAGGGCGTCGGTGCGGCCGGGGTGGTGGGCGTGCGGCAGCCACTTCACCCACTCCCAGAGCGCGCGCCGTTCGGGCCCGGCGCAGACGGCGATGAGCAGTTCGTCCGGGGCGTGGAAGACGGCGAGCTGGGTGAGCATGGCCCGGGCCAGCGCCTGCGCGGCGGGGGAGCCGGTGGGCGGTGAGCCGCCGCCCGGCTCACCCTTGACGTGGACCCGGGCGAAGCTGCGCAGCGAGAGCGCCACCGGCAGGTCCGGCACCACCGAGTACGCGTCGAGGAAGCGCCGCAGCGACCCGGCGGTCATCGGCTCCAGCTCCTCCAGCGGCCGGGTGACCGGGGGCACCAGGGGAGTGGCCAGGGTCTGCGGCCCGACGGCGACCCGCACCACGGCGAAGTCCGGGTCGGCGGGTCGGCGTTCCCAGACCCGGTGGCTGTCCACGGTCGACCAGAGCCGGCCGGGGTCGGGATGCCGGTAGTAGAGGCCGGCCCGCTGCTGCCCGGCGGTCTGCCGGACCCGGCGGCGCAGCGCGGTGAGGTGCCGCAGGTACTCGCGGCGGGCCGCCATCATCTCGGACTTCTTCGGGGTGCCCGAGGCGCTGCCCCAGGAGGTCACCAGCATCGCCAGGCTGGAGATCCCGAACAGCCCGCCCACCACGTACGAGTAGGCGCCGCCGCCCCGGCCGAACATCATGGCCATCGCCACCGTGCCGCCCAGCATCGGCAGCACCATCAGCGCCTGCTGCCAGCGGCCACCGGTCACCGCCGGGATCTCCGGGGGCGCCTCGACGGGCAGCTCACCGACCGGGATCTCCGGGGCCGGACGGCGCGGCGGCCGCTTGATGACGACAGTGGACACGGGGCCTCCCTGTGGCGCTCGGTAACCCGAGCCTGGCTCATGGTAGGTAAAGTCCTGTCGTCCGTCAGCCACCGCTCCCGATCGATATGGAGATCAGTCGATGACCACCGGGCTGGCCAGGGTCACCATCAGCGCCCCCGGGCGGCGCGTCGACGTGGCCCTGCCGGAGCAGGTTCCGCTGGCCGAGCTGCTGCCCGAGGTGCTGCGGCACGCCGGCGAGGGGCTGGCCGACGACGGCGAGCGGCACGGCGGCTGGGTGCTGCGGCGTACCGACGGCGCGGTCCTGGCCACCGCGCAGGCGCTGCTGCCCCAAGGGGTGCGCGACGGCGAGGTCCTGCACCTCGTGCCGGCCCACGACCAGTGGCCGGAACTGGAGTACGACGACGTGGTCGAGGCGATCGCCGACGGGGCCCGCCGCCGGGGCAGCGCCTGGTCGCCGGCGGCCACCCGGGCCGCCACGCTCGCCGGGGCGGGGGTGCCGCTCGCCGTCGGGCTGGTCGCCGTCCTGGCCGGCGGGCCGCGGCACGGCGCCGGCTGGCCCGTCGCGGTCGCCGTGGCGCTGCTGCTCAGCGTCGCCGGCGCGGTCGCCTCCCGGGCGTACGGGGACGGCACGACCGGCGCCACCCTCGCCGGGTACGCGCTGCCGTACGCCTTCGCCGCCGGCGCCCTCGCGGTCGCCTCGGGTGACCCGGTCGGGGTGTTCCGCCCGCTGCCCTGGCTGGGCGCTCCGGAACTGCTGGCCGGCTCGGTGGCGCTGCTGCTGGTCGCCGTGCTCGGCCTGCTCGGTGTCGCCACCCGGCTGCGGATCTTCGTGGCCGGCGCGACCGTCGGCGTGGCCGGCGCGCCGGCCGCCCTGGGCGGGCTGCTGCTCGACCCGGCCGGCACCGCCGCCGTGCTGGTCTGCGTGCTGGTCTTCGCCGTCGGCGCGCTGCCGCTGCTGGCCATCCGGTTGGGCAAGATGCCGCTGCCGCCGATCACCCTGCCGAGCGGGCCGGCCGGCGGCTCGGACGGCGTGCGGGACCTGCCGGACCGGGCCCGGGTGCACGCGGCGGTGGCCCGGACCGAGGAGATGCTGACCGGGATGCTCACCGGGCACGCCGTGCTGGCGGTCGTCGCCGCGTACGTGCTCGGGGCGACCGGGGGCGTGGCCGGGCGGCTGCTGGTGGCGGTCTGCGCCGCGGTGCTGCTGCTGCGTACCCGGCTCTTCGTGGCGGTGCGCCACCGGGTGCCGCCGGTGCTGGCCGGACTGGCCGGGTTCGGGGTGCTCGGCGTGCTGCTCGCCACCGGCGCCGGTGACGCCGGCCTGCTCGCGCTGGCGGTGGGCGGGCTGCTGGTCGCGCTCACCGCCGTGGCGGCGGGCACGACGTACGCCCGGCGGCCGGTCTCGCCGTACCTCGGTCGGGTGGCCGACCTGACCGACACGGCGCTGGTGGTGGCGGTGGTGCCGGTGGCCTGCGCGGTGCTGGACCTCTACGACGCCGCGCGCGGCCTGCTGGGCTGAGCAGTACGAAGGCCCGGACCAGCGGTCCGGGCCTTCGTCGAGATGTTGATCAGTGCGCGGAGTCGCCCTGCGCCTCGGCGTCCCTGGCGCGCTGGTACGACGCGCGGACCTCGGCCTCGGCCTCGACCCGGCCGACCCAGGTCGCGCCCTCGACCGACTTGCCCGGCTCCAGGTCCTTGTAGACCTCGAAGAAGTGCTGGATCTCCAGCCGGTCGAACTCGCCCAGGTGGTGGATGTCGCGCAGGTGCTCCTGACGCGGGTCCTCGTAGGGCACGCAGAGGACCTTGTCGTCCCCGCCCTTCTCGTCGGTCATCCGGAACATGCCGATGGTGCGGCAGCGGATCAGGCAGCCCGGGAAGGTCGGCTCGGGGACGAGCACCAGGGCGTCCAGCGGGTCGCCGTCCTCGCCCAGGGTGCCCTCGATGAAGCCGTAGTCGGCCGGGTACTGGGTCGACGTGAAGAGGGTGCGGTCCAGCCGGATCCGGCCGGTCACGTGGTCCACCTCGTACTTGTTGCGGTGACCCTTCGGGATCTCAACCGTGACGTCGAAATCCATCTTCCACGCTCCCTCGTCTGCCCACGCTGGCTGAACGGAACCACTGACGCCCCCGGTACGGGTGAATGGCCACCCGCCGGCTCCGGACGCCGCATAGTCTTCGGACCGAAGTAGTGTCGCCCAGGCTGGTTCCGCACGCGGAAGGAGGGGGTCGTGGGGAGGGAAGATTCACACTACCGCCCGGATGGGGTTGACGGACGCGGATCCGGCGGATCCGGTTCCGGGGGTGCCAGCGGCCGCGTCCGGGTGCCCGGTGTCCACCCGTCCGACCGGTCTGCGCCCCCGTCCGGTCCCGGCTCCGGCCGGCCTCCGCAGGTCCCCGACCTGAACCGGCCCGCCGCCGGGTCGGCCCGGGTCCCGTCCGGGCCGCCGCCGGCCGCCGGCTCCGCCCGGGTGCCCGCCGACCCCCAGGGGTACGGCTCGGCGCCGGTGTCCCCCGCGACCGGGCCGGTGCCGGTCTCCCCGGCCGTGGGCTCCGTCCCGGTCTCCCCGCCGCCGGCCGGGGCCAACCCGCCGCCCCCGGCCACCGCGCCGCGCCGCAGACGCCGGCTGCTGCCGGTCGCCGCGCTCGTCACCGTGCTGCTGCTCGCGCTGGCCGGGTTCGCCGTGCTGGTCCGGCCCGGCCCGGTCGCCGGCTGGCTGGGCGACGAGGCCGATGCGCCGGCCACCGCCCGCGCGCCCGAGCCCGACCCGGCGCCGGTGCTCGCCGGCCCGGACGCGGGCGCCCCGCAGCCCACCCCCGACGGGGTACGCGCCGCGCTCGACCCGCTGCTCGGCCAGCCGGCACTGGGCAGCCGGGTCAACGTGTCGGTGGCCGACGTGACGACGGGACAGTCGCTCTTCACCCGGGGCGGCGACGACGGCACCGTGCCCGCCTCGGTGACCAAGCTGGCCACCGGGGTGACCGTGCTGGAGGCCCGCGGCCCCGGCCACCGGATCCCCACCCGCGTGGTGGCCGGCGCCGACCCCGGCGAGGTGGTCCTCGTCGGCGGTGGCGACCCGACGC
Source organism: Micromonospora citrea (assembly GCF_049629545.1). GTDB lineage: Bacteria > Actinomycetota > Actinomycetes > Mycobacteriales > Micromonosporaceae > Micromonospora > Micromonospora citrea_A. Next base: position 182,440 of record NZ_JBNADX010000009.1, read on the forward strand.
TGGCGGTCGACGGCAAGGGCTTCTATCCCGGGGCGGCCCGCCTCGACACCCTCGCGAAGCAGGTGAAGGAGGCGCTCGGCGGCACCGCCCCGACCAGGGTGACCGTCGATTCCACCCTCTTCCCCGGCCCGGTGCACGCCCCCGGCTGGGACGACGACATCCCCACCGGCGGGTACGGCGCGGCGATCACCGCGTTGATGACCGACGGCGCGCGGACCGACCCGGAGACCGCCCGGCGGACCTTCGACGACACCCACGGCGCGGCGCAGCGCGACCCGCAGCCCGACCTGGCCGCCGGCCGCGCCTTCGCCCGCCTGCTCGGGCTGGGCGCGGACGCCCAGGTGAGGAAGGGCAAGGCCCCGGCCGGAGCGTCCGCCTCGACCGGCGCCGCCCCGGCGCCCGGCACCGAGTTGGGCAAGGTCGAGTCGCTGCCGATGATCCGGCTGGTCGACATCATGATCAGCGACTCCGACAACGTGGTCGCCGAGGCGCTGGCCCGGCAGGTGGCGCTGGCCCGCAACCAGCCCGCCTCGTTCAGCGGTGGGGCGGCGGCGATGGACGCGGTCCTCGCCGAGCTGGGGCTGCCCGCCGACGAGATCACCCTCTCCGACGCCAGCGGGCTGTCCCGCAACAACCGGATCAGCCCGTCCCTGCTGACCGACCTGATCGCGCTCGCCGGCAAGGGCGACCACCCCGAGCTGGGCGGCATCTTCGGCGGCCTGCCCGTCGGCGCCTGGTCCGGCACCCTCGGCGACCGGTACCGGGCCGCCGCCACGAAGGCCGGCGCCGGGGCGGTGCGGGCCAAGACCGGCACGCTGACCGGGGTGCACGCCATCGCCGGGCTGGTCACCACCGCCGACGGTCGGCTGCTCACCTTCGCCGTGCTCACCGACCGGGCCCCGGCCGGCGACCCCGACGTCACCCGGCAGGCCCTCGACCGGATCACCGGCGCGCTGGCCGCCTGCGGCTGCCGCTGATCCGGCCCTGCCGTCGCGCGCCCGGTTGGGGTGTTCCGACGCGGGTACGGTGGGTGCATGGCGCAGTTCGTGGACTGGGATCTGGCCGCCGCGACCGCGGGGGCGCTGGGCAAGTCGGGCCCGCGTGTGTCGTACGCGGAGGCCGCCGAGGCGGTCGGCGAGCTGCGGCGGCTCACCGACGAGGCGGCCGGGCACGTCGCCGACTACACCGGGCTGCGCTCGCAGGTGTCGCACCCGCCGGTGCGGGTGGTCGACCGGCGGGACTGGGCCGCCACCAACATCGCCGGCCTGCGCGAGGTGATCACCCCGCTGGTCAGCCGGCTCTCCGGTGACAAACGTCCCGGCCCGCTCACCGAGGCGGTCGGCTCCCGGGTGACCGGCGTGCAGGCCGGCACCGTGCTGGCGTACCTCTCCGGCCGGGTCCTCGGCCAGTACGAGGTCTTCTCCGCCGATCCCGGTCAGCTGCTGCTGGTCGCGCCGAACATCGTCGAGGTGGAGCGGAAGCTGGAGGCCGACCCGCGCGACTTCCGGCTCTGGGTCTGCCTGCACGAGGTCACCCACCGCACCCAGTTCACCGCGGTGCCCTGGATGCGGGCGTACTTCCTCGGCGAGGTGCAGGCGTTCGTGGACGCCTCGCAGGGCAGCGAGCACCTGCTGGAGCGGCTGCGCCGGGGCGTGTCCACGCTCTCCGACGCGGTCAAGGACCCGGAGAGCCGCACCAGCGTCCTCGACATCGTGCAGACCCCCGCGCAGCGGGCCGTGCTGGACCGGCTCACCGCCCTGATGACACTGCTGGAGGGGCACGCCGAGTTCGTGATGGACGGTGTCGGCCCGCAGGTCATCCCGAGCGTGGAGCGGATCCGGGCGGCGTTCAACCGCCGTCGCGAGTCCGGCAACCCGCTGGAGAAGGCGATCCGCCGGCTGCTCGGCGTGGACGTCAAGATGCGCCAGTACGCCGAGGGCCGCACGTTCGTGCACGGCGTCGTCGACCGGGTCGGCATGGACGGCTTCAACAAGATCTTCGGCTCTCCGCTGACCCTGCCCCGGCTGGACGAGCTGGGCGACCCGGATGCCTGGGTGACCCGGGTGCACGGGCCGGCCGGCGCCACCCCCACCGCCGGCTGAGCGGACGGCCGTGGCCGCGCTCGCCCCGCCGGTCGCCGCGACCCGGCTCGCGGTCCGCCGCGCGCTGACCGGGCTGCCCGGCGACGGGCCGGTCCTGGTGGCCTGCTCGGGCGGGGCCGACTCGCTCGCCCTCGCCGCCGCCACCGCTTTCGTCGCGCCCCGGCTGGGTCGTCGCGCCGGGCTCGTCACCGTCGACCACGGGTTGCAGGCGGGTTCCGCCGGGCGCGCCGCCGACGTGGCCCGGTGGGGCGTCGAGGCGGGGCTCGACCCGGTGGAGGCGGTCCCGGTGACCGTGGCCGGGCGGCCCGGCGGCCCCGAGGCGGCCGCCCGCGACGCGCGGTACCAGGCGTTGGCGGACGCCGCCCGGCGGCACCGGGCCGCCGCGCTGCTGGTCGGGCACACCCGCGACGACCAGGCCGAGACGGTGCTGCTCGCGCTGGCCCGGGGCGCGGGGCCGCGCGGGCTGGCCGGGATGCCGCCGCGCCGGGAGGTGGCCGGGGTGCCGCTGCTGCGCCCGCTGCTCGACGTCACCCGGGAGCAGACCCGCAAGGCGTGCGCCGCGCTCGGGCTCACCGCGTGGGAGGACCCGCACAACGCCGACCCGTCGTACGCCCGGGCCCGGGTCCGGGCCGACGTGCTGCCGGTGCTGGTCGAGGCGCTCGGCGCGGGGGTGCTGGACAACCTGGCCCGCACCGCCCGACTGGTCGCCGCCGACACGGCCGCCCTGGACGACCTGGCCGGCGTCGCGCTCGCCGAGGCGCGGGCCGGGGCGGACGCGCTCGCCGTGGCGGCCCTGGCCGACCTGCCCGAGGCGGTCCGTACCCGGGTGCTGCACGCCTGGGCGCGGGAGTTGGGCGCGCCGCCCGCCGCGCTCTCGCACCGGCACGTCGCCGCGCTCGACGCGCTGGTCACCGACTGGCACGGGCAGGGCGCGACCGCCCTGCCCGGTGGGCTGCGGGTGGCCCGCCGCGACGGCGCGCTGCGCCGCGTCGACTGAAGCACCCGGACCTCTCGCCGGGAGCCGCCGCAGGCGGTAGACATGGCGGATGGCGTACCCCCGACTGCCGCTGCTGGCCCCGAACGGCGCCGTCGCGACCAGCCAGCCGCTCGCGGCGGCCGCGGGCCTGGCCGTGCTGCGGCGCGGCGGCAACGCCGTCGACGCGGCGCTGGCCACCGCGATCACCCTGACCGTGGTCCAGCCGCCGTCGAACGACATCGGCGGTGACCTCTTCGCCATCGTCTGGGACGGCGAGCGGCTGCACGGCCTGGACGCCGCCGGCCGGTCACCGGCCGGGCTGACCCGGGAGGTGGTGCTCGCCGCGACCGGGCGGCAGGCGGCGCGGCCGCCCGAGGCGCTCGGTGGCGCGCAGGCGCACGGTCCGGCGATGCCGGCCCGGGGCTGGCTGCCGGTCACCGTGCCCGGCGCGCCGGCCGGCTGGCGGGACCTGCACGACCGGTTCGGCTCGCTGCCCTTCGCCGACCTCTTCACCGACGCGGTCGGGTACGCCGAGCACGGCCACCCGGTCTCCGCCGGCACCGCCGCCAGCTGGGCCCGCGCCGTGGCCGGGCACGACGACCTGCACGGCGAGGAGTACGCCGAGTTCGGCCGGGTGTTCACCGCCGGTGGGCGGGCGCCCCGCCCCGGCGAGCGGTGGCGCAACCCCGACGCCGCCCGGACCCTGCGCCGGATCGCGGAGACCGGTGCGGCGGACTTCTACACCGGCGGGATCGCGGCGGCACTCGACGCGCACGCCGCGCGCACCGGCGGCCTGCTCACCGGCGACGACCTGGCCCGGCACACCTCGACCTGGGTCGACCCGGTCGGCGTGCCGTACCGGGGCCACGAGGTCTGGGAGCTGCCGCCGCCCGGCCAGGGCATCGCCGCGCTGCTCGCGTTGGGCATCCTCGACGGCACGGACCTCGCCGGGTGCACCGTCGAGGAGCGGGTGCACCGGCAGGTCGAGGCGATGAAGCTGGGCTTCGCCGACGCCCACGCCCACGTGGCCGACCCGGACCGCGCGCCGTCCCCGACCGCCGCCCTGCTCGACCCCGGGTACGCGGCCGCCCGGCGGCGGCTGGTCACCGACGCCGCCGGCGACCCGGTGGCCGGGGAGCCGGAACGCGGCGGCACGGTCTACCTCTGCGCCGCCGACGCGGGCGGGATGATGGTCAGCCTCATCCAGTCCACCTACCTGGCGTTCGGCTCGCACGTGGTGCTGCCCGGGTACGGCTTCGCGCTGCAGAACCGGGGCCTGGGCTTCCGGCTCGACCCCGACCACCCGAACGTGGTCGGCCCGGCGAAGCGGCCGTTCCACACGATCATCCCGGGTTTCCTGACCCGCGACGGCGCGCCGGTCGGACCGTTCGGGGTGATGGGCGGGCACATGCAGCCGCAGGGGCACGTGCAGCTCGTCTCCGCCGCCCTCGACGCCGGCGCGGACCCGCAGGCCGCGCTGGACGCCCCGCGCTGGTACTGGCACACCGGCCGGACCCTGCTCGTCGAGGCGGAGCTGGCGGCCGAGCCCGGCCTGGTCGACCGGCTGCGGGCCCGGGGGCACGAGGTCACCGTCACCGCCGAGCGGGCCGCCTTCGGGTACGGGCAGGCGGTCTTCCGGTCGCCGTCCGGCGGGTACGTGGTGGGCTCGGAGTCCCGGGTCGACGGCGCCGCCGTCGGGTACTGACCCCCGGGGTCGGATGCCCGTCAGTGGGCGGCGACCCGGTCCCGGAACGTGGTGCGGTACGCGTGCGGGGTGGTGCCGATCCGACGGGTGAAGTGGTGGCGCAGGGTGGCGGCGTCGCCGAAGCCGGCCCGGTCGGCGACCGCCTCCACGGTCAGCGCGGTGTCCTCCAGCAGCCGCCGTGCCAGCAGCACCCGCTGGTTGGTGAGCCAGTCGTGCGGGGTGGTGCCGGTCTCGGCCCGGAACCGTCGGGCGAAGGTACGCGGTGACATGCCGGCCCGGGTGGCCAGCTCCTCCACCGTGGTCGGCCGGTCCAGGTGTCCCATCAGCCACTCCAGCACGGGCTCCAGGGTGGGCGCCTCGGGGGCCTTCGGGATGGGGGCCTCGACGTACTGGGACTGTCCGCCGTCGCGGTGCGGTGGGACCACCATCCGGCGGGCGAGCCGGGTGGCCGTGGCCGAGCCGTGCTCCTGACGGACCAGGTGCAGGCAGGCGTCGATGCCGGCCGCGGTGCCGGCGCTGGTGAGCAGCCTGCCGTCCTGGACGTAGAGCGAGTTGCACCGGACCCGGGCGGTCGGGTGCCGGCGTTGCAGTTCGTCGACGTACCGCCAGTGGGTGGTGCACTCCCGGCCGTCGAGCAGCCCGGCCTCGCCGAGCAGGAAGGCGCCCGAGCAGACGCTGAACAGGTACGCCCCCCGCTCGGCGGCCCGACGCAGCGCGTCGAGCACGCATCCGGGGGCGGTGGTGCCGTGCTGGTGGGCGGGGACGGCGACCAGGTCGGCGTCCTCGAGGGCGTCGAGGCCGGCGTGCGGGGTCAGGTGGAAGCCGGAGGAGGTGCGGACCGGCACGCCGTCGGGGCTGCACACCCGGAAGCGGTAGGCGGGGAACCCGTCGGCCGTGCGGTCGGTGCCGAAGACCTCGGCGAGCACGCCGAGTTCGAAGGTGGCGACCCCGTCCAGGGCGACGACGGCGACGGTGCGGAGCATGTGACGAGGGTAACCGCAGGGGTGGCAGGAAATCGAGGGGTGATGGCGTTCCTGCCACTGTCCGGGTTTCGGTGGCGGCTGGAGACTGGGTCCAGTCCGGTGCGCACCGGCGGCGAAAACCACTCGAACCAACGCGAAAGCGAGCGCCGCCATGGAGTTTCTGCTGCTGCTTCTGTTCCTCGTCGTGCTGGCCGTCGCCTCGGCGGCCGGCCTCACCTCCGACAGCCGTGACTCGGCCGACTGGAAGCCCACCGACGGCGGTCGCCGCCGGCGCTCCCGTGCCTGCTGAGGTGTTCGTCTGGTTTGCCAGAGAAAATCCACGTCGGGACCGCTCCAAAAGGGGCGGCCCCGCCGACGGGGGTCGACCGGCGTACGGCAGGCTAGGAGTCATGGCTGACGGCTCCTGGTACGACGCCGACATCGATCACGTGATCATCTCTGAGGCGCAGATCCGCGAGAAGACCGCGGAACTGGCCAAGCAGGTCTCGGCGGACTACGCCGGCGTCGAGGACGGGCTCCTGCTCGTCTGCGTGCTCAAGGGCGCGGTGATGTTCATGGCCGACTTCGCCCGGGCGCTCGGCCGCCACGGCCCGCCCGCCGAACTGGAGTTCATGGCCGTCTCCTCGTACGGCCAGGGCACCACCTCCTCCGGCGTGGTCCGCATCCTCAAGGACCTGGACCGGGACATCGCCGGCCGGCACGTGGTCGTGGTGGAGGACATCGTCGACTCCGGCCTGACCCTCTCCTGGCTGCTGCGCTACCTCGAGTCCCGCTCGGCGGCCAGCGTCGAGGTGGTCGCCCTGTTCCGCAAGCCGGACGCGGTGAAGGTCCCCGTCCCGGTGAAGTACGTCGGCTTCGACATCCCGACCGAGTTCGTCGTCGGTTACGGCCTCGACTTCGGCGAGCGGTACCGCGAGCTGCCGTACGTCGGCGTGCTCAAGCCCGAGGTGTACGCCCGGGCCTGAGCCCTCCGCCGGGCCGGTTCCGGCCGGCCCGGCGACCGTTCGTATCGGTGTCCATCGAGCGGACGTTCAGCGGGCTCTCAGCGAATCCGACTACGGTAGGTGTCGGTGGCGTGGAGGCAACTCCGTCCGGCCCCTCGACCCGCGTGACCGGGCGGTCGGGTCGGCCGGCTGCGGAACTCTCCGTCACACCGGCTGAAACCTCGGTTCGCCGTCCGCGTAAGTGCTGGGCTCGCAAGCTCGCATCTGGCACGAACGGTGTACCGTCGAATGACCGCGGCGCGGCAGTTCGTGCCTCGGGGTCGAGGCCGGCCCGCACGGCGGCCCGGCGTCGCCGACAGCGGCGACACCATTCAGACGGTCAGGACGTCGATCAGGAGGATGCGGGCGTCTCGGCGCTCGACAACAGTATGGAACGTACGCGTTTCTTCCGCCGACCGGTGGTCTGGATCATCCTGGTCATCCTCGGCGCCGTTGTGCTCAGTCAGCTGTTCACCGCTGGTCCCAGCTACCACCGGGTGGACACTTCCGTTGCGCTCGACCAGCTCAACACCGGCACGCCCAAGATCAAGAAGGTCGTCTTCCAGGACAAGGAGCAGACGCTCCAGCTCGACCTGGCCGAGAAGACCAAGTTCGGTGACACCACCACCGACCGGATCGAGGCCCAGTTCCCGTACGAGGTCGGCGACGACGTCTGGAACGAGGTCCTGGAGGCCAAGGCGGCCAACCGGGTCACCGGCCCGGCCGACGCCAAGGTGTCGTCCGACAGCATCTGGGTGAGCCTGCTGGTCAACCTGCTCCCGATCGCCCTGCTGGTGCTCCTGCTGATCTTCTTCATGTCGCAGATGCAGGGCGGCGGCTCCCGGGTGCTCAACTTCGGCAAGTCCAAGGCCAAGATGATCACCAAGGACACGCCGAAGACCACCTTCGCCGACGTGGCCGGGGCCGAGGAGGCCGTCGAGGAGCTGCACGAGATCAAGGACTTCCTGCAGAACCCGGCGAAGTACCAGGCCCTGGGCGCCAAGATCCCGAAGGGCGTGCTGCTCTTCGGCCCGCCCGGCACCGGTAAGACGCTGCTGGCCCGCGCGGTCGCCGGCGAGGCCGGGGTGCCGTTCTACTCGATCTCCGGCTCCGACTTCGTCGAGATGTTCGTCGGTGTCGGCGCCAGCCGGGTCCGCGACCTCTTCGAGCAGGCCAAGGCGAACGCCCCGGCGATCGTCTTCGTCGACGAGATCGACGCCGTCGGCCGGCACCGCGGCGCCGGCATGGGCGGCGGCCACGACGAGCGCGAGCAGACCCTCAACCAGCTCCTCGTCGAGATGGACGGCTTCGACACCAAGGGCGGCGTCATCCTGATCGCCGCCACCAACCGGCCGGACATCCTCGACCCGGCGCTGCTGCGCCCGGGCCGCTTCGACCGGCAGATCCCGGTCGACGCCCCCGACATGGAGGGCCGCAAGGCGATCCTGCGGGTGCACGCCAAGGGCAAGCCGTTCACCCCCGACGTCGACCTCGACTCGGTGGCCCGGCGGACCCCCGGCTTCAGCGGCGCCGACCTGGCCAACGTGATCAACGAGGCCGCGCTGCTCACCGCCCGCAAGGAGCAGCGGGCGATCACCAACGACTCGCTGGAGGAGTCGATCGACCGGGTGATCGCCGGTCCGCAGCGCCGGACCCGGGTGATGAGCGATCAGGAGAAGAAGATCACCGCGTACCACGAGGGTGGGCACGCGCTGGTCGCCTGGGCGCTGCCGCACGCCGCGCCGGTGCACAAGGTGACGATCCTGTCCCGGGGTCGCTCGCTGGGGCACACCCTGGTCCTGCCGACCGAGGACAAGTACACCCAGACCCGCGCCGAGATGATCGACACCCTGGCGTACGCGCTGGGCGGTCGGGCCGCCGAGGAACTGGTCTTCCACGAGCCGACCACCGGCGCCGGCAACGACATCGAGAAGGCCACCCAGCTGGCCCGCGCGATGATCACGCAGTACGGGATGAGCTCCAAGCTCGGCGCGATCAAGTACGGCACCAGCGGTGACGAGCCGTTCCTCGGTCGCAACATGGGTCACGAGCGGGACTACTCCGACGTGGTGGCCGCCGAGATCGACGGCGAGATGCGGGCCCTGATCGAACTGGCCCACGACGAGGCCTGGGAGATCCTGACGGAGTACCGGGACGTGCTGGACAACATGGTCCTGGAGTTGATGGAGAAGGAGACCCTCTCCACCGCCGACATGGCCCGGATCTGCGCCCGGGTGGTGAAGCGCCCGCCGATGGCCCCCTACAACGGCTTCGGCAAGCGTCTGCCCTCCACCGAGCCGCCGGTGCTCACCCCGGCCGAGAAGGAGAAGCTCAAGGCGCAGGCGCAGGCCGACGGCGCCTCCGTCGGCGGCTCCTCGAACAACTCGGACGGTACGCACTGAACACCGACGCCGCGGCCAGCCCCGATCTCCCGGGGCTGGCCGCCTCGTCCACCGAGCCCGGTGACGAGGCGCTCGACTACGTCGCCGCCCGACTGATCAGCGGCAAGCTCACCGGCCGCCCGGTCGAGGACACGATGGACCTCGCCCGGATCGAGAAGGCGGTCCGCGAGATCCTCATCGCGGTCGGGGAGGACCCGGACCGCGACGGCCTCCAGCAGACCCCGGCCCGGGTCGCCCGGGCGTACGCGGAACTCTTCGCCGGTCTGCGGGTCGACCCGGCCCAGGTGCTCAGCACCACCTTCGAGGCCAACCACGAAGAATTGGTGCTGGTCCGGGACATCGACGTGATGAGCCTCTGCGAGCACCACCTGCTGCCGTTCCGGGGCAGCGCCCACATCGGTTACATCCCGGGCCCGGACGGCCGGATCACCGGCCTGTCCAAGCTGGCCCGGCTGGTCGAGGTCTTCGCCCGCCGGCCACAGGTGCAGGAGCGGCTCACCTCGCAGATCGCCGACCTGCTGATGAGCAAGCTGCAACCGCGCGGCGTCGTCGTGGTGCTGGAGTGCGAGCACATGTGCATGGCGATGCGCGGCATCCAGAAGAGCGGCGCGAAGACCATCACCTCGGCGGTGCGGGGCACCCTCCAGCACGACGCGAAGTCGCGGGCCGAGGCGATGGCCCTGATCATCCCCCGCTGACCCCCCTGACGACACGGCCGCGGCGCTCCCGAGCACCGCGGCCGTCGTGTGTCCGGGGGCGGTCCGCTGTCCCTGGTCAGCCCGCGAGCAGCGCCAGCATGATCCCGCCCGCGACCGCCACCGCCGGCACCAGGCAGGTCAACGCCCCCAGCCGGGGCGTCCGGTCCAGCCGCTCACCCGCCCGGGCCGGGAAGAATCGCCCCACCGCGACCCAGCCGGCGGCGAACGCCACCGCCGGTATCGGCACCCCGACCACCAGCGCCACGACGCTCGCCGCGCCCGTCCCGGCGACCAGCAGGACGACCAGTTGGACCAGCGGCACCAGCAGCGCCAGCGGGCCGTACACCAGCAGGTTGCGGACCCGTGGCGGCCAGGCCGACGGGCGCAGCGGGCCCCGGGCGGCCAGCGTCGCGTCGGCGGCGTCCGCCCAGCCGCCGGCCACCCGCAGCGCGGCCAGCACCGCGGCCGGGCCGCCGACCATCGACCGGGCCGCCTCGGTCAGCTCCGGCGGCGTCGGGGTCAGCGAGATCAGGGGTACGCCCAGCTCACGCAGGCGGGCCTGCTGCAGCGCCAGCCGGGCGTGCACCCCGGCCAACTCCTCCCGGGCCGCCTCGACCGCGCGGGCCTGCTCGACGGCGGCGGTCGCCGCGGCCCGGCGTACCCCGTCGAGCTGGCGGGCGGCGGCCAGGTAGTCCGTCCAGGCGGCGGCGACCGCGCCGACCGGCTCGTCGCCGGCCCGTTGCCGGACCGTGGCCGCCGTGCCCACCTCGTCGACGCTCACGCCCGTTCCTCCTCGTCGGCGAAGGGCACGAGCACCGTGCCCCGCTCGCCCGGACCGTCCCAGAGCACCGCCCGGCCGGGGCGGGGCCGCCACGACACCGGCCGGCCGAAGACCGCGCCGAGCATCGCGCCCGGCACGTCCACCACGGCGACGGCCGCCAGCTTGTCCACCTCGCCCTCCGGTTCGAGCAGCGCGGCGAAGGGCGGCATCGTACGCCACCACCCCAGCAGGTGCGTCCCGGCCGGCGGCCCGTCGCGCAGCAGCGTCCGCAGCCGCTCGACCGGCAACTCCGCCGGCTTGGCGAGGTCCAACCCGAACACCACCAGGTATCCCGGCCCGTCGCCGTCCAGCGCCGTCAGCAGGCCCGCACCGTCCACCGTCTCCACCCGGTGCCGGTCGGCCAGTTCGGCCGCCAGTCGCTCGGCCAACGCGGCGGAGCCGTCGGCCAGTGGCGCGAGCACGAACCGGGCGGTGCCCGGCGGATGGTGCGCCGCCGTGCTGCGTACGGCGGTCACCAGCAGCCGGGCCGCCTCCGCGCCCGGACCGAGGACGGCCAGGTTGCGCCCGGCCACCGGGCCCAGCGGGACGGCGACCGTCGTCCGGGCCACGTCCACCGCCCGCCCGAGCAGTGCCTCGACGCCACCGGCCCGACCGGCCACCGCGGTCCGCATCCGGGGATCGTTGCGCAGCAGCGGCCGGGCCCAGCCGGCGAAGACCACCGGCGGGGCGGCGTCCTCCGGACGTGCCTCGAAGAGCCGGTGCCGCAGCCGCTCGACGGCCCTGGGGTCGTCGTGCGGGTCGGGGAAACGGACCAACCGCTCGTGCCCCCGGGTGGCGCCGCGCGGCCCGCCCAGGCCACCGGCGGTGTTCACCACCGCGCTGCCCACCGCCAGGCCGGCCGCCGCGTCGTTCGTCGGCATCAGCACCGTACCGCCGCCGGAGAGCGCCACCCGGACGGGGAACTGCCCCAGCACCGAGTCCCGCGGGGCCGCACCGGCCCCGATGCCCAGGTCACCCACACCGGACAGCACCAGGTGGACACCGTACGCGCGCCCGGCGCGGGCCAGCCCGTCCAGCCGGGCCAGCACGTCGGCGGCGACCGGGTCCCGGTCGGCCAACAGCAGCGGGAAGTTGTCGATCACGCAGACGATCCGGGGCAGCGACTGGTGCTCCCGCAGCTCGGCGAAGCGCTGTCCACCGGCCCGGACGCCGGCCTCCTCCCGGCGACGGGCCTCCGCCGCCAACTGGTCGAAGAGGTCCCGGACGTACTCCGGGTCGGCCGCCATCGCGGCGGCGCGCACCTGCGGCACCCAGGAGCGGTCCCGCTCGGTCTGCAGGAACTCCACGAAGGACTCGTTGTCGCCGAGGTCCACCAGGTAGAGGGCCAGCTCGTCCGGGCCGTACCGGGCGGCGAGGCCGAGCAGCGCGTTGGTCAGGAAGGCCGCGCGGCCCGCGTCGGACCGGCCGCTGACCAGCCAGTGCGGGGTCAGCTCGGTGAAGCCCACGGTCACCGGACGCCCGCTGGCGTCGCCGACCGTGGTGGAGAGCCCGCCCGTCGAGGAGGCGCTCCAGAGCGGTTCCGTCTCCGCCGGGAGCAGCTCCGTCAGGTCCAGTCGGGACCCCGCCTCGACCTGCTCGGCCAGCCGGCGGCAGACCGCACCGACCAGCTCCGGACCTGGGTCCTCGTCCACGAAGACCGGGGAGTTCAGCCCGCCGGGGGAGTCCGCGCCCGGCCCGCTGAACGGGCTGCCGGGCGGGTCGCCGAGCAGCGCGTACGCGGTGCGCAGCTCCAGCCGGGTGGCCTTCGGCAGCGGCCGGCGGGTGCCCGGTGGCCATCCCGCGACCACCAGGTGCAGACCGGCCGGCGGGCCCGCCCCGGCCAGCGCCTCGATCCGGTCCAGGTCGCTCGGCGTCGTCTGCTCCGGCAGCCCGGCGATCACCAGCAGCAACGTCCGGTCGTGCCGGCGGGGACGGCCGGTGCCGGGTGACACCCACTGCTCGGCCTCGGTGAGCACCGCCCGCAGCCCGCCCACGTCCACCGCCGGAGGGGGCAGCAGGCCGGCGTCGGCCAGGGCCGCGAACGGTGCGAACGTGCCGCCCGCACCCGCACCGTCCACCGCGCGGACCAGCAGGCAGCCGGCCGGCGTCGCCGCCAGCAACCGCAGCAGTACGGCCCGGAGCAGGCCCACCGCCCGCGGCTCCCGGGCGTCGACGTCGAGCGTGAGGTGCCCGGTGCCGAGCAGCGGCACCAGAGCGGGGAAGCGGGCGTCGTCCAGCGGGGCGGCCGTACCCACCCGGACGAAGGGCGGATTCTCCTCACCGGCGGGGGTGTCCGGGGGCAGCGTGTCCAGCCCGGCGCCCGCCCAGCCCGGAGCGACCAGGGCAGCCGCCGTCCGGAGCCGGTCGGCCAGCTCGTACTGCCGACGCTGGTCGGCGGGGGCCGGTCGGGTCTCGTCGAGTACGCCGGCCGCCGCGGTGACCGTGGCGGCGGCCCGCCGGTGCAGGGCGGCGGCACGGTTTGTACGACCCTTCGGACCGGCCACCGTGTCCACCCCTCTTTCCGAGGTTGGAAACCTCCCCGAGAGCAGACCGTATCCCAGGTCGGCCCGCGCACCCCGGAACCCGGACGGCGATGCGCCGGCCTTGTCGCACCTGGTGCCGAACTGTCACGTCCCGAGGTCGGCCTGTCACGATCCGCAGGATCTGGGGCATTGGGTGCGAGCCGCTCAGCCGCTAGCCTCAAGGGGTGGAATCAGTGCAGCCCCCCGCCGGTTCCCAGGTCTCCCGCGTACCGGCGCAGCGGACCCCGCCGGAGCAGATGGCACCCCCTGCCGTCGCCCCCGCGCCCCCGCCGCAGCCCCGCCGGACCCGCACTGTCCTCAGTGTGGTCGCGGGGGTGTTGGCGCTGCTCTGCGTGAGTGGGGCGGCGATCGGCTACGTGCTGTACGACCGCGCGACGACGCCCGACCGGAGCGCGCCGGACGTGGTGGTGGACAACTACCTGCGCGAGTTCCTCGTCAACCGCAACGACACCAGAGCAGCCCTTCTCGTATGTGAAGGACGCTCCGATCTGGAGGCGGTAAAGGCCCTGCGGGCCGAGGCGGAGCAGCGCGAGGCAAACTTCAACGTGGTGGTGCGTGTGAGCTGGGGGCCGCTTTCGAGCACCAAGAGCGCCAACGGTGAAGCGGTGACGACCACCTTGACGATCGCCGGCTCGTCGAACGGGCAAACCCGCAGCAGTCGTCGCGAGGACTGGACCTTTGACGTGGTCGATACGGCCGACGGATGGCGGGTTTGCGGAGGCCGCAAGGCAGTCTGAGCCGTCATTCGACCCACAACAGGTGCACCGGCACCTCCAGCGTGGTCGGTGGCTGCCCGCGCCAGGCCCATCGGTACCACTCCAACTCCGAGGTGACCCGGACGCAGATGTCCCCGTCCGCGCCGGAGTAGGTTTCGGTCACCGCGCGCAGGTCGCGGTGCTCGACCCCGTCCTCGACGCGTACCACCCGCCGACCGCCGACCGAGTCCGCCTCGAACACCGGCGTGGGGGCCCGGTGAGTGGGTGCGTCGAGGGACACCAACCGGATGCCCTGCTCACGGCCGGGCGTGCCGGGTGAGGGTCGGCCACCGACCGTCTCCACCCAGACCCGCTCGACGGGGATGAGCGGGGCGAACACCTCGACCTGCTCCGATTCCGCCCGGTACCACTCGTGCTCCGGGATGATCGGGACGTAGGTACGGCTGCCCTGCACCACGCGCTCGTCGGCCCGCAGGTCGCCCCGCCAGCCGAGGCCGGGCAGCCCGACCAGCACCCGTCGTCCCCGCAGTTCGATCCGGGCGGTGGCGGGCAGGATCTCGACCGGACGCGGTGGCAGGGGCGCCCAGTCGGGCTGGCCGGCGAAGGGATCCGGCAGCGGACCGGTCATCGTTCCGGGTGCCTCACGCCGAACCGTCCAGCGGCGCACCGCGCTGCCGCATCCACGGCACCGGGTCGATCGCCCCGGCGGAGCTGCGGTCCCGGTCGCGGTGCACCTCGAAGTGGAGGTGCGGGCCGGAGGAGTTGCCGCTGCTGCCGACCCGACCGATCACCTCGCCGGCCTTGACCTCCTGGCCGGGGACGACCAGCGGCTTCTCGACCATGTGGCAGTACCGGGTGATGTAACCGCCGGCGTGCAGGATGTCGACGAACCAGCCGCAGCCGCCCTTGCCGGGAAAGCCGTCCACGTCGCAGTCGAGTCGACCCCGACGGTCCGGGTCGCAGCGGGCGACCAGCACCCGCCCGGATGCTGCGGCGTGGATCTTCGTGGTGCCCTTCGGCGCGGAGATGTCCACCCCGTTGTGCTGGGGGCGGCTCCTGGTCCGGAAACCGGAGCCCACGCCACCCGGAACGGGCGCGGTCCAACCGGAGGCGGCGATGGTCTTCGCGGAGGCCCGGTCGCAGACCGCCTTGTCGGCGATCTGGACGGTGCGGGCGGCCCCCTTGGCCAGCGCGTTGACGATCTTCGCGGCCGTGTCCTCGTGCTTGGCGTACGCGTCGGGATATGCGCTGATCTGGACCTTCTGGGCCGCCCGGGTCAGCGAGAGCTGCTGCCAACCGTCGACCTGGAGCAGCTTCTCGTAGAACTTCCGGGCGGCGTAGGAGGGTGTCATCCGTTGGGTGATGCTGCCCCAGCCCGCCCGCTGCTGGAACAGGCCCACCGAGTCGTGGTCGCGGCCGACGCCCTCGTTGGGGATGTCGCGGGAACCCCGGACGGTGCTGTTGGCGAGGTTCCGCAGTCCGGACTCCTGCATCGCCGTCGCCACCGCGATCACCCAGCCACGGGGCGGAACCTTCATCTCCTGGCCGACCTTGATGATGATGGCGGCGTTGCGGAGTTGGCTGTCGCCGTAGTCCGACATCCGTGGCATGTCGCCGGCCACGTCGACCTTGTGGTCCTGCTCGCATGTCGTCTCGTTCGAGACCAGGGTGTCCCGCTCTCCACCCAGGTTGGTGAGGAAGAAGGCCGCGCTGCCGCCGCCGCAGCAGAGCAGGGCGAAGGTGGCGGTCAACGCGGTGACCAACGCACCGATCCGGAGTCGACGACGGGGTGGCCGACCCACCCCCGGCAGCTCGGCAGTCATTCCCGCTCCCAGTCCACGGCGTCCACCAACCAGCGCCCGTCGGGCGCGACCAGTTCGAGCCGGAGCCGGCCGGTCTCCAGCGGCACCAGCACCTCGGTGAAGGACTCGGTCCGCGGCCGGAGAGTCACCGCACCGGTGACCTTCTCGGCCGGCACACCCTGCGGGTCGGCGCCGGCGAGCTTCTCGGTGAGCCCCGACGTCGACAACGGAAGCAGTCCGGCCTGCCACTTCTCCGCGGTGGTGGCGGGGCCACCGAGCCACGCGGCGGTGAAGCGGGTGGCAATCTGCTCGGGGGTCAGCTCACCCGGCCGCGTCCGGGGGGACTGCGGCACCGGAGTGGCGATGACCCCGTCGTCACCCTCGTGCGGGTCCACCGTCGTGATGGGCTCGCGGGGCCGGCTGCTGAGCCCCTCCGTGGGATCGGCGGGGCCGGCCACCAGGCGGGCTGTCCCGAGCACCCCGAGGACCAGCACGGCGATCCCGGCCGCGACGCCGATCCGGGACCGCAGGACCCGGCGGAACAGGGATTCGAGTGCCCGTCGCATCGCCCTCACCGTGCCTCGGAACGCACCCGGGGGCTCGGCTTGGGGGCCGGCGCCCGCTCGGCGGAGTCAGGACGGTAGACCACGAACGACGGTGCCTCCTCCGGCACGTCCGGCTCGGTCCAGCTCGCCGGCTGCCGGCGCTGACGGGGAGCGGTGGTGGCTCCGCCCGTGCCACGCCGCTGCTCCGCGGAGTCGGTCTCGTCGGGGCGCTCGCGGCCGTCGGGCCGTTCTCGGACCTCCGGGGTGGCGGAGTGCGACGGGTCCTCCCGACGGGCCTCCGGGCGGAGCCTCGGCGGCTCCAACGCCGCGCCGCGCCGACGGGCGAGGGCCGGCTCGGCGGTGCCACCGGGTTCGGCCACGTCGAGCCGGGCGGCGACACGCATGTCCCGGAAGAAGCGACGGTGCCACGAACCGGCCGAGCTGACCGCCTCGCTGCCGTCCTTACCACCGAGCTGGGTGATCCGCCGGTACGGCCGCAGCAGCAGCCAGCCGACCACGCCGCAGAGCCAGACCAGCACCACCTGGAGCCAGCCCGGCAGGGTGGGCGTGCTCATGATCAGATCGACCGCGAACAGGTAGATCGCCGCGCCGGTGCCGAAGATGGCGATGTTGAACACGGCAGCGACGACCGCGTTGCCGAGGCGGCGCAGGCCGGCGCTGGCCGGCCGCAGCAGACCGATGGTGCCGAGGATCGGCGCGGCGATGACCGCCCACCGGAAGATCAGGAAGCCGAGGAGCACCAGCAACGACGCCGTCAGGTCGAACATCGCGAAGAGCAGGGCGGCCAGCACCGCGATGAAACCGGACCCGATCCGGTCCATGTCCCGGGTGCCCTTGAGGTACTCGTACGCCTCCGGGTCCTCCTTGCTGATCTGCTCCGCGACCCGGGCCCACTGCTGCTGCTTGGCCTTGATGGTGGCCTCCCGGGTGGCCGGGTTCTGCCGGAGCTTCTGCGTCTCCTCCCAGGAGAGCGACTTGGCGTCGTAGAGCGCCGGGCCGTACTTCTTCGCGGTCTCGCTGTCGGCCGACCCCAGCACGCCCCGCAGCCAGTTCCGGTAGAGCATCGACTCGGTCGCGGTGTCACTGGCCCGGACGGCGGGGGGACGGTTGTCCCTGCATGCTTCCGGGTTGGGATCGTCGCACTGCCCGGGCGGGGTGTCTCGGGCTGCTGGACCGACGGCGTCGTGGACGACGCCGAGGGAGGTGATGAGGGTGCCGTCGGCGATGTTGGCCGACTTGACCGGCCAGGCGGCCAGTGCGGTCACCGCCACCATCACCAGCAGCGCCCAGCCCGCCGTGGTCATCGCGTTGCTCATGTCCGACTGGCGGGAGCGCCAGAGCAGGTAGAGGCCGACGACACAGAGTGTGATGATGCCGAAGACACTGAACACCTTCTGGTAGACGGCCTTGGTGGCCTTCTCCACCAGCGGGTCAGCCCAACCCCACATCGAGCGTGGATCCCAGGCCCGCTCGCGGAGCGCGTTGGAGGCCCCGACGATCGCCGTGGCCATCATGAACTCGCCGTTGGCCATCGTGGTGGTGAACTTGTAGTCGGGATGGAGCACGGTGGAGGCGCAGCCGCCCTCCACGTCGTAGGTGTTGAAGCTGTAGCCGGCGTAGCCGTAGTCGCTGTAGAGGCCCTTGGGGCCCGCGAGTTTGGAGGAGTCGGGCCGGGACGCGAACCACCCGGCGAGCCCGGAGTCCGGCGCGGACGGGACCGGTGCGTTGCGACACTTGACCTCGTCCTCGCTGACCTCCTTGAGCTTGGCGACGCAGGCGCGGAAGTCGGTCTGCCACTCCTTCGTGCTGCACAGCTCCGCCATCGCCTGGGCCTGGGCCTGGGCCGTCGGCGGAGCGGCGGACGCCGGTGTCGCGCCGACCACCGGCCAGGAGATCGTGGCGCCGGCGAGTACGCCGAGCACGAGGAGGAGCGCCGCGATCCGTGCCCTGGCCCTCGCCATGTCACGCCTCCAGATCAGCCAGGACGGTCGGCAGCTGCCCGGCCGCCTGGGCGACCGCGGCGGGGGTGGTGTCCAGGTGTTCCAGCAGCCCTTCGACGTACGACACGTCGACGCGGACCTTCTGCACGCGGCCGTCCACGTCACGCATGACGAACTCGCGGAAGCCGAGCCGCGCCGCCGAGGTGGCGTCGACGGCGGAGAGGGAGGCGAGGGTGGCCTCGTACCCGTCGTCGACCGGCACCCGGAGCAACCGCAGCGCCTCGGAGGCGATCTCGGTGTCCTCCGCGATCCGACCGACGAAGACGGTGGAGACGAGGTTCTGCACGTCGAGACCGAGGATGTCCTTCGGGTTTTGCGAGGCGACCAGCGCGGCGAGGTTCCACTTGCGGGAGTCCCGGGCGAGCCGGACCAGGAACGACCGGCCGGAGCGCCAGCCTTCCATGAAGTGCGCCTCGTCCAGGCCGACCAGCTTGCGGGACGACATCGAGCCGCCGTAGCAGCGGCGTACGGCGAGCCGGTGCGCGGTGTGCAGCATCGGCAGCGCCAGCGCCTCCTCGGCCGACCAGTACTCCCGCTCGATCTTGAGGTCGGGCAGCCGGAGGCCCGCCATGGTGATCACGGTGAGCGCGGCGTCGGCACCGAGCAGCCCCTCCGGCGGGCGGCCGAAGAAGAGCATCGCCAGCGGCATCTCGGCGGTGTCCAGCAGCAGGTTGGCCAGCTCCCGGCCGGCGTCGTCGTCCATCCCCTGCAGGCAGGCGACCACGTCGTCCAGGGTGGAGGTCTCCTCGGCCGGCACCTGGCGTACGGCGTGCCGGAACAGGGTGGCGGTGGACGCCTCCCGGGCCACCTGCGGCGGCACCAGCATCATGCAGATGTCCTGGACGAGCATCCGGCGCTCGGCCCGGGCGTTGGAGACCGCGATCTCGAACTCCCGGTCGCCCGCCGCGCCGCTGCCGAACTCGCTGCGCAGCGGCGTCGGGATGAGCGAGTACGGCGCCAGCGTCCCGTGCTCGGATCCGGTGAGGTTCAGCACCCGCGAGTACGGCCGCAGCTCCGGCATCGCGCAGAGCCGGGCCAGCGGGCCGGACGGGTCGAGCAGGGTGACCTGCACTCCCCGCCGGGCGGCCAGGTAGCCGAGCGCGCCGAGCAGGGTGGACTTGCCGCCGCCCGGCTCGGCGACGAAGACCGCCAGGCCGGAGCGCTCCCGTACCTCCATCGGGAAGTGCAGGTCGAGGAAGACGGGCCGGCGGCAGGTGCCGGCGGTACGACCGATCAGGTCGCCGCGCCGGTCGCCGACGGTCGAGGCGGCCTGCGGCAGCGCGGCGGCGAGCAGCGGGACCGGCATCCGGCGCACGTAGCCGGTGTTGGCGATCGGCTCGCCGGGGATGAACTCCCGGGCCAGCCAGTCCTGGTTCTTCGGGTGCTGCAGCGAGATGCGCAGTTCGCGGGAGTAGAGCTGGATGAGCCGGCGGGCCCGTTCCAGGCACTCCTCCCTGGTCCGGCCGCCGACGGCGATCCGGTGCCAACCGTGCGCCCGGGCGGAGTCGACCGGCAGCCCCGTGGTCATCTCGTCGCCGATGACCAGCGCCCGCTTGGCCAGTCGCTCCAGTTCGGGCGGGGCGTCGATGCCGTGCTCGGCGTAGTCGAGCTGCTGGGAGCGGATCATCCGCAGCCGGTGTTCCAGGTTCCGGAAGGAGTCGCCGGAGCCGAGGATGTCCACCCGGGTGGAGATCTCCATCGGCCAGGGCAGCCGCTCGTGGAAGTGCAGCCACGGCTCGTGCCGCTCGGGGATCTCCAGCGGTTCCATCCGGCCGACGGCGAGCACGGCGACGTGCCGTTCCTCGCCCGTCATCCGGT
This sequence comes from Micromonospora citrea, assembly GCF_049629545.1. Lineage (GTDB taxonomy): Bacteria > Actinomycetota > Actinomycetes > Mycobacteriales > Micromonosporaceae > Micromonospora > Micromonospora citrea_A. The sequence goes on from NZ_JBNADX010000009.1 coordinate 202,554, forward strand.
TGACCAGCTTGAGCGTCGAGCCGTACGGGGTGCGGTAGCGCTCGACCTGCTCGGTGAGGGCGAGCAGGTCGCCCCGCTCCCACCGGCCGTTGGTCACCGGGGAGAGCGCCCCGGGCGGGGCCATGCAGAGCGCGACGGAGCGGTAGAGCAGCCACTCCAGCTCCTGCGCGGTCACCCGGCGGCCGCGCATGCCGAACGCGCCGAGCACTTCGTCGAACTGCTCGACGGTCCGGCCCAGTTTGCGGCGCTCGCCGTCGGCGGTGCCCCGACCGAAGACGCGCAGCATCCGCTCGGTGAGCGAGTTGCCCAGCGACCGGCGGGCGAAGGTGACGCCCAGGTAGGTCTGCCCCTCGGCGTGGTTGACCGACATCAGGTGCCGCTGGGCGGCGACCAGGTGGTCGGCCCAGCCCGCGGTGCCCGGTACGTCGGGCAGCGGTGAGGCGGTGTGGGCGTCGATGGTGCGGGCCCACTCGTCGGCCGGGAAGGGGCGGGTGGTGCGGCGCAGGTGCAGCCGGAATCCGGCCAGGCCGGCGTACTGCTCGGAGATGGCGGAGAGCAGCGCCTCCCGTTCGGCGTCCGGGCGGAACGCCCAGCGCACCTCGGGCAGCCAGTACCAGGCGGTGACGGTGTTGGGGGTGAAGGTCAGGTGCCCGGCGATCTCGGTGATCGCCAGGTCGATCGACGGGTCCCGGTCCCCGAACTTGATCTTCGGGGGGCGTACCCGGACGGGCTTGGTCGGGGCGTCGCGCCGGCTCGCCGCGCGCTGGCGCGGCGGGGCGAGTTCCCGGGAGGCCCGCTCGGCCGGCTCCTGCGGGGCCGGCTCGGCCAGCTCACGCCGGCCGGAGGCGGCGACGGCGCGGTGCCCGGGGTCCGGGAGAGCCGGTGGCGGTGGCGGTGGCGCGGGCCGGGCCGGCCCGGCTTCCTCCGGCCGGGCCTGTTCGGCCGGCGCGGGGGGCGTCGGTTCGGCGGGCCGGGGCGGGGCCGGCGGGGCGGGCTGGCGCGCCGCCCGGTGCGCGGCCTGCCGGCGGGCCCGCTCGGTGGCCTCGCGCCGGGTCCGCTCGGCGGCCTCCCGGGCGGTGAGCGGTTCGCCGGCGGCGGGCTCGACGGGTGTGCGCCGGGGCGACCGCTGCGGCGGCGTCTCCACCACCCGGTCGGCGGTCGCCCCCGCCTCGGCCGCCGGCCGGACCGTCGGGAGCCGGTCGCCGCTCTGGTGCGGGACGCGGGTACGCCCCGGCGGGCCGGCGGCGGGGGACACCTCGATCGCCGGGGGCGGGGTGTCCGGCTCGATGGCCGGCGCGGGGGCGGCGGGCGCGGGCGGCGCGACCGGCTGGTGGGGGATCGGTGGGTGTTCCCGGCCGGCCGGGCGGCGCGGTGGCGCACCGGCGGGCAGGGCGGCCTGGCGGGCGGGTCGTGCCGTGGGGCCGGCGCCGCCGAACAGGTCCAGGAACGGGGAGTCGATGTCGGTGCCGTCGCCGACCAGCATCGGGGCGGCCGGTTCGCCCGGGGGTACGCCCCGGCCGGGAGCCGGGCGGGGGGCCTGGAAGACGCCGACTCCACCGTTGCCGGGGCTGGTGACGAGGGCGGGGTCGTACGCCTCCTCGTCCGGCAGCTCCTGCTCGGGGTAGTCGAGCGACCGCGCACGGTTACCGTGCGGGGCGCTGTGGCGTCCGGCCGGGAAACCCGGCGTGGAAGAGCGACTCATGCGACCGCCTCACCCGCGTGGTTCGACTGCTCGATCGGCGTACGCCCGGTCATGCCAGTTCCTCCCGGATCCTGATCCGGCTGCCGACCAGGCGGGGATCCCGCTGTTCGGCGGCCGGCTCCCGGGTGCGTCGCCAGTCGGTCAGCGCCGTGCGGATCACCATCCGCGCCGGCCGGTCCGGGTCGACGTACCGGAAGATGAACGAGGTGGTCACGATGGCGAGGGCGATCTCCCAGGCGGGGAAGAGTTCGACCTGCAGCGTGAACAGCCAGTGGATGAACATGTAGAGGGGTACGAGCAGTATGAACAGGCCGTACTGGGCGTACGGCAGGTGGACGGGAAGGGTGTAGCCGGGCGGCCCGAGGTAGACCAGGCGGGCCCGGTAGATGTCGTCGTCGGTGCGCAGCCGCATCTGAAGCCCGCGCCTATTCGAAGATCAGGTCGATCAGGTAGTCACCGACGAAGAAGAGTGTGGCCGCGCCGGCGATGAACGCCAGGCCGACGATCGCGATGGCGGAGCTCGTCAGCACCTTGGAGATCTCGCCCCGGCTGGCCCGGCCGATGAAGATGACGCCGAGCACCGCGAGCAGGATCGGGGCGATCTTGCTGGCGAAGAAGGTGACGACGCCGTTGGTGTCGATGCCCTTCGGGGCCGGCTCGGCGAGCGGGACCGACGCCAGGGTGTGCAGCGCCTGCGCGACGCCGGACGACGCCGTCCCGATGAGCTCGAAGGCGGTCACTGGAAACCTCCCCATAACGCGGCCGGCGGTGCCGCGGCGGTGCGGTAGGCAAGCCTGGCGGGAACTGCTCACTTCGCGCAGCGTCGGCGACGCTACGTTCGTTACCCACCACGGAGAGTGGTGAGCTTTGGGGGGATTTTTCCCGCTTAGGCCCTCCCTCCAGGCTTCGCCATCTCGATGCTGGGCAATTCCACAGCGTACGGGCCGCCCTCCTTTGCGACAACCCGCGAAGAGTAGGCCCGAAACCGCCCGGACGACCGATCGTACACCTGTTCCAATGACCACGTCATGGTGTGCCTCGGACGGCCCGGCGGGGGCCGCCGGAGCGGGCCCGGACGACCGGTACCGTCTAGTCGTGACCGATCTGGTACGGGCGCAGGCCCCGGTGGTGATGGGCGTCCTCAACGTCACGCCCGACTCCTTCTCCGACGGTGGCCTGTACTCCGACCTCGACGCCGCCGTCGCACACGGAGTGCGACTGCGGGCCGAGGGGGCGCGGCTGGTCGACGTCGGCGGTGAGTCCACCCGCCCCGGCGCCGACCGGGTCGACGCCGACACCGAGACCGCCCGGGTCCTGCCGGTCGTCCGCGAGCTGGCCGCGGCGGGCGTCGCGGTCAGCATCGACACCACCCGCGCCTCGGTGGCCGAGGCGGCGCTCGCCGCCGGTGCCGCCGTCGTCAACGACGTCTCCGGCGGCCTGGCCGACCCGGACATGGCCCGGGTGGTCCGCGACGCCGGCTGCCCCTGGGTGCTGATGCACTGGCGCGGGCACTCGCGCGGGATGGGAGACCTGGCCAGCTACACCGACGTGGTCGCCGACGTCCGGGCCGAGCTGGGCCGACGCATCGACGAGGCGCTCGCCGCCGGGGTGGCGGCCGACCGGATCGTCGTCGACCCGGGGCTCGGCTTCGCCAAGACCGCCGCGCACAACTGGGAACTCAGCGCCCGCCTGCCCGAACTGGTCGAACTCGGCTTCCCGCTGCTGTTCGGGGCGAGCCGCAAGTCGTACCTGGGCCGGCTGCTCGCCGGCCCGGACGGCGCCCCCCGCCCCACCGCGGGCCGGGAGGCCGCCACCGTCGCGACCAGCCTGCTCGCGGTCGCCGCCGGCGCGTGGGGGGTACGCGTGCACGACGTCCGGGCCACCGCCGACGCGCTCGCCGTCTGGGCGGCCACCGGCCGGCCCCGGCTGGCCGCCCCCACCACCGGGACGGCCGGCACCGGACCGCGCACCGGACCGGCGCACGGCCCGGCCGGCGGACCGGCGCACGGCGCGGGCGGCGGCCGACCGGCCGGGGCCGGAGAGACGGCCGGGCACGCCGGCCGCGGAGAGGGAGCGCGATGACCGATCGGATCGAGCTGACCGGGCTGCGGGCGCGTGGCCGCCACGGCGTCTACGACTTCGAACGCGACCAGGGGCAGGACTTCGTCGTCGACGCCGTGCTCGAACTCGACCTCGCCCCGGCCGCCCGCTCCGACGAGGTCACCGACACCGTCCACTACGGCGAACTGGCCGAGCGCCTGGTCGCCGTGGTCACCGGCGAGCCGGTCAACCTGATCGAGACGCTCGCCGACCGGCTGCTCGCGGTCTGCCTCGCCGAACCGCTGGTCGCCGCCGCCACCGTCACCGTGCACAAGCCGGAGGCCCCCATCCCGTACACCTTCTCGGACGTGGCCGTGACGATGCGGCGTACCCGGTGAGCCGGGCGGTGCTGTCGATCGGCAGCAACCTGGGCGACCGCGTCGGCCACCTGCGTACGGCCGTGGCCACGCTCGGCGACGCGGTCCGGGTGGTGTCCGGGGTGTACGAGACCCCGCCCTGGGGTGACGCCGACCAGCCCGCGTACCTGAACGCGGCGGTGCTGGTCGTCGACCCGGCGGCCGGCGCGCGGGACTGGTTGACCCGGGCCCGCGCGGCCGAGCGGGCGGCCGACCGGGTCCGCGATCCGCAGCGCCGGTTCGGGCCGCGCACGCTCGACGTCGACGTGATCGCCGTCTGGGACGACGCCGGTGAGCCGGTGCTCAGCGACGACCCCGAGCTGACCCTGCCGCACCCCCGGGCCCACCTGCGGGCGTTCGTGCTACGGCCGTGGATCGACATCGAGCCGCACGGGCGGCTGCCCGGGCACGGCTGGCTCACCGACCTGCTCAACGCCGAGCCGCTGGCCGGTGACGCCCTGGAACTCGGCCCCCGGCCGGATCTGACGTTAGAGTCGGACACATGACCCAGGCGCAGACCCCGCGTGGAAGTGGCCCCGACCGCTTCCGGATGGGTCCCACCCGGATCTCCACGCTGGTGGTGGCCGCGCTCGCCGCCGCGGCGGTCGCCTGGCTGCTGATCAGCACCTTCTACTACGAGGTCGCGCCGGAGCTGCCCTGGCTGCCGGTGATCACCCTGGCCGCCCTCGCCGTGCTGGAGGCGTACGCGGCGGTCAACACCCGCAGCCGGATCGAACGCCGGCCCGGCCGCGACCCGGTCAACCCGCTGCTGGTCGCCCGGTTCGTGGTGCTGGCCAAGGCGTCCGCGCTGGCCGGAGCCATCTTCGCCGGCTTCTACGCCGGCCTCACCGGGTGGCTCTTCATCGAGGACACCAACGCCGCCGTGAGCGACCGGCCGGCCGCCGGCGCCGGGCTGCTCGCCTCGCTCGCCCTGGCCGCCGCCGCGCTCTGGCTGGAGCGCGCCTGCCGGGTCCCTGAGCAGGAGGACGACGAAGACCGCGGGCCCGGCGACCGGCAGGGCCGCTCACCCCGTCGCTGACCAGGGGGTTACGCCGGGTCCTACCGCGCAGGTACCGTCCCTGACGACCGATTGCAGGCGGCCGTCGACGGGGACGGCCGGCAGGGGGAGGCGCGCGGCATGGCGTACGACCAACCAGGCCGGGCCGCGTCGGCCGAGCAGGGCGTGCCCGCCGTCGTGTTGGAGAACGTCTTCGACGACCCCACCCACGGTGAGCCGGGCCGGGACCGGGTCGCCGTGCACGTGGTGTGGGAGCTGCTGCTCCTGCTCGCGCTGGCCGGGCTCGCCTACCTGCTCTGGCGGGTCGACGCCGACGCCCTGCGCGGGGACCGGTTGCGCACCTTCCTGGTCGACGTCGTCGCCCTCGGCCTGCTCGCCCTCGCCGCCGGGCTGAGCCTGCGCACCGCCGCGGTGAACCTGGCCGTCGGCCCGGTCGCGGTCGCCGCCGGGCTGCACCTGGCCGAGCAGGGTGACCGGGGGCTCCAGCACGCCCTCGTGCCCGCCCTGGTGGTCGCGGCGCTCGGCGGGCTCGCGCTGGCGCTCGCGGTGGTGGTCCTGCACGTCCCCGGCTGGGCGGCCAGCCTCGCCGGCGCGGCGGGGGTCATCGTCTGGATCGAGCAGCGCACCGCCCCGGTGGCCCTCCAGGGCGACCACGATCCGCGCACGGTCGCCGTCCGCCTCTTCGCCGGCTTCGCGGCCGTCACCGTGCTGGCCGGGCTCTTCGGCGCGATCCGGGCGGTCCGGCGCCTGGTCGGCCGCTTCCGGCCGGTGACCGATCCGGCCCGCCGCCGGGGCACGGTGGCGGCCGTGGTGACCGCGACGGCGCTGGTCTGCTCGACCGTGCTCGCCATGCTGGCCGGAGCGCTGGTCGCGGCGAACGGGACCGGGCCGGTCGTGCCGGCGTCGGGGCTGGACTGGACGGTGCTGGCGGTGGGCGTCGCGATGCTCGGCGGCACCAGCGCGTACGGCCGGCGCGGTGGGGTCCTCGGCACCCTGCTGGCGGTGAGCCTGGTCGTCGTCCTGCTCGCCTGGACGGCGGCGGAGGGCCGGACGCTCAGCCGCTGGGCCGTCGGCGGCGCCGCCCTGGCCTTGGGACTGGTGGTGACCCGGCTGGTCGAGGCGTACGGCCGGCCGCGCGCGGTGACCGGCGAGGTGGCGGAGGTCGCCCCCGTCTCCGACGGCTCGATCAGCTCCGGCTGGACGCTGACCCGCTCGGGTCCGGCCGACACCTGGACACCGGCGCTGCCGACCCCGGCCTCGGACACCCCGCCCGACCCGTGGGAGGCCCCCCGCTGGGACACCGGGCCCGGGCGCTGGGACGACCGGGACCGGTGAGCACCGCGTCCGACGCGCCGTCGGTGATCTCGCCGGTTAGGCTCGCGGGCATGACCGAGACTCCTTCCGCCGGCACCGGCCGCACCTTCGACGAGCTCGACGCGCTCTCCACCGAGGAGTTGCGGGAGCGGGCGTTCGCGCTGGCCCGGGAGCGGCACGACGTGGGCTTCTTCTGGTCCGTGCTGCGTCACCTGCCGAACGCCGACGAGGCCGCCGCGCTGGACGGGGCGCCCAACTCGGTGGGGCCGACCATCGACGAGGCGGCCGCGCTGTGGCGGGAGCTGACCGGGCACGGCTACGAGGAGTCGGCGCCGCTGCTGCGGGCCGCGTTCATCGACTACCTGATGAAGCACTGAGCGGTCGTACCGCCGGTTGGCGGAGGTTTGCCCGCCCGGGCGGCTCGGGAACTTCCCGCCCCATGGCCCTCACCAACCGTTCCACGACCGTCCGCGGGTACGGCACCGCCGCCGGCACCGGCGCCCTCGCCACGCTGATCCTGGTCGCGGTGTGCGGCAGCCCGTGGTACGTCGACTGGGCCGAGGGGAACACCGACCCGAACTCGGCCGGCGGCTGGTTCCTGCGGCTGCTGGCGTGGCCGGCCTGGCGGCTGGAGTCCACCGACCCGGAGCAGAGCCTCCTCGCCACCGACGCGCGGGCCGTCCTGCTGCTGGTGTTCGCGGTGACCTTCCTCTACCTGCTGCCCGCCTCGCAGGTGGCCCGGGTGCAGGGCTCGTTGAGCCAGTTCTTCTCCGGCTGGGCCGCGTTCGTGCTGGCCGGCGGGGTGGCCACTCTCCTGGCGGCGCTGCTGACCTCCGGCGGCACCCTGCTCGCCGACTTCGAGACCACCGGCACCGGGGCCTCGTACGGCTTCTTCGCCGGCTGGATCATCGGCCTGGCCAGCCTCGGCGGCCGGGCCTGAGCGCCGCCCGGTGGACCCCACCCGACGAGGGGCCGAGTTCAGGCCCGACCCAGCTCCAGTGCCCCGGTCCGGTCGAGGACGCCGACCGGCTCACCGTCCACGCTCACCAGCACGGCGTCCGTGCCGGCGGTCAGCATCGCGGCCAGCGCGTCGTACGCCGAGCCGCCCAGCGCCACGGTGGGCAGGCCGGTCCGGTCCGGCGGGACCGGGGCGAGCGCGTTCCGGGGCACCGGGGTGACCGCGAGCCGGCGGACGCCCCGGTCGGCGCCGACGAACTCGCGGACGAACGGCGAGGCGGGCGCGCCGAGCAGGGCGGCCGGGGTGTCGTACTGCTCCAGCCGGCCGCCCTCGGAGAGCACCGCGATCCGGTCGCCGAGCCGGACCGCCTCGTCGAGGTCGTGGGTGACCAGCACGATGGTCTTGCGGACCTCGGCCTGGAGGCGGAGGAACTCCTCCTGCAACCGGGTCCGGACGATCGGGTCGACCGCCGAGAACGGCTCGTCCATCAGCAGGACCACCGGGTCGGCGGCGAGCGCCCGGGCCACCCCGATCCGCTGCCGCTGCCCGCCGGAGAGCTCGTGGGGGTAGCGCCGGCCGAACTGGGCCGGGTCCAGTCCGACCAGTTCCAGCAGCTCGCCGGTGCGTCGGCGGATCCGCTCCTTCGGCCAGCCGAGCAGCCGGGGCACGGTGCCCACGTTGGCGCTCACCGTCTGGTGCGGGAAGAGGCCCACGTTCTGGATGACGTAGCCGATCCGGCGGCGCAGCCGTACCGGGTCGACCCGGGTGATGTCCTCGTCGCCGAGCAGGATCCGGCCGCCGGTCGGCTCGATCAGCCGGTTGACCATGCGCAGCACAGTGGACTTCCCGCAGCCGGACGGGCCGATCAGCACCACCAGCTCGCCGGCCTCGACTTCCAGGCTCAGCTCCCGCACCGCCTCGGTGCCGTCCGGGTAGCGCTTGCGGATGCCGTCGAGGGTGATCGAGGCCGCGCTGTGTCCGGCGTCGCCGGTGCCCCCCGGGGTAACGTCCACGTGTGTCCTTCCACCTGAGCCGCCGGGCCGAGCCGGGCAACCCCTGGTTCTCCTGGCAGTACGTGCGGGACAACTCTGACACGATCCTCGCGGCGCTGCGGGAGCACGCCTCGCTGACCGGCCGGGCGGTGCTGATCGCCGCCCTGGTGGCGTTGCCGCTGGCGGTGGCCGCGTACTGGTACCGCGGCCTCGCCGGCCCGATTCTCGCACTCACCGGGGTGCTCTACACGGTGCCGTCGTTGGCGCTGTTCGCCTTCCTCGCCCCGTACCTGGGCATCGGCGCGGTCACCGTGCTCACCGTCGTGGTGCTGTACGCGCTGCTGGTGATCGTGCGCAACGCGGTGGCGGGTCTGAACCAGGTGCCGCCCGAGGTGCGCGACGCGGCCGAGGGGATGGGGTACGGCCGGTGGGCCCGACTGTTCCGGGTGGACCTGCCGCTGGCCCTGCCCGGCATCCTCACCGGGGTACGCCTGGCCACCGTCTCCACGGTCGCCCTGGTCACCGTCGGGGTGGTGGTCGGCCGGGGCGGGCTGGGGCAGCTCATCTTCGCCGGTTTCCAGAACAACTTCTACAAGGCGCAGATCATGACCGGGACGCTGCTCTGCGTCCTGCTCGCCCTGGTGCTGGACCTGGTCCTCGCCGGGACGGGCCGGCTGCTGACGCCGTGGCTGCGGGGCCGGCCGAGATGAGCACCGCGGGCACGGGCGCGGCGGACGCCGACGCGGCGGGGAGGCGGACGCGATGAACCCGGTGCAGCAGGCCGTGGTCTGGCTCAACGACCCGCTCAACTGGACCAACCCGGGCGGGGTCCTGGACCGGCTCGGCGAGCACCTGAGCATGTCCGCCGCCGCGGTGCTGCTCGGTTGCCTGGTGGCCTGGCCGGTCGGGCTCTGGCTCGGGCACACCGGACGCGGCGGCGGGCTGGTGCTGCTGGTCTCCAACGTCAGCCTCGCGATCCCCACCCTGGCGCTGCTGACCATCCTGCCGCTGACCTTCCTCGGCTTCGGCCGGCCGGCGGTGGTGGTGGCGCTGGCGGTGTTCGCGGTGCCGCCGCTGCTGGCCAACGCGTACACGGGGGTGCGGCAGGCCGATCCGGAGGCCCGGGACGCGGCCCGGGGGATGGGGCTCTCGGGTGGGCAGGTGCTGCGCCGGGTGGAGCTGCCGCTCGCCGTGCCGTACCTGGCCGCCGGCTTCCGGACCGCCACGGTGCAGGTGGTGGCGACCGCCGCGCTCGCCTCGTTCGTCAACGGCGGTGGCCTCGGGCAGATCATCCGGGCCGGTTTCGGGCTGGACATCGCGGCCGGCGGCGGGCAGATCATCGCCGGGGGCCTGCTGGTCGCCGGGCTGGCCCTGCTGGTCGAGGGGGTCCTCGCGCTGGTCGAGCGGGTGGTCACCCCGCGTCCACTGCGGCGTACCCGGCGGGCGGCGAACCGGCGGGCGGCGGACGCGACGGCGGGCGCCTGATCGCCCAAGGTGACGAACCGGTGACGAAATCCGCTTCGGGTTTGTCGGTCCGGCCCGGAGGATATTGGCTGGAACCTCGCGGGCGGCCCGACCGGATCGCCCGTCGGACACGCGGCCGGCCCCGCAGGGCCGCGCCGGGACACGGGAGGCGGGCAACACATGCGCGTACGGACACGGGTGGCGGTCGGCGCGGTCGGCGCCCTCACGGTGGCCGGGCTGCTCACCGGCTGTGGGGACGCCGGTTCCTCCGGCACCGACGCGCCCGAGCCGGGCGCCGCCGGGGCGGGCTGCGCCCCGGTCGCGGGTGAACAGCTGGTCGTCCTCGACGACGACAAGAAGCTCCAGAACACCGACAACATCATTCCCGCGGTCCACGCCGACGCGGCGAACCCGCAGCTCATCGCCGCGCTGGACAAGGTCTCCGCGGCGCTGGACACGCCGAAGCTGATCGCGCTCAACAAGGCCGTCGACGTCGACCGCAAGACCCCGAAGGCCGCCGCCGAGGAATTCGCCTCGGCCAACGGCCTCACCGCCGGCATCGCCAAGGGCCCCGGCGGCCCGATCGTCGTCGGCGCGGGCAACTTCTCGGAGAGCCAGACGCTGGCCGAGCTGTACAACATCGCCCTCACCGCGGCCGGGTACCAGGTCAAGGTGCAGCAGATCGGCAACCGGGAACTCTACGAGCCGGCGCTGGAGAAGGGCGAGATCCAGGTCGTCCCCGAGTACGCGGCGACCATGGCCGAGTTCCTCAACACCAAGGCCAACGGCAAGGACGCCGCCCCGGTCTCGTCGCCGGACCTGGACAAGACCGTCGCCGCGTTGAAGGCCGCCGGGGACAAGGCCGGCATCGTCTTCGGTGCTCCCGCCGCCGCGCAGGACCAGAACGCCTTCGCCGTCACCAAGGCCTTCGCCGACAAGTACGCCCTGAAGACCCTCTCCGACCTGGCCGCGAAGTGCTCGGGCCAGGCGACCGTGCTGGCCGGCCCGCCGGAGTGCCCGCAGCGCCCCAAGTGCCAGGCCGGCCTGGTGGAGGTCTACGACTTCAAGGCCGGCTCGTTCAGCTCGCTGGACGCCGGTGGTCCGCAGACCAAGAACGCGCTGAAGACCGGCAGCGCCAGCGTCGGTCTGGTCTTCTCCTCCGACGGCGCGCTCGCCGCGAGCTGACCCCGTCCCCGGGTGCGGTCGTCCCGCACGGCCGCGCCCGGGCCCTGTCACCGTCGCGCCCCGCCGCCCACCTGCGCGTCAGCGGGTGACGCGGCGGGGCGGGCACCACCCGTGACCGGGGATTCCGGCTTTCGGGACCGTTCCCAGCCAGGGCTTCTGTCGGTAGGCTCCACATCCATGCCCGCCCCGGCTCTCCCCGAGCAGCGCAACCCCCAGCTGCTGACCGTCCTGTTCTGGATCGGCGTGGCGATCGCGCCGATCGCGGCGCTGATCCTGCTGGTCGCCGACGGCAACGGCCCGCTGCGGTTCGCCGCCGTGCTGGCCATCGTGGCCGTGGTCCTGATCGGCCTGTCGATCGCGCTCCGCAACGACTCGGGCGGCCCGGCGCGCAGCGAGGAGTTCCTCGACGAGCTGGAGCAGCTGCGCCGCGAGCTGCGCTCCGAGATCGTGGCCGCCGCCCAGCGCGGCAACCAGGCGCTCGACCACGCCCAGCGGGTCGACGACCAGGTAGCCGCGTTGCGCCGTCGCCTCGACGCCGCCGCTGCCGGGATCGCCGCCGCCGCCGGGCTGACCGGGGCGGAGGACCCGGCCGGCGCCGGCCGGGCACGGGTGCCGGCCGCGGAGACCCACGACGACGCGGCGGGCGGACGGCGCCACGCCGCCGAGGAGTCCCCGGCCTGGGGCCGGGCGGCCGCCGACCGGGACGACGAGCCGACCGGCAACCGGTACGCCGCCGAACGTCCCGCCGCCGGTCAGGCCAATGTGTACGGCTCGGCCCGGGTGGCCGCGCCGGACCCCGGGGGCCGCCCGGTGGTGCGGCACACCGAGACGGTGCACGTGACCACCCGGCACACCGTCGTCGACGGCGCCGACCCGGGGGTCGCGGGCAGCTACGGCGGGTACGCCGGCCGCTGGTCGCCGGCGGGTGAGGAGTCGTCCTGGAACGCGCCGGAGCCGGAGCAGACCCGGGCGGGCCAGCGGGACGAGCGCCCCTGGGCGGGTCAGCGCGACGAGCGTTCGTGGGCGGGTCAGCGCGACGATCGGGCCTGGCCGGCCGGTCAGGCCGAGGAGCGGTCGTGGCCGGAGGAGCGGTCCTGGGACGGGCGGTCCGACGACCGCACCGACGGTTCCTGGGCGGGTGGGTCGTACTCGGCGGACGAGGGCTGGTCCGGGGTGCGGGTCGGTGACCGGTGGGCCCAGGTACGCGAGGACGGGCGCGCCCGCGAGGTGCGGGTCGGGGAGCGGCGGGCCGAGGTGCACGCCGACGGTGCCGAGTTCCGGATGCAGGACCGCTGGGCGTCGGTACGCCAGGACGAGCCGCGCCGGTCGGGCGGCCAGTACGGTGGCGGCTGGGCCGAGCAGGAGGACCGGCCGGCGCTGCCGCAGGGCGGGGTGCCGGTGCCGCAGGAGTGGCGGACGTCGACGGCCGGCTGGCAGCCCGCCGAGGAGCAGTGGAGCGCACAGCAGCCGGCCGGGCAGTGGCGGCCACCCGCGCCGCGCGAGCCGGTCGACGCGTGGCGGGCGCCCGAGCCGGAGCCGCCGGCCCGGCAGCAGTGGGGTGGCGGCGAGGGGTACGGCTACCCGCCGCAGGACGAGGCCCCGCGCGCCGGCGGCCGCTGGCGCTGACCCCCGCGCACGCCGCACCGGCCGGCGACGCGACCGCCGCCACGGGCGGAGCAGCTCACTTGTCGATGTCGCCGACCACGAAGAACATCGAGCCGAGGATGGCGATCAGGTCCGGCACCAGGCAGCCGGGGAGCAGGCTGGCCAGCGCCTGCACGTTCGCGTACGACGCGGTGCGCAGCTTGAGCCGCCACGGGGTCTTCTCACCCCGGGACACCAGGTAGTAGCCGTTGATCCCGAGCGGGTTCTCGGTCCAGGCGTAGGTGTGGCCCTCGGGGGCCTTGACCACCTTGGGCAGCCGGGTGTTGACCGGCCCGGTCAGCCGGTCGACCCGGTCCAGGCACTGCTCGGCGAGGTCGAGCGAGGCGTACACCTGGTCGAGCAGCACCTCGAAGCGGGCGTGGCAGTCCCCGGCGGTGCGGGTGACCACCGGCACGTCGAGCTGGTCGTACGCCAGGTAGGGCTCGTCGCGGCGCAGGTCCAGGTCGAGGCCGGAGGCGCGGGCGACCGGTCCGGACGCGCCGAACGCGGCGGCGTCGGCGGCGGGGAGCACCCCCACCCCGACGGTGCGGGCCAGGAAGATCTCGTTGCGCCGGATGAGGTTGTCCAGGTCGGGCATCCGTCGGCGTACCTCGCCGATCGCGGCCCGGGCGCGGCCGGTCCAGCCGGCGGGCACCTCCTCCTTCAGGCCGCCGACCCGGTTGAACATGTAGTGGATCCGGCCGCCGGAGACCTCCTCCATCACCGCCTGGATGGTCTCCCGTTCCCGGAACGCGTAGAAGACGGGGGTGATCGCGCCGATCTCCAGCGGGTACGAGCCGAGGAACATCAGGTGATTGAGCACCCGGTTCAGTTCGGCGAGGGCCATCCGAAGCCAGGTGGCCCGCTCGGGCACCTCCATGCCCATCAGCCGCTCCACGGCGAGCACCACGCCCAGCTCGTTGGAGAAGGCCGACAGCCAGTCGTGCCGGTTCGCCAGCACGATGATCTGCCGGTAGTCCCGGACCTCGAAGAGCTTCTCCGCCCCCCGGTGCATGTAGCCGACGATCGGCTCGGCGGCGACCACCCGCTCGCCGTCGAGCACCAGCCTCAGCCGGAGCACACCGTGCGTGGAGGGGTGCTGCGGCCCGATGTTGAGCACCATGTCGGCGCCGAGCTGCTCCCCGCCCGCGCCGGTGCCGACGGTCAGTTCGCGGAGGTCGCCCACGTCCGTGGTCATGCCCGTCATCGTGCCATGAGGGGATCGGCGGCGACGCCGACCGGCTGCCGGAGCCAGCGGTGCCCGCCGAGGCCGGCCGGGTCGGTCAGCTCGGCCACCGTCGACGCGGCGGCCAGCGCCCGCACGTACCCGGCGGGGTCGACCGAGGCCAGGCCGAGCGGTGGTCGCCCGCCGTCGGCCCCGAGCGCCCGCAGCGCCTCCCGCTGCGACCCCATCCAGTACGCGCACCGGGCGACCCGCTCACCGGCGGAGGCGACCGAGTCCAGGGCGACGTGCGCGGTGACGTCGCACGACCCGTCCGGCACCGGCGGCACCTGCCGCCCGCTCCGGTACCCGGTCAACGTCCCGCCGACCGGCCTCTCCTGCCTCAGGTGCCCGTAGTCCACGGCCAACGCCAGCCCCCGGTCGATGCGCTCGACGGCGTCGGCCCAGGCTTCGTCCCGGGTCCGTCCGATCTCGGCCCGTGGGCCGATCGTGTGCGGGGGTTCCGGGCTGCCCGTCCGGCTCCGGGCGGGCAGGCTTGATCCCTCCGCCGGTCGGGCCGCCCGGAACCCCGGGCCGGTCGCTCCGATCTCGCCGGTTGCGGGCAGGTCGAGGGGACGGCCTGTCGGGGCCGGCCACCACTCGTCGAGCCACTCCCGGTCGGCGGGGTCGACCGGGTCACCCACGGTCTCCTCGCCGGTGGTCGGGTCGACCAGCAGGTACCGCCAGCCGTCCGGGGTGGGCACGGCCACGTCGAGCGGCACGTTGTCCAGCCACTCGGTGGCGACCAGCAGCCCGACGATCCCGGCGGGGATCTCGTCGGTCCACCCGATCGGCTCGGGGAGGTCGTCGGGCCGAGGCGCCTTCTCGACGGCGATCAGGCGTACCCGATCGTCGAGCGGCACCGGCGCGGACGGTGGCCCGGAGGCCCGCACGGCCCGGAGCAACGCGACCAGCAGCTCACCCCGGCCGGCCCCGACGTCGACCAGGTCCAGGCGAGGCGGGTGGCCGAGGGCCGCGTCGACCCGGGTGAGCAGGCGGTACAGCGCCGAGGCGAAGACCGGGGAGGCGTGCACGCTGGTGCGGAAGTGCGCGGCCGGCCCGGATCCGGCGACGAAGAAGCCGCCCGGCCCGTACAGGGCCCGGTCCATCGCGTCCCGCCACCGCATCGACATCAGGTCGTCCCAGGTTCAGGGTGCGTCACCGTGCCGACCCTACGGTCAGCCGGCATGGGATTCCTGCGCGACCTGCGGTGACGTCCGGACCGGGCCGCTATCCGCAACCGGAGCGGCCCGGTCCCACCCTCGGTGAAGGTTTTCACACACCCTTGTTCGAGCTCCGTAACCACAGCGCATACTTGCCCTCGACCGGTACCCCCTTCGAGGACTGGATCGTTGCCATGAGCGCACCGCTGCGCCCGCGTCCGGCCGCCCCGCGTGGGGCCGTCGTACCGCCGGGCGGCGCCTCTGCCGGCGCCCCGCTCACCTTCCCCCGTACCCTCACCGTCGGTGTCATCGGCGCGGGCCGGGTCGGCGCCGTGCTGGGTGCCGCGCTCGCCGCCGCCGGGCACCGGGTGGTCGCCGCCTCCGGCGTCTCCGGCGCCGCCAAGGCCCGGATCGCCCTGCTGCTCCCCGGCGCCCGGAACCGCTCCGCGACCTCGGTGGCCCGCGCCGCCACCGACCTGCTGATCGTCGCCGTCCCGGACGACGCGCTGGCCTCGGTGGTCGCCGGCCTGGCCGAGACGGGGGCGCTGCACCCGGGCCAGGTGGTCGCGCACACCTCCGGCGCGCACGGGCTGGCCGTGCTGGCGCCGGCCGCCGCCGTGGGCGCGCACCCGCTGGCCCTGCACCCCGCGATGACCTTCACCGGTACGCCGGACGACCTCGGCCGGCTCGCCGGCATCTCGTACGGGGTGACCGCCCCGGCCCGGCTGCGCCCGCTCGCGGCCCGGCTGGTGGCCGACCTGGGCGGGGTGCCCGAGTGGGTCGGGGAGGCGGACCGGCCGCTGTACCACGCGGCCCTGGCGCACGGCGCCAACCACCTGGTGACCCTGGTCAACGAGGCGGCGGACCGGCTGCGTGACGCCGGTGTGACCAATCCGGAGAAGGTGCTCGCCCCGCTGCTGCGGGCAGCATTGGAGAACGCGCTGCGCCTCGGTGACGACGCGCTGACCGGTCCGGTCTCCCGGGGCGACGCGGGCACCGTACGCCGGCACCTGGCCCGGCTGGCGGAGACCGCGCCGGAATCCGTGGCCCCCTACCTGGCGTTGGCCAGACGGAGCGCCGATCGGGCGATCGCGGCGGGCCGGCTGCGGCCGGTGGACGCGGAGTCGCTGCTCGACGTGCTGGCGGGAATGGAGGTGGCGGCATGACCGAGCTGGTGCACACCCGGGCCGAGCTGGCGAAGGCGCGGGACGGTCTGACCGGGGCCGTGGGCGTGGTGATGACCATGGGCGCGCTGCACGAGGGCCACGAGACGCTGATCCGGGCGGCCCGGGAGCAGGCCGACCACGTGCTCGTGACGATCTTCGTGAACCCGCTGCAGTTCGGGCCGAACGAGGACTTCGACCGGTACCCGCGCACCCTCGACGCGGACCTGGAGGTGTGCCGCCGGGCCGGGGCCGACGTGGTGTTCGCCCCGTCGGTGGCCGACATGTACCCGCAGGGGCAGCCGGCGGTACGGGTCAACCCGGGGCAGCTCGGCGAGGACCTGGAGGGGTTGAGCCGGCCCGGCTTCTTCCACGGCGTGCTGACCGTGGTGCTGAAGCTGCTCCAGCTGACCCGTGCGGATCTCGCCTTCTTCGGCGAGAAGGACTACCAGCAGCTCACCCTGGTCCGGCGGATGGTCCGCGACCTGGACGTGCCGGTGGAGGTGGTCGGCGTGCCGACCGTGCGGGAGCCGGACGGCCTGGCGTTGTCCAGCCGCAACCGCTACCTCTCGCCCGAGGAGCGGCGGACGGCGTTGAGCCTGTCGGCCGCGCTGCGGGCCGGGGCCGCCGCCGCCGACGAGGGGTACGACGCCGGGGAGGTGCTCGCGGCGGCCCACCGGGCGTTCGCCGCCGCCGGTCCGCAGGCGCAGCTCGACTATCTGGTGCTCACCGACCCGGACCTGGAGCCGGGTCCGGTGTCCGGTCCGGCCCGGCTGCTGGTCGCCGCCTGGGTGGGTGGCACCCGGCTGATCGACAACATGGCGATCCGGCTCACCCCTCGCTCCTGACCACCCCACCACACCTGCTGAAAGGCGCCCCATGTTCCGCACCATGCTCAAGTCGAAGATCCACCGGGCCACGGTGACCCAGGCCGACCTGCACTACGTCGGCTCGGTGACGGTGGACCAGGATCTCCTCGACGCCGCCGACCTGCTGCCGGGCGAGCAGGTCGCGATCGTGGACGTGACCAACGGGGCCCGGCTGGAGACGTACGTGATCCCGGGCGAGCGGGGCAGCGGCGTGATCGGCATCAACGGTGCCGCCGCGCACCTGGTGCACCCCGGTGACCTGGTCATCCTCATCTCGTACGGGCAGATGGACGACGCCGAGGCCCGCACCTACCAGCCCCGTGTGGTCCACGTGGACACCGACAACAGGATCGTCGACCTCACCGCCGACCCCGCCACCGCCGCCCCCGGCACCGCCGGCACCCCC
>NZ_JBNADX010000010.1:0-215057 GCF_049629545.1 Micromonospora citrea
GGGCGTACGGTGATCAACACCATGCCTTGTTGCCACATCTTGGCAACAACGATGCCGTGGAAATAAGCTGACCCGGTGGACACCCTGGCGATGCACATCTCGAACGGGATCATCAACGGTCCCGTGGGTGGGGGTGGGTGGGGGAGTCGGTTCGTGGGGCATTGACAGGGGGTGGACGTGACGTGATCATGTGGTGACGCTGCGGCCGTACGGGGGTCCGTGGCCCAATCTCCGGAGGACCTTCATGGGTCGTGCCATGTCCACATTCGCCCTCGGTGTCGCCGCTCTCGCCACCGCCGCCCTGGTCAACGCGACGCCCGCCTACGCGGCCACCGAGCAGCTCCGGCTCGACTTCGACGCCACTCCGACCGGGCAGGTCGAGCCCGGTCCGTGGACGGCCGGCTGCTTCGCCGACGTCGCCACTCCGGGCGACTCGGGGTGCATCGCGGTGGGCGCCCCGGGCAGCATCTCCCGTACGTCCCGCCCGAGCGGATCCGGCGCGAGCCCGGCGATCGCCTTCCCGGCCACGGGCAGCGCGCTGATCCAGGTGCCGGACGCGGCCAACCTCAACCCGGGAACGCAGGACTTCACGATCAGCGCCATGGTGAAGGTGACCGCCGGTCAGGTGACCGAGGGCGCCAACCTGGTCCAGAAGGGTGTCTACGCCGACCCGGCGCAGTGGAAGCTCCAGCTCGACGGCGGCAGGCCGGGCTGCCGCATCAAGGGGCTCGACACCGCGGGTCTCACCGTGTCGAAGCTGATCACCGCCGACGCCTCCATCGCCGACCAGGGCTGGAAGTTCGTCCAGTGCAAGCGGCGTGGTGACACGCTGAGCCTGGTCGTCGGCAGCACGGTGGTGGCGGAAGGTCCGGGCGCGACGATGGACGTCACCAGCACCGCGAAGGTGCACATCGGCGCCAAGGGTGCGGGCCTGACGAACAACGACCAGTTCCGCGGCGAGATGGACAACGCCGTCTTCAGCATCGGCTGACCGGGGATCGCGGTGGGGGCGGACGCCGGGCGTCCGCCCCCACGGTCGTCCGGCCCGGTCAGGTGTAGATGACCCGGGTCGTGCCGGTCGCGGTGTCCAGGACGATCGCGCCGTGCTGGAAGTCGGCCCGGCGGCCACCGGTCACCGCGTACTCGTCGGTGGTGGGCAGGCCGAGCCGGCTGCCGGTGCCGCCGAGGCTGACGTAGCGGCTCAGGATCGGGCCGTGTACCTCGTGCGCCCCGGTCGCCGACGACCAGTACACGTTGCCGCCCTGGAACTGTGAGGCGCGTCCGCCGGTGACCGCCACCTCGTCCGAGACGGGATAGCCGAGGAAGCCCGCCTCGGCGCCCAGCGCCGTCCACTTCGTCCGGATGCCGCCGTTGACCGTGTGTGCCCCGGTCGCCGACGACCAGTAGATCGACCCGCCCTGGAACCGCTGGTACCGGCCGCCGTTCGCCCCGGCCTGCTCGTCGACGAGCGGGAAGCCCAGGAACGACGTGACGGTGCCCAGGGAGCGGTACTTGGTCAGGATGCCGCCGAACACGTAGTACGTGCCGACGCCGCTGCGCCAGTAGATGCGGCCGCGCTGGAACCACTGCACCGCCGTGCCGCTGGTGGTGGCGACCATCTCCGCCGTGACCGGGGCCCCGAACGCCGACGACGGGCCGCCCAGCGAGAGGTACTTCGACCTGATCCCGCCGACGGTCACCGCCCGGTACGGGCTGGCGAAGCCGTACCCCATGCCCTTGAGCTTGTCGATGATCGCCTGCAGGTACCCGGGGTCGGTGGAGGGCGCGCTGACGTGCATCACCAGGATCGCGCCCGGCACCGTGTACGCGTCGATCCGCTGACTGATGACCGACCACGGCTTCGCCTGGTAGCCGGTGGTGTCGTAGGTCCAGTCGAGGTTGACGTACCAGCCGTGCAGGGCGAGGTCTCGGTTCACCCCCGGGTCGAGGTAGCCGGACCGGTACGGGGTGCGGAACCAGCCGGCCGAGGTGAGCCCGAGCGCCCGGTAGGCCGCCTCGGCGCGGTCGAGCTGGGACCACCGCGCGGCCTGGCTCAGGGTCAGGAAGTCGGGGTGGTCCCAGCTGTGGTTGATCAGCTTGTGCCCGCCGGCGGCGATGGCCCGGGTGGCGTCCTGGTTCTGCGCCACGAACCGCCCGGTCAGCCCGAACCCGGCGGTGATCCCGTTCGCGGCCAGGGTGTCCAGGACGGAGGAGATGTTCGCCCTGGTCCGCTCGTCGTCCGAGGTGGGCCAGTCCGAGTCGAAGGTCAGGGTGACGATCTTCGTGCTGTCGTACCCCTTGGTGAAGACCGCTGCCCGGGAGGGTGCGGTGTCGGCGGCGACGGCCCGCGACGGCGCCACCACCACCCCGACGGCGACCACCAGCACCATTGCCGCCGCGGCGACGAGCACGGCCCGGATCCGCCGGACCACACCGTTGCTGCTCCGCTCGTTCACGGGAATCACCTCCGACGCGGGCGTCGGACGGGGCAGGGGGCCTCTCGCGCCCGCTGCCTCCATCCTCCGCCCGCCGGTCGACGCCGCGCAGAGTCGGACGTCCCGTTGCGCCGCTCAGGCGAGCCGCGACCGGATGAGGAAGCGCACGCCGTCCGGGGCCTCCAGCGAGAAGCCGCCGCCCCGCCCGGGGACCACGTCGATCGTGAGCGTGGTGTGCTTCCACAGCTCCCACTGCGCCGCCGACATCCAGAACTCGACCGGTTCCGCGACCTCCTCGATCCGCAGCGCCGCGAGCAGGACGTCGGAGGAGCCGGTGCGGAACTCCCCGGCCGGGTAGCACATCGGGGCGCTGCCGTCGCAGCAGCCGCCGGACTGGTGGAACATCAACGGCCCGTGCCGCTCCCGCAGCGACCGGATCAGGCCGGCCGCCGCGGGAGTCAGCGAGACGGGGTCGGCCATCAGAAGAGGCCGAGCTTCTCGGTGGAGTAGCTGACCAGCAGGTTCTTGGTCTGCTGGTAGTGCTCCAGCATCATCTTGTGGTTCTCCCGGCCGATGCCGGACTGCTTGTACCCGCCGAACGCGGCGTGCGCCGGGTACGCGTGGTAGCAGTTCGTCCAGACCCGCCCGGCCTGGATCGCCCGCCCGGCCCGGTACGCGGTGTTCATGTCGCGGGTCCAGACGCCCGCGCCGAGCCCGTACAGGGTGTCGTTGGCGATCTTCACGGCGTCGTCCAGGTCGGCGAAGGAGGTCACCGAGACCACCGGGCCGAAGATCTCCTCCTGGAAGATCCGCATCGAGTTGTCGCCCTCGAAGATCGTCGGCTCGACGTAGTACCCGCCGGACAGTTCCCCACCGAGTTCGGCGCGCCCGCCGCCGGTGAGCACCCTCGCGCCCTCCTGCCGACCGATGTCCAGGTAGGAAAGGATCTTCTCCAGTTGGTCGTTGCTCGCCTGTGCGCCGATCATCGTGTCGGTGTCCAGCGGGTGCCCCTGCCGTACCGCTGACGTCCGCTCGACGGCGGCGGCGAGGAAGTCGCTGTAGTGGCCCTGCTGGATCAGCGCCCGCGACGGGCAGGTGCAGACCTCGCCCTGGTTGAGCGCGAACATGGTGAAGCCCTCCAGTGCCTTGTCCCGGAAGTCGTCGGAGGCGGCGCTGACGTCGTCGAAGAAGATGTTCGGGCTCTTGCCGCCCAGCTCCAGCGTGACGGGCCTGATGTTCTCGCTGGCGTACTGCATGATCAGCCGACCGGTGGTGGTCTCTCCGGTGAACGCCACCTTCGCCACCCGGGGCGAGGAGGCCAGCGGCTTGCCCGCCTCGACGCCGAAGCCGTTGACCACGTTCACCACGCCGGGCGGCAGCAGGTCGGCGACGAGCGAGAGCAGATGGTGGATCGACGCGGGGGTCTGCTCGGCGGGTTTGAGCACCACGGCGTTGCCGGCGGCGAGCGCCGGGGCGAGCTTCCAGACCGCCATCAGGATCGGGAAGTTCCACGGGATGATCTGCCCGACCACGCCGAGCGGCTCGTGGAAGTGGTACGCCACGGTGTCGTCGTCGATCTCCCCGAGGGTGCCCTCCTGGGCCCGGATCGCCCCGGCGAAGTACCGGAAGTGGTCGATCGCGAGCGGGATGTCGGCGGCCAGGGTCTCGCGTACCGGCTTGCCGTTCTCCCAGGTCTCGGCGACGGCGAGGGACTCCAGGTTCTCCTGCATCCGGTCGGCGATCCGGTTCAGGACCAGCGCCCGCTCGGCGACCGAGGTGCGTCCCCAGGCGTCGGCGGCGCCGTGCGCGGCGTCGAGGGCCTTCTCGACGTCCTCGGCGGTGCCCCGGGCCACCTCGCAGAAGGTCTGCCCGGTGACCGGGGTGGGGTTCTCGAAGTAGCGACCGCCGTGCGGCTTCACGTACTCGCCGCCGATGAAGTGGTCGTAGCGGGACTGCCAGTGGGTGGGGGCGTCGTAGCGCGTCATCGGGTACCTCCGCCGTCCGTGGGTGGTGGATGGCGGGACGCTAGTGGCAGTGACGTTGCAGCGACGTTGCGCCCTGGAGGTCGTACTCCCGGGAGAGCTGGCGGATCCGCGCGAGGGCGAGGGGCCGGCGGGGCGCGCCCGCCGGCAACGCCCGCGCCATCGCCTGCCAGGCGGCCAGGTCGTCGCGGCCGGCGGGCGTCGCGGTCCAGGCCGCGAGCAGCGCCGGGTCCGCGGCGGCCAGCACGGCCGCGCGCAGTTGCCCGTCGACCAGCCGGCGCAGTCGCACCACTCCCGGCGCGTCGGAGGCCGGCAGCAGACTTCCCGGGTACGCCCCGAGCGCGCCCGGCACGTCGCCGTGTTCCAGCAGTTCGGTGACGGTACGGAAGTCCGCGCGCAGCCGCCCCCGCAGCCGGTACGGCCGGGACTCGAGCAACTCGTCACCGAGTGCCCGGCGCAGCCGGGACAGCTCGGCGCGCAGGGTGACCGGGTGCAGCCGGTCGTCGCCGTAGAGGTCGAGGCCGAGCTGCTCGCCGGTCCGCCCCTCGGGGTGGTCGAGCAGCAGCACCAGCAGCTCGCTGTGCCGGCGGCCGAGCCGTACGCGTCGTCCGCCGACGCGCAGTTCCGCCTCGTCGCGGCCGAGCGCGGACACCTGGACCAGGTCGGGTTCGACCGGCGCGGCCAGGAACGCCTCGGCGGCCCGGGCGGTGGCCCGCACCAGGGCGAGGCTCTGCGGGGTGGCCAGATGGTCGCCGCCGGTGATGTCGACCGCGCCGAGCAGCCGGCCGGTGGCCGGGTCGTGGATGGGCGCGGCGGCGCAGGTCCAGCGCTGCACCGGCCGGACGAAGTGCTCGGTGGCGAAGATCTGCACACTGTGGTCGATGGCGAGGGCGGTGCCGGGGGCGTTGGTGCCGGCGTGCTGCTCGTCCCAGCGGGCCCCGGGGACGAAGTTCATCCGCTCGGCGTGCCGGAGCACCCCCGGATGCCCCTCCACCCAGAGCAGCCGCCCGTACGCGTCGCAGACCGCCATCAGGTGCGCGCCGTCCTGGGCGATGCCGCCGAGCAGGTCGCGGAAGAGGGGCAGCACCCGGACCAGGGGATGGGCGGCACGGTAGCTCTCCAGCGCCTCGTCGGTGAGGTCGACGGGGGCGGTGGTCTCCGGGTCGAGCAGCGCGGACCGTTCCCACGACCGTCGGACCACCTCGCGGACCGGGTGCGCGGTGACGCCGGCGGTCAGGAACGCCTCGTGGGCGGCGCCGACCTGCGCGATCCGCTCTGCCGGATCGACGCCGAACTCCAGGGCGAGCCACGGGTCAGCCACGGGCGACCTCCTCGCGCCCATGGTGACCCAGCTCACCCGTGATCGCCAATACCGGTTGCCCGGTCGATCGACGATCCCCCATCCTGTGCCCGGCGCGCAGGGTGCGCGCCGGGGCAGGGGAAGGGCGGTCGTGATGGTCGGGACGCGGGAACGGATGATGGTGCAGCTCCAGCTGGTCAGCGACGACCGCCACCTGGTCGCCTGGGTGCGCGACGAGCGGCGGCTGAGGGTGGGCGTCGAGCTGTCGCTGCGGGACCATGCCGAGCCGGACCGGTTCTGGCGGGTGGTCGCCAAGGGCGAGCCGCGGCCGGCCGGCGAGATCAGGCGCGGCTGGCACAACGACATCTGATCCTCCGTGGGCCCGGGACTCCTCCCGGGCCCACTTCTCGTGCTTGGCTCGACATTGACGAGTTGCCTCCCGGGCTGCTGCCCGCGCAGGCGACCCTGGGCGTCCGTCGTGCCCGGTGCCCGTACCACTCGAAACTTTCCTGCCGGAAACGGTGAACCCGGCAGCGCTCCCAGTCCGTACCCGGCGTCGTAGGAGACCACCGGGAGACGGGAGTTGCGGTGAAGGTGCAGCGGAAGCACGTGCTGGCGGCCGGGGTGGCGGCGGTGGCCACGGCGGTGGTGGCGGTCGGGACGGGGTTCGGGTTCGCCGACACCGCCACCGCCCGGCCGAGCGCCTGCCAGGGGTCGGTCACGTTCTCGGCCGAGGGTGGCGTCCCGGCGGCGACCAGCGACCGGTTCCCGGTGGGGACGCGGCTGCGGGTGACGAACCTGGACAACGGCAAGGCGGCCACCGTGACGGTGACCGGGCCGTCGGGCAGTTGCGTGCTGCTCAACGCCGCCGCGATGGACCTCGTGCGGGAGCCGGGGAAGAACGTGATCCGCCGCAACCTGGTGGAACGCCTCGACGGCGGGGCCCAGCCCGGGGGAGCGGCCCAGCCTGGCAGCCAGATCCGGCCGGGCAGCGCGCAGCCCGGGGCCACGGCGGGCGGCGCGCAGCCGGGTGGCGCTGCCGGGGCGAGCGTGTGCGCCGGGTCGATCACCTTCTCCGCCGAGGGCGGTGCGCCCGCCGCGACCAGCGGCCAGTTTCCGGTCGGGACGCGGCTGCGGGTGACGAACCTGGACAACGGCAAGGCGGTCACCGTGACGGTGACCGGGCCGTCGGGCAGTTGCGTGCTGCTCAACGCCGCCGCCATGGACGCGATCCGGGAACCCGGCAAGAACCTGGTCCGCCGCAACATGGTCGAACTGCTCCGCTGACAGGGCGGCGGTCATGGCGGGCAGCCTCCGCCGCCAGAAGGTGCCGGCGTCTTGAAACAGCCGGAAGGGGCCCCTCGCCAACCGATGGCGAGGGGCCCGTCCGGCCCGGCCCGGTCGAACCGGGGCGGTGGAACTACAGGGTCAGGGTCCAGCTGTCGATGTAGCCGGTGTCGCCGCCGGCGGCGTCCTGGACCCGCAGGTTCCAGGTGCCGTTGCGGGTCTCGGTGGAGAGGTTGACCGTGTAGGTCTGGTTGATGTTGTCGGTGGAGCTGCCGCTGCGGTTGTGCAGGGTGTAGGCGCTGCCGTCGGGGGCGATCAGGCTGACCACCAGGTCCCCGATGTAGGTGTGCACGATGTGCACCTCGACCTTGCTGGTCGACGAGGCGGTGCCGGTGCAGCCCGAGACCGCGATGGCGCTGGACACCGTGGCGTTGTCGCCGATCGTCACGTTGTTGCCGTTGGTGCCGCCGCAGGTGGCCGCCGAGCCGCCCAGGTTGAGCGTCCAGCTGTTCAGGTAGCCGGTGTCACCGCTGGCGGCGTCCTGGACGCGCAGCTTCCAGGTGCCGTTGGCGACCTCACCGGAGAGGTTGACCGTGTAGGTCTGGTTGATGTTGTCGGCGGAGCCGCCGGCGCGGTTGTGCAGGGTGTAGGCGCTGCCGTCGGGGGCGACGAGGCTGACGACGAGGTCGCCGATGTACGGGTGCACGATGTTCACCGCGACGGTGCTGGCGGCGCCGGCGTTGCCCGTGCAACCGGAGATGGTGATCGCGCTCTCGACGGTGGCGTTGTCCGAGACGGTCACGTCGGCGTCGTTGGTCTGCGTGCAGCCCGGCGGCGGCGGGGGCGGCGTGGTGGTGCCGCCGCCGACGTGGAGCAGCTTGTTGGGCGAGCCGGTGCCGACGTTGGTCACCACGTTGCTGGTGGCGTCGGTGACCAGCTTGTCGCGCACCTGCTGCGGGGTGAACGACGGGTTGGCGGCGAGCACCAGCGCCGCGGCGCCGACCACGTGCGGGGTCGCCATCGAGGTGCCGCTGATGGTGTTCGTCGCGGTGTTGCCGGTGTGCCAGGCCGAGGTGATCGACGAGCCCGGGGCGAAGATGTCCAGGCAGCTGCCGATGTTGGAGAACGACGACCGGGCGTCGGTGTTGGTGGTCGAGCCGACGGTGATGCCCGCCGGGGTGCTGGCTGGCGAGCTGTTGCAGGCGTTGGCGCCGCTGTCGTTGCCCGCGGCGAGGCCGTAGGTGACGCCGTCGGCGATGGAGCGGGCGACCGCGTCGTTGAGCGCCTGGTCGAAGCCGCCGCCGAGGCTCATGTTGGCCACCGCGAGCTGGCCGGCGGCGTGGTCGCCGGTCACCCAGTCGACGCCCTGGATGACCCCGGCGTTGGTGCCGCTGCCCTCGCAGTCGAGCACCCGGACGCCGACCAGGGTGACACCCTTGGCCACGCCGTACGAGGTGCCGCCGACCGTGCCGGCGACGTGCGTGCCGTGCCCGTTGCAGTCGTCCGCGGTGCCGCCGTCGACGGAGTCGAAGCCGGAGATCGCGCGACCGCCGAAGTCGCTGTGGCTGGTCCGGATGCCGGTGTCGATGATGTACGCCTTCACGCCCGAGCCGGTGTTCGGGTACGTGTAGGAGTTGTTCAGCGGCAGGGCGCGCTGGTCGAGCCGGTCGAGGCCCCAGGACGAGGTCGGGCTCTGCGTACCGGTGATGCGGACGGTGTGGTTCTGCTGGACGTAGCGCACGGACGGGTCGGCGGCGAGCTGCCGGGCCTCGGCCTCCGACAGTCGGGCCTCGAAGCCGCGCAGCGCGTTCCGGTAGGTGCGGGCCACCGCGCCGTCGTGCTCGTCGGCGAGGGCACGCGCGGTCTTCGCGACGTCGGCCCGGTTCACGGCGGCGTCCTTGAACACGACGATGTACGAGCCGGTGACCGCGGTGGCGCCACCGGCCTGGAGGATCTGTCCCTCGGCGGGGGCGGTGGGGGCGGCGGTCGCCGGAGCGCCGAGGGCCACCGCGGTGGTGACGGCGGCTGTGGCGATCCCGATGCGCCAGGGGCTTCGGGGTGCGTGGGGGTTCGTCATCCCTGGGGGGTGTTCCTTCCGGTGAGGTGTGCTCGTGGCACACCACCCGATCGATGTTGATCGAGTTGAAGGAGATCGTAGGGCCGAGATCGACGTATGGAGACAGATCTAAGGGATAGGAAAAAAATCACAAACTCTGGACGGCCTCCGAGTGCCATACCCGCAGGCAGTCGGCCTGCCCGGCTCGTGCCCGACTGACTGAAGAGTCAGTTTTCGGTTGCCGAGTCCGGCCGGGGGGTCGGTGGAACACCATGGGCGCGGGGCACCCATGGTGTTCCACGGCTCGTCAGGCGATGCGCCGGATGCGGCGGACGGCCAGGTGGAGCAGGAGCACGGCGAGGGCGACGAAGATGCCGGTCTCGATGCCCTGGAACAGCCAGAACCGGTCGCCCGGCTGGTAGAGCTGCCAGTTGTACGCGCCCGGCTGGAGGCCCAGCTCGGCGCCGCAGGCCCGGCCGTCCGGTCCCTTGCCGCCGGGCGGGCAGATGATCCGTGCGTCCTCCGCCACCATCGTCCCGTCGGCGTTCCGGATGCCTCGGGCGAGGACCCAGTCGCCGCGTCCCATGTCTGCCTCGGTGGACCCCTCGATGGGGAAGGTGAGGGTGCGGGCCGGCTGGTAGTGCGGTCGGGCCAGGATCGCCACCGCCGCCCGTACACCGATGAAGCAGGCCAGGCCAGGTGGGGTCGGTGACCGGGCCGTCGGTGCGGACCAGCAGCGTGGACTGCCGGTCGGTGTGGCTGGCCCGGACCACCCCGGCGACGCCGCCGATCGGGCCGCCGTCGTGCCGTGGGCCGATCAACTGCCGGTGCGCGGCGACCAGGTCGTCGACGACGCCGGCGAGCTGCACCCGGGCGGAGGTGAGCACGATCAGGTAGTCGCAGACCCGTTCCAGGTCGGCCAACAGGTGCGAGGAGAGCAGCACGGTCGTCTCCGACTCGGCGACGCTACCCATCAGTGACTGGTGGAACTCCCTGCGGGCCAGCGGGTCGAGGCTGGCGACCGGCTCGTCGAGCAGCAGCAGACGGGGTCGCTTCGCCAGCGCGAGCGCGAGCGCGACCTGGGCCCGTTGGCCGCCGGAGAGCCTGCCGACCGGCAGGTGCGGTGGGATGCCGAGTTGGGCGAGCCGGTCCCGCGCCAGCGCGGCGTCCCAGCGCCGGTTCATCCGGCCACCGAGGTGGACCAGTTCGGCGGCGGTGAAGTCGCGGTACAGCGGGGTGTCCTGGGCGACGAAGCCGATCTCCGGCAGGACCGCCGGGTTGTCGTACGGCGACTCGCCGAAGACCCGCACCGTGCCGGCGTCCGGTCTCAGTAGGCCGACCGTCAGGTGCAGCAGAGTGCTCTTGCCCGCACCGTTGGGCCCGACGAGTGCGGCGACGCGCCCGGCGGGCAGCCGCAGTGCGCAATCCCGCAGCGCCCAGCTCTTGCCGTAGCGCTTGCCGAGCTGCTCGGCCTCCAGCACTGTCTCCATTCGCTGTCCTCTCATTCCGCTCGTGCGGTCTCGCCGCGCGACGCCTCGGCGGCGAGTGCGGCCCGCATGGTGGTCTCGACCAGCGCGGTGACGTCCTCCGGGGCGAGCCCGGCGGCCCGGGCCCGTTGCACCCAGGCGACGAGCTCCTCGCGCAGCGCGCCCTGGTTCGCCAGGGACGCGTCGGCGAGGCTGCGCCGGACGAAGGTGCCCACGCCGGGGCGGCCCTCCACCAGGCCCTCGATCTCCAACTCGCGATACGCCTTCAACACCGTGTTCGGGTTGATCGCCAGCGACTGTGCGACGTCGCGGACCTTGGGCAGCTGGTCGCCCGGAGTCAGCAGCCCCACGCGCAGGGCCTGTTTGACCTGCTGAATCAGCTGCACATACGTGTTCACCCTGGACCGGCTGTTCAGCACGAACTCGATCACCCAGGACCAACCCTTCTATTGTCCTACGACAGTAAGACTATAAGACATGGTGGTGGGACGGGAGCCCTGCTGTCAACGGTGCCGCGCGCCCGGGGCGAGGGGATCGCTCCTGAGTGGAGAACGCACCGAACCCGCCCCTCTGGTGAGGGACGGGTTCCGGCGGCGGGTAGGACGGGGCGTCAGCCGACGGCGGCGTCCAGGATGTCCAGACCCCGGCCCAGCTCCTCGTCGGAGATGACCAGCGGCGGCAGGAACCGCAGCACGTTGCCGTACGTGCCGCAGGTCAGGGTGAGCAGCCCGGCGGCGTGGCAGGCCGCCGAGATCGCCGTCGCCGCGGCGGGATCGGGTGTCGGCGTGCCGGGCCGGACCAGTTCGACGGCCAGCATCGCGCCGCGACCGCGCACCTCGGCGATGCGCGGGTCGCGGGCGGCGATCGCGCGCAGCCGGTCACCCATCACCTGCCCGATCCGGCGTGCGGCCACGGCCAGGTCCAGCTCGTGCATGGTCTCGATGCTCGCCAGCGCCGCCGCGCAGGCGATCGGGTTGCCGCCGTACGTGCCGCCGAGGCCGCCGACGTGCACCGCGTCCATCAACTCGGCCCGGCCGGTCACCGCCGCCAGCGGCAGCCCGCCGGCGATCCCCTTGGCCAGCGTGATCAGATCCGGCTCGACGCCCTCGTGCTGGCAGGCGAACCAGTCACCGGTGCGGCAGAAGCCGGTCTGGATCTCGTCGGCGACGAACACCACGCCGGCGGCGGTCGCCCACTCGCGCAGCGCCGGCAGGAACCCCGGCGCGGGTACGACGAAGCCACCCTCGCCCTGGATCGGCTCGATCAGCAGCGCGGCCACGTTCTCCGCGCCCACCTGCTTCTCCACCGTCTCGATCGCCCGGGCCGCCGCCTCGGCGCCGGAGAGACCCCCGTCGCGCAGCGGGTACGACATCGGCACCCGGTAGATCTCCCCGGCGAACGGCCCGAACCGGTGCTTGTACGGCATGTTCTTCGCGGTCAGCGCCATGGTCAGGTTGGTCCGCCCGTGGTACGCGTGGTCGAAGACCACCACCGCCGGCCGGCCCGTGGCGTGCCGGGCGATCTTCACCGCGTTCTCCACCGCCTCGGCGCCGGAGTTGAACAGCGCCGAGCGCTTCTCGAACGTCCCCGGCGTCAGCACGTTCAACTGCTCGCACACCGCCACGTACGACTCGTACGGGGCGACCATGAAACAGGTGTGGGTGAAGCGTTCGACCTGCGCCTTCACCGCCTCGACCACCCTCGGTGCGGAGTTGCCGACGTTGGTGACCGCGATGCCGGCGGCGAAGTCGATCCACTGCCGGCCGTCGACGTCGGTGAGGGTGCCGCCCCCGGCCCGGTCCACGTAGTACGGCACGACGCTGCCGACGCCACGGGCGACCGCCGCGCCACGCCGCTTGTGCAGCTCCTCCGACGACGTCACGGCCGTGCCTCCCTCGTTCGTGACCGCCCGGTCCTCGCGTTCACGGGTCAGCCCTCGATGTGGTGCATGACGTGCTTGATCCGGGTGTAGTCCTCCAGGCTGTAGACGGAGAGGTCCTTGCCGTGGCCGGAGTGCTTGAAGCCGCCGTGCGGCATCTCGGAGACGAACGGGATGTGGGTGTTCACCCAGACGCAGCCGAAGTCGAGCCGGCGGGTCATCCGCATCGCCCGGCCGTGGTCCTTCGTCCAGACCGAGGCGGACAGGCCGTAGTCGACGCCGTTGGCCCAGCGCACCGCCTCGTCCTCGTCGGTGAAGCGTTGCACGGTGATGACCGGGCCGAAGACCTCGTCCTGGACGATCTCGTCGGCCTGCCGGACACCGGAGACGACGGTCGGGGCGTAGAAGTAGCCGCGCTCGCCGAGCTGTGAGCCGCCGGTCTCGACGTTCGCGTGATCGGGGAGGCGGTCCACGAAGCCGCGTACCCGGGCGAGCTGGTTGGCGTTGTTCAGCGGGCCGTAGAGGACGTCGTCGTCGGGCGCCCCCGTCCTCGTGTCGCGGGCCTGCTCGGCGAGGGCGGCGACGAAGTCGTCGTACACGCCGGGACCGGCGAGCACCCGGGTCGCGGCGGTGCAGTCCTGGCCGGCGTTGAAGTAGCCGCCCATCGCGATCGCCTCGGCCGCCGCCTCGACGTCCGCGTCGTCGAAGACCACCACCGGGGCCTTGCCGCCCAGCTCCAGGTGGGTCCGCTTCAGGTCGGGCGCGGCGGCGGAGGCGACCTCCATGCCCGCGCGGGTCGAGCCGGTGATCGACACCAGCTGCGGGGTCCGGTGCGCCACCAGGGTACGACCGGTGTCCCGGTCGCCGCAGACCACGTTGAACACGCCCGGTGGGAAGAACTCGGCCGCGATCTCGGCGAGCAGCAGCGTCGACACCGGCGTGGTGTCCGACGGCTTGAGCACCACCGTGTTGCCGGCCGCCAACGCCGGGGCGATCTTCCAGACCGCCATCATCAGCGGGTAGTTCCACGGCGTCACCTGCGCGCACACACCGATCGGCTCGCGCCGTACGTAGGAGGTGTGCCCGGCCAGGTACTCACCGGCCGAGCGCCCTTCGAGCAGGCGGGCGGCGCCGGCGAAGAAGCGGAACTGGTCGACCGCCGGGGGCAGCTCCTCGTCGGCGGTGAGCTGGCGCGGCTTGCCGGTGTTGCGCACCTCGGCGTCGACAAGCTCGGCCGCGCGGGCCTCGACCGCGTCGGCGAGCTTCAGCATCGCCCGCTGCCGCTCGGCCGGAGTGGTGTCCCGCCAACTCTCGAAGGCGGTGGCGGCGGCCGTCATCGCCGCGTCCACGTCCGCCGCACCGGAGACCGGCGCCTGGGCGAAGACCTCCCCGGTGCACGGGTCGATCAGGTCGGCGTACCCGCCGTCCACCGGGTCGACGTACTCGCCGTTGATGAAGTTACGGAGCTTCTGCTGGTCGCTCATGGGGGTGACTCCGAGGGTGGCCGGGGGATGGTCAGCGGAGGTAATCGCAATCTGTCTGCCATCTTGGCTACTGAATTCGCGGCAGACAAGGCCCGCGGCGACTGTATCCGTGCGGGTGGGCAGTCGTCTACGCTGCCGACGTGGAGCCGAGAGCCTTCTATGTCGCCGGCCGGGAAGTCCACGGCGAGGGCGAACTGACCGTCACCCACCCCTACGACGGCCGGACGGTGGGGCGTACCACCCTCGCCACGGCCGACCAGGTCGAAGCCGCCGTCGCGGCAGCGGCCGGCGTGGCGGCGCAGGCCGCGGCCCTGCCCGCGCACGCCCGGGCGGCGGCCCTCGACCACGTGTCCCGCCGGCTGGCCGAACGGGCCGACGAGGTCGCGGCGCTGATCACCGCCGAGAACGGCAAGCCGGTCAAGTGGGCGCGGGCCGAGGTGGGACGCGCGATCTCGACGTTCCGCTGGGCGGCGGAGGAGGCGCGGCGCTTCTCCGGCGAGCTGCAACGCCTCGACACCGACCCGGCGGCGACCGGGCGGATCGCCCTGGTACGTCGGGTGCCCCGGGGGCCCGTGCTGGGGATCGCCCCGTTCAACTTCCCGCTCAACCTGGTCGCGCACAAGGTCGCCCCGGCGATCGCGGTCGGCGCGCCGATCATCGTCAAGCCGGCCCCGGCGACCCCGCTGTCCGCGCTGCTGCTCGGGGAGATCCTGGCCGGGACCGACCTGCCGGCGGGCATGTTCTCGGTGCTGCCGCTGCCCAACGACCGCGCCGCCGAACTGGTCACCGACCCGCGCCTGCCGGTGGTGTCGTTCACCGGCTCCGGCCCGGTCGGCGCGGCGATCCGCCGATCCGTGCCGGAGAAGCACGTCACCCTGGAACTGGGTGGCAACGCGGCGGCGGTGATCTGCGAGGACTGGGCCGCCGACGAGGACCTCACCTTCGCCGCGCACCGGATCGCGACCTTCTCCAACTACCAGGCCGGGCAGTCGTGCATCGCGGTGCAGCGGGTGTTCGTGCACGAGTGGCTCTACGACGGCTTCCTGCCCCGGCTGGTCGCGTCCGTGCAGGAACTGCGCACGGGTGACCCCGCCTCGGAATCGACCGACGTCGGGCCGCTGGTGTCGGAGGACGCCGCCCGCCGGGTCGAGGCGTGGGTGGACGAGGCCGTCGCCGCCGGGGCCACCATCGAGGTGGGCGGCCGGCGCGACGGCGCCAGCTACCCGCCGACCGTGTTGTCCGGGGTGCCGGCCTCGGCCAAGGTCTGCGCCGAGGAGGTCTTCGGGCCGGTCCTGGTCGTCGCCAGGGCCGAGACCGACCGGGCGGCCTTCGCGGCGGTCAACGACTCGGCGTACGGGTTGCAGGCGGGAGTCTTCACGCACCGCCTCGACGTGGCCTTTCTCGCCGCGAGCGTCCTCGAGGTCGGCGGGATCATCGTCGGCGACGTGCCGTCGTACCGGGCCGACCAGATGCCGTACGGGGGCGTCAAGGGCAGCGGGGTCGGGCGGGAGGGGCTGCGCAGCGCGATGGAGGACTACACCGAGCCGCGGGTGATGGTGCTGACCGGGGTGCGGTTGTAGCCGTTCCTGTCGGCGGCTCGGACTGCCGGCTCGGCCCGTTGCTGCGCCGCCGTTGTGGGCGCCGGTCCCGGCGCTGCCGCCGGGAGGTTTTTGGACGGTCGGTCACCAGGTGCCGTCGTCGTGGACCCGCCGTGGGGCCAGGCCGAGCAGCAGCGTGGTCAGCGCGGCGTCGATGTCGTCGCCGAGGAACCACTCGCCGGCCTGGTCGAGGGCGAAGATCCTGCCCTGCTCGTCGACCGCGAGGATGCTGTCCTGGCGTTCGGAGCCGATCGGGAAGAGCCGGACGCCGAGGACGGCGCCGAAGTCGGCGAGCGTGTCGGCGGTGTGCGCCGCCCAGGTCGGGTTGGTGTCGAACTGGCGGATCCACACCTCGGCGCCAGGCCCGCGACGGAAGGTCACGATCGCCGGGAAGTCCAGGAAGACGCGTTCTGCGGCAGGGAACGGCTCGTGGCGATGGGTGCGCCCGGTGACTTCACAGGTCTCCTCAATGGCACCCTCCGCCAGAGCCCAGTTGAGTGGATTCTGATCCCAGCCTGCATCGGCCAGTGGTTGCGCCACTTCGGGCGGGAACCGGTCAGGGAGCGGTACGGGACGGTTGATCACCGGCGGCTCGGTGATTCCACCCAACTCGCCCCATGGCAGCACGCCGAGTTCCACGAGCGCTGCCGTGCACGACTCGCAGAGATCCCGGGCCTCGCCACCGTTGGGGTCTCCGGGCTCCCGTACCTGAAAGACCTGGAATCGGCCGTTCGAAAGAAGTGCCTTGGCCTCGCCGGCTGTCAGTGGAGGCTGGCCGGTGGCGGCGCGGCGGTGGTCGTACTCGTGGAGGACGTCGGAGACGACGATCAGCTCGGCATGGCGATCCCCGCCCCGGACCAGGTGCCCGGGCGGCAGTTCGTCCAGGTAGGCGCGGACCAGTGGGTGATGGTGCAAGTCGACGTCGCCCTTGGCGCCCTGGGCCACGTACGTCCGGCCGTCGACGGTGAGGTGGGCGACCGTGGCCGGGGTCGGCAGCCGGCGGATCTCGCGGAGCAACTGGCTCGCCGGATCGACGGTGCGCGGCGCGGGCGTGCCGGTGGGGCGACTGCGGCGGTACATCTGCTCGACCGCGGTGGCCGGCACCCGGGGCCAGGTGGAGACCTCGCCGGTCTCCTTGTCGACGACCGTGGTCGGCAGGTCACCAGGGACGGTGTCGACCTCCGGCGCGACGACCGACCTGATGACGTAACCCAGATCGAACTCGTCGACCCGGGGCCGGCATTCGTACCCCAGGCGCTCGGAGTCGCGGCGGGCCCACACCGTGGCGAGTTGCTCGGCCTGCTGGCGATCGATCACGAGGCAGAAACTACCGGACCCCCACGATTCCGTGGCGCCCGGTATGGTTCGCCTGACTGAACGTGACCGGGGGAGGGTGGCGTTGGCCGAAAGTGTCGACCGGGACGCCAATCGCGCGCTCCGGGCGCGGTTCGAGGAGGTCCACGGGCAGTACCAGCGGCTCCGGTCCGGTCTGGACGAACTGCAGACGAAACTGGCGCAGCTGCGGGTCACCGAACGCTCCGACGACGGTCAGGTGACCGCGACCGTGGGAGCCCGGGGCGAGCTGGTGTCGGTGGAGCTCCATCCCAGCGTCTTCCACGACCGCGACGCCAAGGCGCTGAGTCGGAAGATCACGCTGACCGTGCACCGCGCCACCGCGACCGCCGTCGCCACCACCCAGGACCTCGTCGCCGGCTACCTGCCGGCCGGGTCGGGGTCGGTGGAGTTCCTGCGTACCGGTGACTTCGGGGCGCTGCTGGGGCGGGCCGACGCGGTGTTCCGAGGTGAGGGGGAGCGGCGTGGCTGAGGGACAGCTCTGGCTCGACCCGGATCGGGCCCGCCGGGGAGGCAAGGACCTCCACCTCGCCGGTGAGGCGGTCGGCAGCCGGCGGAAGGAGGTCGGCGGCCGGATCGCGGCGGCGAGCGCCCAGCGGCCCTGGGGTCGCGACGACATCGGAGCCGCCTTCGAGAAGAGCTACCGGGGCTACGAGGAGACACTGCTGCGCGCCTGGGAGGACCTCGGTCGTTCGCTGGCCGGGCTCGGCGCGGACGTGGTCACCTCCGTCGAGGCCACCGTGGACACCGACACGGCGAGCGGCCGGCGCCTCGACGGAGTCGCCGGCCGGCACGACTACCGGCGCTGACCTGCGGAGGACCAGGCGTGAGCATCCTGCCGAGCCCGATTCCGCATCCGCTCCGGTACAGCCCCTGGGACCTGCCGGGCTGGGTCTACGAAGCCTTCGACTGGGTCATCGGGGTGGAGTGGCCCGAGGGTGACGAGCGCGCCGTCTGGGAGCTCGCCGACGAGTGGTACGCGGTCGCGTCGGCGCTGACCGGTCCCCGGGACGACGCGATCACCGCCGCCGCCGAGGTGCGCAGCGGGTACGGCGGCGTCGGTCTGGTGGCCGAGGCGTTCGACACCGCCTGGCGGCGGGTGGCCGAGGGCGACGACGCCCCGCTGGCCGTCCTGCTCGCGGTCAGCAGCGACCTGGGCCGGCTCGTGGAGGAGTGCGGTTGCGACATCGAGGGCGCCAAGCTGGAAGTCTGGATCGAGCTGGGCATCCTCGTCGTCGAGCTGATCTCGCTGGCCGTGGCGGCGGTGCTGACCGCAGGTGCGGCGTCGCCGGCCGCCGCAGCGGCGATCACCGCCACCCGGGTCCTGGTCCAGCAGATCTTCAAGCGCCTGCTGGCGCAGCTCGCGAAGAAGGAGCTCAAGGCCGGCCTCAAGGAGGCCGGGGAGCGGGCCGCCAAGCAGGTGACCAAGGACGGCATGCGCGGGCTCGGCAAGCGTTCCCTCAGGGGCGGGCTGGAGGAGGCGGCGGAGGAGTCCGGGATCAACCTCGCCACGCAGGCGTACCAGAACACCACCGGGCGACGCGACGGCCTGGACATGGCCGACCTGGGCGCGTCGGCCGTCGGTGGCCTGGCCGGCGGCGCGGTGGCGCCCCTGGCCGGACTGGGACGGCACGCCCAGGGGCGGGGTGGGCGCATCGCCGAGCACTTCGGCCGGGAGATGACCGGCGAGACGATGGCCGAGGGGGCCGCGAGCCTGGCCACCGGCCAGGGCGTGCTGTCACCGGAGGACGCGGCCCGGGCGGCCGTGTCCGGCGCCACCGGCTCCGCGACCGGCCAGGCGGACGCCGCGCTGCGCGCCCGCCTGGACAGCCAGTTGGGCGCGCTCGCGGCACCCGTGCCACCGATGGACCTGCCGCTTGCGCCGTCACCGGTGACGGCCGCAGGCGAGGTCCCCTCCCCTCCGAGCGCAGACGCCGACGCGGGCACGTCCACGCCGGCCGTGTCGAACGCCGGTGTCGCTGCCGTAGGCGTCCACGACGGCCCCGTGTCCGCCACGCTGCCTGGCCCGGTCGCCGCCGCCACGAGTGGTGCGCCGCACGCTCTGATCGATGACATGGGATCGACGGCGAGCCCCGCCGTGTCGCCCGGCGCTGTTGTTGCCGACGGGTCGACCGGGAGCGGCTCCAGTTCGGCCAGCGCAACGCTCTCCTCGGTAGCGGCCGAGGGTTCGCCGTCGCTTCCGCACCAGACGGCCGACGTGCCGACGACGGCGGGTCAGTCGACCGCCCAACTGACAACGACGGCCACCACGGCGACAGCCGGCCCGGTTACCGCCTCACCCGCGACGCCGTCCGCTCCGGCGGTGATCTCTAGCAGCGTGGGGACATCCGCGCCTTCGGTCGCATCCGCCAGTGTGGCGGCCGGGGGCATGTCCTCGGCCAGCGGCACGCCACCCTTCGATTCGCAGAACATTCGAGCCGGGACGGCGGTGTCCCATAACCCGGTGGCGGCATCCCATTCCGCCGCCTCGGCCGTCGCTCCGCCCTCCGTTCCACGGCAGTCTTCGGAGATCGGTGCGGATCCGACGCCGAACCCGGGCGGTGCGCAGACGGAGCGAAACAGCAACGCCAGCACGGCACGGACGCTGAACCGCTTCCCCGAGCTGGAGGTGCTGGCACCCAAGACGGCCACACCGCCACCGTCCGACGTTCCGCCTCCCATGTCGCCCTCGCCGAGCCATGGCAGTGAGGAGCTTCGCCCGAGGACGCCCGAGTGGTATGCCGCCAAGTGGGCCGCAGATCGTGAAGCGCTGGAGCGTCGCCGCTACCAGGGGTACTTCGAGTCACAACGCGCTTGGTACGAGGAGCGGAGACGTGAGGACTTCGTAGCTCGGCTGCGCCGGTCGGCCAGCAGCTACCTCGACCGTGCGCGCTGGTTGAAACGACGGGCTCGTGAGTTCGCGGGAGCCGGACTGACTCTGCGCGCCGAGCACATGTTCAAGGCCAGTGAGGTCGCCGAGCGGGACTCGTACGAGTTCGCCGACAGGGCCGACGCCGTCCAGGACGGTGGATTCCTGCGAGGCGACGTCGTCATCGAGAATGCGGCCGACTTCCAGCGGATCAACGATGACGTCGCCGAGTTGGCCCCCGGTGCGGTGGAGACGAGTGACTGGTCGGCGTTGACCTGGGACGATCACCCGCCGCCGATC
Organism: Micromonospora citrea; assembly: GCF_049629545.1. GTDB lineage: Bacteria > Actinomycetota > Actinomycetes > Mycobacteriales > Micromonosporaceae > Micromonospora > Micromonospora citrea_A. The sequence goes on from NZ_JBNADX010000010.1 coordinate 20,031, forward strand.
GACCGTTCCCGTCCCTACGGGCGGTGGGGCGGGCTACGGCCGCCGCTGGCGCTGCACCAGACCGACCTCGAACGGGCGATGCCGCGTAACGCCGACGGTAGCGTGGTCCGCACCGCCGACCCCCGTCAGGGCGGGTGGTTCGCGCTCGCCAACGACGGAGGGCCGCAGGCCGACTCCACCCGGGGCATCAACTGCCTCGACTGCACGCTGTCGCTCTACGACACCTGGGTGCACGGCCGGCCCCGGGTCTCGGCGCCGCGCACCTTCGACGGCTACACCGACGGCGACATCTCGCGGCCGATCATGGGCGAGCAGGGCGGTCCCGCGCGGGTGGAGGAGGTGACCGGCGGGCGCTTCCAGCGGCTCTTCGGGATCCCTGAGGACGAGGAGTGGAGCCCGAACCTGACGGGCCACGCCGTCGACCGCCGCTTCGACAACCTTCAGTACCAGTTGCAGCTCGGTGGCCACGGGAGCTACGCCTTCCTCATCACCGAGTGGGAGGGCGGAGGCTCGCACGCCTGGGTCGCGCTCAACCAGAACGGCACCATCCTCTACCTGGATCCGCAGAGCGGCGCGGTCCGTGACCAGCCGCTGTACGGGCACGCCGGGGTGGCCCACGAGGACAACGTGGTCGGCATCGACGTGTTGGTCCTCGGTGGGGACGGGCGACCGATGCCGCTGGACGGACTGGCCCCGGGGCGATTCAGCGCCCTGCCGGATGAGCCGTACGGCCCGCGCCGCACCTTGGAGCGGTTGGACAGCAGGCTCCCCCCGTTGGGCACCCCCAGTGGAAAGGCGTTCCAGGGAGAGCCTTCAGAGGCGGGTGGAAAGGAGCCGCCCGATCAGGGCGAGGGTGCTGCCGCTGGCGTATTGGCTGAGTTGACACCCAGCGAGAGTCGGGTATTGAGGGAACTGCACACTCGAGCCGATAGTTCCGCTGAGGCCGTACAGGACGCTCTTGTCGCTATCGGCACGCATGCCGTAGGGCAACTCGGGTTGCAGGGGCCGTTGTACCTGACGGGCGCGGAGCACAGAGTCAAGGACTTCAACTCGCTTGCTCGAAAATTTCTGGACGAGGCTGCAGCGGAGCAGATCCCGGTCGAGGACTTCGCTGAGGATGTGAACGATGTTCTGAGGTTCTGTCTCGTACTGCCGGGTGGGAGCCGCTACGTGCAGTCGGTCGAATATGTGCTGGCGGAGTTGAGGCGGCTAGGGTTCGAGGCGGATGACGGGGCGTGCAAGAATTTCTGGCGTGCCGGTAACCGTTTCTACGGATTTAACGCCACCCTTCGTTCGCCATCTGGGCAAACGTTCGAACTTCAGCTCCATACTGAGGCTTCGAAGGAAGCATGGCTTGAGACCCACGACGAGTACGAGGTTCTTCGTCAGTTGGCGCGAACGCCGACTGAGCGTGTTCACGCATTCTTGCGAATGTTGTCTGTAAACCGTGAGCACGGCATGTCGAGTCGCATACCGCACGGCCTCGCTGATCGCTTCCCAGAGAAGGATGCTACCTTCGCGAAGTGGGTCACCAGGAACGGCAAATTGTGGCGGACGTATCTGCGTGGCCTGAGGGCTGGCGGTAGGTCATTCTCGGATGTCGTCCGAGACTTCGGATTGTCGTCCGACGACTTTCCTGTTGCGATGAGCTTGATCGACGGGTTGGGGCCGGAGAATGTTGACATATTACGTTCTGTATCGTAATGCTGACCGGAGTAAGCCGTCCGGGGTCTTCGTTATGGAGGCGGCGACGGGTGACGCCCTGCTGTGGGATCACCGCAAGAAAACGTGGTCCTACAACCCGGAGTTAGTGGTGCGGTTCCTCGACGATTATCGGAACATCGACCGATATGAGGAGGTGGGGCGAGAGGTGGCTGAACGCGTCGCGGCCTTGGTCAGCGGGGGGCCGCCGTTGCCCGCCGAAGACGTGATTACTCAAAGGTTTCACGAAGCCAATGCTTCTCCGAGTGGTAGTGACTGAACAAGCCATGGGTCAAGGCCAGCATCAGATCCGGGACCGGCCGCGCACCGTGGCCGAGGCGGTGGCCGTACAGGATCGGTTGCGACCGCTCACCGACCTGGTCGGGCCGGGCCCTCGCCGGCCCGCGACGGTGGCCGGCCTCGACGTGGCGTACGCGGAGAGCGGTGACCTGCTGGCGGCGGCGGTGACCGTGCTCGACACCGCGACGCTCGCCGTGGTGGACCGGGCGGTCGCCGTGGAACGGCCGGCGTTCGGGTACGTGCCGGGGCTGTTCGCCTTCCGGGAGATGCCGGCGCTGCTGGCCGCGCTGGACCGGTTGACCACCCGCCCCGAGTTGCTGGTCTGCGACGGGCACGGGCTGGCCCACCCGCGCCGGTTCGGGTTGGCCTGCCACCTGGGCGTGGTCACCGGGTTGCCGGCGATCGGGGTGGGCAAGACCCCGCTGGTCGGGGAGTGGACCGAGCCGGCGCGGGAGCGCGGCGCCGGCGCCCCGCTGGTGGACCGGGGCGAGACGGTGGGGCGGGTGCTGCGTACCCGCGACGGGGTGAAGCCGGTCTTCGTCAGCGTCGGGCACCGGATGAGCCTCGGCAACGCCGTCGAGCAGGTGCTGGCCCTCACCCCGCGCTACCGGCTGCCGGAGACCACCCGGGCCGCCGACCGGCTCTGCCGCGACGCCCTCGCCGCCGCCCTGGCAGCCGCGGCAGCGGCACGGCCGGCGTGATCCAGGCCACGGCCGGCAGGGTAATGCCGCACACATGTGGAGCGTTCAATGGGCGAGGGACCCGGTGACCCGGTAGTAGCCTGACCGCCGGACCCCGGTGGGGCAGAGACGGTGAGGTGGAGATGTCGGTGCGTCGGCACCTGGCGCGCCTGGTGACGGCGGGCGCGCTGCTGGGCGGCCTGCTGGTCGTCGGCGCCGCTCCCGTGTACGCGGACTCCGATCGGGTCGGGGTCCGCGCGGCGAGCAGCTTCGCCGCCGGTGGCTCTCCCGGCGGCGTCTCCCTGGAGGTGCGCAGGCGTACGGACGGGTGCGTGCTGCTGCGCAGTTCGCTCGGGCTGCGCCTGACGGGATTGAACCCCGACCGGGTGCGGGTACAGGTGAACGTCGGAGGCCGCTGGTTCCCGGTGTCGGTCTCCGGTGGGGGTGGCAGCGTGGCCACCGCCCGTACCTCGCCGGCCGATGCGACGTTGTGCAAGGGGAAGAGCATCACCGTCCGGTACCGGGTCGCGTTCCTCGCGGGCGCACCCGCGGGCCGGTTGGAGGTGGTCGGCGAGGCGACGACCGCGGCCGGCCGGCTCATCGGCCGCGCCGTGGACACCTCCCGGGTCGGTGGTCGGGCCGCCGCCTCCCCGACGCCGAGCAGCAGGCCCACCCCGACCCCCAGCCCGAGCGCGATCGAGACCCTCGCCACGGACGAGCCGAACCAGGCCGTCCCGGCCGCCCCGACCACCGGCCAGGCCACCGCCGCTGCCGAAGAGTCCTCCGGAGGATCCATGCTCATGTGGTTCGGCATCGCCCTGGTCGCCGTCGGCGTCGGGCTGATCGCCCTCCTCGTCCGCAACAACCGCAAGGACCGCTCGCACGTCGAGGAGCCGTCGGCCCACCCGGGTGTGCCGCTGCCGCGCAACCCCGGTCCGACCACCTACCGCTCCGGCGGCGGGCTGCCGGGCGGCACCCCCGCGCCGACCGGCCAGGTGTACGGCCAGCAGGCCGCTCCCGCGCCCCGCTCCGGCGGTCTCTACGGCAGCCCCGGCGCGTACCCGACGGTCAACCCGGCGTCCCGCCCGACCGGCGGCGTGTACGGCGCCCCGGCCGCGCCGGACCGCCCGCACCCGGCGCCGCAGCGGCCCACCTCGGCGCCGCCCGCCCCGCAGACCCCGCCTCCGGCGGCTTCGGGCGGCGACGCGACGACGGTGATGCCCCGCCTGCCCGGCTAGGACGGGACGGACCCGTCCGCTCCGTTACGCTCAGGTTCGTTGACGACCTGCTGGCGAGGAGCGAAACCGGTGTCTGACCTGTCCCAGATCGTGAAGGCGTACGACGTCCGGGGGACGGTGCCCGACCAGTGGGACGAGCGTACGGCCGAGGCCCTCGGGGCCGCGTTCACCCAGGTCCTCGACGCCGCCGGTGAGCCGGGCGAGGCGGTGCTGATCGCGCACGACATGCGGGCCACCGGTCCGGGCCTGGCGGCGGCCTTCGCGGCCGGCGTCCGGGCCGAGGGGCGGCGCGTGATCGAGCTGGGGTTGGCCTCCACCGACATGCTCTACTACGCCTCCGGCGCGCTGGACCTGCCCGGGGCGATGTTCACCGCCAGCCACAACCCGGCGCAGTACAACGGCATCAAGATGTGTCGCTCCGGCGCTCGTCCCATCGGGCAGGACAGCGGCCTGGCCGACATCCGGGACCGGGCCCGGGCCCTGCTGGACCGCGGTGAGCGTCCGGCCGGTGAGCCGGTGGCCCCGGCCGAGCGGCGGGACCTGCTCGCCGACTACGCCGCCCACCTGCGCAAGCTGGTCGACCTGTCGACCATCCGGCCGCTGAAGGTGGTCGTGGACGCGGGCAACGGCATGGGTGGGCACACGGTGCCCACGGTGCTCGGTGACGCCGCCCTGCCCGCCCTGCCGTTGGAGATCGTGCCGCTCTACTTCGAGCTGGACGGCACCTTCCCCAACCACGAGGCGAACCCCCTGGACCCGAAGAACCTGGTGGACCTGCAGCGTGCCGTGGTCGCGCACGGCGCGGACATCGGCCTGGCCTTCGACGGGGACGCCGACCGCTGCTTCGTCGTCGACGAGCGGGGCGAGCCGGTCTCCCCGTCGGCGATCACCGCCCTGGTCGCGGCCCGGGAGCTGGCCAAGCACCCCGGCTCCACGGTGATCCACAACCTGATCACCTCCCGCGCGGTGCCGGAGATCATCCGGGAGCACGGGGGCGAGCCGGTGGTGGCCCGGGTCGGGCACTCCTTCATCAAGGCCGAGATGGCCCGGACCAATGCGATCTTCGGCGGCGAGCACTCCGCGCACTACTACTTCCGCGACTTCTGGTTCGCCGACACCGGCATGCTCGCCGCCATGCACACGCTGGCCGCGCTGGGCGAACAGTCCCAGCCGCTGTCGGTCCTGGCCGGCGTCTTCGAGCGGTACGTCGCCTCCGGTGAGATCAACTCCACGGTCGCGGACCAGGCGGCGAAGGTCGCCGAGGTGCGCGCCGCGTACCCGGAGGCGGAGGTCGACGAGCTGGACGGGCTGACCCTGCGCTTCCCCGACGGGGCGTGGTTCAACCTGCGCGCCTCCAACACCGAGCCGTTGCTGCGGCTCAACGTCGAGGGCCCGACCGAGGAGCGGATGATCTCGCTGCGCGACGAGGTGCTGGAGCGGGTTCGCCGATAAGATCCCCAGCGCCGGTCGGCACCGCCGGCCGACGACGACCGCACAGTGGAAGGAGCCGCACCGTGGCCCTGGACCCGCAGTTGCTCGAGATCCTCGCCTGCCCGGACACACACCACGCCCCGCTCGACTACGACGCGCAGGCGCAGACCCTGACCTGCACCGAGTGCGGCCGCGTCTTCGAGGTCCGCGACGACGTGCCGGTGCTGCTGCTGGACGAGGCGCGCGGCGGGCCGGAGGCGCAGCGGTGATGGACGGGACGGCCGGCGTCCGCGGCCGGCGGGTGGCCGACGAGAGCGTGCTGGACGACCCGGACACCTTCGCCGAGCAGGACCCGGGCGGCATGCTGCGCTTCACCGCCTCCGCGGGCGCCCAGGTACGCGAGTCGGCGGCCCTGGCCGCCGAGGCGAACCTGCAACTGCTGGAGGACGAGGGCCGCCCCCGCGCGGTCGTCATCGCCGGCATCGGCACCGCCGGGCGTACCGGTGACGTGCTCGCCACGGTCGCCGGGCCGCGCTGCCCGGTGCCGGTGATCCCGCACCGCAGCGCCGGCGTGCCCGGCTGGGTCGGCGCGGCCGACGTGGTGATCGCGGTCAGCGCCTCCGGCCGCAGCCCCGAGGCGCTGGGCGCCGCCGAGGCCGCGCAGCGTCGGGGGGCCCGCCTGGTCGCGGTCGGCGCGCCGGACTCGCAGCTGCAGTCGGTGGCGGAGCGGGCCCGTGCGCCGTTCATCCCGGTGCCTCGGCGCGCCCCGGCCCGGGCCAGCCTCTGGGCGCTCACCGTGCCGGTCCTGCTGGCCGCCCGTACGCTCGGCCTCGTGAAGGTCAACGAGGCGGATCTGGCGGAGACCGCGGCCCGGCTGGACGCCGACGCCGACCGGTGCCGTCCGACCGCCGAGTCCTTCGTCAACCCGGCGAAGTCGCTGGCGCTGGGGCTGGCCGGGTCGATCCCGATCGTCTGGGGGTCGTCCCCGCTGGCCACGGTCGCGGCGCGACGCTTCGGCGACACCCTCTCGGCCAACGCCCGCTACCCGGTGGTGACCGGGGCGCTCGGTGAGGCCGGCCGAGGGCGGGTCGGCCTGCTCGACGGTGCGTTCGGCGGGCTGGTCGAGTCGACGCGGGACATCTTCGCCGACCCGGCCGACGTCGAGGCCGACCCGACCCGGCTGCGGTTGGTGCTGCTGCGCGACGGTGGCCTGAACGCGGAGGACGACACCGACGAGCCGCTCGCCGTCGAGGAGCGCCGCGCCGACGCGGTGCAGACCCTCGCCGAGCGACGCGGGGTGCGCTGCGACGTGGTGACCGCCGAGGGCGGCTCCGCGCTGGAGCGGCTCGCCTCGCTGGTCGCGGTGCCCGACTTCGCCTCGATCTACCTCGCTCTGGCCCACGGCCTGGACCCGATGGCGGTCCCGGCGATCACGGAAATGAAGGAGCTGGCAAACCAGTGAGCGACCGTAGGGAGCGAACTACTCGGCTCAGCAGTGCGGCGCCTCGCGCCGCCGCGCAGCGGAGCGGAGCGGCGGCGTGAGTGCCAATGGCGGGACGAAGGCGATCGTCGCCGCCTTGCTGGCCAACGTCGGCATCGCCGTCACCAAGTTCATCGCCTTCCTGCTGACGGGTTCGTCGTCGATGCTGGCGGAGTCGATCCACTCGGTGGCCGACTCCGGCAACCAGGGTCTGCTGCTGCTCGGCGGTAAGCGGGCCAAGCGGGAGGCCACCCCGCAGCACCCCTTCGGATACGGCCGGGAGCGCTACGTCTACGCGTTCATCGTGTCGATCGTGCTGTTCACCGTCGGTGGCCTGTTCGCCCTGTACGAGGCGTACCACAAGTGGTCGCACGCGGAGGGCATCACCAGCTGGCAGTGGGTGCCGATCGTGGTGCTGGTGGCCGCGATCATCATGGAGTCGTTCTCGTTCCGGACCGCCATCGTGGAGTCGAACCACGTCCGGGGCAACCAGTCCTGGGTGAAGTTCGTCCGCCGGGCCAAGGCCCCCGAGCTGCCGGTGGTGCTGCTGGAGGACCTGGGCGCGCTGGTCGGTCTGGTCTTCGCGCTCTTCGGCGTCGGCATGACCCTGATCACCGGCAACGGCAAGTGGGACGCCGCCGGCACCGCGATGATCGGTGTGCTGCTGGTGACGATCGCGATCATCCTGGCCATCGAGACCAAGAGCCTGCTGCTCGGTGAGGGTGCCGAGCAGCACGACGTGGCCGCGATCGAGCGGGCGGTCACCGACGGCCCCGAGGTCGAGCGGATCATCCACATGAAGACGCTCTACCTGGGTCCCGAGGAGCTGATGGTCGCCGCGAAGATCGGCGTGCCGCCCTGCGACAACACCGAGAAGCTGGCCCGCGACATCAACACGGTCGAGGCCCGGATCCGGGCTGCGGTGCCGCTCGCCCGGGTCATCTACCTGGAGCCGGACATCTACAACCCGGCAGCCGCCGCCGGGCGGGCGGACGCGGCGCGGTCCGAGGCCGGTTCGGACGAGGTGTCGGAGCGGGCCGGGAGCTGAGCGTGGAACTGCTGTACGGGCCGATTCGCGACTACGCCTGGGGGTCCCGCTCGGCCATCGCCGAGTTGCAGGGGCGTCCGGTGCCCAGCGACGGGCCGGAGGCGGAACTGTGGCTGGGCGCCCACCCGGGCGCCCCGGCCATGGTCGACCGGGACGGCGACCGGGTGAGCCTGGTCGACCTGCTGGTCGCCGAGCCGGACCACTGGCTCGGCGAGCGGGTGGTCGACCGGTTCGGCACCCGGCTGCCGTTCCTGATGAAGGTGCTCGCCGCGGACGCCCCGCTGAGCCTGCAGGCCCACCCGGACGCCGAACAGGCCCGGGCCGGGCACGCCGCCGACGCGGCACGCACCGGCGGGCACCGCAACTACGTCGACCCGTACCACAAGCCGGAGCTGCTGGTCGCCATCTCGCCGATGGAGGCGCTCTGCGGTTTCCGGGAACCGGCCGAATCGGCGCGGGTGCTCGCCGCGTTCGGCGTACCGGCGCTGGAGCCGGTGGTGGCGGCGCTGCGCGCCGGGCCGGGAGGGCTCCGGGAGGCCGTACGCCTGCTGCTGACCTGGCCGGCGGCGGAGCGGGCCGGGCTGGTCGAGGCGGTGGTGGCGGCGGACGTCGCCGGCCCGGACGCCGAGCTGGCGCGGGCCCTGGCCGCCGGCTACCCGGGCGATCCGGGGGTGCTGGTGGCGCTGCTGCTGCACCACGTGACGCTGGCGCCGGGGGAAGCGATCTGGATGCCGGCCGGCAACCTGCACGCCTACCTGCGGGGCACCGGCGTGGAGGTCATGGCGGCCAGCGACAACGTGTTGCGCGGGGGGCTCACCCCGAAGCACGTGGACGTCGACGAGCTGCTGCGGGTGCTCCGGTTCGAGGTGCTGGCCGACCCGGTGGTCACCGCGCGGCCGGTGGCCCCGGGGGTGGTCTGCTGGCCCGTGCCGGTGGACGACTTCGCGTTGCACCGGGTGACGGTGGACGCCGCTACGCCGCAGGTGCGGCTGCCGCTGCCGGGGCCCCGGGTGGTGCTCTGCCGGGCCGGCAAGCTCTCGGTGGACGACGGGGCCGGTGTGGTCACCATCGGCCCGGGGCAGGCCGCGGTGGGCACGGCCGTCGCGGAACCGCTGGTCTTCTCCGGCGAGGGTGAGGCGTTCGTCGCCACCTGCGGCACCCACTGAGTTGGCACGTGGGGTCATGGGTGACTCCGCCCGGACGACACGAGTCCGACTTTCCCGAAATAGCTTGACTCGTCGGTGGCCGAGTGTGACTCTATGGGTACGCAGCGTTGTCGTGACGAAGGTCCGGGAACGTGCGGGGGAACCAAACCGGGGGGATGCACGGGGCGGCCGGCCGTGGACGGAGACTCAGTCCACACCGACCGCCCCGTGCGCTGTTCCCGCACATTCACGGCGGTGCTCCCTGCGGCCCACGGGCACGCGCGTAAGGTGGAGGGTCGCGCAGCACAACGTTCGACAGGAGCTTCCATGACCAGCACCCTCCCGGCGTCCACCAGCGGCGCCCGGCCGAGCACCCTCGCCGAGGGCGACTACAAGGTGGCGGATCTGTCGCTCGCCGAGTTCGGGCGCAAGGAGATCCGGCTCGCCGAGCACGAGATGCCCGGCCTGATGGCCATCCGTCGCGAGTTCGCCGACGCGCAGCCGCTGGCCGGCGCACGCATCACCGGCTCGCTGCACATGACCATCCAGACCGCCGTCCTGATCGAGACCCTGGTCGCGCTCGGCGCGCAGGTCCGCTGGGCGTCCTGCAACATCTTCTCGACCCAGGACCACGCCGCCGCGGCGATCGTGGTGGGCCCCGAGGGGACCCCCGAGGCCCCCGCCGGCGTCCCGGTCTACGCCTGGAAGGGCGAGACCCTCGAGGAGTACTGGTGGTGCACCGAGCAGGTGCTGAACTGGCCGGACGGCCAGGGCCCCAACATGATCCTCGACGACGGTGGTGACGCCACCCTGCTCGTCCACAAGGGCGTCGAGTTCGAGAAGGCCGGCGTCGTCCCGCCGGTCGAGTCCGCCGACTCCGAGGAGTACGCGGTCATCCTGCAGCTGCTGCACCGCTCGCTGGCCGAGGACGGCCAGCGGTGGACCCGGGTCGCCTCCACCATCAAGGGCGTGACCGAGGAGACCACCACCGGCGTGCACCGCCTCTACGAGATGCACCGCGCCGGCACCCTGCTCTTCCCGGCCATCAACGTCAACGACTCGGTCACCAAGAGCAAGTTCGACAACAAGTACGGCTGCCGCCACTCGCTCATCGACGGCATCAACCGCGCCACCGACGTGCTCATCGGCGGCAAGATGGCCGTCGTGCTCGGCTACGGCGACGTGGGCAAGGGCTGCGCCGAGTCGCTGCGCGGCCAGGGCGCCCGGGTCGTGGTGACCGAGGTCGACCCGATCTGCGCGCTCCAGGCGGCGATGGACGGCTACCAGGTCGCCACCCTGGAGGACGTGGTCGAGCAGGCCGACATCTTCATCACCGCGACCGGCTGCTTCGACGTCATCACCAACGAGCACATGGCCCGGATGAAGCACCAGGCCATCGTCGGCAACATCGGCCACTTCGACAACGAGATCGACATGGCCGGTCTGGCGAAGCGCTCGGACGTCACCCGGGAGAACATCAAGCCGCAGGTCGACGTGTGGCGCTTCGACGACGGCCACGCCATCATCGTGCTCTCCGAGGGTCGTCTGCTGAACCTGGGCAACGCCACCGGCCACCCGAGCTTCGTCATGTCGAACTCGTTCGCCAACCAGACGATCGCCCAGATCGAGCTGTACACCAAGACCGACGAGTACCCGGTCGGCGTGTACGTGTTGCCGAAGCACCTGGACGAGAAGGTCGCCCGGCTGCACCTGGGCGCCCTCGGCGCCAAGCTGACCGAGCTCACCAAGGAGCAGGCCGCGTACCTCGGCGTTGCGGTGGAGGGCCCGTTCAAGCCGGAGCACTACCGCTACTGAGTTCCGTCCGCAGACCGGGTCGGCCGCCGCGCGGCCGGCCCGGTCTGCTCTTCGGGTACGCCCGCGCCCGGCGTCCCCCGGCGCTTCGCGCCGGCTCCCGGCCCCGACCGGCCCGTTTCGCCGACGCTCGACTCCCTCGTGGGACGGGGCGGGAGGTCAGCGCGGGCCGTTGCGCCGCCGGTCGGGGCGGATCCAGGTCCAGACGCACCAGGCCAGCCAGGTGAGCGAGACCAGGGTGGCGAGGGCGCGCAGGCGCAGCGCGCTGAGCAAGACGACCACCGCCAGCACCGCCAGCCAGGGACCGAACCCTCTCACCTGCGCCCCCCTCCGCACGACCTCGTCCGGCCCGACCTCGCCGATCATGACGTCGGCGGTGCGCCGCGTCGTCCCGCCCGACGGCAGCCTCATGCTCAGCCGAGCGTCGGCGGGCCGGTGCGGGCGGCGGGGACCGACGGGCGAACGGCGGCCGGTGTGGACGCCGGCGAGGCGGTGGACGCCGGAGTGAGCCGCGGGGCGGGGGTGAGCTGCGGGGCCGGGTTCAGCTCCGGCCACAGGCCGGCGTTCACCGCTCGGGTACGGCGTAGCCGCAGCGCCCCCCGACGGTTCCGTTCGGCCAGCACCGCGGCGAGGAGCAGCGGCTCCGGTACGCCCCGCGGCGGGGGTGGGGAGGTCACCGCCGCCACCTCGCTCCACAGCCCCTGCGCCAGCCGGGTCCGGGACGGCTCGGCGAACCCGTGCGCCCGGGTCAGGTACTGCCGTACGGCCAGCGCCAGCGCGTCGTCCATCCGGGTCAGGTCCAGCGTGACGGCCCAGCCGACCAGCGGCGGGATGATCATCGGGGCCGGACGCCACGACTGGGCCGTACGGGTGTGCACCACCATCGTGCCGGCCACCAGGTCGCCCAGTCGTCGCCCGCGCCGGTCGGTCAGCATCACCGTCACGCCGGCCACCCAGCTCAGCAGGGGCAGCACCAGGCCGGGCCACTCCACCGCCACCCCGACCAGCGCCCGGGTCAGCGACTGCCGCAGCCCGACCGGGCCGCCGTCGGCGCTGACCACCCGCAGGCCGACCGCCATCTTGCCCGGCGTGCGCCCGTGGCAGAAGCGCTCGAAGAGCACCGGGTAGCCGACCAGCGCGAACACGAGGAAGACCGTCGCGAGGCCCTCGAAGAAGGCGCCGTCGACCAGCCCCGAGGGCAGCAGTTGCGCCGCCAGCGCGCTCAGCAGGATCGCCAGCAGCACCGTCAGCACCGCCTGGGCGACGATGTCCAGCAGCAGCGCCAGCACCCGGGAGCCGAGTCGGGCGGCGCGTACGTCCAGCTCGACGGCCTCGCCGCTGACCAGGCCGGCGTCGGCCCAGGCCGGGGTACGGCCCGCCGTGCCGGTCGGGGCGGGCACCGGTGGTTGCGCGGTCACCCGCACAGTGAACACTATGAGCGCCGGACGGGGGAGGACGAGTGGATCTCGACGCGTACGTCGCCGAGCACGAACACGAGTGGCGTCGGCTGGACCAGCTCTGTGGCCGGCGTCGGCCGGACGCCGACGAGATCGACGAGCTGGTGGCGCTCTACCAGCGGGCCACCACCCACCTCTCCGCGCTGCGCAGCCGCTCACCCGATCCGGCCCTGGTCAGCCGTCTCTCCCAGCTCGTGCTGCGGGCCCGGGCCCGGATCGCCGGGCGGCGTGGCCCGTCCTGGGCGGCGGTGGGCCGGTTCCTGCTCGTCGGCTTCCCGGGGGCGGTCTACCGGGCGTGGCCCTGGTGGTGCGCGGTGTCGACCGGCTTCACCGCGCTCAGCTTCTTCCTGATCTGGTACGTCGCCGGGAACCCGGACACCGCTGCGGCGTTCATCGGCCCGGAGGCGGCGGCCGACCTCGTCGACTCCGGCTTCGCCGGTTACTACACCGAGTTCTCCGCGCCGACCTTCGCCTTCCACCTGTGGACGCACAACGCCTGGATCGCGGCCCAGTGCCTGGCGTCCGGGGTGCTCGTCGTGCCGGTGTTCTACCTGCTCTGGCAGAACGCGCTCAACGTCGGCGTGGTGGGCGGGGTGATGGTCTCCTACGGCCGGGCCGACGTCTTCTTCGGCCTGATCACCCCGCACGGGCTGCTCGAACTGACCGGGGTGTTCGTCGCGGCCGGGGTGGGGCTGCGGACCGCCTGGGCATGGATCTCGCCGCCGGCGCACCTGACCCGGGGGCGGGCGGTGGCCGAGGCGGGACGCTCGGCGATCCTGGTCGCCGTCGGCCTGGTCGGGCTCTTCGCCGTCTCCGCGCTGCTGGAGGCCTTCGTGACCCCGGCGCCGGTGCCGACCGTGCTGCGGGTGGGTGTCGGTGCCGCCGTCTGGCTGGGTTTCCTCGCGTACGTCGTCGTCCTCGGTCGCCGCGCGGTCCTCGCCGAGTCCGCCCGCGCCGAGCGCACCGACCCCTGGCTGGCCGAACTCTGGCCCTCCGCCGACCCGACCCGCGCCTGGCACCCCACCCGTCCCTGACCCGGGGGGTCAGAGTTGGCCGAGGGCCTTGAGGCGGAGGTAGGTGTCGGCGACGGTGGGGGCGAGGCGGTCGGCCGGGGCGTCGACAACGGTGACGCCGTAGCGGGCCAGGGCGGCGCGTACCCGGCCCCGCTCCGCCAGGGCCCGCCAGCCCGCCGCCGCCGCGTACGCGTCGCCGGGGCGGGTCGGCTCGGCGGTGGTGAGGCCGGTCAGCACCGGATCGTGCACGGCCGCCACCACCACCCGGTGCCGCGCGGCCAGCCGGGGCAGCACCGGCAGCAGCCCCTCGCCCAGCGCACCCGCCTCCAGGGCGGTGAAGAGGACCACCAGGCTGCGCTGCCGCTCCCGGCGCAGGATCTCCCCGGCGATCAGCTCGAAGTCCGTCTCCACCAGGGCCGGCTGGAGCGGCGCGAGCGCGGTCACCAGCCGGTTGAGCAGCGCCGGCCGGCCGCTGCCGGTCACCGTGGCCCGGATCGCGGCGTCGGCGGCGAGCAGGTCGACCCGGTCGCCGGCCCGGGCGGCCAGCGTGGTGAGCAGCAGCGCCGCGTCGATGGCGGTGTCCAGCCGGGGCTCGTCGCCGACCCGTACCGCCGAGGTGCGGCCGGTGTCCAGCACGCAGACCAGCCGTCGGTCGCGCTCCGGGCGCCAGGTGCGTACCAGCACGTCGGCCCGGCGGGCGCTGGCCCGCCAGTCGATCGAGCGCACGTCGTCGCCGACCACGTACTCGCGGAGGGTGTCGAACTCGGTCCCCTGGCCCCGGCCCCGGGTCACCTGCGTGCCGTCGATCACCCGTAGCCGGGACAGCTTCTCCGGCAGGTGCCGGCGGGAGTCGAAGCGGGGCAGCACCCGTAGCGTCCAGGTCGGGGTGGCGGGCCGCCCGGCCCGCTGCCGGAAGGCCAGCCCCAGCGGCCCGTGCGAGCGCACCGTCAGGGCCACCGCCGGCCGGTCGCCGCGCCGGGTCGGGGTCAGCCGGCCGGGCAGCACCGCCGTCGCGCCGGGCTCCACCCGGGTCACCCGTTCCGGCGGTACGTCCGCGACCGCGCCCGCCGAGGGCACCCAGGCGTCGCGCACCTGGGCGCGCAGCGTACGGCCGGAGGTGTTGGTCAGGCGCAGCGTGACGGTGGCGGTGCCGCCGAGGCGTACCGACCGGTCGCCGTCGCGGGTGGCGGTGAGCGCGTGCAGCGGGGCGGCGAGCGCCCAGTCCAGGGCGCAGAGCAGCAGCACGGTGCCGGTCATCACCGCGACGCCGGAGAGCGGATCCGGCCAGGCCGGCAGGGTCAGCGCGCCCACCAGCAGCAGGACGGCCGCCCGCCAGGTCATCGCGGGGTCGGCACGGTGGCGAGCACCGTGTCCAGCACCGCGTCCACCCCGACGCCCTCCAGCTCGACCTCCGGGCGCAACCGCAGCCGGTGCCGCAGCGTCGGCCGGGCGGTCGCCTTGACGTCGTCCGGGGTGACGTGGTCCCGTCCGGCCAGCCAGGCCCACGCCTTGGCGGTGCTGAGCAGGGCCGTGGCGCCCCGGGGCGAGGCGCCCAGCTCCAGCGCCGGGGTGGCCCGGGTGGCCCGGCACAGGTCCACGATGTAGGCGAGGACCGGCTCGGCGACGTACACCCGGCCGACCGACTCCCGCGCGGCGGCCAGGTCGGCCGCGGTGGCCACCGGCCGTACGCCCGCCGCCGCCAGGTCACGCGGGTCGAAGCCGGCGTGGTGGGCGCGCAGCACGCCCAGCTCCTCGTCCCGGGTGGGCAGCGGCACGGTGAGCTTGAGCAGGAACCGGTCCAGCTGCGCCTCGGGCAGCGGGTAGGTGCCCTCGTACTCGATGGGGTTCTGGGTGGCGGCCACGATGAACGGGTCGGGCAGCGGGCGGCGCGACCCCTCGACGGAGACCTGCCGCTCCTCCATCACCTCCAGCAGCGCCGACTGGGTCTTCGGCGGCGTCCGGTTGATCTCGTCGGCGAGCAGCAGGTTGGTGAAGACGGGCCCCTCGCGGAAGGTGAACGCGGCGGTGTGCGGGTCGAAGATCAACGACCCGGTGACGTCGCCGGGCATCAGGTCGGGGGTGAACTGCACCCGCTTCGACCCGAGGTCCAGCGCGGTGGCGACGGTACGGATCAGCAGCGTCTTGGCCACTCCGGGCACGCCCTCCAGCAGCACGTGGCCCCGGCAGAGCAGCGCGATCACCAGGCCGGTGACCACGGCGTCCTGCCCGACGACCGCCTTGGCCACCTCGGCGCGCAGCCGGTGCAGGGCGGCGCGGCCGTCGTCCGCGCCGGCGGTCGCGGGTGCGGCGGGTGCGGCGGGGTGGGTCACCGGGGGTCTCCTTCGGTCGGGTGGTCGGGGGCTGCGGTGACCGTACGGGTCACCCGGTCCAGTGACCGGGCCAGCGCCAGCAGTTCGGCGTCGGTGCTCGGCTCGGCCCCGTACAGCAGCTCGTGGACCTCGTCGGCGGTGCCGCCGGCGCGGGCGGCGACGAATGCGGCGACCTCGGCGGGCGGCGTGGTGGGGGGCAGGTTGAGCCGGGTCAGCAGCCGGTCGAGGGTGGCCGCGCGCAGCGTACCGGCGGCCGGGCCGCGCGCCCGGGCCTGCTGGTAGAGCCGGGCCCGGCCGAGCACCGTCTCGGCGGCGCGGACCTGCACCGGCAGCGGTTCGCCGACGGGTGGGCCGAGCCGGCGGGCGCGCCAGAGCACCACCAGCAGCGCGGCCAGGGCGAGCTGGAGCAGCAGCGCCCAGAACCAGGACGGGAAGGCCGACCAGAGCGGGTTCTCCTCCGGCGGCGGCCCGTCGGCCTGGTCCTGCTCGTCGCTGTCGCCGTCGTCGCTGTCGCCGCCCGGACCGCCGGGACCGCCGGGACCGCCTGGGTCGCCGTTCCCGGTGCCGCTGCCGTCGCCCCAGGTGGTGGAGCCGCCCGGGGTCGGCGACCAGGCCGGCGGGCCGCTGCTGCCGGTGCCGAAGTGCGGGGGCGGCGCGGGGCCGTCCAGGTCGAGCCAGACCACCCGGCCGCGTACGCCGAGCAGCCCGGTGGCCAGCGCCTCGTTGCCCCACTCGCCGATCCGGTCGTTGCGGAACGGGTCGCTGGCGCCGATCACCACCACGTCGGCGGCCCACGGCAGGTGGACCAGGCCGCCGGAGTAGCAGCGGCGCAGGTCGCCCGCGTAGCCGGGGGCCGCGGCGTAGCCCTGGAGTCGGGCGGCGGCGGTGCCGGCCCGGTCCGCCTCGGGCAGCGGGCACGCCCGCCCGTCCGCCTCGGGGTCGACGGCGCGGGCGGCCCAGCGACGGTCGGTGGGCGCCACCGGCAGGTCGACCGACTCCAGCACGCGCCGCGACGGGTCGACCAGCACCAGCCGGCTGCCGGCGGGCAGGTCGCCCAGCGCGCCGACGGTGTCGGCGTGCAGCAGTTCCGGGGCCGGTACGAAGAGCGTCGCCGGCCGGCCGTCGAGCGCCAGCAGCGCCCGCAGGGTGTCCGTCTCCCGCTGCACGGTGACGCCCTGCCCGCGCAGCGCCTCGGCGAGCCGGCTGCCGCCGTCGTCGCCGGTCGTCACCGGGGAGAGGAAACCCCGGTCACCCGGGTCGGGCTGGTCCACCGCGTGGGTGACCAGGGTCACCGTGACCAGCACGGCGGCGAGCGCGAACGGGATCACGACCCGGTGCCACCGGCGCCGTCGCCGGACGGGGACGGTCTTCGCGGGCGCGGGTGGCGCGGCGGTGGCGGTCATCGCGGCTCCTCCGGGTGGCCGGCGAGCACCCGGTCGAGTTCGTCGGCGAGGTCCCGCATCCGCCGGTCGTGCGCGGCCGAGGCGGGGCGGTGGGCGTACCAGACCTCGGAGAAGATCGTGCCGGCCGCGCGCAACGGCTCCTCGACCGGGGGCCGGTTGCGGGCCGCCTCGTCGGCCAGTTCGATCACGGTCAGGCCGGGGCGTTGCTCCACCGCCCCGACGGCGACCAGCCGTCGGACCATGCCGCGCAGCCGCTCCCGGACCGCCTCGGCGAAACGTCCCTCGGCGGCCAGCCGGTCGGCCAGCGAGAGGCCGGCGCCGGTCGGCGCGTCCGTTCCGCCGTCGCGCGGGCGGGGCACCTCGGCCACCGGCAGGTCGGCTGTCGTCGGGCGGCGACGCCGGCGCCTCAGCCGCAGCCGGGGCCGGCGGAACCGGGGCAGCCGGGGCAGGCGTCGGGGCACCCAGGCGGGGAAGTGGTACCAGGCCAGCGCCGCCAGCGCGGCGGCCAGCAGGAGGGCCACCGCCGCGAGGGGCAGCGGGACGACGTCGCCGAGCGCGCCGGCGGCCTCGGTCCACCAGCGGCTGAAGCTCATCGGTCGGCCGCCAGCAGGACGGGCTCGGTCAGCCCGGCGGGGGAGCGGGAGAGCCGGATGTCCAGCCCCTCGGTGCGCATCCGGTTGTCCAGGTGCAGCACGGCGTCCAGGCAGGCCAGGGCGGGGTACGCGACGGCGTTCACCGCCGCGAAGACAACCATCGCGGTCAGCGTCCGCCCGCCGGCGTCCCGCAGGTCCAGCAGGTCGAGCGAGGCCAGCCCGTAGTAGGCGCCGAGGGCGAGGCCGACCCGCAGCAGCCACCAGCCGAGGTAGCCGAGCAGCCGGATGCCCGCCGCCCGGGCCCCGTCGCGCAGCGCGAGCCCGGCCGCCCGGTCGAGCGCCCGCCAGGCGGGCACCCGGTCGAGCACCAGGGCCGCCGCGAGGGAGCCCCACATCCCGAACGCCAGCAGCCAGACCGGCCCGGCCAGCGAGGCCAGCAGGACGAGGGCGCCGACGGGCGCGGCGAGCAGCAGGGTCACCCCCCATCGGGCGCCCCGGGGGCGGAGCAGTTCGACCACGCCGGCGCGCCGGCCGAGCAGCGCGGCGCCGGCGGCCCGGGCGGCCGGGTTGCCGAGCAGCGTGACGATCACCGCCTCCGTCCCCGCGCCGACGGCCAGCATGAGCCACACCCAGCCGAAGTTGTCCAGGTCCGGTCCCCAGGTCGGCGGGTCGACCCCGGCGGCCCGCCGCAGCGGCAGCAGGAGGAGTTGTTCGCCCACGGCGAGCAGGGCGGCCAGCGGGATCAGCAGCCGGCCCTGGCCGCGCAGCAGCAGCACCGCCGAGTCGAGCAGTTCGCCCACGGTGAGCGGTCGTCGGGGGAGCACGGCGGTCGGGCCGACGTCGGGCAACGCGTACTCCTGGCGGTCTTGGTGGCGGGCGGCGGCGCGCCCGGGGATCATGGTGACACGACCGGTTCGATCCGGTGGACCCGCACGTCGCGTGAGCCGCGGCGGCGACCACGGGAAACGGTTGTTCCGCGTGGAACGTGCGGGGACGCCTCCTCCGGCAGTACGGTGCCGGGTGACGCCGATCCCACCTGACTGAACGGGGATGGAAACATAAACCCCATGAGAGCCCGGGTACTGGTGGTCGACGACGACCCCGCGCTCGCCGAGATGCTCGGCATCGTCCTGCGCAGCGAGGGCTTCCTGCCCTCCTTCGTCGCCGACGGGGAACGGGCGTTGGCCGCGTTCCGGGACAACCGACCCGACATCGTCCTGCTCGACCTGATGCTGCCCGGTATGAGCGGTATCGACGTGGCCCGGGCGATCCGGGCCGAATCCGGCGTGCCGATCGTGATGCTCACGGCGAAGAGCGACACCGTGGACGTGGTGCTCGGCCTGGAGTCCGGTGCCGACGACTACGTGGTCAAGCCGTTCAAGCCCAAGGAGCTGGTCGCCCGGATGCGGGCCCGGCTGCGGCGCGGCGAGGACGTCGCCCCGGAGATGCTGACCATCGGCCCGCCCGGCAACCAGATCACCATCGACGTGCCGGCGCACACCGTCAGCCGGGACGGCGAGGAGGTCAAGCTGACGCCGCTGGAGTTCGACCTGCTGGTCGCGCTGGCCCGCAAGCCGCGCCAGGTGTTCACCCGTGAGGTCCTGCTGGAGCAGGTGTGGGGCTACCGGCACGCGGCGGACACCCGGCTGGTCAACGTGCACGTGCAGCGGCTGCGCGCGAAGATCGAGCCGGATCCGGAGCGGCCGGAAATCATCCTCACCGTTCGGGGCGTGGGCTACAAGGCGGGTACCGGATAGCCTGGTCTGCACCGTGACCAGCGCCCCGAGTTCCCTCCCCGAGACCCCCGCAGGCTGGCGTCCCGCCGCGCGGGCGCTCGGGCGTGCCCTGGCCGGCCGGGTCCTCGGCCTGGCCGCCGGGCTGCACCAGACCTGGCGGCGCTCGTTGCAGGTCCGGGTGGTGACCATCACGTTGGTGGTGTCCAGCCTGCTGGTCGGTGGGTTCGCCTACCTGATCGCCAACAAGATCACCGACATCCTGGTGGAGAACGCCAAGGCCGACACGCTGCTGCGGCTGCGCAGTGGCAGCGACTACTCGGCCAAGCAGTTCTACCTCTACAGCCAGCCGCAGGAGGCGCAGCTCCAGGACACCATCGAGGGCACGGTCAACTACCTGGCCGGTGGTGACCCGCAGCAGACCAGCGGGGTGGTCGTGGCGATCACCGCAGACAGCTACACCGGGATCATCGACACCCGGACGTCCCCCGCGACGGACGTGCGGCCGCTGGTCAGCCGGGAGCTGCGCGCCGCCGTCGCGGAGGGCAAGGTTGCCCACCAGATCCGGACCGGCCGGCTCGGCGACGAGCGTACGAAGTACCTGGTCTACGGCTCGCCGGTGCCCACCCGCTTCGGTCAGCTGGAGCTCTACTACCTCGTCCCGCTGAGCCGGCAGGACGCCACCGCCGCCGACGCCCGGGCCACCGTGCTCGCCACCGGCCTCGCCCTGGTGCTGCTGCTCGGCCTGCTCGCCGCCCTGGTGACCCGCCTGGTGGTCACCCCGGTACGGGTGGCCGCCCGCACGGCCCAGCGGCTCTCCGCCGGCCTGCTCGACCAGCGGATGGAGGTCAACGGCGAGGACGACCTGGCGCTGCTGGCCGCCTCGTTCAACCAGATGGCGACCAACCTGCAACGGCAGATCCTCCGGCTGGAGGAGATGTCCCGCCTGCAACGCCGGTTCACCTCGGACGTGTCGCACGAGCTGCGCACCCCGCTGACCACCGTACGGATGGCCGCCGACCTGATCTTCGCCGAGCGCGACGAGTTCGACCCGGCGGTGGCCCGCAGCGCCGAGCTGCTCCAGGCCGAGCTGGACCGGTTCGAGGAACTGCTGACCGACCTGCTGGAGATCAGCCGGTTCGACGCCGGCTTCGCCATGCTCGACTCCGAGCCGACCGACCTGGTGCCGGTGGTGCACCGGGTCGCCGACCGGCTGGCCGGGCTGGCCGAGCGGGCGGGCGTGGCCATCGAGCTGGACGTGCCGAGCACCCCGGTGATCGCCGAGGTGGATCCCCGCCGGGTCGAGCGGGTGCTGCGCAACCTGGTCGGCAACGCGGTCGAGCACGGCGAGGCCAAGCCCGTCCTGATCACCCTCGGCATGGACCAGACCGCGGTCGCGATCACCGTGCGGGACCACGGCGTCGGGCTCAAGCCGGGTGAGGAGAAGCTGGTCTTCAACCGCTTCTGGCGGGCCGACCCGTCCCGCGCCCGGCAGACCGGCGGCACCGGGCTGGGTCTGTCGATCAGCCTGGAGGACGCCCGGCTGCACGGCGGATGGCTGGAGGCGTGGGGCGCGCCGGGGCAGGGCGCCCAGTTCCGGCTCACCCTGCCGGCGCGTGCCGGGGACCGGCTCACCACCTCGCCGCTGCGGCTGGTGCCGGCCGACGCCGCGCTGCCCTTCGGCGGCCCCCGGGACGGCGAGATACTGGCCATCGGTCCGGCCGGTGGCGGTGCGCTGGCGATCGGGCCCGGCCCGACGGCCGACGACGGGGATCGGGCGGAGGTGCGGTCGTGAGGCGTGCGCTCGCCGGCGTGCTCGGCGCCGCGCTGCTGGCCCTGACCGGGTGCGGCATCCCGGCGAACACCGAGGTGCAGGTGGACGGGTCCGGGCCGGCGGTCGAGGCGGGGGCGTCCAGCTTCCGTCGGGACGAGCCGCCGAGCCGTACGGCCAGCGGCGACGACCGGGAGCTGTTCGTCCGCAACTATCTCGCCGCCGCGGCGGGCGAGCCGGAGCAGGCGTACACCCGGGTGAAGAAGTTCATCGCGCCGGAGAACAAGAGCCGCCTGCAGGAGAAACAGGGCAGCGAGGTCGCGGTCAACGTGGTCCGGCTGACCGAGAAGCCGGTGATCACGGAGAACGCCAACGGTGTCTTCTCGGTCCGGCTGCCGGTGCAGCAGATCGGGCTGTTGCGCGCCAACGGCGTGCTCGGGCCTCCGGTGACGACCGACAAGGAGTACCGGTTCAGCCTGCGCGGCGCGGCCTCGCCGGGGCAGGAGGGCACCGCGGAGGCGGGCCTGTTCGTCACCGATCCGCCGAACGTGCTGCTGCTCAGCGTCGACGCCCTGCGCGAGTACTACCAGAACTCGCCGGTCTACTTCTGGAGTTCCGACCAGCGCCGGCTGGTGCCCGACCAGCGTTACCTGCCGCTGGCCGTGCCGCACGAGCGGCGGGTCAGCGAGGTGGTCAAGTGGCTGATCGCCGGCCCGTCGGAGTGGCTGAGCACCGGGGTCAGCCGGCTGCCGGACCGGACCGCCCTGATCAACAACGCCACCGAGACCGGCGACCGCTGGGACG
The DNA here is from genome assembly GCF_049629545.1 of Micromonospora citrea. Classification (GTDB taxonomy): domain Bacteria; phylum Actinomycetota; class Actinomycetes; order Mycobacteriales; family Micromonosporaceae; genus Micromonospora; species Micromonospora citrea_A. The sequence continues at coordinate 41,970 of NZ_JBNADX010000010.1, forward strand.
TCACCCTCGACCTGCCCGGTGACGACAGCCGCCGGCTCGCCCAGATCGGCACCCAGCTCGCCTGGTCGCTGCCGGAGTTGGACGGGCAGCTCCGGCTCACCACCCGCAACCAGTCCCGGGTCTCCATCGACGACCTGGAGCAGCACCGGCTCGCCCACCCGGTCTACCCGGTCAACGACAACCCCCAGCGGTACGCCGTCTACGAGGGCGCGGTCCACCCGCTTGCCTTCCCCGGCGAGGTGAGCGGTCCGGTGCCGCTGGCGGCGGAGGTCAACCGCGACGTGGTGTCGGCCGGGCTCAGCCGCGCCGACGAGCGCGTCCTCGCCGCCCTCGTGGTCGACGCGCCGGGTGGTCGCCAACGCCTGGTCACCAGTTCCGGGCCGGACCCGGTGCAGGTGCCCAACCCCTCGGCGCAGACCTTCAAGGCGGTCGGGCGGCCGGTCTGGCTGCGCTCGCCGGACCCCCGACAGCCGTACGGGCTGGTGGTGGCCGACGGCAACCTGTGGCGCTTCGACGACCGGGGCCGGATGGAGCAGGTGCCGTTGACCGTCCCCGGACCGGTGACGGCGGTGGCCGCCTCGTTGGAGGGCCACCGGCTCGCCCTGGTGGTCGGCGGCGCGCTGCACCTGGCGGCGGTGAACCTGGACGGCGGCGTGGTCTCCGCCGGCCCGGCCCGCCGGGTGGCCACCTCGCTGACCGAGTTGTCGGCGGTGGACTGGGCGGGGGAGAACACCCTGGTCCTGGCCGGTACGGCCGGCCGTTCGGCGGTCTACCAGGTGAGCATCGACGGTGCCCTGGAGACGCCCCTGGTCTCCGACGTGGGCGCCCGGGTGACGCACCTGTCCACGTACCCGACCAACCCGGTGGTGCGCCTACCCAGCGCCCTGATCATGTACGAGGCGAACGGGGTGGCCTACCGGTACCCGCAGGGCGACACCATCCGTCGCGACCAGGTCCTGGACGTGAACCCGCCGCCGACCGGGGTACGTCCCGGCAGCCCGACCGCGCCGCTCTTCCTGTTCTGAGCACGTCGTGCGGCCGGACCTCGGGGGCATCTGGGCGGACCTGACCGATCTGGTGCTGCCGGTGGAGTGTGCGGGATGCCGGCAGCGTGGCCCGGCCGTGCGGCGCGGCTTCTGCCCGGCCTGCGCCGACGCGCTCGAGGCGCTGCGTCCGGCCCCGGCACGGCCCGATCCCGCCCCGCCCGACCTGCCGCCCTGCCACGCCCTCGGCCCGTACGCGGGGGAGTTGCGCGAGGCGTTGCTGGCGTACAAGGAGCGGGGCCGGCACGGGCTGGCCCGGCCGCTGGGCGCGCTGCTGGCCGAGGTGGTGGCCGCCGCGGTCGGTGGCGCGGCGCGGCCGGTGCTGCTGGTGCCGGTGCCGGACACGGCGGCGGCGGCCCGGGCCCGTTACGGCGACCACCTGACCCGGCTGGCCCGGCACGCCGTGGCCCGGTTGCGCGCGGCCGGCTGGGACGCGCGGACGGTCCGGCCGTTGCGGGCGCTGCCCCGGCCCGACTCGGTGGCGTTGGACAGCGCCGGGCGGGCCGCGGCGGCGGAGTCGGCCTTCCGGCCGCGCGCCGGGTCGGGGCCGACCGGCGACGGTCGGACGGTGGTGGTGCTCGACGACATTCTGACCACGGGGGCGACCCTGGCGGCGGTGAGTCGGACTTTGCGCCGCGTGGGAATGACGCCAAACGTCGCGGCGGTGCTCGCCGCAACGCAAAAACGGCGGCAATGGTGACGCTTCGTGTTTCCTTTTCACCCCTTGGTGGTAAGAGCTGTGAATTATCTGTGGGTTGTCGACAACCGGGGGTGACGGCCGGGCGAACAGGAGTTAGCGTTTCCATGTCCGGGGTAGGAGGTCTCAAACCCCACCCCGGCGGTGGAAGGAGGCGTAGCCGTACTGACCGGTCGACGCCACGCGGGGACGCTCCCTGAGGGCCGGTCGACCGGGTCCTGAAGATCAGACGACCATCCGAAAAAGGGAGGTCACGTGGACATCGTGGTCAAGGGCCGAAACGTCGAAGTGCCGGACCATTACCGGGTGCACGTCGCGGAGAAGCTCGCAAAGATCGAACGCTACGACCACAAGCTCATCCGGGTCGACGTGGAACTGTTCCACGAACGCAATCCCCGACAGTCCGACACCTGCCAGCGGGTGGAGATCACCTGCGTCTCGCGGGGACCCGTGATCAGGGCCGAGGCCTGCACGAACGACTTCTACAGCGCGCTCGACGCGGCCATCGCCAAGCTCGACACCCGACTGCGCCGTGCGGCCGACCGCCGCCGCGTACACCGGGGCCGCCACGCGCCGATCTCCGTCGCCGCCGCCACCGCGGACCTGCCGGTGGCCGACCTCGACGGGCCCGGCCTGGCGACGCTGAACGGCCGTACGGCCACCGCGGTCGCCGAGCGCGACGAGGAGCCGGCCGACGAGTACGACGACCAGCCCTGGCACATCGCCCGGGCCAAGGTGCACCCCGCCGAGCCGATGACCGTGGACGACGCCCTGTTCCAGATGGAACTGGTCGGGCACGACTTCTACCTGTTCCACGACAAGGAGACCGGCCGGCCGAGCGTCGTCTACCGGCGGCACGCGTACGACTACGGGATCATCTCGCTCGACACCTGACCCCTGTCCACCCCTCGCGACCCGGTCACGGGGTCCCGGTGGTCCGCCACCGTGGACTCCGTGACCGCTGCCGTCGCCCACCGCGGTGGACCGGATCGACCGGAGCCGGTGACGCGTCGCGCGGCGAGCCCGGATCAGCGGAAGTCGGTGGCGAGCAGCGCGAAGAGCATGGCGTCCGTCCGGGTCTCGCCCCGGCCGGGGAGCCGAGCACGCATCAGCCCCTCCCGCCGGAACCCGGCCCGCTCCAGCACCCGCTGGGAGGCGACGTTCTCCGGGGCCGTGCCGGCCCAGAGCCGGGCCAGCCCGATCCCGAACGCCCAGCCGGCCATCAGGCGTACCGCACGGGTGGCCAGCCCGCGCCCGCGAGCCTCGGGCAGCAGGCTGTAGCCGAGCATGCCCTGGCCGGTGGCCGGCTCGTCGTGGATCAGCACGCAGCCGCCGGCCACGGCGCCGGTCGACGCGTCGCAGAGCGCGAAGTCGGCCGAGTCGCCGACCAGCCATTCGCTCTCCGCGACCGCGCACCGTCGCTCGATCGCCGCCCGGGTCGGCGGAACCTGCCGGACCCGGCTCCCCACCACCTCCGGCAGCGTGTGCAGTCGGTGCAGCGGGTCCACGTCGTCCGGGACCAGCCGGCGCAGGGTCACCACGCCGTCGGTGAGCCGTCCGCCGGGCAGGTCCGGCAGCACGCGCGGCGTCGGGCCGTCCGGGTCGTCGGTGAGGCGTACCCAGGCGAGCAGGTCGCGCCGGCCGCCGTCGCGGGACTGCCCGGCCGCGCGGCGTACCCCCTCGTGGCGGAAGCCCGCGGCGAGCGCCACCCGCTGGCTGGCCGGGTTCTCGGCGTCAGTGAGCAGTTCCAGCCGGACGAGACCGGCGCGGAACGCGGTGGCGGCCAGGGCGCGGGTGACGGCGGTCGCGACCCCGCGCCGCCGGGCCCGGGGCGCCACCCAGTAGCCGACCTCGGCCTGCCCGCGCACCGGTACGACCTGGCTCAGGCCCGCACCACCGACCAGCCGGTCGGTGGTGGCGTCGGCGACGGCGTACGCGACGCCGCCGGTGCTCCGGGCCGCGGGCGCGCCCTCGGCGATCCACCACCGGGCGTCGGCCACGGTGTACGGCTGTGGCATGCCCGGGTTGAACCGCAGGTTCTCCGGGTCGTCGCAGCCGGCGGCGAGGTCGTCGGCGTCGGCGGGCCGGAACGGGCGCAGCCGTACCGGGCCGGCCGGCACGACCTCCGGGATCACGTCAGGTCCTCGGCCAGCAGGGCGGCGACCCAGGCGTCGCCACGGCCGTCCCGGGTGGGCAGCCGGCCCCGCGCGGTGCCCTCGACGGTGAAGCCGACCTTCTCCGCGACCCGTCGCGAGGCGGTGTTGCCGACCAGCGCCAGCCACTCGATCCGGGCCAGGCCCAGGGTGGTGAATCCCCAGGCGGCCAGCGCGCCCACCGCGGCCGGCATGTAGCCCCGGCCGCGCGCGTGCGGGGCGGTCATGAAGCCGACGTGGCCGTGCAGCGGGTCGGGGCCGATCCGCAGGTCGACCGAGGCCACGTACCGGTCGTCGGCGTCGGCGACGGCGTAGTACGCGCCGGTGCCCCGGGCCCAGGCCAGGTCGGCGATGTCACGCAGGAAACCCTCCGCGTGTTCCCGGCGGTACGGGTGCGGCACGGTGGTCCAGCGGATCGTGTCGGTGTCCCGGCAGGCTTCCACCACCCCGTCGAGGTCGCGCTCCTCCATCGGGCGCAGCCGCAGTTCGGTGTCGCCGGCGGTGGCGAAGAGGACGGGCTGCGGCCGGCCGAAGACCGCCGCGCGGCGGGCGTCCAGGGTGTCCGGGCCGGCCGGGCCCGGCTCGCCCGGGGCGGGCACCTCGCCGGGGAGCAACGAGCCGACCCAGGCGTCCGTCCGGCCGCCCTCGGCGGGGTGGGCCAGCCGCAGCTCGCCGGAGACGCGGAAGCCGGCGCGCAGCGCCACCAGCCGGGAGAAGTGGTTGCCCACCTCGGCCTGCCAGACCAGCCGGCGCAGCTTCAGCGTGTCGAACGACCATCGGGCGACCGCCCGGCAGGCCCGTACCGCGACGGCCTGACCACGCGCCCACGGCGCGGTCCAGTAGCCGAGTTCACCGGAGTCGAGGGACCGGTCGATGGCGACCAGCCCGCAGGAGGCCAGCAGCTCGCCGGTGGCCGCGTCGCAGACCGCGAACAGCGCGCCGGTGCCCTCGGCCCAAGCCCGGCCGCTGATCTCGGTGACGTAGCCGTGGGCGTGCTCCGGCAGGTACGGGCGGGGCACGGTGGTCCAGCGCTGGATGTCCGGGTCCTGGCAGGCGCGGTGCACGGCGTCGGCGTCCTCCGCGCGCCAGGGGCGCAGCAGCAGGCCGTCCTCGATGATCTCCACGGGTTCCACCCGGCCCATCGTGCCGGACCGTTCGCGATGGGCGTAACCGGATATCCGCCGGTGGGGCCGTGGGCCGCGTGTTATGTCGTTTTCGTCGGCACGGACCGCCGCCACCAGTGACCATCACGCCGATGGAGCGCCTACGATGGTTCGAGACTGTCTAGGGGAGCGTTGATCCGTGTCGATTCTGGAAAAGGTCCTCCGCGCCGGCGAGGGCCGCATGCTGCGCCGGCTGAAGGCCATCGCCGCCGCCGTCAACTCGATCGAGGACGACTACGTCAACCTCACCGACGACGAGCTGCGGGGCCTGACCGCGCAGTACAAGGAACGACTCGCCGACGGTGAGACCCTCGACGACCTGCTGCCGGAGGCGTTCGCCACGGTGCGGGAGGCCGCCGCGCGGGTGCTCGGCCAGCGCCCGTACGACGTCCAGGTGATGGGCGGCGCGGCGCTGCACTTCGGCAACATCGCCGAGATGAAGACCGGTGAGGGCAAGACGCTGACCTCGGTCATGGCCGTCTACCTCAACGCGCTCTCCGGCAAGGGCGTGCACGTGATCACGGTGAACGACTACCTGGCCCAGCGCGATGCCGCCTGGATGGGTCGGGTGCACGAGTTCCTCGGGCTCACCGTCGGCGTCGTGCTGCCGAACCGGCCGGCCAGCGAGCACCGCGCCGCGTACGAGTGCGACATCACCTACGGCACCAACAACGAGTTCGGCTTCGACTACCTGCGCGACAACATGGCGTGGTCGAAGGACGAGCTGGTCCAGCGCGGGCACAACTTCGCGGTGGTCGACGAGGTCGACTCGATCCTCATCGACGAGGCCCGGACGCCGCTGATCATCTCCGGCCCGGCCGAGCACTCCGCCCGCTGGTACCAGGAGTTCGCCGGCGTGGTGGCCCGGATGCAGCCGGGCACCGACGGCGCGGGCGACTACGAGGTCGACTACGCCAAGCGCACCATCGCGGTCACCGAGCGCGGTGTCGCCAAGGTGGAGGACCGGCTCGGCATCGACAACCTCTACGAGTCGGTCAACACCCCGCTGGTCGGCTACCTCAACAACGCCATCAAGGCCAAGGAGCTCTACAAGCGCGACAAGGACTACATCGTCAGCGACGGCGAGGTCCTGATCGTCGACGAGTTCACCGGGCGCATCCTGCACGGCCGTCGCTACAACGAGGGCATGCACCAGGCGATCGAGGCCAAGGAGGGGGTGGAGATCAAGCAGGAGAACCAGACCCTGGCCACCATCACCCTCCAGAACTACTTCCGCCTGTACGAGAAGCTCTCCGGCATGACCGGTACCGCCCAGACCGAGGCGGGCGAGTTCAACAAGGTCTACAAGGTCGGCGTCGTGACCATCCCGACGCACCGGCCGATGGTCCGGCAGGACCGCGCCGACGTCATCTACAAGACCGAGCGGGCCAAGTTCAACGCGGTCATCGAGGACATCGCCGAGCGGCACGAGAAGGGCCAGCCGGTGCTGGTCGGCACCGTCTCGGTGGAGAACTCCGAGATCCTGTCCCAGCTGCTGCGCCGTCGCGGCATCCCGCACTCGGTGCTGAACGCCAAGTTCCACGCCCGGGAGGCGGAGATCGTCGCCCAGGCCGGTCGCAAGGGTGCGGTCACCGTCGCCACCAACATGGCCGGCCGGGGTACGGACATCCTGCTCGGCGGCAACGCCGAGTTCCTCGCCGCCAACGAGCTGCGCCAGCGCGGCCTCGACCCGGTGGAGAACGAGGAGGAGTACGCCAAGGCGATGGAGGAGGTCATCCCCACCTGGAAGCAGGCGTGCGAGACCGAGGCCGAGGAGGTCGCCGCGGTCGGCGGTCTCTACGTGCTCGGCACCGAGCGGCACGAGTCCCGCCGGATCGACAACCAGCTGCGCGGTCGCGCCGGCCGGCAGGGCGACCCGGGTGAGTCCCGCTTCTACCTCTCCCTGCAGGACGAGCTGATGAAGCGGTTCCGGGCCGGCGCGGTCGAGGCGGTGATGGAGCGCTTCAACATCCCGGAGGACGTGCCCATCGAGTCGAAGATGGTCACCCGGCAGATCAAGAGCGCGCAGGCGCAGATCGAGGGCCAGAACGCCGAAATCCGCAAGAACGTCCTGAAGTACGACGAGGTGCTCAACAAGCAGCGCCAGGTGATCTACGCCGAGCGGCTGCGCGTGCTCAACGGCGAGGACCTCTCCGACCAGGTCCGCAACATGATCGACGACGTGATCGGCGCGTACGTCGTGGGCGCCACCAGCGACGGCTACGCCGAGGACTGGGACCTGGAGCAGCTCTGGGCCAGCCTCAAGCAGCTCTACCCGGTCGGTATCACCATCGAGGACCTGGAGGAGGAGGTCGGCTCCCGGGCCGGCCTCGACCAGGACTTCCTGCTCGCCCGCCTCAAGGAGGACGCGAACGCCGCGTACGACCGGCGCGAGGAGCAGCTCGGCGAGGAGGCGGTACGCCAGCTGGAGCGGATGGTGCTGCTCCAGGTCATCGACCGCAAGTGGCGTGAGCACCTCTACGAGATGGACTACCTCCAGGAGGGCATCAGCCTGCGGGCGTACGCCCAGCGCGACCCGGTCATCGAGTACCAGCGCGAGGGCTTCGACATGTTCGCCACCATGATGGACGGCATCAAGGAGGAGACGGTCGGCTTCCTCTACAACCTGGAGGTGCAGGTCCAGGAGCCGGAGCCCGAGGCCGAGGAGGTCCAGCTGCTGGAGAAGCCGGTCGAGATCCGGGCCAAGGGTCTCAGCCGCGCGCCGCAGCAGCAGGGCCTGCAGTACTCCGCCCCGACCATCGACGGCGAGGCCGGTTCGGGCGCGGTCGCGGTCGAGCGGCCCGAGCAGCAGGCGCCCGCCCTGGGCGTCGGCCGTCCGGAGACGCCGGAGCGCCCGGCGGCACAGGCCAAGCCGCGCCGTCCGCTGGGCGGGCAGGCGATGGCCGCGGCGAGCACCGCCCGCGGGGCTACGCCGGGTGAGGCCGCCGAGGCCGGCCCGTCCCGCAACGCCCCCTGCCCGTGTGGCTCGGGCCGAAAGTACAAGCGCTGCCACGGCTCGCCCAACGGCGGCGCCTGATCTCACCGGCGGCCCCGTCCGGGCCACCCCCGCACCACACCACGGAGCCGCGGTCCCCTCAGGGGCCGCGGCTCCGCCGTCTCCCCCTGCCCCGCCCTCCGCCGCCCCGCTCCGCGTCGCCCCGCTCCGCGTCTCCCCGCTCCGCGTCGCCCCGCTCCGCGTCTCCCCGCTCCGCGTCTCCCCGCTCCGCGTCTCCCCGCTCCGGCGATCTTGCAGTTTTGGTTAGAGATATGGGGGTCTTGCACCACTTCATCCTCACCCAAACTGCAAGATCGCCGGCCCCTGGGCTGGCGGGGCGGCGGGCGGGCAGTGGGGGTGTCAGAGGACGTGGAGGGCGGTGCAGAGCCAGGTGCCGCGGCGGTGTTCGAGGCGTACGGCCATGGCCCAGGTGCGACCGGCGGCGGCGAGGACGGCGGCCACCTCCACGGCGGCCGGGCGGGGTTCGCAGACCCGTAGCCGACGCAGGTGCACGGCGGGTCGGGTGGACCGGCGGCGGACCGGCCCGGTGCGGGACGTGGCACGGGCCAGCTGCTCACTCACCTCGGTCATCCGCCCCGGTTCGACCAGGGTGCGGAGCTGCCCCGGCGGCCGGTACCCGTTGAGGATCTCCAGGAAGGTGCCGACGAACCGCTGCGCGGCCCGGGTCGCCTCCGGCGTGGCGGCCGGGGCGACCGACGGTGGCCCGGTGGGCGGCCGGCCGGGCCGGGTCGGTGCCGGTCGGAGGTCGTGCCGGCGACCGGCCGGTCGTCCGGCGGGCTGCTGCTCCGTGCCGAAGAGGTCCAGGGCGAGTTGGCCGCTCGGGCGGGGCCACAGATCGGGCGCCTCGTCGGCGTACGGCGGCTCGCTGATCGGGGCGGGGCGCAACCGGATCGGGGGCCGGGACGGCCCCGGACGGCGGGAGTCGACCATCACCATCACCCCTCGATCCTTGCGTTTGCTTTCGTTTGCCTCCAACAGGCTCCGATTCTTGGGCATGGCAGTGCCCGCCGTCAATGCCGGGACGGGGTCGGTCCGCTACTCGGCGTCGCGGTCGACGAGCGGGTTGCCGCGTACCCACTCCGCGGTTTCGGCGTACTTGCGCTGGATGTACTCCTCCAGCCGGGCGCGCTCGACACGCCACTGGCCACGCCCGCCGATCTTGATCGCGGGCAGTTCGCCGCTGCGGACCATGTGATAGACCTGCGAATCCGACACGTTCAGCTCGGCGGCCACGTCGGAGAGCAGGAGAAACCTCGGCTCCACGGTCAACCCCCGGTGTTGGCGTCGTTTGCCTCAGTTTGCCACCACCGCCCGGCGCGGCCCAGTGCCACCACCGCCCGGCGCGGCCCAGTGCCGCCACCGCCCGGCGCGGCCCAGTGCCGCCACCGCCCGGCGCGGCCCAGTGCCACCACCGCCCGGCCGGGCCCGGACACCGCCGGCCGGGCCGCCGAGCACCCGTCGGCAGCGGACGTACGGTGAGCCGCCTTCCCCTGACGCGGTGCGCGGTGTATGACGGTCTCGGCGTACGGCATGATCGGCGCCCGGGACCGGCGGACCTGCCGGTCCGGCGAACGATCGGGAGAAACGACGTGAGCGACCAGTTGGTCCGGGTGTACGTACCGGCGACCGTGCCGATGCTGACCCGGCTGCGCGAGCACGGGCTGCCGGCCGCGGAGGCGCACGCCGTCACCCCGGCGCTGCGCGAGTGGTACGCCGAGGGCGACGAGGAGGAGCTGGAGTACGTCGCGTTCACCCGCGCCGCCCAGGACGCCCTCCAACTGCTGCGGGAGGACCCGGCCGCGCCCCGCCGCCGGGTGGTGGTCTCGGTGGACCTGCCGCCGGCGGCGGTCGGTCGGGGCGACGGCGAACTCGGGTCCAGCTACGTGCTGCTCGACGGGCCGGTGCCGGTCGGGTCGGTGGCGGCGCTGCACGTGGACGGGGCGGACGCGGTCGACGACGTCGGTGCCGCGGTGCAGGTGATCGCCGAGGCGCTGGCCGGCGACCCGGACGCCCAGTTCACCGTCGACAGCGCCGAGGACCACGAACTGGAGTGGTACGACCCGTCCGAGCTGGAGCTGCTGCTGCGCGCCGCGTCCTCCTGATCACGGAGCACCCGGCCGGGAGGGCGGGTCAGCCCTCGGCCGGCTCGTCGTCCTCGTCGCGCTGCGCCGGCCCGAGGGTGCGGCCGAAGAGGATCAGCGCGGTGAGCGCCCCGACGAAGAGCACCCAGATCCCGTTGTCGATCCGGGAGGTGCCGAGACTGGTCTGCGCGACCGAGTCCGCCTCGCTGAGCGCGCCGGCCAGGTCGAGCAGGGTCCGGCCGCCGATTCGAATGATCACCTCGGCGAGCAGCAGGAGCAGCCCCGGCCCGGCCCCGGCGACCAGGTAGACGGGCCAGCGCAGGGCCGGCGTGGCCGGGTCGCGCCGGACGGCCCGACGCCGGGCCCAGGTCAGGTAGCCGAAGACGAGCAGGCCGGCGAGGAGGCCGGCGAGCAGCGACTCGGTGCGGGAGACCCACTTGGCGGCGGTGACCAGCGACGCCTGGGAGCCGTCGGAGCCGAAGAGGTCGAAGAGGGGGTCCCGGGCCCGGCTGAACGCCACCACGAACAGCAGCGTGCCGAGGGCGGCGGTGACGACCGCGCCGACCGGGGCGGCGGTGCGCGCCCCGGCGATCGCCCCGCCGATGATCGCCGCCGCCGCGCTGGTGCCGGCGATGGTGTTGGTGGTGGCGTTGTCGGCGTACGTCAGGTTGATCGCGAGTGCGGTGCCGAGCCCGACCAGCATGCCGGCGCCGATCGCCGCCGCGAAGCGCACGCTCGTCCGGTCGCCGAGCCGGCGGGCGGCCAGTTCGTTCGCCGCCAGCGCGACGGCCGCGCCGGCCACCAGCGCGGCGGAGATCACCCCGGGCAGCGCGAAGGCGGAGAGGCTGATCGCGGTGAGACCGGCCGCCGCCGAGTCGATCGCCTCGCGGGTCGACCAGAGCATGGCGACCAGCCAGCCGATCGCGAGCAGGGCGAGCACCGGCGTGCCGGGAGCGCCGGCCGGGCGGTCCGTGCCGGCCTCCGGCGCGACCTCGTCGACCGGGTCGGTGGTGTCCGGCCGGTCCGGCTCCGCGGCCGTCGAGCTGCCGGGCTGGTTGCTCATGCTCTCCCCTTCTCCGGGCGTCACCGCCCCGCGCGGCGGTCGTGTTCGACTCCGTTTGCGGCGTGTCGCGGTGTCACGGTCGGCGGATACCGCGACACACCGCAAACCGCGCGCCGCCGGGCAGGTCACCGGCCATCCAGGGTACGCGCCCGGCCCGGGCCGGCCCGCGCGCCCGCTGGGCCGCCCGCCGCCTGCTTTCCTTCGGCAGATCACCACATTCGGGTACGGATCAGTGCCCGATGCCGGCGTGTGCTTGACGATCCACGGTTTCGGGGCGGGCGTGGCGTGATCGTCGGGGTGGGGGCGTGGGAGAATCGCGGCAGGTCCCGCCGCCGCGACCGGGTACGCCGTGCGGTGTCCGGCGTCCGGCCGCCCGGTCGGTGCCCGCGGGTCCGGTTTCGCCACCGCCGTCGAGATCGCACAGGAGCCTGTGATGGACGCCGTGTTCTCCGTACCCGAGCCGCGCAACGAGCCGGTACGCACCTACGAGCCGGGCAGCGCCGACCGGGAGCGGCTCCAGCGGAGGCTGGCCGAGCTGGCCGCCGAGCGCATCGAGCTGCCGATGACCATCGCCGGTGAGCAGCGGATGGCCGGCGGTGAGTCGATCGACGTGGTCCAGCCGCACAAGCACGCCCACGTGCTCGGCGTCACCGGTCACGCCACCCACGACGACGCCCGCGCCGCGGTGAAGGCCGCCAAGGACGCCGCCCCGATGTGGCGGGCGCTGCCCTTCGAGGAGCGGGCCGCGATCTTCCTGCGCGCCGCCGAACTGCTCGCCGGCCCGTGGCGGGACACGCTGAACGCGGCCACCATGCTGGGCCAGTCCAAGACCGCCGTGCAGGCGGAGATCGATTCGGCCTGCGAGTTCATCGACTTCCTCCGGTTCAACGTGCACTTCGCCCGCAGGCTGCTGGAGGAGCAGCCGATGTCGTCGCCGGGGGTGTGGAACCGCTTCGACCACCGACCCCTGGAGGGCTTCGTCTACGCGGTAACCCCGTTCAACTTCACCGCGATCGCCGGCAACCTGCCCTCGGCGCCGGCCCTGCTCGGCAACACGGTGGTCTGGAAGCCGGGCCCGACCCAGCAGTTCGCCGCGCACTTCACGATGCGGCTGTTCGAGGCGGCCGGGCTCCCGCCCGGCGTGATCAACATGGTCACCGGGCGCGGCGAGGAGGTCTCCGACGTCGTGCTCGCCGATCCGGACCTGGCCGGCATCCACTTCACCGGCTCCACCAAGGTCTTCCAGCACCTGTGGAGGACCGTCGGCGAGAACATCGCCGGCTACCGGGGCTACCCGCGCCTGGTCGGCGAGACCGGCGGCAAGGACTTCGTGGTCGCCCACACCAGCGCCGACGTCGACGCCCTGCACACCGCGCTGATCCGCGGCGCGTACGAGTACCAGGGCCAGAAGTGCTCGGCCGCCTCGCGGGCGTACGTCCCCCGGTCGATCTGGGAGGGTGGGCTGCGCGACCGGCTGGCCGCCACCGCCGAGGCGCTCACCTACGGCGACGTCGCCGACTTCAGCAACTTCGGTGGCGCGGTCATCGACGACAAGGCGTTCTCCCGGCACACCGCCGCGCTGGAGCTGATCTCCGGCGACGACGCCTGCCGGATCCTGGCCGGCGGCACCGCCGACGACTCGGTCGGCTACTTCGTCCGGCCGACGCTCTTCGAGTGCACTGACGCGGCGCACGAGACCTTCACCACCGAGTACTTCGGGCCGATCCTCGGCGTGCACGTCTTCGACGACGCCCGCTTCGACGACGTGGTGGCCCAGGCCGAGTCGATCGCGCCGTACGCGCTGACCGGCTCGATCTTCGCCACCGACCGCCGGGTGGTCGACGCGGTCGCCGAGAAGATGCGGTACGCGGCCGGCAACTTCTACATCAACGACAAGCCGACCGGCGCGGTGGTCGGGCAGCAGCCCTTCGGTGGCGCCCGGGCCAGCGGCACCAACGACAAGGCGGGCTCCTGGCACAACCTGGTCCGCTGGATGTCGCCCCGGACGATCAAGGAGACGTTCGTGCCGCCGACCGACCACACGTACCCGCACATGGGCTGAACCGGCGACGGCCGTCGGCGGCGCGAGCGGCGTCGCCGGCGGCCGGAGCGGTCCTCGACCCGCCTCTCGGGGGAGGGTCGGCCGCCGATCGTCGGGTCCGTGCGGCCGGACGGCGGCGAGGCATCGATGGTCCTGCCACCACTGTCGTCCGCCGACAGTGCACATAGGAAAATCCGGCCGGGTGGCAAATACGGAAATCCTGGACGCGGTGACGGCAAAGTGGCAGCTTAGAGGGCATGGCGGAATCCGGAGTCAACCCCACCGCGGCGGCCCTGCTCGGCCTGCTGCACGAGGGGCCGATGACAGGCGGCCAACTGATGGCCGCCGCCGAGCGCCGACTGGCGCCGTACTGGTCGATGACCCGCAGTCAGGTCTACCGGGAGTTGCCGGTGCTGGCCGAGCGGGGTCTGGTGCGGCTCGGCAAGCCCGGGCCGCGGATGAGCCAGCCGTACGCGATCACCGCCAGCGGGAAACGGACATTTTCCCGCTGGCTGGCGGAGAACCCGGGGCGGGACACCATCCGCAACCCGATCGCCCTGCGTATCGCCTTCGGCGAGCTGCACTCGGCCAGCCAGCTCAAGAACCTGTACGCCTCGGCGAACGAGTACCACACCGAGGCCCTGGCGCACGTCCGTGAGCAGGTGAAGAACGCCAAGAAGGAGGGCGACACGTACGACGCCAGCGCGCTGGAGTTCGCCGTCGCCTACCACAAGGCCGCCCTGTCCTGGCTCAAGACCGCCCCGGTCGGCTGACGAGCTGCGGCGGGTCGGCCATCTGAGGTGAACGGACCGCTGCCCGCCCAGTACCCTTGTCTGTCGTGACCGCTGCCGATTACGCCGAACAGCTCAAGGAACTCGACGCCACCCTGCGCAACATCGAGTCGGTGCTCAACCTCGACCGCCTGCGGGAGGACAAGGCCCGGCTGGAGGAGCAGGCGTCCGCGCCGGACCTCTGGGACGACCAGGCGCGGGCGCAGCAGGTGACCTCGCAGCTGTCGTACGTCAACGGCGAGATCAGCAGGCTGGGCAGCCTGCGCTCCCGCCTCGACGACGCGCACGTGCTGCTGGAGCTCGCCGAGGCCGAGGATGACGCCGGGGCGCTGACCGAGGTAGAGACCGAGGTCGCCGGGCTGAAGAAGGCCATCCAGGAGATGGAGGTCCGCACCCTGCTCTCCGGCGAGTACGACTCCCGGGAGGCGCTGGTCGCCATTCGGGCGGGCGCCGGCGGGGTGGACGCCGCCGACTTCGCCGAGATGTTGCTGCGGATGTACCTGCGCTGGGCCGAGCGGCACGGCTACCCGACCGAGGTCTACGAGACCTCGTACGCCGAGGAGGCCGGCCTGAAGTCCGCCACCTTCGCGGTGAAGGTCCCGTACGCCTACGGCACCCTCAGCGTCGAGTCGGGCACCCACCGGCTGGTGCGGATCAGCCCCTTCGACAACCAGGGCCGCCGGCAGACCAGCTTCGCCGGGGTCGAGGTGCTGCCGGTGGTGGAGCAGACCGACAGCATCGACATCCCCGAGAACGAGATGCGCGTCGACGTCTACCGCTCCTCCGGCCCGGGTGGGCAGAGCGTCAACACGACCGACTCGGCGGTGCGGATCACCCACATCCCGACCGGCATCGTGGTGACCTGCCAGAACGAGAAGTCCCAGTTGCAGAACAAGGCCTCCGCGCTGCGCGTGCTCCAGGCCCGGCTGCTGGAGCGCAAGCGCCAGGAGGAGGAGGAGAAGATGGCCGGCCTCAAGACGGGCGGCACCAGCTCCTGGGGCGACCAGATGCGGTCGTACGTCCTGCACCCCTATCAGATGGTGAAGGATCTCCGAACCGAGCAGGAGACCGGCAATCCGTCCTCCGTCTTCGACGGGGAGCTGGACAGCTTCATCGAGGCCGGCATCCGCTGGCGCAAGCAGCAGCAGTTGGCCGGCGACGCTGCGTGATCAACCGTGGACGGGGCGCGTCGTCGATCTCCTGGTGAGCGGGCGAATCGATGACGCGCCTCGCATCGGTGGGGCGTAGGACTTGGCTCAGCGGTTACACCGCGTAGACTCACCACCCGTGATTCAGCTTGAGCAAGTGACGAAGACGTACCCGAAGGCGTCCCGGCCTTCGCTCGACAACGTGTCCGTCTCGATCGAGAAGGGCGAGTTCGTCTTCTTCATCGGTCCTTCCGGCTCCGGCAAGTCCACGATCATCAAGATGCTGTTGCACGAGGTCAGCCCCAACAAGGGTCGGGTCGTCGTGAACGGCAAGGACGTCACCTCGATGCGCTCCTGGAAGCGACCCCACTTCCGGCGTTCGATCGGCTGCGTCTTCCAGGACTTCCGGCTGCTGCCCAACCGCACCGCGTACGAGAACGTGGCGTTCGCCCTCGAGGTGATCGGCAAGACCAAGGCGGTGGCCCGCCGGGTCGTACCCGAGGTGCTGGAGCTGGTCGGGCTCGGTGGCAAGGAGCACCGGTACCCGCACGAGCTCTCCGGTGGTGAGCAGCAGCGCGTGGCCGTCGCCCGGGCGTTCGTGAACCGTCCGCTGATCCTGCTCGCGGACGAGCCGACCGGAAACCTCGACCCGGACACCTCGATCGAGATCATGCGCCTGCTGGACCGGATCAACCGCACCGGCACGACCGTCGTGATGGTCACGCACGACTCCAACATCGTGAACCAGATGCGCCGCCGCGTCATCGAGATCGAGAGCGGTCGCATCGTGCGTGACCAGGCCCGCGGCGTCTACGGGTGAGCCGACGCTCCACCCCCGCCGTACGACCTGACGACGAACATCTCACGCCGGAGAGCCGGAGGAACACCCGATGCGGATGAAGTACGTCCTGTCCGAGGTACTGGTCGGACTGTGGCGCAACGTCACCATGACCGTCGCGATGATCATCACGATGGCGGTGTCACTGACCATGCTCGGCGCCAGCGGCCTGATGTACCAGCAGGTCGGCGACATGAAGGACCTCTACTACAAGAACATCCAGGTCTCGATCTTCCTGAAGACCGACGTCAGCGCCCAGCAGCGTGACGACCTGGACGCCAAGTTGAAGAGCGACCCCCTGGTCAAGGAGGTCCTCTACGTCAACAAGGACGAGGCGTACAAGCGGTTCCAGGAGATGTACCAGGACGCTCCGGACCTGGTGAACGCCGTCAAGGCGGACCAACTGCCCGAGTCGTTCCGGATCAAGCTGGTCAACCCGGAGCAGTACAAGAACATCTACGACCAGTACAAGGACACCGAGGGCGTCGACGAGATCGTCGACCAGAGCCGGCTGCTGGACAAGATCTTCGACATCCTCACCGCGATCCAGAACATCGCGCTGGCCGCCGCGATCGTGATGGCCGTCGCCGCGTTGCTCCTGGTCGCCAACACCATCCAGGTGGCCGCCTACAGCAAGCGGCGTGAGGTCGCGGTCATGAAGCTGGTCGGCGCGTCCAACTGGTTCATCCAGGCGCCGTTCGTGCTAGAGGCCGTGGTCGCCGGTCTGATCGGTTCACTGCTCGGCCTGGTCGCGCTGATCGGCGCGAAGTACTTCCTCTTCGACGGGTCGTTGCAGGCGCTGCGCGGGCTGCTCTCGCCGATCCAGTGGTCGGACATCTTCCTGATGTTCCCGCTGATGGCCGGCGTCGGCGGCCTGGTCAGCGCGGTCACCGCCTGGGTCACGCTCCGCTTCTACCTGCGGGTCTAGTCACCGTACGGCTCTCCTAGGGCCCTTCCGCGCCGGGAATAAACGGCGCGGGAGGGCCCTTGTTGTTCGGGTAGCATGATCTCCGCCCAGCGGCCGGTCGCCGGCGGGCGGATCACACGGAAGGGGGTGGCGCCGATGCCACGGGAGAAGGGTCGCAAGGTGGTCGCCTCCAACAAGAAGGCGCGCCACGACTACGCCATCCTCGACACGTACGAGGCGGGCATGGCGTTGACCGGCACCGAGGTGAAGTCGCTGCGCGCGGGTCGGGCCTCGCTGGTCGACGCGTTCGCCCAGGAGCGCAACGGCGAGCTCTACCTGCACGGCATGCACATCCCGGAGTACACCCAGGGCACCTGGACCAACCACGAGCCCCGGCGTACCCGCAAGCTGCTGCTCAAGCGCCTGGAGATCGACCGGCTGATCGGCAAGACCCGCGAGGGTGGCCTGACCATGGTGCCGTTGCAGGTCTACTTCTCCGACGGCTGGGCCAAGGTGGAGATCGCCCTGGCCAAGGGCAAGAAGTCGTACGACAAGCGTCAGGACCTGGCCAAGCGGGACGCCGACCGGGAGATCGCCCGGGTGGCGGGCCGGCGCGGCAAGGGGATGGACGACTGATTCGTCCCGTTCGTCCGGTTGGCAGCTTCGCCCCGGGCCTCGGGATGAATCCCGTTGCGGCAGGCGTTACGCTTGTCGGAGCCGCCAACACCGGCGGCCCACCGAGGGGGTGACTGGTTTCGACTTCGTACGTTGCGGCAGGGGAAGCGAGCCGAGGAAGCCGACGTCGTCTCGAGAATCGTTCGTCGGAAACCAATAAGCGCCAAGAACAATCGCGCTGACTTCGCTCTCGCCGCCTGAGGCGAGTAGTGAGTCTGTCGGCCTGGGAGCGCCTTCGACCCAGTTAGCCGGCATCAGCTAGAAGGCTGGCCAACCGGACCCGGTCGCGGGGTCCGTGCGGCGAGATCAATCAGCGACTGGGCCCGTCACACCGACTCGCTCGCGTGATCGGAGGGGCCGAGTAGAGGCACAGCGAGCTGCGCTCGGAGAAGCCCTGACAAACCGGCGAAGGACCCGGGTTCGATTCCCGGCACCTCCACCACCTCGACTGTGCGCCCCGGTCCACCTGGACCGGGGCGCACAGTCGTGTCCGGGAAGACGGGCGATGCTGGTGTGACCTGCGGGGCCGGTGGTGCCGGCGGGACGAATGAGGTGCTGCCGGAGCCTGGACAGGGTCCCGTCACGGGTCCACCATCGCTGTACGCGGAAGCGCACGCAGCGCGGGAGGTGCCCATGGTCACCGGTCCGATCCAGCAGCCGTCCGTCGTCCCCACGGCGGTCCGCCCGCCCGCCGCCCGCCGCCCCGCCGGCGACCTGCCCGCCCTGTCCCGGGCGTTGGCCGTGCCACCGGGGGAGCCGCACTGGCGGGACTGGGTCATCCGGCAGCTCGCCCCGGTCCGCCGGGGCTTCGCCGAACACGTCCGGCTCACCGAGGGGCCGGCCGGTCTCTACGCCGAACTGCTCGTCCAGGCGCCCCGGCTGCACCGGGGCGTACGGTTGCTGGCCGGGGAGCACGTGGCCATCATCGTGGCGCTCGCCGAGCTCCAGCACGCCGTCGAGCGGCCCGGGGTGCGCGCCGAGGAACTGCGGCGGCGTACCGACGAGCTGCTGGACGCGCTGGCCCAGCACCGGCAGCGCGGCGCGGACCTGCTCTGGGAGGCGTACCAGACCGACCTCGGCGGGGAGACCTGAGCCGGCGGAACCGGACGGCGGCGCAGGTCGTCCAAGGGGTATGCGTCGATTTCCGGTCCTGCTGAGCCTGCCCCTGGTCGCCGTGACCGCCTGCGCGCCGGCCGGCTCCGGCCCGGCCGACGGCGGGTCCGCCGGCAGCCCCGACCACCGCCGTGAGGCGTTCGCGCAGCGGGCCGTCGAGGTCGCCGAGGCGTGGCGCCCCGGCCCGGCCTGGACGACCGGCTACGTCCCGTTGCAGGGTCAGACCGTGCTCGTCGGTGACCCCGACTTCAACGCCGACACCGAGGCGGCCTTCCGGGCCGGCTGGTACCGCGACCAGATCGAGCTGCCGGCCGCCCGTCCCGCCGCCGGCACGATCCGGTTCCCCGACGGGACGACCACCGTGCCGCTGGTCAGCGCGGCCGAGGCGTACCGGCAGGTCGACCAGGGCGACCCGCCGCCGTGCGAGGGCCGGCCCGAGGCGCCCCGCCCGACCGTCGAACCCGGTCCGGACGGCTCGGTCTCCAGCCCGGTCGCCACGGCCTGCATCCCGCTCACCGTCACCGCCGTCCGGCTCGGCACCGCCGGAGTACGGACCAGCCGGGGCGTCGCCGACGTGCCGGCCTGGCTGTTCACCGTGGAGGAGCTGGCCGCGCCGGTGGCCCGGGTCGCGGTCGCGCCGCAGTCGGTGGGCGCCCTGCCGGAGCCGACCGCGCCGGCCCGGCCCGCCCCCGACGGGGTGGTGGCCGCCCAGCACCTCCGCGCGACCGACGGGGCGACGCTCGGCTACGTGCTCGGGGTCGGCTCGTGCGACACCGGGATCACCCCGCTGGTGCGGGAGCGCGACGACGTGGTGGTGGTCGGCGGCGCGGTGACCCGGTCGACCGGGGTCTGCAACGAGATGCTCAAGCTGGAGCCGGTCACCGTCACCCTGACCGCGCCGCTCGGCGGGCGGCCGGTGCTCGACGTGGTCACCGGCCAGGTGCTCACCGAGCAGCGCTAGCCGTCAGAGGATCCGCGGCACCTCGCCGCTGACCGGCACCGGGAGCACCGTCGGCCGGTCGGCCCGCAGCGCCTGATCCAGCGCCTGCGGCAGCTCGTCCAGCGACCCGACGCTGCGCGCGGCGCAGCCGTAGCCGTGGGCGATGGCGGTGACGTCCAGCCCGGGCAGCTCCAGCCCGGGCACCCCGGGGGTGGACTTCAGCTCGGCGAACGCCTTGAGGATCGCGTACTGCCGGTTGGCCGGCACCACGACGGCGAGGGGCAGGCGCAGCTGGGCCGCGGTCCAGAGTGCCTGCACCGAGTAGTGGAAGGAGCCGTCGCCGATCACCGCGACCACCGGCCGGCCCCGCCCGGTGTCCCGCTCGGCCAAGGCGATGCCGACGGCCGCCGGCAGGCCGTAGCCGAGCCCGCCGCTGGCCATGGTGAAGTACGACGCCGGTCGGGTCACCGGCAGCCGGCGGCGCAGCGCGGCCAGGTTGGACGGTGACTCCTGGACCAGCACCCCCTCGGTCGGCCAGCAGCCGGCCAGCGCGGCGAAGAGCGCGTCGGCGCTCGGCGGGTCTCCCGCCTCGGGCGGCTCCGGGTCTTCCCGGGGCGACGGCGCGGGCCGCTCGGCCGCCGGCAGCAGGTCCAGCAGCGCGGCGAGGGTCAGCCCGGCGTCGCCGAGCAGGCTGTCGCCGACCGGGGCGCGCGCCGCCTCGTCCGGGTCGTCGGTGACGTGCAGCAGCCGGGCCCCGTCGGGCAGGTGCTCCCCGGGCACGTACGGGTAGTAGCGGAACACCGGCGCGCCGACGACCAGCACGACGTCGTGGCCGCGCAGCTGCTCCGCCAGCGGCGCCATCGCGAACGGCAGCACGCCCCGGTAGTGCGGGTGCCGCTCGGGGAAGGCGGCCCGCTCCGGCGCGGGCGCGGACCACACCGGCGCGGCGAGCCGCTCGGCCACCGCCACGGCCACCGGCCAGCCGTCGGCCCGGTCCACCGCCGCGCCGAGGACCAGCACCGGGCGGCGGCTCGCGGCCAGCAGCGCGGCGAACTCCCGTAGCCGCCGGGGATCGGGGGCGAAGCGGGTGGCCACGGTACGCACCTGCGGCGGCGGGTCCGCCGGCTGCTCCCAGTCGTCCAGGGGCAGGGAGAGGAAGACCGGCCCGGCCGGCGGCTGGGCGGCCATGGCGTACGCCCGCATCACCGCCGCCGGCACGTCCTGCGCCCGGACCGGTTCGTGGCTCCACTTCACGTACGGCTCGGGCAGCTGCGTCGGGTGGCGCGCCGCCAGCCGGGGCTCCATGAGCAGCATCGTCCGGCTCTGCTGCCCGGCGGTGACGATCAGCGGGGTCCGGTTGTGCCAGGCGGTGACGAGGTTGCCCATGCCGTTGCCGGTGCCCGGGGCGGTGTGCAGGTTGACGTGCGCCGGGCGTCCGGTGGCCTGGGCGTACCCGTCGGCCATCGCCACCGCGGACGCCTCGTGCAGGGCGTGCACGTAGCGGAAGTCGGCCGGGAAGTCCTGGAGGAAGGGCTGCTCGGTGGAGCCGGGGTTGCCGAAGACGGTGGTCATGCCGAGGGCGCGCAGCAGCTCGTACGTGGTGTCCCGGACGGTCGCCATCGCACCTGCCTCCGTGTCGCCGTGCCTGCCGGCGGCGGCGCGGCCCCGACCTGCCGAATCTATCGGGATGAACCGGGCGCTTAGGGTGCTTTGCGTTGGCTCGGGGTGGCTCAGGGCAGCTCGAACGGGAGCGTGATGCCGTCCAGGGCGTGCCCGCACCGGCAGTCCCGGTCGGTCGGCAGTGCCGCGACCGCGTCCAGCAGCACCCCGCGCAGCCGGTCGGTGTTCTCCCCGAAGACGCGGAACACCTCCTCCTGGGTGACGGATCCGCCCGCCTCCACGCCCGCGTCCAGGTCGGTGACGAGCGCGATGGAGGTGTAGCAGAGCGCCAACTCGCGGGCGAGCACCGCCTCCGGGTGGCCGGTCATGTTGACCACCGTGCCGCCCATCGCCGCGTACCACCGGGATTCGGCACGGGTGGAGAAGCGCGGACCCTCGACCACCACCACCGTGCCGCCGTCCACCGCCGGCACGTCCCGCCCGGCCGCCGCGCCGAGCAGCGTACGCCGGCCCACCGGGCAGTACGGGTCACCGAACGCCACGTGCACCGCACCCCGGTCGTAGTAGGTCTGGGTACGGCCGCTGGTCCGGTCGATGAGCTGGTCCGGCACCACGAAGGTGCCCGGCCCCAGCTCCGGCCGGAGTCCACCCACCGCGCACGGGGCGAGCACCTGACGCACCCCGAGCGAGCGCAGCGCCCACAGGTTGGCCCGGTACGGGATCAGGTGCGGCGGGTGCCGGTGGTCGCGACCGTGCCGGGGCAGGAACGCCACCCGCCGCCCGCCCACCTCGGCGATGGTGACCGCGTCCGAGGGCGCTCCGTACGGCGTGGAGACCTCGTGCTCGGTCGCGCCGTCGAGCAGCGCGTAGAGCCCTGACCCGCCGATCACCGCGATGTCCGCCGTCGGACCCATCGCACCTCCCTCGATCTTGCTCGATCACCCGCCCGTCAGACCTTAGCCAGCGCCCCGGACGCAGGCTATGGTGCCAGGCATGGCGGTGACAGCACGGACGGACGGCGGCGCCCC
Source organism: Micromonospora citrea (assembly GCF_049629545.1). Classification (GTDB taxonomy): domain Bacteria; phylum Actinomycetota; class Actinomycetes; order Mycobacteriales; family Micromonosporaceae; genus Micromonospora; species Micromonospora citrea_A. The sequence continues at coordinate 64,287 of NZ_JBNADX010000010.1, forward strand.
GTCACACGACCCGGCGCGCGGCTGACCATGTCCGAGATGCAGGAGGAGGGACGCGCGATCGGCGGTCGAGCCACGGAGTCGATGACCGGGCGGCTGCTGGTCGCGACTCCGGCCCTCAAGGACCCGAACTTCGACCGTACGGTGGTGCTGCTGGTGGCCCACGAGCCGGGCGGGGCGCTCGGCGTGGTGCTCAACCGGGCCACCGAGGTGCCGGTGGCGGACGTCCTGGGCGACTGGAGCGACCTGGCCCGCCACCCCGCGGTGCTCTTCGAGGGCGGCCCGGTGCAGCCGGACTCGGCGATCTGCCTGGCCCGGATGCGGCACCCGATGCGGCGGCTCAAGGGGTTCCAGCAGATCTCCGGCGCGGTGGGCACCGTCGACCTGTCGGCCGACCCGGAGAAGATGCGGGACAGCATCGGCGGCATCCGGGTCTTCGCCGGTTACTCCGGCTGGGGCTCCGGCCAGTTGGAGCAGGAGATCGAGGACGGATCCTGGTTCGTCTTCGACGCGCTGCCCGGCGACGCCTTCGTCGACCGGCCCGACGACCTGTGGCCGATGGTGCTGCGGCGGCAGGGCGGGATGATGGCGGCGGTGGCCCACTTCCCGCCGGATGTGGCCCTGAACTGAGCCCGACGCGGGGGGACCCCCGCGATATGACCATGGCGGCCGGCGTGTGTATAGTTCTCTCCGTGCCCGGGACACCGGGGACGACAGCAAGGGGCCGTGGCGCAGCTGGTAGCGCACCACACTGGCAGTGTGGGGGTCAGGGGTTCGAGTCCCCTCGGCTCCACCCGTGCACAACGCCCTGGTGAGGGATCGAATCCCCCGCCAGGGCGTTAGTCGTTTCCGGATCCTCTCGGCCGCTGGGTGCCGCAACCTTCAGCCGACCTGTTCGGCCAGTCCGACGATGATGCCCTCGGGGCCACGGACGTAGCAGAGCCGATAGCTGTCCTCGTACCGCGCCAGCTCGCCGACGAGTTCGGCGCCGTGGGTGCGCAGGCGGGCGACGACGTCCTCGATGTCGTCGACGGCGAACATGACGCGACGAATGCCCAGCGTGTTCGCGGGCGCGTCCTTCGGCTCGGCGCTGATCGCCTTCGGGGTGTGGAACCGGGCCAGCTCGATGCGGCCGTGGCCGTCCGGGGTCCGCAGCATCGCGACCTCCTGCCGGACGTCGTCGATGCCGATGACCTGCTCCACCCACCGTCCCTCGATCGGTGCCCTGCCCTCCAGTTCCATGCCGAGTTCGACGAAGAACTCGATGGTGGCGTCGAGGTCGTCGACGACGATGAGGACGTTGTCCATCCGCTGGATCGCCATGTGCGGGTCTCCTTCGTGTGTCGGCCACGGCGGCCGCATCCGCCCCGGGGACGGAGCCGCCGGGCCGATCTCGACATTCTCCGCCGCAGCCACCTCTCCCGCCCCGTGACGCGGCCGCCCGTCTGCGCTGCCCCGCTGTGGCGGTCGACCCGCGAGCGGCGATATGAGCGAAGCGCTATCTACCGCTCTCATCGACAGGCGTCTACCTTCGGCCAATCACCGATGCGGATGGTTCAGCGTCACCCGCAGCTCCGCCCACCGCCCGAAGGAGTTCCCGAATGAACCGAGCCCTCGCCGGCGCGGCGGCAGCGATCCTGCTGCCGGCCGGGCTGGTCGCCATATTCACCGCCGGGCCCGCCGGCGCGACATCCGGCCCGACGCCGGTTGCGCCGGCCGCCGAGGCCGCCTCACCCGAGATGCTCGCCGCCATGCAGCGTGACCTGGGCCTGACCGCCACCGCGGCGCGCGCCCGGATCGCCTCCGACGACGCCGCCAGCCGTACCCAACTGGCGCTGCGCAAGCGGCTCGGCGCCAGCTTCGCCGGGGCCTGGCTGGCACCGGACGCGAAGTCGCTGGTCGTGGCCGTCACCGACAGCGCCAAGGCCGCCGAGGTGTCCGCTGCCGGAGCCACCCCCAGGGTGGTGAGCCGCAGCGACGACCAGCTCGACCGGATCAAGGAGGGCCTGGACGCCGCGGCGGCCAAGGCGCCCTCGGCCTCGGTGCCCGGCTGGTACGTCGACGTGAAGACCAACACCGTCGTGGTCCAGGCCCGCGGCGGCACCGCCGCTGCCAGGGCCTTCGTCAAGGCCAGCGGCGTCGACGCCGCCGCAGTACGGGTGGTCCCCACCACCGAGCAGCCCCGGCTGCTCTATGACGTACGCGGCGGTGACGCCTACTACATGGGCGGCGGGCGCTGCTCGGTCGGCTTCTCCGTCAACGGCGGCTTCGTCACCGCAGGCCACTGCGGTACCACCGGCACCAGCACCACCGGCTTCAACCAGGTCGCCCAGGGCAGCTTCCAGGGCTCCTCGTTCCCCGGCAACGACTACGCGTGGGTCGCCGTCAACTCCAACTGGACCCCGCAGCCCTGGGTCAACAACTACGCCGGCGGCAACGTGACCGTGGCCGGCTCCACGGTGGCCGCGATCGGCGCGGCCATCTGCCGCTCCGGCTCGACCACCGGCTGGCGCTGCGGCACGGTGCAGGCCTACAACCAGACGGTCAACTACGCGCAGGGTTCCGTCTCCGGCCTGACCCGCACCAACGCCTGCGCCGAGCCGGGTGACTCCGGCGGGTCCTGGCTCAGCGGCCAGCAGGCGCAGGGCGTCACCTCCGGCGGTTCCGGCAACTGCACCTCCGGCGGCACCACCTACTTCCAGCCGGTCAACGAGATCCTCTCCGCGTACGGCCGGACGCTGGTGACCAGCGGCGGCGGCACCCCGCCCCCGACCGATCCGCCGACCGGCTGCACCGGCTACGAGTTCTCCGTGAGCGGGTCGCTGTCCAGCGGTGGCAGCGCCTACCAGCCCAACAACAGCTACTACTACTCGTCGCTCTCCGGCACCCACCGAGGCTGCCTCGACGGCCCGACCGGCACCGACTTCGACCTCTACCTGCAGAAGTGGAACGGCAGCGGCTGGACCGCGGTGGCGCAGGGCACCTCGTCCGCCGCGGACGAGACCGTCTCCTACTCCGGCACGGCCGGCTACTACCGCTGGCGGGTGCACGCCTACAGCGGTTCGGGCAGCTACGCCCTCGGCTACAGCAACCCCTGACCGACCCGATCGCCGGGCCGCCCGCATCGCAGCACGCGATGCGGGCGGCCCCACGGCGTCCTGTCCTACCGCAGGTGGAACCGTTCGTCGCCGGTGAGGGCCGCGAGCTGCGCCACGGAGAACGGCAGCGCCGTCAGCGCCGGTCCGGTGCCCAGCTTCCTGGCCTGTGCGACGTAGACCACCACCCCGTCCGGGTGCCGGTACGCCACCCACGGCTGCCCGGTCTTGATCTCCGACGGGATGGGGACGGTCCTGTGGCGCGGTGCCCGCGCGACCCTGCCGGGTGACGCCCGGCCAGGCGGACCCCTCTTAGGTGAAGGGGACGATTTTCACCCGGCGCGGCGGTACGGCTCAGGGCCGGCAGGGTTCCCGCCGTAGTGCCGCGTCGGGCTGGTCGGGGCCGTGCCATGCCGGGTTGAGCGCCAACGGCAGGGCCGGTGCCTGCCACGCTCCGGCGACCCGCTGGAGGGCTGAGTACTCCCACCGGAGCAGGTTGCTCGGCCGCTTGCCGGTGAGATGATCGGCCAGGTGGCGCAGTCCGGCCGGCCGGTCGATCAGGTGGCCGTGGAAGCCGGCCATCTGGATCACGGGGATCTGGGCGTTGAGCTCCGCCGGCACCGTGATGGCGTCGACAATCGGCAGGAGCGCGATCATCCGTACGCCCGGCACCGGGCAGAGCAGGCGGTTGCGGTAGAACGGGGCGTCGTCCAGCAGGGAGCGGATGAACGGCGAGTCGGGCGTGTCCGGCGCCTCGCTGGTGGCTTCCATCAGCTTGAACATGCCGCGCAGTTGCCAACCCGTGGCGATGCCCCAGCCCGAACGGGCCTGCGGCGGCGGGTAGTAGATCCGCCCGGCCCGCAGGATCGGGCTGTCCAGCACCACCGTGTCGACCGCCGGGTGCGGGTAGCGGTCCAGGTAGTAGCGGACGACGAGGGCGCCTTCGCTCTGCCCGACCAGCGAAACCGGTTTACCGCTGCGTGCGTGGAGTTGATCCACCTGGGTGGCGAGCAGTTGGGCGCTGGTGGACAGCGACTGGTGGGTGTCGACCGGTGCGTAGAACACCGGCTTGCCGTGGTTGTCGGTGCCCCGGTACGAGAAGCGCACGATGGGAGGTTGGGATTCTGACGGGTCGCCGTAGTGGGCCGAGTTGTAGCCGCCGAGGAAGATCACCGGATGGCCGATGTCCCCGAACTGTGGCAGGGCGTCGATGGGTTGCAGCGACTGGCCGGCGCCGCGGGCCCCCCGGTCCTCGGCGTACTCGACCAACAGCAGGCTGCTCACCACCAGGGCGACGACCAGTGGCGTCACGGGCAGTCGGGCCCACCGCACCCGTTGCTGGAGCACTGTGGCACGCACCTTCTGCCGCCACAGCAGGCCGTTGACCATGCCGGCCACGGCGGCTGCCGGTACCGTCAACCAGTCCGGAACGGACCAGACCAGCGCGGCGCCCGCGGTGAGGGTCACGAAGTTGAGCAGCGACCAGCCGACCATGGCGGCCGACGGCAGGCCGCGCCACCAGCACGGCACGATCCCGCCCCGTTGGAGCAGCGGGGCCAGGATGATCACCGGCACCAACTCGAGGAACTGGAAGTAGGCCAACGACACGTCCGAGGCGACCACGGCCAGCGCGGTCCACGGCGAGAGGATCACAGCGACGACGGCCGCGAAGGCCAGGTTGCGCCCGGCCAGCCGGCGAAGCGACGGACGCGGCCGTTCGGCCGGCCAGGCGAGCGCGACCAGTACGGCCGAGAACAGTCCGCGGAACACGATGACGCCCAGCAACAGGCCGGCGAACATGGCCCAGGAGTTGTGGTACACCAGCACCCAGCGCAGGTCGAAGAACGCCCCGTACGGCGAGATCGCGCTTGCCTGGGGCGCCAGGCCGAACGCCGAGGTGAAGTCGACGGCGTACAGCACGGCCGCCACGGCCGCCGCCGGCACGGCGGTCAGGACGAGCAGCCACAGCTGTCGTACCCGCTCGGGGCGCACGGTTCCTCCCTTCCGCCGGCCGACCGGAGGGTGTGAGACCCAGTTGGGCCCAACTTACCGTTGCGCGACTATTTACTGACGAAGTAGGCGAGACCCGGGTAATTGCGGCACAGTTACGTGTGGTGCCCGGCTCCGGGACCCTCCGTCCTCGAAGAAGGAGAGGGGTATGCGTGTCACGCGGGCGGCGGCGACGGTGGTGGCCGCGGCGATCACACTCACCACCGGCGCCTGCGGTGGGGACGACAGCGGCCCCGGCGTCATCGAGAAGGCCACGGAGGCGAAGACGCTCGCCATCGGCGTGATTCCCGACCAGCCGGGCCTCAGCCTGAAGACCGACGACACCTACGTGGGCTTCGACGTCGAGATCGGGAAGATCGTCGCCAAGGGACTCGGCGTCGACCCGGCCGACATCCAGTGGAGGGATACCAGCCTGCCGGACCGCGAGCGGGCCATCAAGGAGGGCGCGGTCGACCTGGTGGTGTCCGCCTACACGATCAACGAAGCGCGCAAGAAAGAGGTCAGGTTCGCCGGTCCGTACTACGTCGCCGGCCAGGATCTGCTGGTCAAGAACGACTCGACGCTCAGCGGGCCGGAGGACCTCGACGGCAAGGTCGTCTGCTCCAACGCCGGCTCGACGTCGGCCAGGCGGATCCGGTCGCAGTACCCGAAGGTCCGCCTGCAGCAGTACGATTCCGACTACCGGTGCCTTACGGACCTCGAGTCAGGCGCGGTCGACGCGATGAGCACCGACGACGTTGTTCTCCTCGGCTACTCCATGCGGCCGCAGTACGCGGGCAAGTTCAAGCTGGTGGGCAAGACCTTCTCCGAGGAGCCCTACGGCATCGGGATGAGGAAGAAGGACAGAGCCGGCTGCGAGAGGATCAACCAGATCCTGCTGGCCGCCGCGCGGGACGGGTCGTACCAGGCGGCCTGGGCCGCCACGTTGGGCAGGAATGGCAACTCGGTACCGACGCTGGACGCCGGCAGGATGAGCCACTGCAGTGCGTGAGTGACCAGGGCCGGCGGCGACAACGTGCGCCGTCGGGCCGGCGGGGTGAGGGCTCCGCCACGCCGCGGGAGCCCTCACCCGCCTGCTACTCGGCCACGACGATCATGTGGCCCTGGCCGGGGATGCCGTCCATGTTGGTCATGCTGTACATCTGGCTGGCGTTGACCAGGTGGTGGTCGTCGTGGGCGGGGTCCCACACGATGAACTTGTCGATGTCGTAGGTGCCGTTGCTGTTCTTGATGCCGGCGTAGCCCTGCACCACCAGGTAGTGCATGGTGAAGTAGTCGTCGTTGCTCCACCAGGGGATGTCCTTGGCCTGCACGACGATGGCGGCCGGCTGGCTCAGGTCGACCGAGCGGGCGAGCTTGTTCATCACCAGCTTCCACTTGTCGCTGGAGACGCCCTCGGCCGCGTAGTCGTGGTACACGTAGCTCGTGAGCCCGGACCTGCCGGCGAGTTCGGCGTTGAGCACGTCGCGCACGTCCCACGGGTTGGTGCCGAGTGAGTCGGTGCCGAGCTTGGCGGCATACCCGGCCTGCGTGTCCAGCGGCGTCTTGCCGAGCGACTTCAGGATCGCCTGCAGCGCGGTCGGGCCGCACCAGGTGCCGGTCTGCTGTTCCTCGCCGTTGACGTTCATGCTGGCCACGCGCAACGTGTGCTTCCAGCCGCCGTTGATCTCGATGCCGGTCTGCAGCACCGTCGTCCTCCCGGCTGTCGAGACGAAGCTCGGCCCGTCGCAGGATCTGTCGTTGCCGTAGTACGCCGCCTGGCAGGTGTTCAACGTCAGGTCACCCGCTGAGTCGATCATCGTCAGCTTGCCCCGGACGACCGCGGAGGTGCTCAGCGGCTTCGCGTACAGGTGTGCCTTGACGCTGCTGCCGGAGTACTCCAGACAGCCGGCGTAGTACACACCCGGGTACGCCGAGGCGGCGCACAGCTCCTCACCGCTGTCGACGCCGTCGTTCTCCGCGTCCTCGTCGGAAATGGCCTTGGTGCCCCACTTCTTGTCGGTGGACGGGTCGGCGACCGGGGCGACGACGGCGTAGATGTTGTCGTACGTGTGCACAGCCCCGGGGTTGCCGGGGTCGAACGGGCCGACCTTCTTCACGGTGTTGCCGTAGTTGCCCTCGATGGTGGTGATCCGGCCGTCCGGCAGCACGTCGACGACGACCCCGACGTGCTGGCTGGAGTAGTAGCCGTTGCCGTAGAGGACCACGTCGCCGGGGCGGATGTTGGACTTCGAGCGCAGCAGGCCGTGGTTGCGGCCCCAGGTCTCGAAGGTGCCCGAGTACGGGAAGTACACGTCGATGCCGGCCTGCTGCCAGGTCCACGAGGCGAACATCGAGCACCACGGATCGCCGCACTTCACGGTGCCGTGGTAGCCGTAGGGGTTGCAGTTGTCGCCCCACTCGTCGGTGCCGAGCTGACCGTAGGCGGCGTTCACGATCGCCGAGCGGATGTTCGACGAGGCGACGCTGCCCGGGCTCGGGGTCGTGGGCACGGTCGGATTGCCCGGTCCACCGGTGGGCTTGGGATCGCTGTCGCAGCGCGGCAGGATGATGTCGACCGAGCCGGTGGAGACGTAGAAGTCGGGCACCCACAGCCCGTCGCTGGTCTTGTCCCACACCGCCGAGCCGCCATAGTTGAACTCACCGTACGCCTGGCAGGTGATGGTGAGGTAACTGCCGCCCGGGTACTTGTCGACGACGCTGCCCGAGGTCAGGCTCTTGCCGTAGTAGCCGTTGAGGGTGGTCTTGGCGAGGAACCGGTTCCCGCCGCCGGACGGCGGGTCGCTGTCGCACTGGCGCATCACGAGGCTGCTGGATCCGGTGATGACGTAGAAGTCGGGGATCCACAGCCCGTCGCTGGTCATGTCCCAGATCGCCGAGCCACCGTAGTTGACCTCGCCGTACGCCTGGCACATGACGGTGACGTAGCTGCCCTCACCGTACTTGTCCCAGACGTTGCCCGCGCCGAGACTCTTCTCGAAGTAGCCGTTCAACGTCGCGCGGATCTTGAACTGGGTGCCACCGTTCGGGTTGGTCGCCACGCCGCCGCTGATGCCGATCGACGAGCACAGCGGAACGCCGGTGATGCGACCGCTGGTGCCGGTGGTGACGTACGCGTCGGGCACCCAGTAGCCGTCCGTCGTGTAGATCCACAGCGTCGAACCACCGACAGCGACCCCGTAGTCCTGGCAGCGCACCCAGAGCGAGCTGCCGTCGGGGTACGCGTCGACGCGGATGCGGTCGTTCGGATCGGCGCTGCCGCGGCCGTCGATGGCGAACTTCACCGGATAGGGGCCGGAGTTGGAGCCGCCGCCCGACGGGGTGCCGTTGATGCCGATGGACAGGCAGCGCGGAACGCCCGCGACGAACCCGCTGCTGCCGGTGCGCACGTAGGCGTCGGGAATCCAGTAGCCCTCACGGGTGTAGTCCCAGACAGTGCTGCCACCGGCGCTCATGCCGGAGTCCTGGCAGCGCAGGTAGATCTGCTCACCGCTGAGGTACAGATCGGTCGCGGTACGGTCGTTCGGGTCCATGCTGCTGCGGCCGTCGATCGCGGTCGTGGCGGGGTAGGGCCCGTACAGCGGGAAGGTCGGATCGGCTTGTGCGGGAGACGCGATCGCCACGGCGGCGACCAGTGCCGTGCAGGCACTGACCGTCATGGCGAGCACGCGTTGCAGGGTACGCAACGGGGGATGCTCCGTTCAGAGATGGTGAGCGATCCGGGCGGTCGCTCATTGGATCATCAGAGCGAAGCAGGTGGGGCCGCACAAGGTAGCTCATGGTGGAGGTTCCACGGCCGAAACCGGTCGGGCTCGTCCGTGGGGCGCGGCGACCGCCGCACCCCACGGGAGCCGACCTCACCGCAGATGGAACCGTTCGTCGCCGGTCAGCGCCGCGAGCTGCGCCACGGAGAACGGCAGCGCCGTCAGCTCCGGGCCGGCGCCCAGCTTCCCGGCCTGTGCGACGTAGACCACCACCCCGTCCGGGTGCCGGTACGCCGCCCACTGGTCGAACCGGTCGTCCCCGGTGGGCCGGACCACCACGCCGACCTGTCGCCCGCCGACGGTGGTCACCTGGCACTCGCCCTGCATCCCCCAGAACTGCCGCGCCAGGTCGCACGGTTCCGAGGGCAGCGCGTTGCCCGCGGTGTGCACCTCGACGGCCAGGCGACCCGTCCGGTCCCCCTGCTTCAGGGTGACCGAGGAGAGGTAACTCCACACGTCCACACCGTTGATCTCGTCCTCGAACTGTGCCTGGTGTTGCCGCGGCAGCTGGTCGGCAGGCTGGTTCGGAAGGTTCTCCGGTGCGGTGTAACCGGCCGGCACGACGGCCACGATCGCGTCGAGCAGCCGTACCCCCTGGTCGTGGCGGGTGCCGGCGGAGGCGGTCCGGTCCTCCTGCGGCTGGCCGTCCGGTCCGGTCGGCCACGGCTGCCCGGACTTGGTCTCCGACGGGGTGGGGAGGGCCGGTGGCGCGGTGTCCGTCGGGCGGGGACTCGCCGCCCCGGGGGCCGCCGCGCTGAAGCCCCGGCCACCCGTGGCGTCGACGGCCGTGATCCCGACGACGCCGACGACCGTCAGCACCGCGGCGGCGGCTCCGGCGCAGGCCCAGGCGGTGTGGCGGCGGACCCGGGCCCGTCTGGCGACGGCCAGCGCGGTGGCCGCGCTCAGCGGTGGCGGTGCGTCGACCTCCGCCATCTCAATGCGCAGCGTCTCGCGCAACTCTTCCCCGTTCATCGTTCCCCCTTCTCGATCCCGCTGTAGGTGGGGGTCAGGAGCCCGCGCAGCGTGTCCAGGCCGCGGGCCGCCTGGCTCTTGACCGTCCCGGCCGAGCACCCGAGCAGCGCCGCCGCCTCGTCGACCGACAGGTCCTCCCAGTACCGGAGCACCAGGACGGCCCGCTGACGCGGCGGTACGGCGGCCAACGCCCGGAGCATCACCAGCCGGTTCTCCGGCGAGTCGGCCGGGGTGGGCCGTTCGGCGTCCTCCCCGCCCACCCGTTCCCGTCGCCACCAGCCGCGACGCCGCTCGTCCAGGAAGGTACGGACCAGGATCTGGCGTACGTAGGCGTCGAGCACCTCGTGCCGGGCGACCCGGTTCCAGACCAGGTAGAGCTTGGTGAACGCGGTCTGGACCAGGTCCTCCGCCCGGTGCCAGTCACCGCAGAGCAGGTACGCGGTGCCGCGCATCGCCGCCGACCGTGCGGCGAAATACTCCGCGAACGCTGTGTCGCGATCGCCCATTCGAGCCTCCGATCCCCGATTCGGAGATAGTCACGCGGGGTCGACCTCCCAGGGTTGCAGCCGGATCGGCCTCTTCGACGCACGGCCCGCCGGCGCGGATCCGGTCGTGGCCGGCAGCCCCGGACGGGCGGCGACCACGCGGGCCGTCGTCACGGCTGCTTGTCCGCCGGGTCGCGGACCGCACGGTCGCAGCGCGCACCGAGGGCTCGAACGGCGTCGACGAACTCGGGTGGCCCGGAGGCGGTGAAGTCGACGCCGATCACCGTGACCATCCAGGCCAGGTCGGCGGGGGTGTCGGCGCCGAGGTGCACCAGGCAGCTCCTCGCGTCGACGGCCTCGACGGCACCCATGCCGGGCCAGAGTCGCCCGGCCACGACGGTCGCCGGCTCGGGCACGGTGACCGTGGCCCGCACCGCCCACGGCCCGACGGAGAGCTGCCGCGCCAGGTACGCCGCGGCGTCGCCGCCGGGTGGTTCCCGGCGGGAGAACCGGGGCCCGGTCGGTGTCCACGGCCGCAGTCGGTCCACCCGGAACGACCGCCAGTCGTCCCGGTCCGGGTCCCAGGCGAGCAGGTACCAGTGCCGGCCCCAGCTGACCAGGGTGTGTGGCTCGACCAGGCGGGTCGACCGGTCGCCGTGGTGGTCGGTGTAGTCGAACCGCAGCCGTTCCCGGCGGTGGCAGGCGTCGGATATCGCGGTGAGGACGTCCGGGTCCACGGTAGGCCCGGGGTGCGCGGCCCGGACGGTCGCCTTCTGCACCGCCGTGACCCGGTGTCGCAGGCGGGACGGCAGGACCCGTTCCAGCTTGGCCAGCGCACGCAGGGCGGTCTCGTCGATGCCGGTCACCGCGCTGGCGGCGGCGGTGCGCAGCCCGATCGCGACCGCGACCGCCTCGTCGTCGTCGAGCAGCAGGGGAGGCAGCACCGCGCCGGCTCCCAGCCGGTAGCCGGCGCTGCCCTGGGTCGCGTGCACGGGGTAGCCCAGCTCCCGAAGGCGGTCGACGTCCCGGCGTACCGTCCGGATCGTCACGCCGAGCTGGTCGGCCAGCTCGGCGCCGGACCAGTGACGGTACGTCTGTAACAGCGACAGCAGTCTGAGCAGGCGCGCCGACGACTTCAGCATGACCGCGAGCCTGCCAGCCCCTTAGGTCCGAAGCTGACCTGACCGGCTCCTACGGTCGGGTCCGTGACGACACCACCGGACATCCATCCCTTCCGTATCGACGTCCCCGGGTCCCAGTTGGACGATCTGGCGGCTCGGCTGGCCGACACCCGCTGGCCCGACCTGCCCGATGCCGGCTGGCACCGCGGCGTGCCGGTGACCTACCTGCGCCGGCTCGCCGACCACTGGCGCACCGGGTACGACTGGCGTACGCACGAGGCGGCGCTCAACGAGATCCCGCAGTACGTCACCGACGTCGACGGCCAGCGGCTCCACTTCCTGCACGTCCGCTCGTCCGAGCCGGACGCGACCCCGTTGCTGCTGTTGCACGGCTGGCCGGGCTCGATCGTGGAGTTCCTCGACAGCATCGGCCCGCTGACCGACCCGAAGGCCCACGGCGCCGAGGCGGCCGGCGCGTTCCACCTGGTGATCCCGTCGCTGCCCGGCTTCGGGTTCTCCACGCCGCTGTCCGGGCCCGGTTGGGGCAGCGAGCGGATGGCCGGCGCGCTCGTGCGGCTGATGGCCCGCCTCGGCTACGACCGCTACGGCGTGCAGGGCGGCGACACGGGGTCCTGGGTCGCCCCGGCGATCGGCCGGCAGGCCCCGGACCGGGTCGTCGGGGTCCACGTCAACGCGCTGCTCACCTTCCCGACCGGCGCGGCGGGAGAACTCGACGGGCTCACCGAGGTCGAGCGACGGCGCCTGGCGGCGATGGAGAGCTACAACGACGGCTACCTCCAGATTCAGGCGAAGTCACCACACACGCTGGCGTACGGGCTGCAGGACTCCCCGGTCGCCCAGCTCGCCTGGATCGTGGAGATGTTCCAGCGGCTGACCGACCATCCCGACGACGGGCTCGCGGAGGACGTGGTCGGCCGGGACCGGTTGCTGACCAACGTCATGCTCTACTGGCTGACCGGTGCCGGCGGCTCGTCCGCCCAGGTCTACTACGAGGACATCACCGCCACCGCGTGGGGCGACGAGGCGTGGGGAGACGGCGCGGAACCCGGTGTCGGCGGCCGGGAGGCGGCAGCGGGTGGCGTACCCACCGGGGTCCTGGTGGCCACCGCCCGGGACGTCACGGTCCGCCGTCTCGCCGAGCGCGACCACCACGTGGTGCACTGGTCGGAGTACGACCGTGGTGGACACTTCTTCGCGCTGGAGCAGCCCGAACTGTTCGTCGCCGACGTGCGGAAGTTCTTCGACGAGGTCCGCTGACCGGGGCTCCCGTCGAGCGGCACCCTGCGGCGAGGTGCCCGAGGACGCCCCCCGCCCGGGCCGGCAAGCGTGGCGGCCGGCCCGGGCGGAGGAGCGCGTCCGGTCAGTGCTCCCGGTAGGTGGCGAGGTCGAAGTCGGCGTGCCCGCCGTCGCCGCCGAGGTCCTGCACCCACAGGCCGAGGAACGCGCCGGTGAAGCCCCACGCCGCCGGCTCCCCGTCGATGATCAGCGCGGCGTGCTCGTCGGAGAGGATGGTGGCGTCCAACTCGACCGGGAGCTGTCGCCAGCCGGCGCCGAGGTCGTAGGCGAAGCGGACGACGGGCCCGTCGAACACCGCCCGCAGGCCGACCCGGGTGGCGCCGGCGGCGTCGACGGTCAGCGCGGGGTACGCGGTGCGTCGGCCGCTGTCCGAGCTGAGCAGCTCCAGCACCGTCCGGCCGTCGTCGGCCCGGGTCAGGTAGAGGTGGTGCCAGTTGAGGGTGTTGTAGTAGGCGGTGATCCCGGCCAGCTGGCGGTGGTCGACCGGGTCGAACTCGAGCACGGTCTCCAGCGAACAGTGCGTCGCGCCGACGCGCCGCGCGACCAGGCTGGGGGCCTGCCGGCCCACCGGCGACTGTCCGCCGTGCACCCGCAGGTGAGACGGACGCGACCGCAGGTCGATCCAGTCCGGGGTGGCCGGCCGGCGCAACGTCGACCAGCAGTGCCCCAGCTCAGGGTCGTCGAAGTGGTCGGTGGCGGGCTCCGCCGGCCACGGGTGCGCGGGCAGGCCGGGCGCGACGACCTCGTCCGCGGGCACGCCTCCGGGGATCCGGGGCCAGCCGCCGGCCGGCCACTCGACCCGCTGGATCGCGGTCTCCCGTCCCAGCACGCAGTTGCCCAGCGGGGTGTAGGGGCGGCCGACCAGGTGGGCCAGGTACCACTCGCCGTGCGGGGTGCGGACCAGGCTGCCGTGGCCGGCCTTCTGCAACCGCAGCTCGGGCCGGCCCACGGAGGTCAGCAGCGGCCCGTCCGGGTCCACCTCGTACGGCCCGAACAGCTCGCGCGAGCGGGCCACGGTGACCTGGTGCTCCCAGCTGGTGCCGCCCTCGGCGGTGATCAGCCAGTACCAGCCGTCGTGGCGGTAGAGGTGCGGGCCCTCGGTGAGCCCGACCGGGGTGCCGGTGAACAGCAGGCGGGGTCGGCCGACGAGACGGCGCGCGGCCCGGTCGTACTGCTGGATCTCGATGCCGCCGAAGCGGTCGCGGCCGGGCCGCCAGTCGGCGCTCATGCTCAGCAGCCAACTGGTGCCGTCGTCGTCGTGGAACAGCGAGGCGTCGAAGCCGTGCCCGTGCAGCTTCACCGGGTCGGACCAGGGGCCGTCGATGTCGGGGGCGGTGACCAGGTAGTTCTGCGGGTCCCAGTAGCCGCTGGCGAAGCTGGCCACATCGCTGTAGACGAGGTGGAACTCGCCGTCGTGCCAGGACAGGTCGGGCGCCCACACGCCGTTGGAGTCGCCGCAGCCGCGCAGGTCGAGCAGGCGGCGTTCGGTGATGACGCCGCCCAGCGGACGCCAGTGCACGAGGTCGCGCGAGTGGTGCACGCGGACCCCCGGGTACCACTCGAAGGTCGAGGTGGCCAGGTAGTAGTCGTCGCCGACCCGCAGGATCGACGGGTCCGGGTGGAACCCGGCGAGGACGGGATTGCGGATCGACCGGGCAGCGGTCGCCACGTCAGCGGTCTCGGTCGACACGGGTGCTCCTCTGGTGCGGCTCTCGGAAACTTTCGAAGATCTTCCGGAAGTTTGGGAAGTCCTGCACACGCTAGCTGTTCTCAGCGCGATAGGACAGACCCCTTGACCCGCGCGGAATCAGCTCGTAGCGTGCCGGCCATCGATCGGTAATTCCGAGCGAGATTCCGAAAGTTTCGAATTCGACGTTGGATATCCCGCCGACCTGATCGGCACCCGAGCACCTCGTGAGTCCTCGAAGGGATGGATCATGACAGCGCACCTCTCCCGCAGAACGCTGCTCGGCCTCGTCGGCGCCGGTGCCGGCGCCTACCTGCTGAGCGCCTGTAGCGACGACGATTCCGGCGACCCGGACGGCCCGCAGACCATCAACTGGTGGCACATCCAGAACACCGAGCCGATGCTGCCGGTGTGGGCGGCGATGGCGCAGGAGTACCAGAGCGCGCACAGCAACGTGACCGTCAAGATCCAGCCGCTGGAGAACGAGGCGTTCAAGGCCAAGCTGACCACCGCCACCCAGGCCGGCGACCCGCCCGACCTCTTCCAGTCCTGGGGCGGCGGCGTGCTCAGGCAGCAGGTGGACGCCGGCCTGGTCAAGGACCTCACCGACGACGTACGGCCGTGGATCGGCGGCCTGGTGCCCGCCGCCATGCAGCCGTTCACCATCGACGAGCGGATCTACGGCGTCCCGTTCGACGTCGGCATGGTCGGCTTCTGGTACAACAAGGACCTCTTCGCCCGGGCCGGCATCACCGCGATGCCCACCAGTTGGGCCGGCGTGCTCGACGTGGTCCGCAAGCTCAAGGCCGCCGGGATCGTGCCGATCGCGCTGGCCGGCAAGGACAAGTGGCCGGGCCACTTCTACTGGGCCTACCTGGCGATGCGCATCGGCGGACTCGGCGCCCTGCAACAGGCCGCCAAGGACAAGAACTTCGACACCCCCGACTTCGTCGCCGCCGGCGAGCGGCTCAAGGAACTGGTCGACCTGCAGCCGTTCCAGAAGGGCTTCCTCGGCGCGGAGTACGGCTCCCCGGACGGGCAGGCCGCCACCATCGGCAACGGTGGCGCGGCCATGGAACTCATGGGCCAGTGGGCCCCGTCGGTGCAGGCGTCCAGCTCCACCAGCAAGAAGGGTCTCGGCGACAAGCTCGGCTTCTTCCCCTTCCCCGCCGTCGACGGGGGCAAGGGCTCCGCGTCGGAGGTGTTCGGCGGCGGCAACGGCTTCGCCGTCGGCAAGGACGCCCCCGCGGCGACCGTCGACTTCCTCAAGTCCCTGCTGACCGCCGACAGCCAGCGCAGGGCCGCCAAGACCGGCGCGGTGCTGCCGACGGTCAAGGAGGCCGCCCCGGCCATCTCCGACCCGAACAGCAAGATCGTCGCGGAGAACCTGGCCAACGCCACCGGCTTCCAGCTCTACCTCGACCAGGCGTACCCGCCCGCCGTCGGCCAGCAGGTCAACGACAGCGTGGCCGAACTGATCGCCGGCAACAAGTCGCCGGCGCAGGTCGTCAAGGACGTCACCCAGGTGGCGAAGAGCCAGTAGCCGTGGCGACCCCGCACCGATCCGTAGCCGGCGGCGAGTACCGAGTGGAGCAGGCATGACCAGTTCATCGGCCGTGTCGAGCGCGTTGCGCGGTGGCCCGGCGACCGACCCGCCGGGCCCGGGGCCGGCCACCGCGCGCCAGCGCGGCCGCCGGCCCCGGCCGGGCCGCCGCGGCACCCTCGCGGCCTTCCTGACCCCGTCCCTGGTGCTGTTCCTGCTGCTGGTCGTCGCCCCGATCGTGGTGGCCAGCTATGCCAGCCTGTACAAGTGGAACGGCTTCGGCCTGCCGGAGAACTTCGTCGGGCTGGACAACTACACGCGCGCCTTCGCCGACCCGACCTTCCGGGGCGACCTGTGGCGCGGGCTCGTGCTGATCGTGCTGTCCCTGGTGGTCCAGCTGCCCGTCGCGCTGGGCCTGGCCATGCTGCTCAACCAGCCGCTGAAGGGCCGCAGCGTCTACCGGCTGATCTTCTTCGCCCCGTACGTGCTCTCCGAGGTCACCACGGCCGTCCTGTTCACCCTGGTGTTCTCGCCCAACCGGGGGCTGGGGGACACGATCTCGCGGTGGCTGGGGGCCGACGCCGGCGCGGTCTTCGGTGACCCGGACACGGTGCTGTTCGCCGTCTTCCTGGTGGTGTCCTGGAAGTACTTCGGCCTCTACATGATCCTCTTCCTGGCCGCCCGGCAGAGCATCCCCAAGGAGCTGTCCGAGGCCGCGCTCACCGACGGCGCCAGCCCTTGGCAGGCCTTCCGCCACGTCACCCTGCCCCTGCTCGGACCGACGATCCGGATCAGCGTGTTCCTGTCGGTGATCGGCACCATCCAGCTGTTCGACATGGTCTGGGTGCTCACCGGCGGCGGCCCGATCCACGCCTCGGAGACCATGGCCGTGACGATGTACCAGTACGGCTTCCGTCGCTTCGAGGTCGGCTACGCCAGCGCGATCAGCATCGTCATGTTCGTCCTGAGCCTCGTCTTCGCCCTCTTCTACCAGCGCGTCGTCATGCGCCGCGACGCCGAGGGCGCGCTCACCAACCAAGGAGACCAGCGATGACCGGCACGGCGAACCCGGCCCTGCGGACCCGCCGCCTCCTGCTGCACCTCGTCTGCATCGCCGTC
Source organism: Micromonospora citrea (assembly GCF_049629545.1). Lineage (GTDB taxonomy): Bacteria > Actinomycetota > Actinomycetes > Mycobacteriales > Micromonosporaceae > Micromonospora > Micromonospora citrea_A. The sequence goes on from NZ_JBNADX010000010.1 coordinate 81,397, forward strand.
GGCGCGCTCATCGTCGTACCGGTCTGGTTCGGGGTGCTCGGCGGATTCAAGGACAACGGGCAGCTCTCCACCAACCCCCTCGGCTGGCCGGACCCCTGGGTGCCCGGCAACTACACCGGCATCCTCGGCTCCGAGGTGTTCTGGCGACAGCTCGGCAACAGCGTCCTCATCGCCGTCAGCAGCACGCTCATCATGGTCGCCGCGGCGGCAATGGCGGCGTTCGTCTTCGCGCGCTTCGCCTTCCGGGGCCGGGAACTGCTGTTCACCCTGTTCGCGATCGGGCTGATGTTCCCGTTCGCGGTCGCCATCCTGCCGCTGTTCGTCCTGCTGCGCGGCATGGGGCTGCTGGACAACCCGCTCGGGGTGATCCTGCCCCAGGCCGCCTTCGGCCTGCCGATCACCATCGTCATCCTGCGCCAGTTCTTCCGCACCATCCCCGGCGAGGTCGAGGAGGCCGCGACCCTCGACGGGTGCAGCCCGTTCGGATTCTTCCTGCGCATCCTGCTGCCGATGGCCCGGCCGGCCCTGGCCACCGTCTCCGTACTGGCCCTGGTGAGCAGCTGGAACAACTTCATGCTCCCGCTGGTGGTCTTCACCGACCAGAGCTGGTGGACCCTCCCGGTCGGGGTGCAGGCGTTCCAGGGCCAGTACGCCGACGACACCGCCCGGGTGCTCGCCTTCGTCGTGCTGTCCATGCTGCCGGCCCTCGGCTTCTACGCGGTGGCCGAACGCCAGCTCGTCGGTGGTCTGGCCGGCAGCGTCAAGGGGTGACCGACCAGCCCTGCGGTAGCCTTCTGCGACCGTAGGATCCCGCCACGACGAGAGGGTGGACCGTGGACTCCGACAACAGCCGGAACGTCACCATCGCGATGATCGCGCGCTTGGCCGGCGTCTCCGTGCCCACGGTCTCCCGGGTCCTCAACGGCCGCTCCGACGTCGCCCCACAGACCCGGGAACGCGTCGAGGACCTGCTCTCCCGGCACGGTTACCGCCGCCGCCCACCGAGCAGGCGCACCAGCTCCGCCCTGATCGACCTGGTCTTCAACGACCTCGACAGCCCGTGGGCGGTGGAGATCATCCGCGGGGTGGAGGACGTCGCGCACAGCAGCGGCGCCGGCACCGTCGTCTCCGCCATCCACCGGCGTACCTCGTCGGCCAAGCAGTGGCTCGACAACATGCGTACCCGCTCCACCGAGGGCGTCATCTTCGTGACGTCGATGGTGGAGCCACCGTTGCAGGCCGAACTGCGCCGGCTCCGCCTCCCCGTGGTCATCGTCGACCCGGCCGGGGTGGCCCCGCAGGACGCGCCCACCATAGGCGCGACCAACTGGGAGGGCAGCCTGCGTGCCAACCAGTACCTGCTCGGCCTCGGCCACCGCCGCATCGGCTTCATCGCCGGCCCGCCGCAGCTGATGTGCAGCCGGGCCCGGATGGACGGCTACCGCGCCGCCATCGACGCCGCGGGCATCGCCATCGACGACGCTCTCATCCGCCCCGGCAACTTCTACCACGAGGCCGGCTACACCGCCGGCGCCCAACTGCTGGCGCTGCCCGATCCGCCGACTGCCATCTTCGCCTCCAGTGACCAGATGGCACTCGGTGTCTACGAGGCGGTCCGCAAGCGTGGCCTGCGGGTGCCCGACGACATCAGCGTGGTCGGCTTCGACGACCTGCCCGAGGTCCGGTGGTGCTCGCCTCCGCTCACCACGATCCGCCAGCCCCTGGCCGAGATGGGCATGCTGGCCGCCCGTACGGTGCTGCGCCTGGCCCAGGGCGAGAAGATCGAGAGCCCGCGCGTCGAACTCGCCACCGAACTCGTCATCCGCGACAGCGCCGCCCCGCCCCGGGCGCGGTGACGGCGGAGGCCCGGCGGCCGCCGGGGCGCGCCGCCACGGCCGGATGACCGTGGCGGCGCGGCGGGCTCAGCGCGGAGCGCGCGTCTTGGGCAGGTCGAACTGGTCGGCGGCCTTGCAGTCCTTCTGGCCGCCGGCCGCGCCCGGCCCGAGCCGGTCGAGTTCGGCCCGGGCCCGGGCCCGGCCCAGGTTCCAGGCGTACCAGGGGTCGGGCTGGTCGAGGTCGTCGTCGATCCAGCTCAACGTGCACCGGCGGACCCGGTCGGGGAGCGTGGCCAGCGCCGGGGTGGCGTCGGCGGAGAGCGCCCGCAGGTACCAGGCGTCGATCTTGCCGGTCTGCTCGTAGCGGGCGACGTTGCGGCGGGCGGCGTAGTCCTCCGGGTTGAGCACGGCGAGGCTCAGCAGCATCGCCACCGCCAGGGCGACGGTGACCCCCGGGATCCACCGCCCCCGCCAGCGCACGCCGGCGGCGAGGACCATCAGGAAGACGGCCCCGAGCAGCAGCTCGAACGCCATCACGAAGATCCGCTCCCCGGTGAAGCTGTAGACCTTCTGGTACGCGTACATGCGGGACAGCGCCGAGATCACGATCACCACGCTGAGCACGCTGATCAGGCCGAGCAGCACCCGCAGCAGGGTGCGCTCCACCGGCCTGTCCCGCCGGGCCCACCGGGTGACCCCGCCCAGCACCGCCAGGGTGAGCAGGGTGACCACGACGAGCTGCCAGAAGCCGCTGCGGGCGTACTCGGCGTAGCTGAGGCCGGCGGTGCGCAGGACGTGGCGCTGGCCGCCGAAGAGCACGGTGAACTGCACGGCCACGAAGCCGCCGAAGAGCGCGGTCAGCGCGGCGATCGCCGGGGCCCACTCCAGGAGGCCGAAGCGCCGATCACCCGGCTCGTCGACGGTGGAGAGGTCCGGCGGGGCGGCCAGGGTGTAGACGGCGGCGACGGCGATCAGGCCGCCCACCGCGGCCAGGAAGAGCCACCGGAACACGCTGCCGACGTTGATCTCCGGCACGATCGCGCCGAGGACCTCGGAGAAGGCCGCGTCGGCGGAGGAGAGCAGGCCGCCGAAGACCAGCAGCACCAGCGCGGTGGCGACCACCGACCAGACCACCCGGCGGACCGCCCCGGTGTCCGGCCCGGCGGTGACGTGCCGGCGTACCCAGGGCAGGCCCCGCAGGGCCGCGAACGGGGCGGCGACCAGGCTGAACAGGATCGAGCGGATGAGCCGGCCGCCGACGATCGCCAGCGCCGCGCAGCCGAGCGCGCCGAGCACGCAGAAGGTCACCAGCCACCAGGCGTTGCGGAAGGTGAGCACCGCGAGCAGCGCGAGCGCCGCCCCCGCCCAGCCGGCCCTCACCAGCCGTTCGGTCCGGGGCAGGGCGGCGGTGCTCCGCCGGACCGCGACGACCACCGCGACGGTCAGCACGAGCCAGCCCAGGAACCAGCCGATGCCGACCCGGCTCAGCGGCACGAAGGACGCCACGCCCAGCGCCGCGGCGCCGACCGCGGCGGGCACCGCCCATCCGGTGGCCGGCTCCGGGCCGGGCCACCGGGTCTGCAGGAAGGACGGCGGGGGCGGGCCGGGGCGGGGTGCCCAGGAGACCGGCGGGCCGCCGTACTGCGGCATCGGCCGTGCCCCGGGCGGCGCGGCGAGCGGCCCGGGGCGCGCGCCGGACGGCACCGGCAGCGCCGGGTCCGCGACGGCGACGGCGACGGCCGGACCGGTCGGGGCCTCGGTGCGGGGGGAGGGGACCGGGTTCGTGGTCGCACCGCCGGCCGGTGGCGGGGGAGCGGTCGAGGGCTCCGCCGCCGGCCCGGGGGGCTGCCCGGTCGGGGCCGAGGGCGCGGGGGTGGCGTCCGCCGGTGCGGCGGCGGGCCCCCCGGTGGTCACCGGCTCCGCGGGGCTCTCCGCCGCCGTCGCCGGCACCAGGGGTACGAACACCGCGTACCCGCGGGTGCCGGGTGGCACGGTGACCGGGATGGCCCAGGCGGGCCGGCCCTCCTGGCCGGGCCACACCACGCTCGGTGGCGCGCCGTCCGCGGTCGGCATGACCAGCAGGTACGGCGTCCCGTCGGCGGGCAGTGGGTTGCCGGCGCCCCCGGCGGGCGCGGCGCCCTCGGGGGAGTCTGGCGTCGGTGGCGGCTCGGACACGGCACGCTCCTCGATCCTTCAGTGGTGCGGTCACTGTAGAGCCGCGCGGGTGCCGCCCGCCGTCCCGTGACCCGGCGTGCCGTGAGCAGGTACGACGGGTCAGCAGACCCGGGCCGGGCCGGTCACCCCGTCGGGGCCGTCGCGCTCGACGGCGGTGAGGTTGGCGATCGTGGTGGCGGCGATGTTGTGCAGCGCCTCCTCGGTGAAGAACGCCTGGTGGCCGGTGATCAGTACGTTCGGGAAGGTGCTGAGTCGGGAGAAGTCGTCGTCGCGCAGCATCTGGTCGGAGAGGTCCTCGAAGAAGAGGTCGGTCTCCTCCTCGTACACGTCCAGACCGAGGTGGCCGATCCGGCCGTTCTTCAGCCCCGAGATGACCGCCCGGGTGTCGACCAGCGCACCCCGGCTGGTGTTGATCAGCATCACTCCGGGACGCATCTGCCGGATCCGCTCGGAGTCGATGAGATGGTGGGTGTCCGGGGTGAGCGGGCAGTGCAGGGTCACCACGTGCGACTGGGCCAGCAGCGTCTCCAGCGGCACGTACTCCACCCCGGCGGCGAGCGCGTCGGGGTTGGGGTAGGGGTCGCTGGCCAGCACCCGGCAGCCGAAGCCGGCCATGATCCGGGCCACGGAGACCCCGATCTTGCCGGTGCCGACCACGCCGACGGTCTTGCCGTGCAGGTCGAAGCCGAGCAGTCCGGTCAGGGCGAAGTTGTGCTCGCGGACCCGGTTGTGCGCGCGGTGGATCTTGCGGTTGAGGGCGAGCATCAGACCCACGCTGTGCTCGGCGACGGCGTACGGCGAGTACTCCGGCACCCGGACCACGGTGAGGCCGAGCTTCGCCGCGGTGGCCACGTCGACGTGGTTGTAACCGGCCGAGCGCAGCGCCACCACCCGCACCCCGGTCGCGGCGAGCTGCTCCAGCACGGGCGCGCCCAGGTCGTCGTTGACGAACGCGCAGACCGCGTCCGCGCCGCGCGCCAGGGGCGCCGTCTCCGCCGACAGGCGGGGCTCCAGCAGGGCCAGCTCGTGTCGCCCGTCGGCGTTCGCGGCGGTGAGGAAGTCCCGGTCGTACGGCTTGGTGCTGAAGACGGCCACTCGCATGGTGATCACGTTAGGCGGCCCGGCACCGGAGTGCGGAGCGGCTCCCAGCAGCCGGGCACGCGGAACGGGGTTCCCGGCCCGTCGAACCTTTGCCGCCCGCCGTCCGTACCAGTGCGTGGGAGGTCCACCTGATGACCGTACGCCGAGTGCTCGCCGTCGTCGCGGCCGTCGCCGCGACCGTCCTGCCGACCGCGACGCCCGCCGCGGCACACGGCGCGCCCACCAACCCGATGAGCCGCTCCGCGGCCTGCGGTCCCGAGGGTCCGCACGCCTCGACCCCGGCCTGCCGGGCGGCCGTCCGGGCCGGCGCGGCCCTGCGGGAGTGGGACAACGTCCGGGCCTTCGGCGTCGCCGGCCGGGACCGGGAGAAGATCCCCGACGGTGAGCTGTGCAGCGGTGGCCTCTCCGCGTACCAGGGGTTGGACCTGCCCCGCGTCGACTGGCCGGCGACGCAGCTGACCGCCGGCGCGACGTTCACCTTCCGCTACCGGGGCACCATCCCGCACAAGGGCACGTTCCGGCTCTACGCCACCCTGCCCGGGTACGACCCGCAACGGCGACTGACCTGGGACGACCTCTCGCCGCGCCCGTTCCTGACGATCACCGACCCGCCGCTGCGCAGCGGGTCGTACCAGATGCGGGGGCAGTTGCCGGCCGGGCTGACCGGGCGGCACCTGATCTACACCGTGTGGCAGAACTCCGACACCCCGGACACCTACTACTCCTGCTCCGACGTGGAGTTCCGGCCGGCGGCGGAGACGTCCCCGGCCGCCCGCGCCACCGACTCGCCGGCCGCCGAGGTCGCCACCCCGAAGTCCTCCGTCGCGTCCGACGCCACCGCCGTGCCCGCGTTCACATCGGCGCAGGACCCGGGCGTACCGGTCGCGTCGGTGACCGAACTCGGCGGTGACGACCTCCGGTTGGTGGTCGGTGGCGTCGCGGTCACCGCCGTCCTGGTCGCCGTGCTGGCCGCGATGCGGCTGCGCCGCCCCGCACCCGTTCCGCCGGGCCGCCCCTGCGAGGTGCGCAACCACCGCGCCGGCCGCCGCCGCATCTGGTGACGTCGGCGGCGGGTCGGCGTTCCTGGCGGGTTCGGTGGGGTGGTGGTGGGCGCTACGGACCTGATCGCACGGACGGATCAGGCGGTGGGCCGGTGGGCTGGGCACTCTCTCACCTGGCCGGGGCTCGCCGGCAACCGGTGGGCGTGAGTGGCGTCGTCGGCGTTCCTGGCGGGTTCGGTGGGGTGGTGGTGGGCGCTACGGACCTGATCGCACAGATGGATCAGGCGGTGGGCCGGTGGATTGGCACTCTGGCTTCGTCGGCGGCCGGAAGGCAACCGGCACACCGGTATCGGGCTGGTCGACATCGGGATGGCCGGCTTCCGGAACGCCGGTGGTCGGCCACGCGGCGCTGGTCCCGGTCATCGGGCACACCGGTGTGCGCGCGTCGGTCGATGGCCGGCCGCTGATCCATCTACGCCATCAAGTCTGTAGCGTCCGCACGACACCCCACGTCCCCGCCGACGCCGCGGACACCCCACGTCCCCGCCGATCCCGCCGACGCCGCCGGACCGCCGATCCCGCCGCCCGCCCGGCGGACCGCTGCCCGATCACTCCGTCAGACTCGCGGTTGGCCGCCCAGGGGCGTCAGCCGAGCAGCCGGTCGATCTCGGCCAGTTCCTCGGCGGTGAAGTCGAGGTTCTCGACGGCGGCGACGTTGGTCTCCAGTTGCGCCACGCTGCTCGCCCCGATGATCAGGCTGGTCATCCGTGGGTCGCGCAGCGCCCAGGCGAGGGCGAGCTGGGCCAGGGTCTGTCCGCGCTGCTCGGCGATGCTGCCCAGCCCTCGGATGGTGGCCAGCCTCTCCTCGGTCAGGTCGCTCTCGTTGAGGAAGGCGCTGGTGCGCACCCGGGAGTCCGCCGGGATGCCGGCCAGGTAGCGGTCGGTGAGCAGCCCCTGCGCGAGCGGGCTGTAGGCGATGCAGCCCGCGCCGACCTCGGCCAGCGTGTCCAGCAGGCCGTCGGCCTCCGTCCAGCGGTTGAGCATCGAGTACGACGGCTGGTTGATCAGCAGCGGCGTGCCCAGGTCGCGCAGGATCGCCGCCGCCCGGACGGTCTGCTCCGAGTCGTAGTTGGAGATGCCGACGTAGAGCGCCTTGCCGGAGCGGACGGCGGCGTCGAGCGCGCCCATCGTCTCCTCCAGCGGGGTGTCCGGGTCGTAGCGGTGCGAGTAGAAGACGTCGACGTACTCCAGCCCCATCCGGCGCAGCGACTGGTCCAGCGAGGAGATCAGGTACTTGCGCGAGCCCCACTCGCCGTACGGGCCGGGCCACATCAGGTACCCCGCCTTGGTGGAGATCACCAGCTCGTCCCGGTACGGCTTCAGGTCGGTGGCGAGCATCCGGCCGAACGCCTCCTCGGCCGCCCCGGGCGGCGGGCCGTAGTTGTTCGCCAGGTCGACGTGGGTGACCCCCAGGTCGAACGCCCGCCGGACGATGTCCCGCTGCCGCTCGAAGGGCCGGTCCGGCCCGAAGTTGTGCCAGAGCCCCAACGACACGGCAGGCAGCCGCAACCCGCTGCGCCCGCTGCGGCGGTAGGTCATCCGGTCGTAGCGCTCATCCGCGGCGAGGTAGGTCACGACCTCGACCCTAGACCGCCGCGACCCGGCCCGACCGTGCGGGCGTGCCACCGGCGGCGGCGCGGGTAGCGTCGAGGGCATGCGCTTCGTCCCGCTCGACACCCCCCGGCCCATCTCGAAGATCGGTCTGGGCACCTGGCAGTTCGGCTCGAAGGAGTGGGGCTACGGCCCGGACTACGAGCGGCGGGCGGCGGACATCGTCCGGCGGGCGCTCGACCTCGGGGTCACCCTGTTCGACACCGCCGAGCTGTACGGCTTCGGCCGCAGCGAGCGGATCCTCGGCGCGGCGCTCGGCGACGACCGGGACAAGGTCGTGGTGGCCAGCAAGATCTTCCCGGTGCTGCCGCTCGCCCCGGTGGTGCAGCAGCGGGCGGTCGCCTCGGCGGCCCGGCTCGGCGTCCGCAGCATCGACCTCTACCAGGTGCACCAGCCCAACCCGGTGGTCGCCGACACCACCACCATGCGGGGCATGCGCGCCCTGCAGGACGTCGGGCTGGTCGGCGAGGTCGGGGTCAGCAACTACAGCCTGCGCCGGTGGCGGTTCGCCGAGGCCGCGCTGGGCCGCCGGGTGCTGAGCAACCAGGTCCGCTACAGCATGATCGACCGTGGTCCGGAGGAGGACCTGATCCCGTACGCGCAGCAGGCCGGCCGGATCGTCATCGCGTACAGCCCGCTGGCGCAGGGGTTCCTCTCCGGCCGGTACGACGCGACGAACCCGCCGAGCGGCGCGGTCCGCCGGGCCAACCCGTACTTCCTGCCGGAGAACCTGGAGCGCGGGGCCGCGCTGATCGCGGCACTGCGCGAGGTGGCCGACGCGCACCGGGCCACGCCGAGCCAGATCGCCCTGGCGTACCTGCTGCACCACCCGAACGTGGTGGCCATCCCCGGGGCGTCCGGCGTGGAGCAGATGGAACGCAACGCCGCCGCCGCGGAGATCGACCTGGCCGACGACGAGTACGCGGCCCTGGCCACCGCCGCCCGGCAGTTCCGGCCGGTCACCGGCCTGGCCGCGGTGCCGAAGCTGATCCGGGTCCGAGCGGGGCGGTGACCAGGCCGGACGTACCCACCGTCGGCGGCTGACACGCCGTTCCGACGAGCGCGCGGGCGGGCCCGCAGTGGCCGATCTCCCCGTCGTGGGGGATCCGCCGGGCCCGACCAGTGGCGAGAATGGCCGGATGGGCCTCCGGACGGCAGTCGCGCCGCTGATCCGTGCCAGCACCCTCCGACGCGGCGTGTTCCTGCTGCTCGGCGGGGTGCTGGTGCTGCCGTACGTGCTGCTCGGCGTGACCTTCGCCCAACTGCTCACCCGGGGGGAGGTGCCCCGGCCGCTGGTCCTCGGGCTGGCGGTGGTCGCCGCGGTCATCGGCGCGGTGCCGTTCTTCCTCGACGGCAGTCGGGCGTTGGAGATCGCCGCCGTCCGTGCCCTGCTCGGCGTACGGCTGCCGGAGCCCGCCGCCGGACACCCGGCGGACCGGGAGACCCGGCTGCGCGCGGCGCTCTGGATCGTCATGCACATGACCGTCGGCGGGGTGGTGATGTTCGCGCTGATCAGCGCCCTGCCGATGGCGCTGTCGGTGATCGCCGCGCAGTTCGGCATCGGCGCCGAACTCGTCGCCCGGGAACGGTTCGGCCCGCTCGACGGGCGGGACACCGGCTGGCTGACCCTCACCGGGGTACTGGTGCTGCTCGGCCTCGGCTACGCCGTCGCCGGGCTGGGCGCGCTCGCCACCTCGATGGCCCCGGTGCTGCTCGGCCCCTCGCCGGGCGAACGGATCGCCGCCCTGGAGGCGCGGGCCGCCCGGCTCGCCGAACGCAACCGGCTGGCCCGGGAGCTGCACGACTCCGTCGGCCACGCGCTGACCGTGGCCACCCTGCAGGCCGGCGCGGCCCGGCAGCTCCTCGACGACGACCCGGCGTTCGTCCGGCGTGCGCTCACCGCGATCGAGGAGACCAGCCGACACGCGATGGACGACCTGGACCACGTGCTCGGCCTGCTCCGCGACAGCGGCGACGGCAGCCGCGCGCCGGCGGGCACCGCCCCGCAGCGCACCCTGACCCAGCTCGACCGGCTGGTCGCCGACACCCGTACGGCGGGGCTGCCGGTGACGGCGGAGATCACCGGCGAGCTGGGGGACGTGCCGGCGGTGGTGTCCCGCGAGGGCTACCGGATCGTGCAGGAGGGGCTCACCAACGCCGCCCGCTACGGTCGTGGGCCGGTACGGCTGCGGGTGGGCGTGCCCGGGGAGCCGGACGCCGGGGACGACCCGCCGGGCGACCGGTGGTTGGAGATCGAGGTGGACAACGCCCTCGCCGGGGTGGCCCGGCCGGGGCGCGCCGGGCGCGGCCTGGACGGCATGCGGGAACGGGTGCTGCTGCTCGGTGGCCGGATCACCGCCGGACCGGAGGGCGACCGCTGGCGGGTCAGGGTGCGGCTGCCGGTGCCGAGGGGGGAGACACGGTGAGCGTGGACGTGCTGGTCGTCGACGACGACGAGCTGATCCGGGTGGGGCTACGGGCGATCATCGACGCCCAGCCGGACCTGCGGGTGGTGGGGGAGGCCGCCGACGGGGCGGAGGTGCCGCCGCTGGTGGCGAAGCTGCGTCCCCGGGTGGTGCTGATGGACGTCCGGATGCCCTCGATCGACGGCATCCAGGCCACCCGGCGGCTGCTCGCCACCTCGGCCGACCCGCCGAAGGTGCTGGTCGTCACCACCTTCGCCAACGACGAGTACGTCTACGAGGCGCTGCGGGCCGGGGCGAGCGGCTTCCTGCTCAAGCGGGCCCGGCCCGCCGAGGTGGTGGAGGCGATCCGGGTCGTGGCGGCCGGTGACTCGCTGCTCTTCCCGGCGGCGATCCGGCAGCTCGTCGGCGCGTACGGCGGGCCGGGCGGGGACCGACTGCGCTCGGCCCGGCTCACCGAACGGGAGGCCGAGGTGCTGCGCCTGATGGCCACCGGGCTGTCCAACACCGAGATCGCCGCGCAGCTCGTCGTCGGTGTGGAGACGGTGAAGACGCACGTCGGCAACGTGCTGGCCAAGCTCGCCGTCCGGGACCGCACGCAGGCGGTGATCGCCGCGTACGAGTCGGGCTTCGTCGTTCCCACCGGCTGATCCCCTGTCGGGGCCGGGCCGGTCCCCCGGGCGGGGGAGCGGGTTCGCCGGCACGCGGGAGGGATGCCGCCCCGGTGCGGCCGACGCTGGTCCCATGACGACGATCACCACAGCGCCCCGCACCCACGGTGGCTGGACCGGGCGGGCCGCGCCGCTGGCCGCCGGTTGGCTCGGCCTCTGGGGCGTGCTCGCCCTGCTCTGCACCCTCACCGGCGCCGGCTACCCGTTCGGCGCGAACGACCCGCACGGCGGTGACGCCACCCTGCTCCGGCTGCTGCCGGTGGACGTCGCGCCCCCGGTCTTCGCCGTGCTCCTGCTCGGCGCCGCGGTCGCCGCGCTGGTGATGAGCGGTGGCGTGGCGGCCGGGCTGCCCCGGCCGCTGCGCGTCCTGCTGCTCGGCTACGGCTGGACGGTCGCCTTCCTGCTCGCCGTCGTGGTGCCGGACTTCCGGGTGCTGGCGGTCCTCGGGTACCTGCCCATCCTGATCGTCGGCGCGCCGTTCGGCTGGCCGGATGTGGACTACGCCGACATCTTCACCTGGTCGCTGTTCGCCAGGTTCTCGGCTGTCGTCGCCGGGGTGCTGCTGGCCGGGGCGGTGCTGGCCTGGCAACGCCGCACGGTCGCCGGGTGCCCGGCGTGCGGGCGGGACGGCACCGACCGCGACACGGCCCGGCTGGCGACGGTCGTCCGCCGGGGCCGGTGGGCGGCGTATGTGGCCGCGGTCATCCCCGCCCTGTACGCGGTGACCCGGCTGGCCTGGGCGGTCGGCGTGCCGCTCGGCATCGACCGGGCGTTCCTCGACGAGATGCGGGAGTCCGGGCAGGTGTGGTCCGGTGCCGGGTTGGGCGTGTTCGCCCTGGTGGGTACGGTCCTCACGCTCGGTCTGGTGCAGCGCTGGGGTGAGCGGTTCCCGCGCTGGATGCCGGGGCTGGCCGGCCGGCGGGTGCCAGTGTCCCTCGCCGTCGTGCCCGCCGGTGGGGTCGCGGTGGCGGTGACGGCGGCCGGTGTCGGCCTGCTCTCCACCTCCGCCTTCTGGGACTTCTCCGGCGGAGTCGACCTGGCCATCGCGCCGGTCCTGCTCTGGCCGCTCTGGGGCGTCGCGCTCGCCGTCGCCACCTACGCCTACCGGCTGCGCCGCCGGGGTGCCTGCCGCCGGTGCGGCCGGGACTGACCGGGCCCGACGTGGGGACGCCCCGCCGGGACGGGTGGGGCGTCCGGACGGGTGGGCAGCACGCGGAAGGGGGCGGCGGCGGGTGCACCGCGCTAGCGTGGTTCGGGTGACTGCGCCCCATCAGGTACTCCCGGTCCCGCCCGCCGACCTGCCGGGCACGCTCGGCGCGCTGCGCGCCGCCGGGCACGGGTACAAGACCGTCAAGCAGGAACTCCGTGACAACCTCCTCGCCCGGATGCGCGCGGGCGGCGACCGCTTCCCCGGCATCGTCGGCTACGACGACACCGTCCTGCCCGAGGTCGAGCGGGCCCTGCTCGCCGGGCACGACATGGTGCTGCTCGGCGAGCGGGGCCAGGGCAAGACCCGGCTGATCCGTTCGCTGGTGGCGCTGCTCGACGAGTGGACCCCGGTCATCGAGGGCTCGGCGCTCAACGAGCACCCGATGCACCCGCTCACCGCGGCGTCGCGCGCGCTGGTCGCCGAGGCCGGTGACGACCTCGCGGTCGGCTGGCTGCACCGGTCGATGCGGTACGGCGAGAAGCTGGCCACCCCGGACACCAGCGTCGGTGACCTGATCGGCGACGTGGACCCGATCCGGCTGGCCCAGGGGCGCACCCTCGGCGACCCGGAGACCATCCACTTCGGACTGGTGCCCCGCACCAACCGGGGGATCTTCGCGGTGAACGAGCTGCCCGACCTGGCCGAGCGGATCCAGGTGGCGCTGCTCAACGTGCTGGAGGAGCGGGACATCCAGGTCCGCGGCTACCAGCTGCGGCTGCCGCTGGACCTGCTCCTGGTGGCCAGCGCCAACCCGGAGGACTACACCAACCGGGGCCGGATCATCACCCCGCTCAAGGACCGCTTCGGCGCGGAGATCCGCACCCACTACCCGGTCGACCTGGACCTGGAGCTGGCGCTGATCCGGCAGGAGGCCGACCTGGTCGCCGAGGTACCCGAGCACGTGCTGGAGGTGCTGGCGCGCTTCGCCCGCGCGGTGCGCGAGTCCCCGTCGGTGGACCCGCGCTCCGGGGTCTCCGCCCGCTTCGCGATCGCCGCGGCGGAGACCGTCGCCGCCGCCGCGCTGCGCCGCTCCGGCCTGCTCGCCGCCGGTTCCGCCCCGTCGGCGGCCGGCGACGCCACGGTACGCCCCGAGGCGCCGGTCGCCCGGGTCGGCGACGCGGTGTCGGTGACCTCCACCCTGCGCGGCAAGGTCGAGTTCGAGAGCGGCGAGGAGGGGCGGGAGATCGAGATCCTGGCCCACCTGCTGCGTACCGCCACCGCCGAGACCTTCCGGGCCCGGCTGGCCGGGCTGGACCTCTCCGGCTTCATCTCCCTGGTGGCCGAGGGCACCGTGATCGAGACCGGTGAGCTGGTCTCCTCGGCGGAGCTGCTGCGCCAGGTCGGCACCGTGCCCGGGCTGGCGAAGGCGCTCGACCGGCTCGGCCTGGGCGACGCGCCCACCCCGGAGGAGGCCGCCGCCGGGGTGGAGTTCGTCCTCGAGGGGCTGCACCTGACCCGGCGGCTCGGCAAGGACGTCACCGAGTCGGGCCGTACCGTCTACGGTGGCCGGAGCTGACGATGGCCGGCAACCGGTTCCGGTACGGCCAGTGGCGCGGTGGGCCCGACCCGCTCGCCCCGCCGTACGACGTGCGGGCCGCGGTGGACGCGGTCGGCGCCGAGGTGCTGGCCGGTGGCAGCCTGCGGGAGGCGCTGCGCGACCTGCTGCGCCGTGGCCCGCAGGGGCGGGGCGGCCTGGACGACCTGGCCGCCCGGGCCCGGCGGCTGCGTCGGGAGGCGCTGCGCCGGGGCGACCTGGACGGCGCGGTGACCCGGGCCCGGGCCCTGCTCGACCAGGCGCTGGCCGCCGAGCGGGACGAGTTGCGCGGGCGCGACGGCGACGACGCGCGCTTCGCCGAGGCGGTGCTGGACAACCTGCCCCGCTCCACCGCCCGGGCCGTGGAGGAGCTGGCCGGGTACGACTGGGCCAGCGACGAGGCGCGGCAGGCGTACCGGAAGATCCTCGACGGGCTGCGCGGCGAGGTGCTGGAGCAGCGCTTCGCCGGGCTGCGCGACGCGGCGCGGGCGGCCGGCGACCCGGCCGTGCAGCGGCAGCTCGCCGAGATGATGGGCGACCTCAACGACCTGTTGGCCCGGCACGCCCGCGCCGAGGACACCACCGACGCGTTCGCCGAGTTCATGCGCCGGCACGGGCAGTTCTTCCCGGAGCAGCCGAAGGACGTCGACGAGCTGGTCGACGTGCTGGCCCGGCGGGCGGCGGCGGGGGAGCGGCTGATGCGCTCGCTGTCGGAGCGGCAGCGCGAGGAGCTGGCCGGGCTGATGCGGCAGTCCCTCGGCGACCGGCTGGCCGGTGAGATCTCCGCGCTGGACGGGCACCTGCGGGCGCTGCGTCCCGACCTGGACTGGCAGCGCGGGGAACGGGTCCGGGGTGAGCAGCCGCTCGGCTACGGCGAGGCGACCGGGGCGCTCGGCGAGATCGCGGAGCTGGACGAGCTGCTGGACGCCCTGGACCAGGACCATCCGGGGGCCACCCTGGACGACGTCGACGTCGAGGCGGTCGCCCGGACGCTGGGCCGCGACGCCGCCGACGACGTACGCCGGCTGCGGGAGCTGGAGCGGGAGCTGCGCCGGCAGGGTTGGGTGAGCCGGGACACCGACGGGCTGACGCTGAGCCCGAAGGCGCTGCGGCGGCTCGCCGGCACCGCGCTGCGGCGGGTCTTCGCCGACCTGACCGCCGGCCCGCGCGGCCAGCACGACCTGCGTACCGCCGGGGCGGCCGGGGAGGTCAGCGGCGCGTCCCGCCCGTGGGAGTACGGCGACGAGCAGCCGCTGGACGTGGTGCGCACCCTCACCCGCGCGGTACGCCGCAGCGGGCCCACCGTCCCGGTGCAGCTCGCGGTCGACGACTTCGAGGTGGTGGAGACCGAACGGCGGGCGTCGGCGGCGGTGGCGCTCTGCGTGGACCTGTCGTACTCGATGATCTCGCAGGGGCGCTGGGGGCCGATGAAGCAGACGGCGCTGGCCCTGTCGCACCTGGTGGCGACCCGCTTCCCGCAGGACGCCCTGCAGATCGTCGGGTTCGGCCGCCGGGCGCTGCCGCTGACCCAGCAGGAGCTGGCGGCGGTGGAGCCGGACCTGGAGCAGGGCACCAATCTCCAGCACGCGCTGCGGCTGGCCGGGCGGCACCTGCGCCGGCATCCGGGGGCGGAGCCGGTGGTCCTGGTGGTCACCGACGGGGAGCCCACCGCGCACCTCGACCCGGACGACGGGGAGGCGTACTTCCACTGGCCGCCGCTGCCGGAGACGATCGAGGCGACCGTGCGTGAGGTGGACCGGCTGACCCGGTACGGGACGACGTTGAACCTGTTCATGCTCGGCGACGATCCGGGCCTGCGCCGGTTCGTCGACGCGGTGGCCCGCCGGTCGAAGGGGCGGATGTTCACCCCGGACCTGGAGGACCTCGGCGAGTACGTGGTCTCCGACTACCTGCGCGCCCGTCGGGGCCGCCGTTGACCCGTCCGGGTGATCTCACCGGGCGGCGCGGCGCCCGGCGTGCCGGGGCACGTTGACTGGGGGCATGGACAGCGGCGACCTGCGGCGGGCGTACGACGAGCTGCTCGCCGAGGTGGAGGTGGGCGGCTTCGGTGGACCGCAGCCGGGGCAGCTGAGCGCCGAGCAGATCGTGGCGCACCTGGCCGCCAACGACGAGCTGATGAGCGAGGCGACGGAGGCGGTGCTGGCCGGGTCGCCGTTCGCCTACTACGACCTGGAGACGATCCACCGGCCGCAGGTGGACGCGCTGGTCGCCGAGTGCGGCGGGCTGGACGGTCTGGCCACCCTGCTGCGCGCCACCAGTCACAAGCTCTGCGCCCTGGTGGAGCGGCTGGGCCCGGCGGCCGACACCCCGGTGGAGACGCACCTGCGGGAGGGTTTCGACCTGCGGGTGGACGAGCCGCTGCCGTGGTCACGCACCCTGGACCTGCACACCCGGGTGCACCTGCCCAAGCACCTGGCCCAGCTGCGGATGCTGCGCCCGGTGGTGGCGTAGCCGGCGACGTCGGCCGACCGGGCGTAGTCGGCGGCGGCTCAGCCGACCGTCCACTGCTGCTGGGCCGAGCCGGTGCAGGGGACCTGGCGCAGTTCGTCGCCGGCCTCGGTGCCGCCGTCGGAGACCTCCGCGCACTTGCCGGAGTGCACCGCGACGATCAGCACCGGGCCGCTGCCCACCGGGGTCAACCGCCACTGCTGGTTGGCCTGGCCGTGGCAGGGATACTGCTGGAGCTTCGCGCCGTCGTCGCCGCTGCCGCCCTCGACGTCCAGGCACTGGCCGTGCGCGGCGTTGGTCAGGGTGACCAGGTCGGGGGTGACCGGGTTGGCGACCCACTGCTGCTCCGGCCCGCCGGTGCAGGCGGCCAGTCGGGCCTCGGCCTTCTCGTCGTCGCCGTCGGTGCCGACGCAGAGGCCGGAGACCACCGACCGGAGCACCTTCGGCCCGGTGACCGCCGCCGGGGGCGGCGGGGTGGTGGGCGACGCGCTCGGCGAGGGCGGGGCGCTGCTCGCCGTCACCTCGGGGATCTCCGGGGTCGGCTCCTGGGTCGGTGGCGCGGACGCGGCCGTCGCCGGCACCACCGGCGGTTCGTCGCCGCCGCCGAGCACCCCGGTGGCGAAGAAGACCCCCAGCAGTACGCCGACCAGCCCGGTGGCCAGCGCGAACCGCATCAGCGGGTCCCGGGGCAGCAGCCCGGGGCGCGGGGCCCGGCGGGCGCCGTAGACGGTGCCGGACGGGTCGTGGTGCTCGTCGGGGACGGACATGGGGGCATCCTGGCCCACCGGCCGGGTCGACGGCCACCCGGCCCCGCCCGGCGGTGACTCAGTCGACGACGGTGACGTCCTTCCAGAAGGCCACCCGGTCGCGCACCAGCTCGGCCTCCGGCTTCGGGTCCGGGTAGTACCAGACGGCGTCGGCGCTGGTCCGGCCCGCGTGGGCGAGCGTGTAGTAGGAGGCGGTGCCCTTCCACGGGCAGACCGTGTGGGTGTCCGACTCCCGGATCAGGTCGGTGCGCAGGGCGGAGCGGGGGAAGTAGTGGTTGCCCTCCACCATGACGGTGTCGTCGCTCTCGGCGACGACGAGGTCGTTCCAGACGGCTTTCGGCATGGACTCCACGCTATGCCGGCCGGGCCGGCGTGACCACCGCTCGGCTGCGCTCCGCGAACCGGTGTCCGGCGGGTGTCGGCGGTCCGGCGCGTCCGGCTGTCCGGTTCCGGACGCGGAAAAGGCCACCGTGGACGTCCCCACGCGAGTGGCGTTCGGCGCGTAAGGTGATCTCATGCGCGCTCTGCGTGATCATGACCAGGCGGTGGCGACGCTGCGGCGGTCGTACGCCGCGGTGCCCCCCGGACAACCCGTCCGCCTCGCCAAGCGGACCTCCAACCTGTTCCGCCCCCGCAGCGCCGTCAGCTCCCCCGGGCTGGACGTCTCCGGCCTGGACGGCGTCCTCGCGGTCGACCCGCGGGCCCGTACCGCAGAGGTGCAGGGCATGTGCACCTACGAGGATCTCGTCGACGCCACCCTCCCGCACGGGCTGATGCCGATGGTCGTGCCGCAGCTGCGCACGATCACGCTGGGCGGCGCGGTCACCGGGCTGGGCATCGAGTCGACGTCGTTCCGCAACGGCCTGCCGCACGAGTCGGTGACCGAAATGGACGTGCTCACCGGCGCCGGCGACCTGCTCACGGTCCGGCCGGACGGGGAGCACGCCGACCTCTTCGCGGCCTTCCCCAACTCGCTGGGCAGCCTCGGGTACGCCACCCGGCTGCGCATCGAGCTCCAGCCCGTACGGCACGCGGTGGCGCTGCGCAACGTGCGGTTCAGCCGGCTGGAGGAGTTGACCGAGGCGATCGGGGACGTGGTCACCAAGGGGGAGTGGGAGGGCCGGGGAGTCGACGCGATGGACGGGGTGGTGTTCAGCCCCGGCGAGGCGTACCTGGTGCTGGGCAGCTTCACCGACGATGCGCCGCCGCCGAGCGACTACACCGGCCAGGCGATCTACTACCGCTCGCTGCGCGAACGCACCCGCGACGCGTTGACCACCTACGACTACCTGTGGCGCTGGGACACCGACTGGTTCTGGTGCTCGGCGGCGTTCGGCGTGCAGCATCCGCTGGTCCGCCGGCTCTGGCCGGCGCGCTGGCGGCGCAGCGACGTCTACCACCGGCTGGTCCGCCTGGAGCACCGGCACCAGGTGGCCGCCCGGGTGGACCGTTGGCGCGGCCGGCCGGCGCGGGAGCGGGTGGTGCAGGACGTGGAGATCCCCCTCGACCGGACGGCCGACTTCCTGCGCTGGTTCGCCCGGCACGTGGGGATGAGCCCCGTGTGGCTCTGCCCGCTGCGGCTGCGCGAGCCGGCCGGCCCGGGTTCGGCCCGGGGGTGGCCGCTGTATCCGCTCCGGCCTGGGCAGACCTACGTCAACATCGGGTTCTGGGGGACTGTGCCGATCGCCGAGGGTGCGGCGGACGGCGACGTGAACCGCTCTGTGGAGCGGGCGGTGTCCGAGGCGGGCGGCCACAAGTCGCTCTACTCGGACGCGTACTACGACCGGGAGGCGTTCGACCGGCTGTACGGCGGGGACGTCTGGCGCGCCGTGAAGGACCGCTACGACCCGGACCACCGGCTCACGGGACTGTACGAGAAGGCGGTAGCGAGGAAATGAGCCTGACCGACCGAGAACAGGGGGCGGCGAGCACCCCGTCC
Organism: Micromonospora citrea; assembly: GCF_049629545.1. GTDB lineage: Bacteria > Actinomycetota > Actinomycetes > Mycobacteriales > Micromonosporaceae > Micromonospora > Micromonospora citrea_A. Next base: position 100,193 of record NZ_JBNADX010000010.1, read on the forward strand.
ACACCGCCGGCGGGGGGCCGGCGCATCGGCACGACCGTCGCGGACGTCGTCCGCGCGGTCACCGCCCGGGACCTGCCGGTCCGCATCACCGGGTACGACGGCAGCGCGATCGGCCCGGCCGACTCCGGGATCACCCTGGCCATCCGCTCCGAGCGGGGCCTGTCGTACCTGCTCACCGCGCCGGGCGACCTGGGCATGGCCCGGGCGTACGTCAGCGGTGACCTCGGGCTGGAGGGGGTCCATCCGGGCGACCCGTACGAGGCGCTGCGGGTGCTCAAGGACGAGTTGCGGTTGCGGCCGCCCTCGGTGGCCGAGGGGCTGGCGCTGGTGCGCGGGCTGGGCTGGGAGCGGCTGCTGCCCCCGCCGCCCCCGCCGCAGGAGGCGCAGCCGCGCTGGCGGCGGGTGGTGAACGGGCTGCGGCACTCCCGGCTGCGGGACAGCACCGCCATCTCGCACCACTACGACGTCTCGAACGCCTTCTACGAGAAGGTGCTCGGCCCGTCGATGACGTACACCTGCGCGGTCTACCGCAGCCCGTCGGACACCCTGGAGCAGGCCCAGGCGACCAAGTACGACCTGGTCGCCGGCAAGTTGGCGCTCCAGCCGGGGATGCGGCTGCTCGACGTCGGGTGCGGCTGGGGCGGGATGGTCCGGCACGCCGCCCGCGAGTACGGGGTGAAGGCCCTGGGGGTGACCCTGTCGCGGGCGCAGGCGCAGTGGGCGCAGGCGGCGATCGAGCGCGAGGGGCTGACCGGGCTGGCGGAGGTGCGTCACCTGGACTACCGGGACGCCCCGCGGCAGCAGTTCGACGTGGTCTCCTCGATCGGGTTGACCGAGCATGTCGGGGTGCGCAACTACCCGGGGTACTTCGGGGCGCTGCGGGACCGGCTGCGTCCGGGGGGCCGGCTGCTCAACCACTGCATCACCCGGGCCGACAACCGGGCCCCGCACCGCTCCGGCGCGTTCATCGACCGGTACGTCTTCCCGGACGGCGAGTTGGCCGGGCCGGGCCGGCTGATCGGGGAGATCCACGACGTCGGGTTGGAGGTGCACCACGAGGAGAACCTGCGCCAGCACTACGCGCTGACGTTGGCGGCGTGGTGCCGCAACCTGGTCGAGAACTGGGACTTCTGCGTCGGTGAGGTGGGGCAGGGCACGGCCCGGGTGTGGGGGCTGTACATGGCCGGGTCGCGGCTGGCCTTCGAGCGCAACGGCATCCAGCTGCACCAGGTCGTGGCGACCCGGAACGGGCCGGACGGGGTGAACGGGTACCCGCTGCGTCCCGACTGGACGCCCTGACCCGAGTCGACGGGAGCCGCGCCGGATCACCGGCGCGGCTTTCGTCGAACCGATTGACAAAGGAAGTTTTTACGTACAAGATGATTTTGCCATGAGAGACGTCCTGTACCTGGAACAGATCGAGCAGGCCGAGGTCCTGCTCAAGCCGCAGCGTGTCGAGGTGCTGCGGCAACTGGCCGAACCCCGCACCTGCACCGAGGTCGCCACCCGGCTGGGCCAGACGCCGCAGCGCGTCTACTACCACGTCCGGCAGCTGGTGGCGGCCGGCCTGGTCGAGCAGGTGCAGACGCGCCGGGTGCGCGGCATCAGCGAGGGCATCTACCAGGCCGCCGCGCGGTCGTACTGGCTCTCGCCCCGGCTCGTCGGGCGGGTCGGCGGGCTGCGCCGCGCCGGCGACGAGTTGAGCCTCGGCCACCTGCTCGACCTGATGGAGGAGGTCCAGGCGGACGTCGCCGCGCTCGACCGCTCGGCGCCGGAGCTGCCCTCGATCGGTGTCTCCGGCGAGATCCGGGTGCCGGCCGAGCGCCGGCAGGAGTTCCTGCACGACCTGCGGTCCACGCTGCAGGACCTGTTCACGCGCTACGGGGGCGCCGAGGGGGATGCCTTCAAGCTCGCCGTGGCCTGCTATCCCAAGGGGGACGACCATGACTGAACCGATGACGATCTGCGTCCGGCTCGCCGCGCCTGTCGAGGCGGTCCGGCGGGCGGTGACCGACCCGGCCGAGCTGCGGGTCTGGTTCGCCGAGCACGCCGAGGTCGAGCTGCCCCGGCGGTACGAGTTCTGGGGCCGGTACACGCCGGACGGGGACGCCCCGCACCAGCGGCTGCTGCACGCCGACGACCACTCGCTGCGCTTCGCCTGGCTGCTCGACGGGGTGGAGACCACCAGCGAGATACGGCTGGCCGCCGAGGGGCCGCGGAGCACCCTGCTGACGCTGACCCAGAGCCACTTCACCATGGCCGAGGCGTTCGACGGCAGCAGCATCCGGGGCGTGCTGCAGACCTGGTGGTCGCTGTCGTTGGCCAACCTCGCGGCGCACCTGGAGGGGCGTCCGCTGCTGCCGCGTACCGACTTCACCTCCGCCGAGCTGCGCGGTGAGCTGCTGATCGCCGCCCCGGCGGCGAAGGTCTGGGAGTCGCTCACCGACTCCGACCAGGCCAGCGCCTGGTTCGGGTACCCGATCGGGATCGAGCCCTGGGTCGGCGGCCGGTACGCGATGGGCGGGTTCGAGTCCGGGTACGCGGCGAAGGTGGTCGACCTGGATCCGGGCCGTACGCTCTCCGTCGACTGGGGACCGGTCGGCGTCACCACCTGGGAGCTCGCCGAGTCCGACGGGAAGACGACGCTGACCTTCGTGCAGAGCGGCTTCGACGAGGGCAACCCGCCGTACCCGGCGTGGACCGGGAGCGTCGCGGGGCTCTCCGAGCTGCGGCGCTACCACGAGATGGCCGACTGGCAGCCGATCTGGGTCTCCGAGGAGGTGCCGGCGGGCGCCTGAGCGCCGCCCGGTCGGTGCGGGCCGCATCCCACGGCCCGCACCGACGTGCGCCACCCGCCCGCCGCCGCCCACCGGCCCCGAACCCGGTGGGTGTCGGCGCGCACGCTACGGGCCTGAGGGCGTCAGCGACTCGGCCCGACGCAGCAGGGCCCGCCGCTCCGGCTCGGAGCAGACCAGGGTGGCGGCGTCCCGGAACAGCGCTGCGGCGCGTACCGGGTCGCCGTGGCGGGCGGTCAGCTCGGCCTCGGCGGCCACCGCCGGTGGGTAGCCGTCGAGCGCGCCGCCGGTCCGCGCCTCGACGATCAGGGCCAGACCCGCCAGTGGGCCGTGCGCGTAGCCGTGTGCCACCGCCCGGTTGAGCCGGACCACCGGGGTGGGGCGCAGCCGGGCCAGCTCGTCGTACCAGCCGGCGATGGCGGCCCAGTCGGTGTCCGCGCCGGTCGCGGCGGTGGCGTGGGCGGCGGCGATCCGGGCCTGGAGGGCGTACGGGCCGTCACCGGCGCGGGCCAGCACGGCCAGACCCTCGGCGACGGCGGCCCGGTCCCAGCGGGAGCGGTCCTGCTCGTCGAGGGTGAGCAGGTTGCCGTCGGCGTCCCGGCGGGCCGCCCGGCGTGAGTTCTGCAACAGGAACAACGCCAACAGGGCGGCCACCTCCGGCTCGTCCGGCAGCAGCCGGTCGAGCAGCCGGGCCAGCCGGATCGCCTCGTCGGCGAAGGCCGGCTCGCCGTCCGCGTCGTACCCCCGGGTGAAGAGCAGGTAGAGCACGGCCAGCACGCCCGGCAGCCGCTCGACCAGCGCGGCCCCGGTCGGCACCCGGTACGGGATGCCGGCGTCGGCGATCCGGGCCTTCGCCCGGGTGATCCGCCGGGTCATCGCGGACTCGCCGACCAGGAAGGCGCGGGCGATGTCGGCGGTCGGCACCCCGGCGACCGTGCGCAGCGTCAACGCGACCCGCGCCTCCGGCGCCAGCGCCGGATGGCAGCAGGTGAAGATGAGCCGCAACCGGTCGTCCACCACGTCCCCCTCCTGCTCGGGCGCCGGGGCCGCAGCGGTGAGCAGCGCCAGCTCGTGCAGCTTGCGGCGCTCCACCGAGGCCCGGCGCAGCACGTCCACGGCCCGGTTGCGGGCGGCCGTCATCAGCCAGCCGCCCGGGTTGCCGGGCACGCCGTCGCGGGGCCAGCGTTCCAGCGCCGAGGCCAGCGCCTCCTGCGCGCAGTCCTCGGCCAGGGTCCAGTCCCCGGTGCTGCGGATCAGCGCGGCGACGATCCTCGGGTACGCCTCGGCGCCCGCGTCGGCGACGGCCCGCGCGGTGTCGGTGCCCACCTCAGTCCAGCGGGTCGAACGGGCGCAGCTCGATCCGCCCCGCGTACGCCATCGGGTGGGCGCGGGCCACCTCGACCGCCTCGTCCAGGTCGGCGCACTCGAGGATGTCGAAACCGACGATGACCTCCTTGGTCTCGGCGAACGGCCCGTCGGTCAGCAGCAGCTCGCCGCCGCGTACCCGGACCGTGGTGGCCGCCGACGGCGGGGCCAGCCGCTCGCCGAGCAGGCGCTGGCCGGCGGCGTCCCGGTCGGCCACCCACCGCTCGATGTCCGGGGCGGCGCCCGGGTCGGTGTCCGGCTCGGTGTCGGTGCAGACGAACATCATGAACTGCATGTCTCGGCTCCTCGGTGTCGTGGTCTCACCCGAGTGACGAACGCGGGAGCCGGATCCGGACACCCGTGTGGCGAAAAGTTCCGCGACCGGCATCAGGATGCGGCCCGGCGGGTCAGACCGCATCCTGGCCGCGCTCGGGGATCATGTCATCGTCACCGCAGCTCGGCGAGGGTTTCCGAGGAGGCCAGCGATGCCCCGCGACGACTGGAAGGGTGTCGTCAACCAGATCCTCTACGGATTGACCTTCACGAGGGAGTTGGACGACGTCGCCGCGAGCCGGATGGCCGACGCCATGGTGGAGCGGCGGCACTTCGTCGCCGGCCCGGGCGTCTACGCCGCCGCGATCGTGCGGGCCCGCCGGCACCGTGGCCCACTCACCGACGAGATGCCGACGCCGCACGGCGAGGAGGGGTTCCGGGCCTTCCTGGAGCTGCTCGCCGCCGAACTCGACGCGCGCCGTCCGTGGCGGCGCACCACTTCCTGAGATCGGGGGGTTCAACCGTCGCGGGCGGGGTACAGGCGGGCGATGTTCTTCATCTTCGGACTTCGCACGTCGGTCAGCCGCTCGGGTGTGGCCACCGCCGTCTGCCGCAACTGCGGCAACCAGGCCGCCCAGGTCGTCACCCGGCGGTCGACGAAGTTCACCCTCTTCTTCATCCCGCTGATCCCGGTGCGCACCCGGTACGCGCAGCAGTGCACGTTCTGCGGGGCCGAGTACGCCATCTCGAAGGACGAGGCCCGTCGCCTCCCGGTCGGCTGAGCGATGGCCCGCTTCCTGTGCTGGCTGATCGGCCGGCAGCCCGTCGTACCGGATCCCGCGCCGGTGCACACCGTCTCCCGTCCGCCCTGCACCCCGGGCCGTCGCCGGCACCGTCGCCGCCGCCGGCCGTTGGCCGGGGCGCGGCTGCCCCGCTCGCCCTGGAACCGCTCGGCCGAACGCTGACCCGACCCCGTGCCGGACCCGCCCCCACCTGCCCGTTCTAGGCTGAGGCCGCCGAGAAACGGGGAGATTCATTGCGCAACCACCCGGCCGTCGTGCTGGTCGCCGTCCTGCTGTCCACCGTCTCGCTGCCCGCGTCGCTGACCGGCGCGTCGGTGGCGTTGCCGGAGATAGGCCGGGACCTCGACGCCGGGCTGGCCGGCGTGCAGTGGGTGGTGAACGGCTACAACGCCACCTTCGCCAGCTTCATGCTGGCCACCGGCGCGCTGGCGGACCTGCTCGGCCGGCGGCGGGTCTTCGCCACCGGCGTCGCGATCTTCGCCGGGGCCGGGCTGGCCGCCTCGGTGGCCACCGGCATCGTGCTGCTCGACCTGCTTCGCGCGCTCGCCGGGGTCGGCGCGGCCGCCGCCGCGACCAGCGCCTCCGCCATCCTGGCCGCCACGTTCACCGGCCGGGCCCGGGCCCGCGTGTTCAGCCTCTTCGGTACGACCATCGGCGTCGGCCTGGCCTTCGGCCCCTCCATCGCCGGGCTGCTGATCGACGCCTTCGGCTGGCGGGCCGTCTTCGCCGGGCCGGCCCTGGCCGCCCTGGTGGTGCTGGCGCTGACCCCGCTGCTGCCCGAGTCGCGCCAGCCGCACGCCGGCCGGATCGACTGGCCCGGCACGGTCACCTTCACCGCCGCGCTGCTGCTGCTCATCTTCGGTTTCGTGCAGGGTCCCGAGACGGGGTGGTCCGCCCCGGTGATCGTGGCCGCGTTCGTCGCCGCGCTCGTCCTGCTGGTGGCCTTCGTCGTGGTGGAGCGGCGTCGCCACGATCCGATGTTCGACCTGGCCCTGTTGGCGAGCCCCCGCTTCGTCGGGATCTGCCTGGCGGCGGCCACCATCGTCGCGGTGCTGGTGCCGCTGCTGGTGTACCTGCCGTCGTACCTGACCACGGTGGTCGGGATGAGTCCCGGCGCGGCCGGCGCCACGCTGATCCTGCTGACCGCGCCGACGCTGGTGCTGCCGCTGCTCACCGGCGCGACGGCCCGGCTGGTGCCGCCCTCGGCGGTGGTCGTCACCTCGGTGGCGGTGGTCGCGGCCGGCGCGGCCTGGGCCACCGTCCTCGCCCCGGACAGCGGCGCGGCCGCCCTGGCGGGTCCGCTGCTCACCATCGGCGTCGGGGTGGGCCTGTCCATCGGGCTGCTCGACGCGATGGCGATCGGCAGTGTCGCGCCGCACCGGGCGGCCACCGGCGCCGGGATGATCAACACGGCCCGGCTGGCCAGCGAGACGGTCGCCATCGCGGTGGTCGGCGCGGTGCTGGCCAGCACGACCGGTGGCCGGCTGGCCGATCCGGGCTTCACCGGCGGGCTGCGCGCGGTGCTCTGGTCGATGGCGGCGCTGGCCCTGACCGCCGCGGTGGTGACCGCCGTGCTGGTCCGCCGCGCCCGGATCCAGGGCAGTCCGGTCGGCTGAGGTGCCCGGCACGCGCCCGCGCGGTGCCGGCCGGGGTGACGGCGGACGGCTATCGTGGCCTGTCGTGACGAGCACCGCGCAGCGACTGGCCGCCATCAGGGGTGACGCGCCGCCGAAGCGGCACAACGCCCGTACCATCGCCGCGCTCACCGGCAACCCGGGCTGTGCCCGGCGGGCGGTGCTCGACGGCGCCGGGGTGGACAAGCCGAAGCTCGCCGAGCGGATCGGCTTCCCGGCCCGCTTCGGGCAGTCCCGGTTCGCCATCACCCGGGGCAACGCGTTCGAGGCGCAGGTCAAGGCCGACGGTGGGGTGGAGCTGCTGCGGCTGGTCGCGCAACGGCTGGGCGTGCCGGTGCCGGAGCGGGCGAGCTGGACGGACCTGGGCGGCGCGGACGACCTGCCGGACCGGCACGAGCGGTCCCGGCGGGCGTTGACCGCGGTCGGGCCGGACGCGGCGCTGTTCGACCATCCGCTGCTCGGGCTGGACGTCGCCGGGCAGCGGGTGAGCCTGGAGCCGGATCTGGTCGCGGCCCGCCTCGGCGGCCGGTTCCACGTGGTGGAGATCAAGTCGTTCCCGGTCGTCGACGGGCAGGCCGACCCGGCGAAGGTCGCCGCCGCCGCCGTCCAGTCCGCCGTCTACGTGCTGGCGCTGCGCGAACTGCTCGCCGCCGAGGGGCACGACGAGGAGCTGGTCTCGCACGACGTGGTGCTGGTCTGCCCGCGCGACTTCACGAACCGGCCGGTGGCGAGCCTGCTCGACGTGCGCAAGCAGTTGCTGGTGCTGCGCCGCCAGCTCGACCGGATGGCCCGGCTGGACGACCTGCTCGCCGGGGTCCCGGCGGGGTTCACCGCCGACCCGGCGGCCGAGCCGGCCGAACTGGCCGCCGCGCTGCGCACCGTCGAGGCCCGCTACGCGCCGGAGTGCCTGGCCAGTTGCGAGCTGGCGTACTTCTGCCGGGACGAGGCGCGCGGGCACACCGGCGCCCTGGGCCGGCCGGTGCGCGAGGCGCTGGGCGGCGTGGGCACGGTGGCCGACGTGCTGGCGCTGGCCGCCGGCGAGCGCGCCCCCGACCCCGGTCAGGAGGAGGCCGCCGCGCTGCTGCGGGCCGCCGCCCGCCTGCGCGCCGACGCCCTCGCCGGAGACCCCGCATGAGTACGCTGCGTGCGCTGGCCCGGGCGCAGGCGGTCGCCGCCGGGGTGGCCCAGCCGGTGGCCACGGTCCGCCACCTGCACCTGGCCGAGCGGCCGCTGGTGCTGGTGCCGCTCGGCATGGCCGGGGAGGCGAACGCCCCGCTCGCGGCGCTGGTCGGCACGGCCCCGGACGACGGGCGGCTGCTGATCGTGCCGCAGCCGCGCAACCGGGACCAGCGGTTCCGGTTCGCCGCCGAGCTGGCCGCGATCGTGCTGCCGTACCTGGACTCCTTCCGGGGGGTGTCGGAGGCGGTGCCGGTGGACCGGGGCCGGGACGTGCGGTACCGGTACGTGGACGCGCCGCAGCTGCTGGTGCCGAGCCCCGCCGGGGTCGGCTTCCTGCGGCTGTTCGGCCGCTCCACCCGGTTCCGCCGCCCCGACGGCGAGTACCCGGTGCACCCCGACGTGCCGTTGCTCGGGCGGTGGCTGACCTTCTTCACCGAGCGGGCCGAGCATCCCGGCTCGTCGGCGCTGCTGGCGATGACCGACGCGCTGACCCTGCACTGGGCCACCGGGCAGAGCACGGTGGAGGACCTGCACCTGCCGGCGTTGCTGGGCTGGATCGACCCGCCCGCCGGGCTCACCGGCGCGCAGGCGGCCGCCCGGGCGGAGGACCCGGGCAGCTGCCCGCCGGCCGGCCCGGCCACCGACCCGGACTTCGACAACCGGGTGCTCGCCCCGGCCGTGGCCGCGTACGCGGAGGCGGGGGAGGACCCGGTCGCGGTCGCGGCGGCGTACGCGGAGCTGGAGCGGGTGCTGCGCGACCAGCTCGCGCCCACCTGGGAGCTGATGTGGCGCGGCGTCGGGTTGTTGCGGGCACTGCCGCCCGGGGCGCGGGTGGCGGGCCGCTGGGACGGCGACAGGGACGCCTTCACCGGGTACGCCGAGCACGTCGACGCGGGTGGCGCGCCGCAGCCCCGCCGGGACGGGGCGGTGGCCGCGGCGGTACGGCTGCACCGGCTGGAGCGGGCCCTGACCTCGTACGCGGTGCAGCGCGCCTACGACGATCCGCTGGTCATGGCGGAGCACCGGTTGACCGGTGAGGCGTTCGTCGGCGACGTGACCCTGGCCGACGCGAAGCGGGTGGACGACAGCGGCAGGCGGCCGGTGCTGCGCCCGCGCATCCAGGTGGTGACCACCGAGCCGGTGCTGGTGCCGGTGGGGGCGACGCTGTACTCCCCGGCCCGCCCGGCGCAGAAGGCGAAGGTGGTCTTCGTGACCCCGGCCGACGGCAAGACCGAGGTGGTGCTGGAGCTCTCCGGCGGGATGGGGCGGGGGCTGACCGCGCCGCCGGGCACGGTGCCCGAGGTGGGGGAGCGGCTCTGCCTGACCACGCTCTCCGACGCGTTCATGCCGGCGGGGGCGTTCCCCGCGCCGGAGGAAACCCCGTGGACGCACGGCGGTCCGCCGGTGTCGGGGGTGGACCCGGCGGCCGACGGCGACGCCGCCGAGGAGTGGGCCTGAGTCACTCGGCGTGACGGCAACAATGCATTTACATGCTTGAAACTTAACCGGTTCAGGAGTCCACTGGTGGGACGGGCCCTGACCGCGCGGAGGGTCCGGACCACCACCCCCGTCCCCGAAAAGGTTGGTCCGATGCGAAGTAGACGACTCCGCCTCGCGCTCAGCGCCGCCGCCACCGCCCTCGTCGCGGCCTCCCTGCTGACCGTGATCGGGCGCGCCGACGCGCACACCGTCGCGCCCGTCAACCCGAACGCCTCCGCCTCGACCCGCAGCGTCCTCAACTGGCTGGCCCACCTGCCCAACCGGAGCACCAACCGGATCGCCTCCGGCTTCTTCGGCGGCTACAGCAACAGCGGCTTCTCCCTCGCCCAGACCGAGGAACTGCGCAACGCCACCGGCCAGTACCCGGCGATCCTCAGCTGCGACTACGGCTCCGGCTGGGCCACCAACAGCGACATCACCGCGCTGGTCGACCACTCGTGCAACGCCAGCCTGAAGTCCTGGTGGAACAGCGGCGGTCTGGTAACCATCAGTGTCCACTCGCCGAGCCCGGCCAACGCCAACGGCGGCGGCCTGAACACCGCGATGGGCAACTTCGCCGACCTGCTCAACCCGTCCACCGAGGCGGGCGCCCGGTGGCGGCGGCTGATGGACAAGATGGCCGCCGGCCTGCAGGACCTGGAGAACGCCGGCGTGCCGGTGCTGTTCCGGCCGTTCCACGAGATGAACGGCGACTGGTTCTGGTGGGGCAACCGGGACCAGGCCACCTTCCGGCAGGTCTGGCAGCAGATGCACAGCTACCTCACCGGCACCAAGGGGCTGGACAACCTGCTCTGGATCTACTCCGCCGACTTCAGCCGGGGCAACCGCACCGCCTTCTACCCGGGTGCGTCCTACGTGGACATCGTCGGCATGGACGCCTACGACGACAACCCGCAGACCTCCGGCATCCAGTCCGCGTACAACGAGCTGACCGCGCTGGGCAAGCCGTTCGCGTTCGCCGAGATCGGACCGGACAGCCAGGGCTCCTTCGACTACGGCAGGTGGATCACCGCCTTCCAGCAGAACTACCCCCGGACCACCTACTTCCTGGCCTGGAACGACGGCTGGGGCCCGGCGCGCAACGCCGGCGCGAGCACCCTGTTCAACAACTCCTGGATCGCCAACCGGGGCGAGGTCGACCTGGGCACCGTCACCGAGCCCGGTGGCGGCACCACCAGCCCGCCGCCGCCCACCGGGGGCACCCTGCTGGCCGGCTTCGAGTCGGGCACCGACGGCTGGGCCGGCACCAACGTCACCGGCGGGCCGTGGCGGGTGAACGAGTGGGCCGCCCAGGGCTCGTACGCCCTGAAGTCCGACGTCAACCTCGCCGCCGGCGCGGCGTACCTGCGCCGGAGCGCGACCACCAGCCTCAGCGGGAGGACCACGCTGCGGGCCACCGCCCGGGTCGCCACCTGGGGCAGCTTCGGCACCGGCAGCCAGGCCAAGCTCTACGTCAAGACCGGCTCCGGCTGGCAGTGGTACGACGGCGGCGCGGTGACCGTCACCTCGTCCGGCGTCACCCTCACCCTCCACCTCGGCGGCGTGGCCAACCTCGGTGACGTCCGCGAGATCGGCGTGCAGTTCGTCCCGGGCAGCGGGGCGAGCGGCGGCTCCGCCGTGTACGTCGACAACGTCACCGTGCAGTAGGGACGACGACGGGCCGGCGCGACCTCCCCGGTCCCGCCGGCCCGTCCACGTCCGCGCAGGTGGGTCGGCCGGACCTGGCGGCCCGCCCGCCCGGTGGCTACGCTTCGATGGTTCGCCGCCCGCGAGGCGGTCCTCAGCCTTGAGGCGTGCGCACAAAGAAGAGAGCCGGAGCGACCACCGTGCTGCCCCACGACGTCCGCCGCGAGGCCGTCACCCCGCGCGCCCGCCGCGTCGGCGTCGTCGTCGCCACGGCGGTCGTCCTCGTCGAGGCCCTCTGGCTGGTCGTCGCGCTGCCGCAGGCGGCGCTGGTCAGCGACCTGGGCGCGATCACGGTGGCCACCTGGGCCACCCTCGCGTGTTCGGACGCGGCCCGCCGACACCCTCCGCCGCTGCGCCGGTTCTGGACGCTGCTCGCGCTCACCATGGGGCTGTCCGCCGCCGGCCGTACGGTCTGGACCGTCGAGCGGATCAGCAGTCCGGAGCTGCCGCACACCTTCCTCATCGGGGCGGTCTTCACCGCCGGGATCGTCACCGGCACCGCAGCCCTGCTCTGCTCGCTGTCGGCCCCGCGCAGCCTCGTCGGCCGGGCCCGCACCCTGCTCGACGGGGTGATCGTCGGGCTCGCGCTGATCCCGATCGGCTGGGTCGTGGTGTTCCGGGACATCGCCACCGCCGACCTCGCCGACCCGCTGCGCACCTTCGGCCTGCTCTACCCGATGCTCGACCTGATGCAGCTGACCATCCTGGTCGCGGTCGCCGGACCGCGGCGACCGGTGTGGCGGCCGCTGACCCTGATCGGGGCGAGCCTCGCCGTCCGGGCCGGGGCGGACGCGATCTACGTCTCGCTGGTCGCGCACCACAGCTACGCCCCCGGGCACCCGATCGACCTCTGCTGGCCGCTGAGCTACCTGCTGATCGGGGTGGCGGCGAGCCATCCACCGCCGCCGGTCTGTGACGGCGTCGACGACAGCACCGAGTCGCCGCTGCCGCCCTGGTGGCGGGTGGCCCTGCCGTACCTGCCGGTGGGCGGGGCGATCATCGCGGTGGTGCTGGCCCGCCGCCCCACCGGGCAGACCCCGCAGCTGGTCTTCACCGGCATGATGACGCTGCTCGGCGTGCTGGCGCTGCGGCAGGGGCTGGCCGCCAACGAGAACCTGCGGCTGGTCGGCCGGCTGCGCCGGCTGGCGTACACCGACCAGCTCACCGGGCTGCCCAACCGGCTGATGTTCAACCGGCGGCTGCGCCGGGCGCTGCGCGACGGCCCACCGGTCGCCGTGCTGCTGCTGGACCTGGACGGGTTCAAGCAGGTCAACGACCGGTTCGGCCACGCCACCGGGGACGCCCTGCTGACCACCATCGCCGGCCGGATGCGCGACGCGGTCGGCGACGACGGCGACATCGCCCGGCTCGGCGGCGACGAGTTCGCCGTCCTGGTCGACGCGGCCCGGCCGGTCGCGCCGGAACGGCTCGCCGAGCGGCTGCTCGCCGCCCTGCAACCCTCGCCCGGCGAGGAGGACGTCGGCATCCACCCGTCGGCCAGCATCGGCATCGCCGAGTACGGCCCGCAGCACGCCTCCCACACCGACGTGCTCCGCGACGCCGACATCGCCATGTACGCGGCCAAGGCCGCCGGGAAGTCCGCGTACCGGACCTGCACCCCGGCGCTGCGGGAATCCGCGGTGACCCGGGCGGAGCTGATCGCCGACCTGCGCCGGGCGGTCGACGAGCGGCAGTTGCACCTGGACTACCAGCCGATCGTCGACCTGGCCACCGGTGCGGTACGCAGCGCGGAGGCGTTGGTGCGCTGGCGACACCCCCGGCTGGGGCTGCTCAGTCCGGCGGCGTTCCTGCCGCTGGCGGAGGAGACCGGGCTGATCGTGCAAATCGACCGCTGGGTGGTCCACGAGGCGTGCCGGGCCGCCGCCGCGTGGCGCGAGCGGGTGCCGGAGGCGACCGTGGCGGTCAACATCGCCGCCGCCCACCTGCGCCGCCCCGACCTGATCGCCACGGTCACCTCGGCCACCGCCAGCGCCGACCTGGCCCCGCGCGCGTTGACCCTGGAGCTGACCGAGTCGGCGCTGATCGACGGCAGCGAGGCGGTGCTGGAACGCCTCGCCCAACTGCGTGAGCTGGGCATCCGCATCGCCATCGACGACTTCGGCACCGGTTACTCCTCGCTGAGCTACCTGCACCGCATCCCGGCCACCGAGCTGAAGATCGACCGCTCGTTCGTGGCCCGCCTCGACACCGACTCCCGGGCGTACGCGACGGTGGAGATGGTGACCCGGTTGGCCGGCGCGTTCGACCTGATGGTGGTGGCCGAGGGGGTGGAGACCGAGGAGCAGCACGCGGCGGTCACCGCGATCGGCTGCGTCCACGGCCAGGGCTACCGGTACGGCCGCCCCGGCGCCCTCACCACCCTCCACCCCCACCCCACCCCCGCCTGACCCCCACCCCCCGCCCCGTCGATCTTGCGGTTCGGGCGGGGACTTCACGCCCGAGAGGTGCGTAACCCCCACCGAAACTGCAAGATCGACGGGGTAGGGAGGGAGGGAGGGAGGGAGGGAGGGAGGGAGGGGTCAGCGGAGGTAGGTGAGGATGGCGGGGAGGGGGTCGAGGTCGACGGTGGTGTCGACGACCAGGCGGGGGCCGATGATCGGTTCGTATCCGGCGCGGCGGACGAGGACCTGGTCCCAGGTGGGGGCGAACGGGTCGGGCTCGGCGGGAAGCCGGGCCTCGACGCGACGGCGGTGCTCCGCCTCGTCCCCGCAGTGCACCTCGATCACCCGCAGCGGCACACCGGCGCGCTCGGCCACGTCGCGCCAGAGCCCGCGCGCGCCGGCCACCGGGTTGACCGCGTCCACCACCACGCTCAGACCGAGCCCGAGCTGCACCTCGGCGAGCCCGGCGACCGCGGCGTACGCGGCCGTCCCCGGCACGTCACCGACCAGGCCGTACCGGGCCAGGGCCCGCTCGACCGGATCCACGGGCAGCACCGGCGCACCCAGCGCCGCGCCGACCCGCCCGGCGAGGGTGCTCTTCCCCACGCCCGGCAGGCCGGCGAACGCGACCAGCACCTGGCCGCCGGCGGCGGGTGCGGTGCTCACGGCAGCAGGTGCGGCCGCACGTCCTCGGCGGCGTCGTCGCCGTACGACTCGGCCAGACGCTTGACGAACAGGTCGCGGCGCACCTCGTACTCCTGGGTGCCGACGGTCTCCAGCACCAGCGTGGCCAGCAGCGAACCGACCTGGGCGGCGCGCTCCAGGCCCAGACCCCAGGACAGGGCGGTGAAGAAGCCGGCCCGGAAGCCGTCCCCGACGCCGGTCGGGTCGACGGCCTGGATCTCCCGGGCGATCGGCACGTGGATGGTGTCGAAGTCCCGGCCGGCGATCTCCGCGCCGTCCTTGCCCAGCGTGGTGACCCGGACCTTCACCCGGTCCAGCAGCTGGGCGTCGGAGAGGCCGACCTTGCTCTGCAGCAGCGACTTCTCGTAGTCGTTGGTCATCAGGTAGTCGGCGCCCTCGATCAGGCCGAGCACGTCCTCGCCGTCCATCCGGGCGAGCTGTTGGGAGGGGTCGGCGACGAAGGCGTAACCGCGCTCCCGGCACTCGGCGGAGTGGCGGATCATCGCCTCGGGGTCGTTCGCGCCGACCAGCACCAGGTCGAGGCCGCCGAGCCGCTGCGCCACCGGGGACAGCTCGATGTTGCGGGCCTCGCTCATCGCCCCGGCGTAGAAGGAGGCGATCTGGCACATCTCGGTGTCGGTGGTGCACACGAAGCGGGCGGTGTGCGCCACCTCGCTGACGTGCACGGAGTCGCAGTCGACGCCGTGCCGCTCCAACCAGGAACGGTAGTCGGCGAAGTCGGCGCCGACCGCGCCGAGCAGGATCGGGCGCAGCCCGAGCTGCGCCATGCCGAAGGCGATGTTGGCCGCGACCCCGCCGCGGCGCAGCACCAGGTCGTCCACGAGGAACGACAGCGAGACCTTGTGCAGCTGGTCGGCGATGAACTGGTCGGCGAAGCGACCGGGGAAGCTCATCAGGTGGTCGGTCGCGATCGAGCCGGTCACGGCGATCTTCATGTCAACCCTCGGGGTCGGGAGCACGGCGCCGGTCAGCCTACCGGTCCGCGCGGGCGGGTGGTCGAGGGTCGGTCGACGACATGCCACCCGCCGGTCGTACCCGGGCCACCCGGTCGTCACCGCCCGTACGCCCGCCCCCGGCCGGACGCCGAACGGCAGCGGGGCCGCCCCGGAGGGCGGCCCCGCTGCACGGCGACGGTGTCGCGACTCAGCTGAACGAGTCGCCGCAGGCGCAGGAGTTGCCCGCGTTCGGGTTGTCGATGGTGAAGCCCTGGGCGTCGATGCGGTCGGCGAAGTCGATGGTCGCCCCGGCCAGGTAGGGGGCGCTCATCCGGTCGACGACGACCTCGACACCGTCGAAGTCGGAGACGACGTCACCGTCGAGCGACCGCTCGTCGAAGAAGAGCTGGTACCGCAGGCCGGAGCAGCCACCGGGCTGCACCGCGACACGGAGCCGCAGGTCGTCGCGGCCCTCCTGCTCGATCAGGGCCTTGACCTTCTGCGCCGCGACGTCGGTGAGGACGACGGAAGTAGGGGCCTGGGCCTCGGTCGACTCGGTCTGCGCTGGCGTGGTCACGTGGAAATCTCCCTGCGCGGTATGGGTCCGGACGCACTGGCCAACGTCGCACGTCGGCCAGTGATTCCCGGTGTGGTCCGGATCCGATGGTACGCCGCTCCCGCCGAGGTCACCTCCGGTGGCGTGACCTGCGCCCGGAACGGACGGCCGGTGGGGCGCCTCAGCGGCTCCACTGCCGGGCCAGCCGGGCGCCCAGCGCCCGCAGTCCCTCCGCCGGCCGACCCATCGCCGCCTCCACCCCGCCGTGCTCCTCCCCGCCGAAGTGCTCCACCAGGCTGTACGCGTCGGTGACGCCGGCCGCGGCGGCCTCCCGCCTCCCGGTGCTCACCCGTCCCGCCAGCACCACGCAGGGCACCCCCCGGTCCCGGGCCGCGCCGGCGACGCCGGCGACCACCTTGCCGCGCAGCGACTGGTGGTCGAACGAGCCCTCCCCGGTGATCACCAGATCGGCGGTGTCGAGGGCGGCGTCCAGCCTGATCGCCCGGGTGACCAGATCGATACCGGACTCGCAGCGCCCGCCCAGGGCGAGGATCGCCGCGCCGAGCCCGCCGGCCGCCCCGCCGCCGGGCAGCGCGCCCAGGCCGGGCGGGCAGCCCGGAAGGTCCTTCTCCAACACGGTGGCCCAGCGCTCCAGCGCGGCGTCGAGCAGCAGCACGTCCTCCCGGGTCGCCCCCTTCTGCGGGCCGTACACGTTGCTGGCGCCGTGCAGCCCGAGCAGCGGGTTGTCCACGTCGGTGGCGGCGACCAGGGTCGCCCCGCGCAGCCGGGGCGCGCCGTCGAGCGCGGCGACCCCGACCAGCGCCGCCCCGCCGTACGGCAGGGCCCGGCCGGCCTGGTCGAGCGGGGTGGCGCCGAGCGCGGTGACCATGCCGGCCCCGCCGTCGTTGGTGCCGGAGCCGCCGAGGCCGACGACGACGGTGCGGGCGCCCTGCTCGACGGCGGCGGTGACCAGCGTCCCCAGCCCGTACGAGGTGGTGGCCTTCGGGTCGCGTTCGGCGGCGGCGAGCAGGTGCAGCCCGCACGCCTGGGCGCTCTCCAGGTAGGCGGTGCCGTCGTCGGTGAGCAGGATCTCACCGGCGGCGGGCCGGCCGAGCGGGTCGACGGTGGGCACCGGGATCCGCCGGCCACCGAGCGCGTCGGCGAGCACCGCGACGAACCCCGGCCCGCCGTCGGCGAGTGGTCGGATCAGCAGGTCGTCGGCGGCGGCGACGTCGCGCCACCCCTCGGCGACGGCGGTGGCGACCTCCTGGGCCGCCAGGGTGCCGGCGAACTTGTCCGGACAGAGCAGCACGCGCATGCCTGGCAGTGTGGCAGCCCACACCGGCGGAGGCTGCGTCGCCGCCACGCTGTGGGACCATGGGAGGCGTGACTTCGACCTGGGTTGAGCCCTCCAACACCGCCACTGCGCTGCTGCTCCTCGGCCGCGGCAGCGACCCCGCCACCGAGCGTGGCGTGGAGTGTCCGGGTGACCTGCCGGCGCCGAGCGACCCCGACCTGGTGGCGCGCGCGGCGGCGGCGAAGGCCGCGCTCGGCACGAAGGTCTTCGTGCTGGGGCACCACTACCAGCGCGACGAGGTGATCCAGTTCGCCGACGTCACGGGCGACTCGTTCAAGCTGGCCCGTGAGGCGGCCGCCCGGCCGGACGCGGAGTACATCGTCTTCTGCGGCGTGCACTTCATGGCCGAGAGCGCCGACATCCTGACCTCGGACGCGCAGAAGGTGATCCTGCCCGACCTGGCCGCCGGCTGCTCGATGGCCGACATGGCGGTGCTGTCGCAGGTCGAGACCGCCTGGGACGTGCTGACCGAACTGGGCGTCGCGGCCGACACCGTCCCGGTGACGTACATGAACTCCTCGGCGGACATCAAGGGCTTCGTCGGGCGCAACGGGGGCGTGGTCTGCACCTCGTCGAACGCGAAGCGGGCCCTGGACTGGGCGTACCAGCAGGGTTCGAAGGTGCTCTTCCTGCCCGACCAGCACCTCGGCCGCAACACCGCCGTGCTGGAGATGGGCCTGTCGCTGGACGACTGCGTGCTGTACGACCCGCACAAGCCGAACGGCGGGCTCACCGCGGAGCAGCTGCGCGACGCGAAGATGATCCTGTGGCGCGGGCACTGCTCGGTGCACGGCCGCTTCACCCTGGACAGCGTCGACGAGGTGCGTGCGCGGGTGCCGGGGGTCAACGTGCTGGTGCACCCGGAGTGCCGGCACGAGGTGGTCACCGCCGCCGATCACGTCGGCTCGACGGAGTACATCATCAAGACCATCGAGGCGGCTCCGGCCGGCTCGGCGTGGGCCATCGGCACCGAGCTCAACCTGGTCCGCCGGCTGGCGCTGGCGCACCCGGACAAGCAGATCATGTTCCTGGACAAGGCGGTCTGCTACTGCTCGACGATGAACCGGATCGACCTGCCGCACCTGGTGTGGGCGCTGGAGGAGCTGGCCGCCGGTCGGGTGGTCAACCAGATCACCGTGGACCCGGACACCGCGCACCACGCGCGGGTGGCGCTGGACCAGATGCTCGCGCTGCCCGGCGCGGACACCCCGCCGCCGACGGCGCCCTGATCACGGACGGTCACATCACTGGTACGGATACGCACCGGAAACCCCGGTTCGTGCCGTACTCGGCGATGTGACCGATTCCATTTTCGTCACCGAGGGCTATGCTGCCGGGGCGACGACACATTCGCGGGCGGTTTTGCGCCCATCCCGATGCGGGTAGCTGACAGCCGAACCGGTTCGCAGGCCCGATCCTCGACACAGGCACCACCCGACGCGCTGGAGGTTGCGTTGACCGATGACGTCCTGGTCGTACACGGAGGTACTCCGCTCGAAGGGCGGATCCGCGTGCGCGGCGCGAAGAACCTCGTCTCCAAGGCGATGGTCGCCGCCCTGCTGGGCGACACCCCCAGCCGGTTGTTCGACGTGCCGCGCATCCGTGACGTCGAGGTCGTCAAGGGTCTGCTCGGCCTGCACGGGGTGAAGGTCAGCGACGGCGCGGAGGACGGCGAGCTCGTCTTCGACCCGTCCAACGTCGAGAGCGCCAGCACCGACCAGATCAACGTGCACGCCGGCTCCAGCCGGATCCCGATCCTGTTCTGCGGGCCGCTGCTGCACCGGCTCGGGCACGCCTTCATCCCGGACCTGGGCGGCTGCCACATCGGGCCGCGCCCGATCGACTTCCACCTCCAGGCGCTGCGGGAGTTCGGCGCGACGGTGGAGAAGACCCCGGAGGGGCTGCACCTGTCGGCGCCGAACGGGCTGCACGGCACCAAGTTCGCCCTGCCGTACCCGAGCGTGGGCGCGACCGAGCAGGTGCTGCTCACCGCGGTGATGGCCGAGGGCGTCACCGAACTGCGCAACGCGGCCGTCGAGCCGGAGATCATCGACCTGATCTGCATCCTGCAGAAGATGGGCGCGATCATCAAGGTGCACACCGACCGGGTGATCGAGATCCAGGGCGTGAAGCGGCTCAGCGGCTACACGCACCGGCCGATCCCGGACCGGATCGAGGCGGCGAGCTGGGCCGCGGCCGCGCTGGCCACCCGCGGTCACGTCGAGGTGCTCGGCGCGCAGCAGGTCGACATGATGACCTTCCTGAACATCTTCCGCTCGGTCGGCGGCGCGTACGAGGTCACCGACGCCCGTCCCCCGAAGCTGGGCGACGCCGGCCAGGAGGGCGGCATCCGGTTCTGGCACCCGGGCGGCGAACTCAACGCGGTGGCGTTGGAGACCGACGTGCACCCGGGCTTCATGACCGACTGGCAGCAGCCGCTGGTCGTCGCGCTGACCCAGGCCCGCGGCCTGTCGATCGTCCACGAGACGGTCTACGAGCAGCGGCTGGGCTACACCGAGGCGCTGAACAGCATGGGCGCCAACATCCAGGTCTACCGGGACTGCCTCGGCGGCACCCCGTGCCGCTTCGGCCGGCGCAACTTCAAGCACTCCGCGGTGATCGCCGGGCCGAGCAAGCTGCACGCGGCCGACCTGGTCATCCCGGACCTGCGCGCCGGCTTCAGCCACCTGATCGCCGCGCTCGCCGCCGAGGGCACCTCCCGGGTGTACGGCGTCGACCTGATCAACCGGGGCTACGAGGACTTCGAGGCGAAGCTGGCCAGCCTGGGCGCGCACGTCGAGCGTCCGTAACGCGAGTCACGTCGAGAACCGCCCGGTGCACCGTGATGTGCACCGGGCGGCGTCGTTTGGCTACCCTTCACCTCGTGCCGTCGCTGTTTCGTCGCAAGTCCGCCGACTCCGACTCCTCCGCCACCACGCCGGTGGTGACCGAGGAGCCGCCCGCCGCGCGTGCCCGGGGCTACACGCCCAGCAAGAAGGAGCTCGGGGTGCAGACCCCGAAGCGTCCCGGCGCCGGTCGCCGCCCGGCCGGGCCGGCGAAGCCGCTGACCAAGGAGGAGGCCCGGGAGCAGCGCCGCAGGGCGCGCGCCGAGGCCGCCGCCGAGTTCCGCCGCGAGGGCGGCCCGCGTGACCGGGGCCCCGAGCGGCTGCTGGCCCGCAACGTGGTCGACTCCCGGCGTACGGTCGGCACCTGGTTCTTCGGCGGCGCGCTGATCGTGCTGATCGGCTCCAACCAGGCGATGCCGCCGGCGATCCGGCTGGCCTCGAACGTGATCTGGGGGGCGCTCGCGCTCGGTGTGGTGATCGACTCGATCCTGATCTCGCGGAAGATCAAGAAGCTGGTCCGCGAGCGGTTCCCGAACAGCGGTGAGCGGATGGGCTCGCTCTACCTCTACGCGATCATGCGGTCGATCACCTTCCGCCGGATGCGCGCCCCCGCACCCCAGGTGAACATCGGCGACAAGGTCTGACCCGACCGGCCGTCCGACGGCCCTCGCCCGGCCGACCGGGTGGGGGCCGTCGTCCGTTGTTTCCGGGCGGTCAGCGCAGCGGGACGGCGGCCCGGTAGAGCCGGGCCACCACCTCCTCGATGTCCGGCTCCACGATCGAGATGTCGCGCAGCGTGGCCAGGCCGGCCAGCCCCGAGACCACCTGCGCCACGCCCGCCGACTCCAGCGCGTACACCAGGCGCCGCCCGTCGGACTCCACCCGCTGCAGCGCCGCGCCGGGCAGCACCGGGGCTACGGCCAGCGGGGCGTCCAGCTCGGCGACGACCAGCCGCCGGGAGCCGTAGCGGCCGTGCAGGTCGGCGATCGTGCCGTCGTGCACCACCCGGCCGTGGTCGATCACCACCAGCCGGCGGCAGAGCCGCTCGATGTCGGCCAGGTCGTGGGTGGTGAGCACCAGCGTCGTGTCGCCGGCCCGGCCCAGCTCGGCGAGGAAGTCCCGGACCGCCTGCTTGCTCACCACGTCCAGGCCGATCGTCGGTTCGTCGAGGAAGAGCACCTGCGGCCCGTGCAGCAGGGCGGCGGTCAGCTCACCGCGCATCCGCTGCCCGAGGGAGAGCTGCCGGACCGGGGTGTCGAGGAACCCGTCGAGGTCGAGCAGGCCCCGGCAGCGGCGCAGCCGGGCCGCGTGCTCGCCGGCCGGCACCCGGTAGACGTGCCGGAGCAGGTCGAACGACTCCCGCAGCGGCAGGTCCCACCAGAGCTGCGACCGCTGGCCGAAGACCACGCCGACGCGCAGCGCCAGCCGGGTGCGCTCGGCCACCGGGCGCAGCCCGCAGACCCGGACCTGCCCCGCCGACGGGGTCAGCACGCCGGTGAGCATCTTCAGGGTGGTGGACTTGCCGGCCCCGTTCGGACCGATGTAGCCGAGCATCTCGCCCCGCCGGACCCGCAGGTCCACCCCGTCGACGGCGGTGACCACGCGCTTGCGCCGGCGCAGCCGGCCGGCCCTGACCCGTACCGTGAACTCCTTGCGCAGCCCCTGCGCGTCGATGACCAGGCTCATGACCCCGTACTCCGGTAATGGCGGACACCGACGCGCCAGGCCGCGGCCGCGCCGGCGAGGGCGAGCAGCGCGACGCCCGGCGCGGCCCAGCCGGCCCAGGCCGGCAGGCCGAGCGGGTCGGCGCGGCCGAGCAGCGCGAGCGCCGGCTGGTAGCTGACGAAGGCGAACCCCAGCCCGTACGCGAAGGCCGCGCGGAACCAGCCGTCGAAGACCGTGACCGGGTACGAGGTGAAGTCACGCCCGCCGTAGGTGACCGAGTTGGCCAGTTCCCCCGACTCCACCCAGAAGAACGAGACGGTGGCGGTGGCGACGAAGACCGCGCCGAAGAAGACCACGGCCGCCAGCGGAGCGACGACCGCCAGCGCCACCCGGGCGGGCGTCCAGTCGATCCCGGCGGTGACCAGCGCCGTGACCCACACCGCCAGCCCGAACAGCGCCCGGGAGACCTTGCGCAGCGGCAGGTCCATCAGCAGCAACTGGGGCAGCGCGCCCAGCGGCCGCAGCAGCACGGCGTCGAGCAGGCCGGTGCGCACGTACCGGGGCAGCCGCTCGACGTTGCCGACCAGCAGGTCTGCGGTGGCGAACGCGACGGCGGTCAGCCCGACCATCACCAGCGTCTCGCGCAGGGTGAACCCGCCCAGCTCCCGGGTCACCCCGTAGAGCACCAGGACGGTCAGCACGTCGAAGACGGTGGCCCCGACATTGCCCAGCAGGTCGACCGCGAAGGAGGTCCGGTACGCCGTCTGGGAACGCGCCTGCGCCCCGAGCAGCGCCCGGTACGCGGCCAGCGTCCCGCCGCGCGGCTCAGCCACCTGGCACGCCGCCGTCCCGGCGGACGGCTCAGCCACCCTGCACCACCAGCCGGCGTTCGGCCCGGCGCTGCACCCACCGGCAGCCGGCCAGCAGGAGCACCGTCCAGCCGGCCTGGAGCGCGACCAACCCGAGCTGGGTGGGCGTCGGGTCCCGCTCGACCAGCACGTCGAGTGGGGTCTGCAACAGGCTCGGGAACGGCGTGCCGAGCCAGAGCGCCCACTGGACGCCCTCGGGCAGGAAGCGCAGCGGGAAGTAGAGCCCGGCCAGCACCCCGGAGCCGAGCGTCCAGAGGATCATCGGCCCGCGCACGTCCTGCAACCAGTAGGCGGTGGCGTTGACCAGGAACCGGCAGGCGAAGCAGAGCACCACGGCGAGCACCGCCGAGGCGAGGAAGAGCGGCAGGGTGGCCGCGCGGGTGGGCAGGTGGACGTCGAAGAAGAGGGGCCCGACCAGCACCGGGGGCAGCATCCGGGCCAGTGCGGCGTACCCGGCGCGGCCCAGGTCGGTGGCGAGGTAGCTGGTCACCGGGTGCACCGGGCGGAGCAGGTCGGTCGCGACGTCGCCGGTGCGGATCCGGTCGGCCAGGTCGGTCCAGCCCCAGAGCAGGACCACCGCGAGCAGCCCCTGGCCGGCCCAGACGAACGTCGCCAACTGCGCCCGGTCGTACCCGGCGGCCGCGCCGGCGGTGCCGGCCACGGCGAGCAGGACGTAACACTTGAGGAAGCCGAAGACCGAGTTGGTGACCACGCCCGCGACGGCGGCCTGCCGGTAGGTGGCGTATCGTCGGAAGCCAGATCGTGATATGGCCCAAAATGTCCGAAACCGTGGGATAACGTTTGAGTCCGTGGGCGGTGCCACAGTGGCGGTGACCGAGCCCACGCCGCTACCCTCCATCCAGCCATGCCGTGCCGGGGCGGGCGACTCTACCGGCAGGTGAGGGCCCCGGCACGACAATTTCCAACGAGGTGACACCGCCGTGAGCGAGCGACGCGAGCCGGGCATCGGGCCGCGCCGCACGCGCGACGTCGAGGGCCCTCGATGAGCAGCGGCTACCGCTGGCACGACCCGGCCGAGCCCTCCTGGGTGGTGGAGCCGACCACCGAATGGCACCCCCAGTTTCCCGGCCAGCGCTACCCCGGCGACATCGGCTCCCGGCACGTCCCGCCGCCCGCGCGCGGTCGCGCCGCCGCAGTCGGCCGCGCCGAGGTGCCCCCGCTCGCCCCGACCCGCCCCGACGGCACGTACCTCGGGCGGTCCTGGGCCGACCACGACGAGGACCTGTCCCGCTGGAACGGACACCCGGTCGACGACGAACGACCCGAGGACGAGCCGTACCGGCCGCCGGCCGGCGAGCGGATCTGGGTACGCGAACGCCGCCAGCCCGAGCCGGACCGGCACGCCGGCCGCCCCGAGCAGCAGCGCCCCGGCCCCACCGAACGCTCTCGCGAGGCCGCCTGGCACCGCGACCGCGGCACCCCCGACCGTGGCGCCCCCGACCGTGGCGCCCCCGACCGTGGCGCCCCCGACCGTGGCGCCCCCGACCGTGGTGGCCCCGACCGGTACGACGGCCGGCCGCAGCGCCCCGCGGCCGGCGTCACCCCGGTCTCCCCCGGCCCTCGGCCCGAGCCGGTCCGGGGTGGTGAGCCCGGTTGGCTGCCCGAGCCGGGCGAGGCGCTGCCGTCGCACCGTGCCGGCGGCGGGCCCGACCGGCGGCGCGACGCCCGCGAGCCGGTCCCCGGCGACCACCGGGGCCGCACCGACCACGAGTTCCCCGGCCGCTACCGCGAGCACGACGAGCGCCGCCGCGAGCACGACGACCGCCCGCCGGCCCCGCGCGGGTACGACGACCGCCGCCCGCACGGGTACGACGACGGCCACCGGCTGCCACCCCGCCCGGACGAGCGGTCGCAGCGCGGCTACGACGACCAGCGGCGCAGCGACCCGCCTCCGCAGCCGGACGGGTACCGCCGCCCGGACGAGCGGCCGTACGTCGACGAGCGCCGGCGCGCCGAGGAGCGCGGCCCCTGGCGCGAGTCGTCCGGCCGGGCCGAGGCGTACCCGGACCGGCGCCCACGGGAGGCCGTGCCGCCCGCCGAGGCGTACCGCGAGCCGTGGACCCGCGACCGTGACGCCGGGCACCGGCCCGGCCCGGCACGGCCCGAGTACGCGCGCCGGCCGGAGCCCCGTCCCGACCAGCGCCGCCCGGCGGAGCCCGGGCCCGACGCCCGGCCGGCCCGCCCCGACGACCGGCCCGCCGCGCGCGGCCCGGTCCCCGGCACCGCCGGGCCGGTCCCGCCGACCCGCCCCGACCACGGCCACGGTCAGGGCCACCGCCACGGTCAGGGCCCCGGCCAGGGCCCGGGGACGCCGGCCCGTCCGGTTTCCGGCGCGCCGGTCTCACCCGCCCCGATCTCCCCCGCGCCGACCTCCGGTGTCCCCGTCCCGGGCGCTCCGGTGTCCGGTCCGCCCGTCCCGGGTGTCCCCGTGGCGGGCCCGGGCCGGCCGCCGGTACCGCCGGGCGTCGACGCCGGACGGCCACCCGTTGCGAACCGGGGCGTCGCCCAACCCACCGCGGACGGGCCGGCCACCGCCCGGCCGACCTCCGGCGCACCCACCCGACCGGTCACCTGGTCCACGGCCGACGGCCCCGGTGTCCCCCGGCCCACCTCGGGCGCGCCCGCCCGACCCGTTTCCGACCGGCCCGTCACCTGGTCCACGGCCGACGGGCCGGGCGTCCCCCGACCCACCTCCGGCGCACCCGTCGACCGGCGCGTGGCGGACCGGACCGCAGACGGTCCGGGCGTCACCCGCCCCACCTCGGGCGCGCCCACCCGGCCCGTCACGTGGTCCACCGCCGACGGTCCGGGTGTCCCCCGGCCGACCTCCGGCGCACCCGCTCGCCCCGACCAGGCCCGGTCCCGTACCGACCTGCCCGTCACCTGGTCCACCGCCGACGGTCCGGGTGTCCCCCGGCCGACGTCCGGCGCGCCCGTCGACAGGTCCACCGACGCCCGCCCGGTCTCCGGCGGCCCCGGCGGCGAGCCGGGTCCGCAGCCCGCGGCACGGGCGGCCGACGGTCCCGCCCTGGAGATCACTCCGGAACGCCCCCGTCGGTACGTCCCACCGCCGCCCACTCCCGCCCCCGTGACGCCCCCGGCCCGCACCTCCGTGCCCAACAGCGCGGCGGCGTGGTTCCGCCCGGCCAAGCCGGCGCCACCCCCGTCCGAGGACGCCCCGGCGACCGGGGCCCCCGCCGACCAGGGCGCCTCCTCCGGCGCCCCGGCTGCCCGCCAGTCCCCCACGGACGCCACTCGGACGACGCCGGCCCCGACCTCGCAGCGGACCGGGATCGCGCCGGCAGCGAACCCGGACGCGTCGCCGGCCGACGCCGCGCCGCCGACTCCCGGCCGAACGTCGGGGTCGGACCGGCCCGTCTCCGCCCCGCCCGGTCCCGCCACCGCCCCGGACCGCCCGGCCCCACCGTCGCTCTCCACGCCGGCCGGCCACGACGGCGTGGACGACGATGGATCGTCGGGGGTGGGCCCGAGGCCGCCGACCGGCGCGGTTCCCCGCGACCCGGTGGACGCCGGCCCGGTGCCGGTGGTCTGGCCCGCCACGACCCCGCCGGTCGTCCCGGTCGCGGATCCGCAGGAGAACCGGACGGCGCCGCCGGTCAGCGCCCGCCCGGTGTCCGCCCCACCTGCCCCGGTGCCGTCACCTGTGGCGCCCGAGGCGGCGCCGCGCCCGGCCGCGCCTGCCGACGCCGCCGGGGAGCCCGTTCCCCCGCCGGCCGCCCCGGTGCCGCCGGTGGTCGGGCGACCCGTCTCCGGGCCTCCCCTGGCCGCCCGGCCGGTGTCCGCCCCACCGGCCCAGGTCTCCGCGCCCCCGGCCCAGGTCTCCGCACCGCCGGCCGTCGGTGCGCCGTCGGAGACGGACCCGGCGGTTCGGCGACCCGGGGCAGCCGACGACGAGGTCGCCACGACGACCGACGAGGCGTTCCGCCCCGTCTCCGCGACGGCCGCTCCCGGGTCGTCGGAGCCGGCGTCGACCGTGCCGACCCCCACCGCCGAGGAACCGGTCGACCAACACGACCCGGAGCCGACCGCGACCGCCGCGCCGACCCCCACCGTCGAGGAACCGGTCGACCAGCACGACCCGGGCTCCACGGCGGCCGCCGGAGGTCCCGGCCCGGAGCCGGCCGAGGACGCGGCCACCAGGGTTGACGCCGCGCAGCCGGCCCCCGACGACGAGACGCACCCGGCGGAGTCGCCGGCCGCCTCGGCGTCCGTCCTGCCGCCGCGTCCGGCGAGCGCACCCTCGGTGCGGAACACCACGCCGGCGGACCAGCCCGACCCGCACCCGGTCGCCCCGGCGGACCACCCGACGGACGGGCCGGCTCCGCAGGCCGCCACGGCGCCGACGACGACCGCGCCGGACAGCGCGCCGTCGACACCGAAGTCCGCTCCGGTGGCCGGTGCGCCGGCCACCGCCACCGTCGCCCAGGGCGACCCGGAGCAGGTGCTGGCCGCGTACCGGTGGCGGCTCGACCAGGACACCCTGTGCGAGGTCGTCGACGACCCGGACGAGCTGCGGGCGCTCCGGCGGCGGCTGACCGAGAAGCTCGGCGTCTCCCTGGACAACCGGGCCCGGGCCCGGCTGCTGAGCCTGCGTGCCGTGGTCTCCCGCGTCGTGGACGACCTGGACGACGCCCTCGCCGACGGCCGGCTCGCCCTCACCTACGCCGAGGCGACCGGGGAGCTGCGGCGGACCGCCCTGGCCCGGGCCCGGCTGGCGGAGGTGCTGCGCCGCAAGGGCGAGCACGCCGAGGCCGACCGGCTGTTCGCCGAGGCCAACTCGACGGAGCTGCCGGACCGGCTGCGCGCGGCCCTGCACGAGCACGCGGGGCGGTCCTGCTACGACCAGGGCCGGCTGATGGAGGCGTGCGAGCACTTCGAGCGGGCGTTGGACCTGCGCCGCGCCGACGACCCGGAGCTGACCGAGCGGATCAGGATCTCGCTGGACGCCGTGCACGCGCGGGCGGCGGCCCGGGGCGGCTTCGGGCCGTACCCCCGGACCCGGGAGGAGGTGCTGCGCGGACGCCGCTCACCGGTGCCCACGTTCGACGGCGGCCTGGGTCTGTGGGGTTACGCGGACGCCGACGGTGAGCTGGTGATCGGTTACACCTTCGCCGAGGCGCAGCCCTTCGCCGAGGGCACGGCCTGGGTGCGCCGCCCGGACGCCCCGGGCTGGGAGCTGCTCGACGAGACCGGTGCGACCCTGCTCGCCCCGGCGTACGCGACGGTGCGCGCCTTCTCCAACGGCCTGGCCTGGGTGTCCCGGGGCGGCGACGCGGACTGGACGGCGATCGAGCCGGACGGCACCGAGGTGACGCACGGCGGCTTCGAGGAGGTACGTCCGTTCCGGGGCGGCGTGGCGGCGGTCCGCCGGGGCGGCTGGGGCGCGGTGAACCGCGACGGCCGGATGGTCGTCCCGCCCCGCTACCACGGTTTCCGCACGATGCTGGCCGACGGCCGGCAGGTGGACGGGTTCACCGACGAGGGGCTGGCCGTGGTGGAGGTCGGCGGCCTGCGCGGCGTGGTGGACCGCGCCGGGAAGGTGCTGGTGGCGCCGGCCCATCCGGCGCTGGTGATCCACCCGGTGGCCTTCCTGGCCACCGACGGCACCGGCCGCTGGGGCGCGTTGGACCGGCACGGCGCGTCGCTGATCGACCCCGTGCACCCGGGCCGGGACGCGGTGCTGGCCGAGATCGACCTGCTGCTGGCCGACGCCCACCCGGTGCTCTGAGCCACCCCGCCGCCGCGCCGACGGGTGGTCATGATCGGACCGGACTAGGGTCGGACGCATGGAATTCCGACACCTAGGCCGCTCGGGCCTAATGGTCAGCGAGATCTCGTACGGCAACTGGATCACCCACGGTTCCCAGGTCGAGGAGGAGGCGGCGCTGGCCTGTGTCCGGGCCGCCCTGGACACCGGCATCACCACCTTCGACACCGCCGACGTGTACGCCGGCACCCGGGCCGAGGAGGTGCTCGGCAAGGCCCTGGCGGGTGAGCGTCGCGAGGGGCTGGAGATCTTCACGAAGGTCTACTGGCCGACCGGCCCGGGGCGCAACGACCGGGGCCTGTCCCGCAAGCACATCATGGAGTCGATCAACGGTTCGCTGCGCCGGCTGCGCACCGACCACGTGGACCTCTACCAGGCCCACCGTTACGACTACAGCACTCCGCTGGAGGAGACGATGGAGGCGTTCGCCGACGTCGTGCACTCCGGCAAGGCGCACTACATCGGCGTCTCCGAGTGGAAGGCGTCGCAGATCCGCGAGGCGCACGCCCTGGCCCGGGAGCTGCGCATTCCGCTGGTCTCCAACCAGCCGCAGTACTCGATGCTGTGGCGGGTCATCGAGACCGAGGTCGTGCCCGCCAGCGAGGAGCTGGGCGTGTCGCAGATCGTCTGGTCGCCGATGGCGCAGGGCGTGCTCTCCGGCAAGTACCTGCCGGGGCAGCCGCCGCCGGCCGGCTCCCGGGCCACCGACGAGAAGTCGGGCGCCGGGTTCATCGCCCAGTGGCTGACCGACGAGGTGCTGACCCGGGTGCAGCGGCTCAAGCCCCTCGCGGAGCAGGCCGGGCTGACCATGCCGCAGCTCGCCGTCGCCTGGGTGCTGCAGAACCCGAACGTGGCCTCGGCGATCATCGGGGCGTCGCGGCCGGAGCAGGTGCACGACAACGTCAAGGCGTCCGGTGTGAAGCTCGACGCCGACCTGCTCAAGGCGATCGACGAGATCGTCGAGCCGGTCACCGAGCGGGACGCGGCCAAGACCGAGAGCCCGGCCCAGCGTCCGTGACACCCTGCCGGACCGGCGCGGCCTCCGCGCCGGTCCGGCCCCTTCCCGGGTACGCCGGTTCCCGGGTACGCCGGGCCTGACGCGCCCCGCCGCTGCGCGGCGGCTCCCGGCGGCACAGGCGTCGGCCCGATCGGGCCGTCGTAGCGGTGCGGCGTGCCGGTGCGCGCCACCTCGTCGGAACCGTGCGGTGCCTACGGCCGTGCCGGCGTCAGCGGGGTGGTGTGGTGCCGGCGCGGCCGGAACTGCGCAGGCCCGGCCGGCACAGACCGGGACTGCGTGACGGGAGCATGACGCGACCACGAAGCCGGGACCGCGTGACCGGCCCGACCACCTTCCGACGGGAGGAAGTGTGGGCGCTACAGACTTGAACTCACGGATGGATCGGTGCTCCGCCGATCCATCCGTGCGATCAGGTCCGTAGCGTCCGCAACCCTCACCCCGAGCGCCGGAGACGGTGTCGCAGACGTGCGGCGGCCGACGCGTCGACCGGCAGGCGGTGACCGGCAGGCGGTGACCGGCGGTCAGCCCTGCCAGAAGCGGATCAGCTCCAGGCCCAGCCCGTAGAGCCAGGGCGGCAGGCCGAGCAGGTCACCGATGGCGAAGACCGCGTCGAAGAACCAGCCGCCGATGCGCGGGTTCCACAGCAGCGCGAAGAGCAGGATGAAGCCGTACGGGGCGAACAGGTCGTACATCCGGCGGTACTGCGGGCTCAGCCAGGGCTGGATCATGTTGCCGCCGTCCAGGCCGGGCACCGGCAGCAGGTTGAGCAGGCTCGCAGTGAGCTGGAGGAACGCCAGCAGCGCCAGTCCGGCCCAGAACTCGACCGGCCCGCCGAACGCCTCGCTGCCGACTCGCAGCGCGGCCACCAGCACCAGGGTGAACAGCACGTTGGTGGCCGGGCCGGCGAGGCTGACCAGGGTGTGCCGCAGCCGGCCCGGGATGGCGTGCCGGTCCACCCAGACCGCGCCGCCGGGCAGGCCGATGCCGCCGAGCAGCACCACCACCACGGGCAGCACGATCGACAGCAGCGGGTGGGTGTACTTGAGCGGGTTCAACGTCAGGTAGCCCCGGTGGGCGATGTCCCGGTCGCCGGCCCGGAACGCGACCACCGCGTGGGCGTACTCGTGCAGGCAGAGCGAGACCAGCCAGCCCGACACCACGAAGAGGAACACGTCGAACCGGACGTTGCCGAACCCGTTCCAGGTCATCACCCCGCTGGCCACGAAGAGCGCGACCAGGGCGAGGAAGACCGGGCTGGGGCGGAACGCCGCCCGGGGTACGCCGAGCACCAGCGGCTCCCCCGGGCGGTCGTACGCCATCACTCCGCCGTCGGCAGCAGGCTCATCCGGTACTCGACCCGGTCGTCCTCGACGAGCGCGACCGAGGTGACGCCGGACGCCGCGAGCTCCCGCCAGGTCTGGCCGATCCACGATTCGGCGTCCGCCTGGCTGCCGAACGACTCCGTCGGCCCCTCGACCGTCGCGCCGTCCGCGCCCTCGTACCGCCAGCTCCACGCCATGCCGCGTCTCCCCTCGCCGCTCCACCGTCCCCGGGACGGACCCCGCAAGCGTAGTCGGCTCCCTGCCCGACGGCGCGACGCTCACCCGGGCCGGGAGGGGCCGCCGGGTGATCACCGGCAGCGCCACCGGCCGGTACGGTGGCGCGGTGCTGACTCAAGGAGTGGTGCTCAGCAACCGGTACCGGCTGAGCGAACGTGTGGCGACCGGTGGCATGGGCGCGGTCTGGCGGTGCCTCGACACCCTGCTCGACCGGGAGGTCGCGGTGAAGGTGCTGCTGCCGTCGCTGGTCGAGGATCCCGAGTTCACCACCCGCTTCCACGCCGAGGCCCGGATGATGGCCGCGCTGCGGCACCCCGGCATCGTCGCGGTGCACGACTTCGGCTCGGCGACGCTCGCCGACGGCAGCGAGGTCAGCTACCTGGTGATGGAGTACGTAGACGGGGAGCCGCTGGTCACCTGGGTCCGGCGGGCCGGCCGGCTCGACCCGGCGTCGACCATGTCCGTGGTGGCCCAGGCCGCCGCCGCGCTGCACGCCGCGCACGCCGCCGGCATCGTGCACCGCGACGTCAAGCCGGGCAACCTGCTGGTCAAGCGGGACGGGACGGTGGTGCTGGTCGACTTCGGCATCGCCCGCTCCAGCACCATGGCCTCGCTCACCGCGGCGCACATGGTGCTGGGCACCGCCTCGTACATGTCACCGGAGCAGGCGACCGGACAGCCCGTCTCGGCGGCCACGGACGTCTACGCGCTCGGCGCGGTGGCGTACTACTGCCTGGCCGGGCAGCCGCCATTCGCCGGGGAGAACCCGCTGCAGGTGGCCCTGCGGCACGCCCAGGACGAGCCGGCGCCGCTGCCCCCGGGCACCCCGCCCGCGGTGGCGGCGGTGATCGAACGGGCGCTGGCCAAGAGCCCGGGCGACCGGTGGCCCAGCGCGGCGGCCCTGGCCGACGGCGCCCTGGACGCCCGCGATGCCACGCTCGCCGTGCTGGCGGCGCCGCCGCGACCGCCGTGGGCGCTGGAGGGTCCCGCCCTGCCCACGCCGCCCGTCCCGTCCGACCCACCGACCCCGTCCGGCACGGTCCCGTCCGGCGCGGTCCCGTCCGGCGCGGTCCCGTCCGGCGCACCGGCCGAGGGCGACCCGTCGGGGGGATCGGTCGCCGCCGGCCCGTCCCTGGCAGTCGACGGACCGGCCCGCACCGGTCAGCCCGGCGGACCGGGACACCCGGGCGCTGCCGCCGCGCAGGCCGGCGTCGCTCCCGGCGTCGTGGCGCCCCCGTGGCAGCAGAGCGGCGCGCTCGCCGCACCGCCGCCGGGCGCGCCCGCTCCGGCCGGACAGCCGCCCGCCCCGCCGTTCCCGGCCGGCGGACAGCCGTACCCGGGCGGGCCGTACCCGGGCGTGACGGGTGGGCAGCAGGCGACGCCACCGGCGGGCTACCCGAGCCGGTACGCGGCGACGGAGACCAGCCCGACCCGGGAGGACCCGGCCGGCGGCGGGGTCCGGCGGCGCCGGATGGCGCTGGCCGGGGTGGCGGGAGCGGTGGTGGCCCTGCTGGCCGGGGTCGGCGCGGTGGTGGCGCTGCAACCGGACGAGCCGGCCCGGGGCGGCGGCACGGCGCTGCCGGAAGGGTCGGCGCCGGCGGTGGTCCCGCAGCCGGTACCGGAGGCGAGCGGCACGCGCAGCGCGCCGCCGAGGCCCGGCGCGAGCGGCACCGGCACCCGGTCGGCTTCGGCGGCCCCGACCGCCGGCACCACCGGGACGGCCGGCCCGCGCCCCGGCGGAGAGCCCGCGGCCGGCCCGTCCACCAGCACCGCCCCGCAGCCGGGTCCGACCACCGGCGAACCGCAGCGGAAGAACCCGTACACCCCGGCGCAGGTCTGCGGCAGCGGCTACCAGGTCGTCGACTCGGCGACGCTGACCTCCGGCGGCGTCCGCAAGGGCCGGGTGTACCTGCTGTGGAACGGCACGGTCAAGGCGAACTGCGTGGTCACCATGAAGGACACGGCGGTCGGCGAGCGGACCACCGCGTCGGCGTACCTGGAGGTGCAGGGCAAGCCCCGCAGCACCGACAGCGGCACGTTCGAGTACTACGCCGGACCGGTCCGGGCCGGGGCCGCCGGCACCTGCGTGAAGTGGGGCGGCGCGACCGGCGGCGCCAGCTACGGCAGCGGTTTCGAGCACTGCGGTTGAGTCCGGGCCGCCCGGCGGCGACGCGTCGGGCGGCCTTAAGGTACGGGCATGTCCGTTGACGGGTGGAAGACGGTCCTGGTGCTCGGCGGCATCCGCTCGGGCAAGTCGGAGTTCGCCGAGTCCCTGGTGGCCGACGCGCCGACGGTGCGGTACGTGGCGACCGCAGCCGCCGGCGACCCGGAGGACACCGAGTGGGCCGCCCGGCTGGCGGCTCACCGGGAACGCCGACCGGGCGGTTGGACCACCGAGGAGACCGCGGCGGACCCGCGCCGGCTGGCCGATGTGCTCGCCGCCGCCGGGCCGAACGAGACGCTGCTCGTGGACGACCTGGGCGGCTGGGTGACCGTGCTGCTCGACCCGGCCCACCAGCCCGCCGACGACGTGGCCACGGTGGCCGAACTGGCGGCGGCGGTACGCGACACCGAGGCGCGGGTGGTGCTGGTCAGCCCCGAGGTGGGGCTGTCGCTGGTGCCGACCACCCCGCTGGGCCGGGCGTTCACCGACGCCCTCGGCGCGGCGAACCGGGCCGTCGCCAACGCCTGCGACGCGGTGGCGCTGGTGGTCGCCGGCCAGCCGGTCTGGCTCAAGCCGGCCGCCGCCGCGCGGGCGGTCGACGTGCCCGCGCAGGCCCGTCCCGCCGTGCGGGGCGCGACCGGGACGCCGCCGACCGTCCCCGAGGCGCAGCCGTCCCTGCCGGAGTCGCCGACCCCCGAGGCGCACACGCCCCTGCCCGACGTGCTGACCCCCGAGGCTCCGGCCGTGCCGGCCCCGGCGGCACAGGCCGACGGCACCACCTGGGCCGCGCCCACCATGGCCCTGCCGATGGTCGCCACCGGCCTGGTCATCCAGCCCGGCATGGAGCTGCCGATGCCCGACGAGTACGCCGGGCCGCAGGCGGTCGACCGGCTCGGCACGCTGGACGTGCCGGGCGCCGGCTTCGGGGCGCTGGCGCGGGTGGTCGGCTTCGCCGCCGCCACCCAGGGCACCCCCACCCCCGTCCCCTGGTCGGCGGTGCGGGTGCTGCTGCTGCACGGCGACCACACCGGCGGGGCCGCCGCCGGAGCTCCGCCCGGTGAGTCGTCCCGTCTCGCCCGGCAGGCCCGCGCCGGCCGGGGCACCCTGGCCCGCCTGGCCGCCGAGATCGGCGCGAGCCTCCAGGTGGTGGACGCCCCGTCGTCCGCGCCGATGGAGCAGGAGCCGGCGCTGGGGGCCGCTGCCGTCGAGTCGGCCCTGCGGTACGGCTGGCGACTGGCCGAGGAGGCCGCGGACGCGGGCGTACAACTGCTGGTGCTGGGGGCGTGCGGCGCGGGCACCGAGGCGGCGGCCGCCGCGGTGCTCGCCGCGACCGCCGGCGCGGAGGCCCCGGCGGTGCTCGGCCGGGTGGTCACCGCCGACGGCGAGATCGACGACGCGGCCTGGATGGTGCGCTGCGCGGCGGTGCGGGACGCGCTGCACCGCACCCGCCGCTCCCCGCGCGACGCGAAGGACGTGCTGGCCGAGCTGGGTGGCGGGGACGTCGCCGTGGCCACCGGCGTGCTGCTCGGCGCGACCGCCCGCCGGCTGCCGGTGATGCTGGACGGCCCGGTCGGCCTCGCCGCCGGCATGATCAGCCGTGACCTGGCCGGGCAGGCCCGGCACTGGTGCCTGCTGGCCGACCACGGCGGTCACCCGGCGATCCGGCTCGCCGCCGACGTGCTCGGCCTGACCCCCCTGCTCGACCTGCGGCTGGGCCTCGGCGAGGGGGCGAACGCGCTGGCGGCGCTGCCGTTGCTGCGCTCGGTGCTGTCGCTGGCCGCCGGGCTGCCCACCCACCCACGGCTGGGCGGGCCGGACGTCGACGAGCCGGACTTCACCGAGCCCGAGCCGGCCGGGCCGGGGCCGACGACCACGTCGGAGCCCGACTTCGCCGAGCCGGAGCCCGCCGGGCCCGGCCCGACCACCACCGAACCGGACTTCACCGAGCCCGAGCCGGCCGGCCCCACCGGCCCACCGGAGCGGGACCCGTCCGGCCGGCGTGCCGGCTGAGCCGGGCCGCGCCGACGCCCTGCGGTTGGCGCTGACCACCTTCACCACGGTGCCGGTGCGCGCCGGTCGGATCGACCGGGCGGTGGCCGGCCGGGCGATGGCGCTCGCCCCGCTGGTCGGGGCGCTGCTCGGCGCGGCGCTGGCCGGGGTGCTGCTGCTGTCGGGCGCGTTCGCCCCGCCGCTGGTGGCCGCCGGGGTGACGGTGGGCTGCGCCGCCCTGGCCACCCGGGGCCTGCACCTGGACGGGCTCGCCGACACCGTGGACGCGCTGGGGTCGTACCGGCGGGGAGCGGCGGCGCTGGAGATCATGAAGAAGCCGGACGTGGGGCCGTTCGGGGTGGTCGCGCTGGTGGTCGTACTGCTGCTGCAGACGGCGGCGCTCGCGGAGCTGGCCGGTCGGTCGTGGCCGGCGGCGCTCGCGGGCGTGGTCGCCGCGACGGCGGCGGGCCGGCTCGCGGTGGCCTTCGCCTGCCGGCGTGGGGTGCCGGCGGCCCGGCCGGACGGGCTCGGCGCGCTGGTCGCCGGCACGGTGGGCCCGGTGGCGCTGGTGGCGGGCACGGTCGCCGTCGCGCTGGCGGCGGTCCCGGCGGCGCCGGGTCGCCCGTGGCAGGGGCCGCTGGCCGTGCTGGTCGCGCTCGCCGTCGCGGTCGGGCTGCTGCGCCACGTGGTACGCCGGCTCGGCGGCGTCACCGGCGACGTGCTCGGGGCCGGCGTGGAGCTGGTCACCACGCTGGTCTACCTCGGGGTCGTGCTGTCCGGCTGAACACGACGCGCGGCGGCGGGTAGCGTTTGCCCCGACGGCACCGGCGCGGCGCACTGGGGGACGCATGCTCATCACGGACGACTTCCTGCCGGTCCCGGTGCCGGAGTCGCTGAGCGCGACCTACCTGGTGCCGATGGCGGGGTTGCCCCGGGTGAGCCCGAAGACCGCGGTGCGGGCCCTCAAGGGACGGCTGGCCCCGCCGGTGCACGGGCTGGCGACGCAGATGCTGGACAGTCCGCTGATGAGCGTGGACACCCGGTCGATCGACGAGTTCCCGCAGCTGCCGCCGGACCTGCTCACCGCGTTCGGGGCCACCGAGGCGCAGCTGGGCCGGCTGGCCGCGGCGAGCCACCTGGTGGTGGTGCAGGCCGAGTACCGGCCGGGCTGGCCGCCGGCGCACGAGTGGGCGGCCCGGGCGGTCGCCGCCGCGGTCGCCGAGTCCGTCGACGGCGACGTGGTGGACGTCTTCGGCCTGCAGTTCCTCGACCCGGCGACGGCGCTGCGCTCGCTGCCCGACGAGCACGGCCGGGTACGCCTCGTCGACTGGGTGCTGGTGCCGTACTCCTCGGACGCGGAGGGGCTCTGGTTCACCACCAAGGGGCTGCGCCGCTTCGGGCTGCTGGAGTTGCAGACCCAGGGCGTGCCGGACCACCTCACCCGGGCCTGGGGCGCGGTGATGACCGGGGCGGCCCGCCGGCTGCTGCGGGACTGGACCGACGGGCTGGCCGGCGAGGAGGTGCCGGCGTTCGTGCAGCTGCCGGTGCTGGCCACGGTGACCGGGCACGACATCGCGGTGGCGTACGGCAATCCGGAGCAGCACGGCGCGACGGCCCCGGTGCTGCTGCGGCTGGAGCTGGACCCGGCCACCGACCCGGAGGCCGACTCGTTCCTCAGCCTGCGCCCGCCGCCCGGGCACCCGGGACCGGACGGGAAGTACTTCGCGGCGGCCTGCGCCACGCTCTTCTCCGGCATCCAGCCCGACGTCCGGTACGCCCGCTCGGGTGACGCGATGAGCCGGGCGGTCGCCACCGCGCGGGCCGGTCTGGACGACATCCGGGCCCGGTTCCTCGCCGGTCAGCTCCCCCCGGAGTCACAGCTCGTGGTGAAGTACGGCCTCCCCGGCGACGAGGGCCCCGAGTACGTATGGGCGGGGGTGACCTCGTGGGAGACGCCGGAGCGGATCGTCGGGGCGAGCGCCAGCGACGCCAACACCGACCCGACGGTGCGGATCGGCTCCCCGGTCGTGGTGGAGTCCGCGGACGTCGTCGACTGGGCCCTGCTGGACGGCACCGGCGTGATCGAGGGCGGCTGGACCCAGGCCGTCCTGGACGCCGGCGAACGCCCCCACCCCTCCCACTGACCCCACCCCACCGCGCCGTCCGCGCCCACCACCTGCGGTGATCATGAAGTTATCGCCCTGACACGCCGGGCGAGGAGGCGA
Source organism: Micromonospora citrea (assembly GCF_049629545.1). Classification (GTDB taxonomy): domain Bacteria; phylum Actinomycetota; class Actinomycetes; order Mycobacteriales; family Micromonosporaceae; genus Micromonospora; species Micromonospora citrea_A. Next base: position 137,527 of record NZ_JBNADX010000010.1, read on the forward strand.
TAACTTCATGGTCAACGGCGAGGGGGTGCGGCGGGAGGGCCGTGCGGGGGGGTCGGGTCAGCTCTTGACCGAGGGCTGGACGAAGGGGGGCCGGGTGACCCGCATCTGGGCGCGGCGGCCCCGGATGTCGACCTCGACGACATCGCCGTCGGCGAGCTTCGGGTCGGTGTCGAGCAGGGCCAGGGCGATGCCCTGCTTCTTCGTCGGGCTGAAGGTGCCGCTGGTGATCGTGCCGACCTGCGCGCCGCCCGCGTACACGGCCATGCCGGCGCGCGGGATGGCCCGGTCGACCGCCTCCAGGCCGCGCAGCGTACGCCGAGGGCCGGCGGCCTTCTCCGCGAGCAGCACGTCGCGCCCCCAGAACGCCGGCTTGTCCCAGCCGACCGCCCAGCCGGAGCGGGCCTGCACCGGGGTGATCTCCAGCGACAGGTCCTGCCCGTGCAGCGGGTAGCCCATCTCGGTGCGCAGCGTGTCCCGGGCGCCCAGCCCGCACGCCCGCAGCTCGACACCGGCGGCGAAGAGCGCGTCCCAGACCGCCACGGCGTGCTCGGCGGGCACCACCAGCTCGTAGCCCAGCTCGCCGGTGTACCCGGTGCGGCAGACGGTCAGCTCGGCGCCGGCCAGGGTGGCCGGGGAGAAGCTCATGTAGCCGTGCTCCGTCGGCAGGCCCAACGCGGCGAGCAGCTCCGCCGAGCGCGGGCCCTGCACGGCCAGCACCGCGTACGCCTCGTGTTCGTCGGTGACGGTGATCCCGGCCGGCGCGGCGGCGCGCAGCCGGCGTACCACCTCGGCGGTGTTCGCCGCGTTCGGGATGAGGAAGACGTGGTCGTCGGCGTGCAGGTAGGCGATGATGTCGTCCACCACGCCGCCGGTCGCGTCGTCGCAGCAGAGCGTGTACTGCGCCCGGCCCGGCCCGATCCGGCCCAGGTCGTTGCTGAGGCAGGAGTTGACGAACCCGGCCGCGCCGGGCCCGGTGATCCGCGCCTTGCCCAGGTGCGACACGTCGAAGACGCCCACGGCGGTACGCACCGCCGTGTGCTCCTTCAGCACGCCGCCGCCGGCGTACTCCAGCGGCATCTCCCAGCCCCCGAAGGGGGCGAACTTGGCGCCGAGAGCGGTGTGCCGCTCGTGCAGCGGGGAACGGCGCAGCCGGGTCGCGGCGGCGTCGGGGGTCACGTCCGTCATGGGTGGGAACTTACCGGGAGCTGCACCGCTGGTTAGCATCGGCGGGACCCGTCGGGACAGTGTTCCGCGGGACAGCCATGCTTCCGGCGGGTAGGTTGCCGCCGGAAGACCTTCATCGCCGGTACGCGACGACGCGACCGGCCCGGCCCGCCCGGAGTAGCTTCAGTGACATCGCCCAGCACCACCCTGAGCCTGGTCGACACCGACCCCGCCGAGCTTGCCGTCGACGCGATCGTGATCGGCGTGCACAGCCAGACCGGAGAGCAGGACGCCACGAGCGGCCTCGCCGGCACCCTGCTGCTGGCCAGCGGCGCGGAGAGCATCGCCGCCGCCTTCGACGGCAAGCTGACCGAGACGCTGGCGCTGCTCGGCGCGACCGGCGCTCCGGGCGAGGTGACCAAGCTGGCCACGCTGGGCACCGTCACCGCCCCGGTCGTCGCCGCCGTCGGACTCGGTCCCGAGCCGACCGGCGCCGCCCCGGCCCCGGAGACGCTTCGCCGGGCCGCCGGCGCGGTCGTCCGGGCGCTCGCCGGCGCCGCGCGCGTGGCGCTGACCCTGCCGCTGCCCGACGACGCCGACGCCCCGGCCGCGCTGCGCGCCGTCGCCGAGGGTGCGCTGCTGGGCGGCTACCGGTTCGCCGGATACAAGACCAAGCCGCAGCCGACCCGCCGCGAACCGGTCACCGAGGTGCTGATCGCCGTGCCGGACGCCGCCGACACCACCGCCCGCGGCGAGATCGAGCGGGCCACCGCGGTCGCCGGTGCGGTGCGGACCAGCCGCGACTGGGTGAACACCGCCCCGAACGAGCTGCGTCCGCCGGCCTTCGCCGAGGCGGTCGCCGAGGCCGCCCGCGCGGCCGGGCTCGGGGTCGAGGTGCTCGACGAGGCGGCGCTGCGCGCCGGCGGGTACGGCGGCATCATCGCCGTCGGCCAGGGCTCGGAGGCCCCGCCGCGCCTGGTCAAGCTCACCTACACGCCGTCCGGCGGCGGCAACGGCAAGCGGGTGGCGCTGGTCGGCAAGGGCATCACCTTCGACACCGGCGGCATCTCGATCAAGCCGGCGCAGGGCATGTGGGAGATGAAGTCCGACATGGCCGGGGCCGCCGCGGTGGGCGCCGCGATGCTGGCGATCGCCGCGGTGCGGCCGTCGGTGGCGGTGACCGCGTACCTGCCGATGGCGGAGAACATGCCGTCGGGCACCAGCTACCGCCCGGGCGACGTGATCACCATGTACAACGGCAAGAGGGTCGAGGTGCTCAACACCGACGCCGAGGGCCGGATGATCCTCGCCGACGCGATGGCCCGGGCCTGCGAGGACGGCACCGACTACCTGTTCGAGACCTCCACCCTGACCGGCGGTCAGGTCGTCGCGCTCGGCAAGCGGATCGCCGGCGTGATGGGCACCCCGGAGCTGTGCGAGCGCGTCCGGGTCGTCGGCGACTCCGTCGGCGAGCCGGCCTGGCCGATGCCGCTGCCGGACGACGTACGCAAGGGCATGGACTCCGACGTCGCGGACATCTCCCAGGTCAACGCGGGCATGGACCGGGCCGGTCACATGCTCCAGGGCGGGGTCTTCCTGCGCGAGTTCGTCACCGAGGAGGTGGCGTGGGCGCACATCGACATCGCCGGCCCGGGCTACCACTCGGGTGAGGCGACCGGCTACTGGACCAAGGGCGGCACCGGCGTCCCGGTCCGGACCCTGGTGCAGCTCGTCGAGGACGTCGCCGCCAACGGCTGACGGGTTCCCGACACCACGACGGGGCGCCTCCCTCCGGGGAGGCGCCCCGTCGCCATTCCCCACTTGCCCACTCCCACCCCCTGCCCGCACACCCCCACCGCCCCACCGCCCCACCGCCCGCGACGGCAGCCCAAGATCCGCACTATTTCACGGAAAGAGTGGCCATTCCGCGCGGAATGGCCACTCTTTCCGTGAAATTGCAGCCGGTCGACGGCGAGGGGCGGGCGCGGTGCGGCGACGGGTGGGTGGGTGGGTCAGAAGAGTTCGGGGCGGCGCTTGCGGCGTTCGTTGTAGTCGCGCATGCGCTGCGGATAGCCCATCAGCCGGACGTCGTAGATCGGGATGGCGAGCCGGTGGGCGAAGCGTCGGGCGCCCTCGGGGCCCTCGACGCGTCGGCGGGTCCACTCCCCGTCGTCGGCGATCAGGATGACGGTGGTCTCGGTGACCGTGGTCCGCGGCTCGATGTACGCCTCGACCCCACGCCGGGTGCGGACGAAGTTCTCGAGATGGTCGAGGTCGGCGCGGTCGGCGGGGCGGTCACGGCTGACACCGACCGCCTTCTTACGTCGTCGGAAGAACCCCACCCGACTTCTCTCCTCCCCCGTGCGTCATCGAAGTCGGTGCCAAGCGTACGTGTCGGCGACGTGTCGTTGGGCACCTCACTACGCGCGCTGTGCGCAGTGGTGACAAGATGACCGAGGTGGGGTGTGCCTGTTACCCCGCCGTGACCCCCGATGCAGCGACGCGACCTGGGAGTTGGACGTGAGCGAGCCGAACGAAGCGACCTTCGACATCGTCATTCTCGGAGGTGGCAGCGGCGGCTACGCGGCGGCGCTGCGTGCCGCCCAGCTGAACCTCTCCGTCGCCCTGATCGAGAAGGGCAAGCTCGGGGGCACCTGCCTGCACAACGGCTGCATCCCGACCAAGGCCCTGCTGCACGCGGCCGAGGTCGCCGACTCCACCCGCGAGTCGGAGCAGTTCGGCGTCAAGGCCGAGCTGCTCGGCATCGACATGGCGGCGGTGAACTCGTACAAGGACGGCGTGGTCTCCCGGCTGTACAAGGGCCTGCAGGGCCTGGTGGGCAGCGCGAAGAACATCACCTTCGTGGCGGGCGCCGGCAAGCTGGTCGGCAAGAACGTCGTCGAGGTGGACGGCAAGCGCTACACCGGCCGCAACGTCGTCCTGGCCTCCGGCTCGTACGCGAAGAGCCTGCCCGGCCTGGAGGTCGACGGCGAGCGGATCATCACCAGCGACCACGCCCTGACCCTGGACCGCGTCCCCTCGTCGGTGATCGTGCTCGGCGGCGGCGTGATCGGCGTGGAGTTCGCCAGCGTGTGGAAGTCCTTCGGCGTGGACGTCACCATCGTCGAGGCGCTGCCCCGGCTGGTCGCCGCCGAGGACGAGGAGTCGTCGAAGGCGCTGGAGCGGGCCTTCCGCAAGCGGAAGATCAACTTCAAGGTCGGCAAGCCGTTCGAGAAGGTCGAGAAGACCGAGAACGGCGTCAAGCTGACCATCTCCGGCGGCGAGACCGTCGAGGCCGAGCTGCTGCTGGTCGCCGTGGGCCGCGGCCCCAACACCGCCAACCTCGGGTACGAGGAGCAGGGCGTCAAGATGGACCGCGGCTACGTGCTGACCGACGAGCGGCTGCGCACCAGCGTGCCGAACGTCTACGCGGTCGGCGACATCGTGCCCGGCCTCCAGCTCGCCCACCGCGGCTTCCAGCAGGGCATCTTCGTCGCCGAGGAGATCGCCGGCCAGAACCCGGCCGTGATCGACGAGGCCGGCATCCCGCGGGTCACCTACTCCGACCCGGAGCTGGCGTCGGTGGGGCTGACCGAGGCGAAGGCCAAGGAGCAGTACGGGGCCGACAAGGTCAAGAGCTACAACTACAACCTGGGCGGCAACGGCAAGAGCCAGATCCTCAAGACCACCGGCTTCGTGAAGCTGGTGCGGGTGGAGGACGGTCCGGTCGTCGGCGTGCACATGGTCGGCGCCCGGGTCGGCGAGCTGATCGGCGAGGCCCAGCTCATCTACAACTGGGAGGCCTACCCGGCCGAGGTGGCGCAGCTCGTGCACGCCCACCCGACGCAGAACGAGGCCCTGGGCGAGGCGCACCTGGCCCTGGCCGGCAAGCCGCTGCACGCGCACGCCTGATCGAGAAGTGATTCCGCGGCGTCCGGCGGCAGACGGGCGTGATCGCACCAGGGGAATGAAGGAGTCTTAGAAGATGCCGGTATCGGTCACCATGCCTCGGCTCGGCGAGAGCGTCACCGAGGGCACCGTCACCCGCTGGCTCAAGCAGGAGGGCGACACCGTCGAGGTCGACGAGCCGCTGCTCGAGGTGTCGACCGACAAGGTCGACACCGAGATCCCGTCCCCGGCGGCGGGCGTGCTGAGCCGGATCGTGGTCGGCGAGGACGAGACCGCCGAGGTGGGCAGCGAGCTGGCCGTCATCGCCGGTGAGGGCGAGCAGGCCGGTGGCGGCGAGGCCGCCCCGGCCCAGGAGGCCGAGCCGGCCGCCGAGCCGACGGCCGCCGCCGAGGGCACCGGCCCGGAGCCGGAGCAGGAGCAGCCGGCCCCGGCGGAGCCGCAGGCGCAGGCCGCCCCCGCGCCGTCGGGCGAGGGCACCCCGGTGAAGATGCCGGCCCTGGGCGAGAGCGTCACCGAGGGTACGGTCACCCGCTGGCTCAAGCAGGTCGGCGAGACCGTCGAGGTGGACGAGCCGCTGCTGGAGGTCTCCACCGACAAGGTGGACACCGAGATCCCGTCCCCGGTCGCCGGCACCGTGCTGGAGATCAAGGTGGCCGAGGACGAGACCGCCGAGGTCGGGGCCGACCTGGCGATCATCGGTGCGGCCGGCGCCGCCCCGGCCGAGGCGAAGCCGGAGCCCAAGCCCGAGCCGAAGGCGGAGCCCAAGCCCGAGCCGAAGGCGGAGGCCAAGCCCGAGCCGAAGCCGGAGCCGAAGGCCGAGGCGAAGCCCGAGCCGAAGGTCGAGGAGCCGACCCCGGGCATGTCGTACAACGAGCCCGCCGCGGAGGCCGAGGTCGCGCAGCAGCCGGCCAAGGCCGAGCAGGCGGCGCAGCCGGCCGCCCCGACGCCGACTCCGCAGCGTCCGACCGCCCCCGCCCAGGGTGGCGGCGAGGAGGCCGCGGGCTACGTGACCCCGCTGGTACGCAAGCTCGCCGCCGAGCACGGCGTCGACCTGTCCTCGATCAGCGGCACCGGCGTGGGTGGCCGGATCCGCAAGCAGGACGTGCTGGAGGCGGCCGAGAAGGCGAAGGCCGCCAAGGCCGCCCCCGCCCCGGCGCAGCAGCCGGCCGCCGCCGCTGCCGCCAAGCCGGCCGCCAAGCCGCAGCCGAGCGCGAAGCGTGGCACCACCGAGAAGCTGCCGCGGATCCGGGCGGCCATCGCCAAGCGGATGCAGCAGTCGCTGCACGAGATGGCGCAGCTGACCACGGTGGTCGAGGTGGACGTCACCCGGATCGCCAAGCTGCGGGCCCGGGCGAAGGACTCCTTCCAGCAGCGGCACGGGGTCAAGCTGTCGTTCCTGCCGTTCTTCGCCCTCGCGGCGATCGAGGCCCTGCAGGCGCACCCGATCGTCAATGCCAGCATGGACCTCGACGCCGGGACGATCACCTACCCGGACGCGGAGCACCTCGGCATCGCCGTGGACACCGAGCGCGGGCTGCTGGTGCCGGTCATCCACAACGCCGGTGACCTCAACCTCGGCGGCATCGCCAAGCGGGTCGCCGACCTGGCCGAGCGCACCCGGACCAACAAGATCAGCCCGGACGAGATCGCCGGGGCGACCTTCACGCTGACCAACACCGGCAGCCGGGGCGCGCTCTTCGACACCCCGATCGTGCCGTCGCCGCAGTCGGCGATGCTCGGCACGGGTGCCGTGGTCAAGCGTCCGGTCGTGGTCAACGACCCGGAGCTGGGCGAGGTCGTCGCGGTCCGGTCGATGGTCTACCTGGCCATGTCCTACGACCACCGGCTGATCGACGGCGCCGACGCGGCCCGCTTCCTGGTCACGGTCAAGGAGCGGCTGGAGGCCGGCAACTTCGAGGCCGAGCTGGGTCTGTGACCCGGTAGGAAACTGCCCGGAAGGGGCGCGCGGCACCCGCCGCGCGCCCCTTCCGCGTCCCGCTCCCGCGCCGCGCCGCACCCTTCCGCGTCCCGCTCCCGCGCCCCGCCGTGTGCCACTCCGCGCGAGGCGGCGCGAGGGCGGCGCGGCGCGGGCGCGGCTGGGCGCGGCGCGGCTCGGGCGGGAGCGGGTGAAGACCCCGATTCCGGCCCAGGGCCCGGGTGGGCGCTGGCAGACTCGACCGGTGGGCGGCGGGCGGGGGCGGGGTCGGCTGGGACCGGCCGTGGCGGTCGCGCCCGGAGCCCGGGTGGACCGGTTCGAGATCTTCTTCGACCTGGTCTTCGTCTTCTCGTTCTTCATCATCACCCGGGCCACCGCCGTGGAGATCACCGGTCAGGCGCTGCTGCACGGCATGCTGGTGCTGGCGGTGCTCTGGTGGACCTGGGTGGTGCACAGCGTGGTGGCCACCCGGATCCGGCTCGGTGAGGGTTTCGTGCCGGTGCTGATGGTGGTCGGCATGGCCGCGCTGTTCTGCTTCGCGCTGGCGCTGCCGCAGGCGTTCGGCGACCCGCGACGGAGCACCACGGGGCCGGTGGTGGTGGCGGTCAGCTACGTGGTGATCCGCGCCGTGCACATGGTCCTGTACATCGACGTCGTACGGGACACCCCGCACGAGCGTCGCCAGGTGTTCCGGTTCCTGCCGGAGATCGTGTTCAGCACGCTGCTGCTGCTCGGCGCGGCGCTGATCCCCACCCACATCGACGACCTGGGCCGGGCGGGGCTGGTCCGGGACGGCCTGTGGATGGCCGTGGTGGTGCTCCAGTACAGCACGGGGATCATCGGCGGCACCTGGGGCTGGGGGGTCGCCTCGGCCGAACACTGGACGGAGCGCTACGACCTGATCCTGATCATCGCGCTGGGCGAGTCGGTGATCTCCGTCGGGGTGGGCAGCGATCTGCTCGGGCAGCCGCCGAGCTGGCCGGCGGTCGTCGCGGCCGTACTCGGCATCTTCTTCACGGCCGCCCTGTGGTGGGCCCACTACGACGTGGTCGGACCGGCCGCCCGGATCGCCCTGCACGCCACCCTGGGCCGGGCCCGGGTGGCGATGGCCCGGGACGCCTACGCGTACTGCTACCTGCCGATGATCGCCGGGATCATCCTGTTCGCGCTCGGGGCGGAGGGGATCGTCCACGACGTCACCAACCCCGCTGTGCCGGTCACCGAGCCGGCGCAGGGCATCCATGCGCCGGTGCTCTTCGTCGGGGTGATCCTCTACCTCGTCGGCAACATGCTCTTCCAGCTGCGTACCCTGCACACCCTGTCGTGGAGCCGGGTCGGTGCCGTGCTCCTGCTGGCCGCCGCCATCCCGGTCAGCGAACACCTGCCGGGGCTGGCGACGCTGTCGGTGCTCACCGCGATCTGCGTAGGCCTGGTGGCGGTCGAGGTGATCACCATGAACGACGCCCGGCAGGCGCTGCGCGACGTGGTCTTCCAGGAACGCACCACCCACGAGGCGCAGGAGGCGGCGTTCCGGGCCCGCTGGCACGAGGACGGGCCGGACGAGCAGCGGCAGTGACCGCTCAATCGCCGACCAGGGCGCGGGTGGCCGCCATCAGCCGGGTGACCGCCTCGGCGTCGTACGCCTGCTCGTGGGCCCGGGCGTCGTCGAACCGGTCGAAGTAGCGGCCGGTCACGCCGTCGAGGGCCGAGTCGACGACCAGCCGCAGGGTGGGCAGCGCGCCCTGGTCCACGGAGACGGCCGGGGTGAGGCCGCTGTGCCGCACCATCGGGGTGTCCATCAGGTGCGCCGGGTGCACGGCTGTCCGGTCGCGCCCGCCCGCGGATTCGCCCTTCGGCAGAACCGGCGGGTCCGGGCTGGCCCCGACCGGCCCACCGGCGGCACGCTGGGCCGGTGACGACATTCTCGCTCCAGGCCACCCCCACCGACGCGGCGAACTGGCTCGACCTGGCCCGCCGGGTCGAGTCGGCCGGCTTCGACGCCCTGCTCGCCGCCGACCACCCCGGCGACGTCACGTCCCCCTTCGTCGCGCTGGCCGCCGCCGCGGCGGTCACCTCGACGATCGGCCTCGGGTCGTACGTGTCGAACGCCGGTGTCCGGGAGCCGATGCTGCTCGCCGCCGACGTGGCCACCCTCGACCTCGTCTCGGGCGGGCGGGCCCGGCTCGGCATCGGCGCCGGTCACACCCCCGCCGAGTGGCGGGCTGTCGGGCGCGAGCGGCCCGACGTCGCCGGCCGGGTACGCCGCTGCGTGGCCGTCGCCGAGGCCGTCCGCGCCCTGCTCGACGGGGACGAGGTGAGCGTGGACTCCGCCGAGCTGGCGATGCGCGAGGCGCGGCTGCGGTCACCCCGCCCGGTGCAGCGGCGCGTTCCGCTGACCGTGGGCACCGCCAACTCGACGCTGCTGCGCTGGGCGGGCGGGCACGCCGACGTGGTCGGGCTGACGGGCTTCGGTCGTACCCTCGCCGACGGCCACGCCCACGACGTGCGGTGGCGGGCCGACCAGATCGAGGCGCAGCTCGCCTGCGTCGCCGCCGGGTCGGCGGGTCGGGACGACCCGCCGGCGCTGGAGGCGCTGGTGCAGAAGGTGGTGGTGACCGACGACGCGGAGGCCGCCGCCGCGGAGATGGCGGACCGTCTCGGCCTCACCGTCGCGGAACTGCTGGCCACACCGTTCGTGCTGATCGGCGCCGTCGACGAGATCGTCGCGGCGCTCGCCGCCCACGAGCGCCGCTGGGGCGTCACCCGTTTCGTGGTACGCGCCGACGCGCTGGAGCCGCTCACCCCGGTGCTCGCGCGACTGGCCTGACGGATCTGATGGCGCAGCTGGATCGCGGTCCCACACCGGCAGGGACCGCACCGGCAGAGCCGGCTGATCCATCCACGCCATCAGGTCTGTAGCGCCCGGAGGGGTGCACCGCTCCCCGGTCGCCGGTCGCGGTCAGCCGGTCGGGACCGCCCCGGTGACGCCCTCGTAGTAACGGATCTTGGCGCGGAGATGGTCGTACTGGCGGCGGAGCAGGGCCATCTGCTCCTCGACCCGCTCGGCGTGCCGTTCCAGCAGCTCCTGCCGCTGCCGGGCGGTGTGCTCACCCTCGCGGGCCAGTTCGGCGTAGCGGCACATCTGGGCGATCGGCATGCCCGTGTCGCGCAGGCAGCGGAACAGCTCCAGCCAGCCCAGGTCGTCGTCGGTGAAGACCCGCCGCCCGCCGGACGTCCGACCGACCCCGCTGAGCAGGCCGATCTTCTCGTAGTAGCGGAGGGTGTCGAGGCTGAAGCCGCTGCGCCGGGCGGCCTCCGAGGGTGGGTATCCGCTCATGCCCCGCAGGTTAGCGCTTGACCTGGAGCGCGCTCCAGGTTGAAAGGTGGAGGCCATGACGACGACACGACGACTGGGCCGCAGCGGCATCGAGGTCAGCGCCATCGGCATGGGCTGCTGGGCGATCGGTGGGCCGCTCTGGGCCGGGGACCAACCGCTCGGCTGGGGCGAGGTCGACGACGAGGAGTCGGTCCGCACCGTCCACCGGGCGCTGGACCTCGGGGCGACCCTCTTCGACACCTCCAGCAACTACGGCGCGGGACACAGCGAACGGGTGCTCGGCCGCGCCCTGGCCGGACGCCGCGACCGGGCGGTGATCGCCACCAAGTTCGGCTACCCCACGGACGAGGCCACCCGGCAGGCCACCGGCGAGGACGCCAGCCCGGCGTACGCGCGGCGGAGCCTGGAGGGCTCGCTGCGCCGGCTCGGCACCGATCACGTCGACCTGTACCAGCTACACCTCAACGCGCTGCCGGCGCCGCAGGCGCTCGACCTGGTCCAGACGCTGGAGGACCTGGTGGCCGAGGGCAAGATCCGGGCGTACGGCTGGAGCACCGACGACCCGGCCTCGGCGCGGGCCTTCGCGGCGGCCGGGCCGCACTGCACGGCGATCCAGCACGACCAGTCGGTGCTGAGGGACAACGCGGAGATGTTCGCGGTCTGCGACGAGTACGACCTGGCCAGCCTGAACCGGGGCCCGCTCGCCATGGGCCTGCTCACCGCAAAGTACCAGGGCACGCCGGCCGCCCGGGGTGGCGACGACGTGCGCGGGGTGGCCCCCGAGTGGCTGCCCTGGTTCACCGACGGGGTGCCCACCGCCGAGTGGGCCGACCGGGTGGCACGGGTGCGGGCGGCGCTGACCGCCGACGGCCGTACCCTCGCCCAGGGCGCGCTGGGCTGGCTGCTGGCGCGCAGCCCGCGTACCCTGCCCATTCCCGGGTGCCGGACGGTGGACCAGGCGGAGGAGAACATCGGCGCCCTCGCCCGTGGTCCGCTCGCCGCCGACGCCTTCGCCGAGGTGGAGCGACTCCTCGCCGACCTGCGCGGGGTGCCGGCCCGCTGAGGGTCGGTTCGGCTGAACGCATCCGGATCGGGCCGCGTACCCGAAGATATGAACATGCGGATCCTCATGGCCGGCGCGTCCGGCTTCCTCGGCACCCGGCTGGTCGACCGCCTCACCGCCGACGGGCACCAGGTCGTCCGGCTGGTGCGGCGAACCCCGCGCACCCGCGACGAACGACAGTGGGACCCGTCGGCCGCGCAGCTCGACCCGGCCGTGGTGGCCGAGGCGGACGCGGTGGTCAACCTGGCCGGCGCCGGGGTCGGCGACAAGCGCTGGAACGACGAGTACCGGGCGCTGATCCGGTCGAGCCGGGTGGACAGCACCACCACCCTGTCCATCACCATCGCCGGGCTGCCCGCCGCCGACCGGCCGACCGTGCTGCTCAACTCCAGCGCGGTCGGCTGGTACGGCAACACCGGCGACCGGGCGGTGGAGGAGGACGCCCCGGCCGGTGAGGGCTTCCTGGCCGACGTCTGCCGGGTCTGGGAGGCGGCGACCCGTCCGGCCGAGGACGCCGGGGTACGGGTGGTGCGGCTGCGCACCGGGCTGCCGCTGCACCGCGACGGCGGACTGCTCAAGCCGCAGCTGCTGCCGTTCAGACTCGGCATCGCCGGGAAGCTGGGCAGCGGCCGGCAGTGGCTGCCGTGGATCTCGATGCGCGACTGGCTGGACGCGGTGCTGTTCCTGCTGGACCGTGGTGACATCGCCGGCCCGGTCAACGTGGTCGGCCCGAACCCGGTCACCAACGCCGAGTTCACCCGGGAGCTGGCCCGCCAGCTACGCCGCCCGGCGATCATGCCGATCCCCGCGCTCGCCCTCAAGGTCGCCCTCGGCGGCTTCGCCCACGAGGCCCTCACCAGCACCCGGGTCCTCCCCGGCATCCTGACCAAGGCCCACTTCCCCTGGACCCACCCCGACCTCCCCACCGCCCTCCACACCGCCCTCCAGGACTAACCCCCACCCCCGCCCCCACTTGTTGATCATGAAGTTATTGCCACGACACGCCGAGGTGGCCGGCAACAACTTCATGATCGACGCAGGGTGGAGCGGGACGGGGGTCAGCAGCCGATGACCCAGTGGGCGGGGGCGGTCTGCTTGAGGGTGGTCGTGTAGAAGGTGTTGTAGAGGCCCATCCGCTGGTTGCTGCCGAGGGCGTAGGCGTAGCCGGCGGAGTGGTAGGCGCGGCCGGCGGTCACGTGGGCGTAGTTGCTGGCGGTGACGCAGACCGGGGACGCGGTCGGGCTCGGGGTCGGGGACGCGGTGGGGGTCGGGGAGGCGGTCGCGGTCGGGGTCGGGGTCGCGCCGCCGTCGAGACCGAAGAAGAGCGCGTCCCGGTACGTCGAGCAGATGGTGTCCAGGAAGTACGAGGTGGCGGTGCCGCACTGGTCGGTGGCCGACCCCGGGTCGACGGGGGTGCCGTGCCCCATGCCGGAGACCCGGTAGAGGCGGACCGCGTCGTTGCCGTACACCTCCAGGCCGGTGCCGGCGGGCAGCGAGGCGGTACGGGTCGGGGTCTGCGACACCCCGAGCACGTTGGTCCACTGGTCGCGCGACTCGGTGGCGTTGGCGACCGCGACCGTGTAGTCGGCCGTCCCGTGCCAGATCGCCACCCGGGGCCGCTTGCCGCTGTAGCCGGAGTAGGCGTTGCGGACCAGGTCGCCCCAGGCCGCCGGGGTCTTGTCGACGCCGGGGCTCATGCAGGAGAACGCGCTGGTCGTACTGGTGGCGCAGCGGTACGGCACGCCGGCGACGACCGAGCCGGCGGCGAACACGTCGGGGTAGGTGGCGAGCATGACCGCGCTCATCGCCCCGCCCGCGGAGAGGCCGCTGACGTAGACCCGGGCCGGGTCCACCCCGTAGTTGGCCTTCGCGTGGTCGACCATCTGCTTGATCGACAGCGCCTCGCCCTGGCCCCGGGCGGTGTCGCCGGTCCCGAACCAGTTGAAGCAGGAGTTGGCGTTGTTCGCCGAGGGCTGCTGGGCCACGATCAGGGTGAACCGCCACAGGTCGGCGTACTTGCGCCAGCCGGAGTTGGTGAAGTAGCCGGCGGCGTTCTGGGTGCAGCCGTGCAGCAGCACCACGGCCGGCGCGCCGGCCGGCACCCCGTCCGGGCGGTACGCGTACATGGCGAGGTTGCCGGGGTTGGAGCCGAAACCGGTGACCTGGGTGAGGGTGGCGGCCTGGGCGGGCGCGGCGACGGCGACCACGGCGGCCGCCGCGAGGACGGCCCCGGCGACCGCCCCGGCGAGTCGGGTGAGGATGGATGGGCAGCGGCGCACGGCGACCTCCTGACGACGGATGCGAACTGGGTCACCCCCGAATTGCCGCGACGTTACGTCGCTGCGACAGGGTGATGACATGGCCGCCGGCCCCACATTCATCGACGGCCGAATATGGGTCGGTGGGACCTGGCCGGCCGGCTTCCGTGTCTGCCCGGTGCGTGCGGGTCCGGTTGGTAACGTCCGCTCCGTGCCGACCTCCCCGACCCTGGCCGCCGACCAGCCCCCCGCCGCCACCCCCGTCGCCCGCCGGGATCGCCGCGCCGACCTGACCGTCGCGCTGGTCGCGCTCGCCCTGGCCGGCTGGGTGACCAGCGGCCTGTGGCGTGACCCGAACAGCCGGGTGATCCTCGTCAACGCCAGCGACCAGGCGCTGTTCGAGTGGCTGCTCGCCTTCGGCGGGCACGCGCTCACCCACGGGGAGAACCCGCTCTTCACCCACCTGCTCAACGTCCCCGACGGGGTGAACCTCGCGGTCAACACCTCGATCACGGTGTACGCGGCGGTGTTCGCGCCGCTGACGTACCTGATCGGGCCGCCGGCCACCTTCCTGGTGATCCTCACCCTCAACCTGGCCGCCACCGCGCTGGCCTGGTACTGGCTGCTCTCCCGGCATCTGGTCCGCAGCCGGCTCGCCGCCGGTGTCGGCGCACTCTTCGTCGCCTACTCCCCCGGCATGGTGTCGCACGCCAACGCCCACCTGAACTGGACCGCCGGCTGGCTGGTGCCGCTGCTGGTGTGGGCGGTGTTCGCGCTGCGCCGGCCCGGCCGGTGGCTGCGCGGCGGGATCGTGCTCGGGGTGCTGGTCGCGGTCGCCTTCTCCATCGCCGCCGAGGGGCTCTTCTTCACCGCGCTGGCGCTCGGCGTCTTCCTGACCGCCTGGGCGCTGCACCCGGCCCGCCGGGCCGAGGCCCGGGCCGCGCTGCCGGACCTGCTGCGCGGGCTGGGCGTGACCGCGCTGGTGGCCGGGGTGCTGCTGGCGTACCCGCTCTGGCTGCACTTCGCCGGCCCGCAGCGCTTCCACGGCACCGGCTTCGACCCGGTGATCCACTCCGAGGACGTCGCCGCGTTCGGGGCGTACCCGGACCGGTCGCTGGCGGGGGCGGCGGGCCTGGACACCACGCTGGCGCCCAACCCGACCGAGGAGAACTCGTTCTTCGGGCTGCCGCTGCTGCTGCTCGCCGTCGCCTGCTCCGTGGCGCTGTGGCGGGCCGCCGCGCCGCCCCGTCGGGCCACCCTCGCCGCGCTGGGCGTCACCGCCGCCGTCTTCGCGGTGCTCTCCTGGGGACCGCAGGCCACCTGGGCCGGGCGGCGTACCGGGCAGATGCTCCCCTTCGCCCTGCTCGACGGGCTGCCGGTGGTCAACGCCGCGCTGCCGGCCCGGCTGGCGCTGGTGGTCACCCCGGTGCTCGGCCTGCTGCTGGCGTACACGATCGACCAGTTCCGGGCCGAACCGCCGCGCGGCGGGGTCCGCGCGGCGTGGGCGGCCGGGTTCGCGGCGGCGCTGCTGCCGCTGCTGCCGACGCCGCTGCTGACCAGCGCCCGCCCGCCGGTCCCGGAGTTCATCACGGCGGGCACCTGGCGGCAGTACGTCTCCCCGGGCGGGGTGCTCACCCCGGTCCCGCTGACCCTGGACGTCACCCCGGACGGGCAGCGCTGGCAGGCGCACGCGCTGGCCCACCGGCAGGGCGAGTTCCGTATCCCGGCCGGGTTCTTCCTCGGCCCCGGCGGTCCGGACGGCCGGGGCCGGATCGGCCCGCCGCCGCGTACCTTCGACACGCTCATGGACCAGGCCGGCCGGACCGGTCTCGTGCCGATCGTCACCGAGGGCAGCATCCGTCTCGTCCGTGACGACCTGCGGTACTGGGGCGTCGAGGTGGTCGTGCTCCCCGACGAGGTGCACGGTGCCAAGTACGACCTGGACGAGGAGGCCCTGCGCCGCACGGTGACCGCCCTGCTCGGCGAGCCGCAGCGGGTCGACGACGTCTGGCTGTGGAAGGTCCCCGCCACCTGACGCGACGGGTGTCACCTGGCGACGGCGCAGCGTGACGGGGCTAGGCTGGTGGGGTGACTGCGACGACTTCCGGGTTGACGGCCGTCAAGGCCGGGGTGCTCGACTACCAGGCCGCCTGGGACGAGCAGCGGCGGCTGCACGAGTCGGTGGTGGCCGGCGAGCAGGGCGACACGGTGCTGCTGCTGGAGCACCCGAGCGTCTACACCGCCGGCAAGCGCACCGAGCCGTGGGACCGGCCGATGGACGGCACCCCGGTGATCGACGTCGACCGCGGCGGCAAGATCACCTGGCACGGTCCGGGCCAGCTCGTCGGCTACCCGATCGTCAAGCTCCCCGACCCGGTGGACGTGGTCGCGTACGTGCGCCGCACCGAGCAGATGCTGATCGACGTCTGCGCCGAGTTCGGGCTGGCCGCCGGCCGGGTCGAGGGGCGCAGCGGCGTCTGGGTGCCCGAGGACGACCGGGGCCCGGCCCGCAAGGTCGCCGCCATCGGCATCCGGGTCGCCCGTGGGGTCACCCTGCACGGCTTCTCGATCAACTGCGACTGCGACCTGACGTACTTCGACCGGATCGTGCCGTGCGGCATCCGCGACGCCGGGGTCACCTCGCTCACCGCCGAGCTGGGTCGCCCGGTCACCGTCGCCGACGTCCTGCCGGTGGTCGAGCGCCGCCTGCCCACCATCGTCGCCGGCTGAGCGCGGCCGGGTCGGTGCGGCTGGATCTCGTCACACCGTTGGGACCTGCTCGGCCCCGCCTGACCGGCGCCGCGCCCGCCCGCCGGGGTCGGCCCGGCGGGCGGCGTCAGCGGGTCACGGCGTGAGGCGGTGCAGGTCGCGGGGGAAGGCCGTCACCTCCCGCACGTTCGCCGCGCCGACCACCCGGGCGACGAAGCGTTCCAGGCCGATGGCGAAGCCGCCGTGCGGGGGCATGCCGTGGCGGAACGCGTCGACGTAGCCGGCGTACGGCTCGACCGGTTCGCCGCGCGCCGCGAGCGCCGTGAGGTAGTCGTCGTACCGGTGCAGCCGCTGCCCGCCGGTGACCAGCTCCACGCCCCGGAAGAGCAGGTCGAAGCCGTTGGAGTACGCCGGCCGGGCCGGGTCCGGGTGGGTGTAGAAGGGCCGCTTCGCCATCGGGTACCCGGTGACGAAGAGAAACTCCGAGCCGTGCTCGGCCCGGGCCCACTCCCCCAGCGCCCGCTCGTGCGCGGGGGCGAGGTCCGGTTCGTCGGCCGGGGCGCCGGCGATCGTCAGCGCCTCGGTGAAGTGCACGGCGGGGATCTGCGCCGGCACCTCGGGCAGGTCGAGGCCGAGCGCCGAGACGGCGCCCCCGGCCCGGTCGGCGACCGTCCCCAGCATCACGGCCAGGGTGTCGCGCAGCACGGCCATCACGTCCCGGTGGTCGGCGACGAAGCCCAGCTCGGCGTCGAGGGAGGTGTACTGGGCCAGGTGCCGGACGGTGTCGTGCGGCTCGGCCCGGAACACCGGGCCCACCTCGTAGACCCGCTCGAAGACCCCCACCATGAGCTGCTTGTAGAACTGCGGCGACTGCGCCAGGTACGCGGGCCGGCCGAACCAGTCCAGCGCGAAGACGTTCGCCCCGCTCTCGGTGGACGACCCGACCACCTTCGGGGTGTGGATCTCCACGAAGTCGCGGGCGTCGAGCGCGGCCCGGAACCCGGCCACCGCCGCCGCCGAGACGCGCAGCGCCGCCGAGCGGGTCGGGTGGCGCAGCGCCACGGGCGCGTGGTCGAGCTGGGTGGGCAGGGTCGCGGTGAGCGCCGGCCGGTACAGGTCGAACGGCGGCGGCACGGCGGGCGGGCCGAGCGGCCGTACCGTCGGGTCGGTCAGCTCGACCCCGGCGGGCGCCGTGGCGTTCGCGACCACCGTGCCGGTGACCTCGACGACGGTCTCCTCCGGCAGTAACTCCACGGTCGCGCGGACGGCGGCGTCGGTGACCACCACCTGGGTCAGGCCGGCGGCGTCCCGCACGATCAGGAAGGCCACCGACTTGAGCAGCCGGCGGCGGTGGATCCAGCCGGCGATCTTCACGGTCCCGCCGACATGGCGGGTGAGCTGGGAGGACAGAATGCGTTGCATGGTGGGCTGCTCCTTGGTCGATCGCGACGCCTGCGCCGCCCTCGGGCGGCGAAGCATCGCCTCGGCCCCGGCAGGTGTGGGCGAGCGGGAACCTCGCGGTGCCACCACACCTTCGCCCCCGCCTGCGCGGGAGCCTCGTTCGTCGCCTTTTCACCGGGGCCAGCCGGGCGGGCTCTACTGGGCACGCGGGGGCGTGCCGTTCTTCCCGCGGCTCGGGAGGGTCTTCACGCTCCGGCGCCAGACCGCCTTCCAGCACAACGGCGGCTCTCTGCGCTGGCGGATCGGTGCGCTACTCGGCTCCGTCACAGCTTTGCCGGGGAGGCTAGCACCGGATCCCGCGCGCTATGACGACATTTTCCCGGCCCAGGTGTCCGGTGTCACAACATCTGTGGCGTGACGCCGGTCGCCCGCCGTTCATCGACCGCGACCGACCGGCGTAGGCTCGTTTTCGTGACGATCGAGCACTCCGCGCCGACGACTCAGCAGCCAACGCCCTCCGCGACGGTCGCCCCCGAGGGGCGGCGGATGCTGCGGATCGAGGCCCGCAACGCCGAGACGCCGATCGAGCGCAAACCGCCGTGGATCAAGGTGAAGGCCAAGATGGGCCCGGAGTACACCCAGCTGCGCGGGCTCGTCTCGCGCGAAGGGCTGCACACGGTCTGCCAGGAGGCCGGCTGCCCCAACATCTACGAATGCTGGGAGGACCGCGAGGCCACCTTCCTCATCGGCGGCGACCAGTGCACCCGGCGCTGCGACTTCTGCCAGATCGACACCGGCAAGCCGGCCGAGTTCGACGCCGACGAACCGCGCCGGGTCGCCGAGTCCGTCGCCGCGATGGGGCTGCGCTACGCCACCATCACCGGTGTCGCCCGTGACGACCTGCCCGACGGCGGCGCGTGGCTGTACGCCGAGACCGTCCGGCAGATCCACGCCCTGCGCTCCGGCTGCGGCGTCGAGCTGCTGATCCCCGACTTCAACGCGGTCCCCGAGCAGCTCGCCGAGGTCTTCGGGTCGCGTCCCGAGGTGCTCGCGCACAACGTCGAGACGGTGCCGCGCATCTTCAAGCGGATCCGGCCGGCGTTCCGCTACGACCGCTCGCTGGACGTGATCCGCCAGGCCCGCGCCGACGGCCTGGTCACCAAGAGCAACCTGATCCTCGGCATGGGCGAGGAGCGGGCCGAGGTTTCCCAGGCGCTGCGCGACCTGCACGACGCCGGCTGCGAGCTGATCACCATCACCCAGTACCTGCGCCCCTCCCCCCGGCACCACCCGGTCACCCGCTGGGTCAAGCCGGAGGAGTTCGTCGAGCTGCGCGAGGAGGCCGAGGAGATCGGCTTCGCCGGCGTGATGAGTGGGCCGCTGGTGCGCTCGTCGTACCGCGCCGGTCGGCTCTACCAGCAGGCCCTGGCGGCCCGCGAGGGCGTCACCGCCGCCGGCTGAGGCCGCGCCGGCGTCCGCGTCACCGGTCCTGCGCCGGGGCCGCGGATGCCATGATCACAGGCATGACCACCGGGGTACGCCCGCAGCCGCGCGACGCGGCCCGTCCGCGTACGCCCCGGTGGCCCGTGCCGAGCCTGCTCGCCCTCATCGTCGGGCTGGCCGCGGTGGCGTACCGGTGCGCGCTGCTGCTGGCCGACACACCGCGCACCAACAGCGACGAGGCGACCATGGGGCTCGCCGCGCTGCGTATCGCCCGGGGCGAGGACTTCCCCGTCTTCTTCTACGGCCAGGCGTACATGGGCACGCTGGAGGCGTACCTGGCCGCGCCGCTGGTCGCCGTGGCCGGCCCGTCCTGGCCGGCGCTGCGGCTGCCACTGCTCGCCCTGTACGCCCTCTTCCTGTACCTGAGCTGGCGGCTGACCCGTCGCCTCGGCGGGGACCGCTGGTTCGCCCTGCTGGTGGTCGCGGTGCTGGCGCTCGGCTCGGACCGGATCGTCAAGAACCAGCTCATCGCCGGCGGCGGTTACCCCGAACTGAACCCCGTCGGGGTGGGGCTGGCCCTGCTCACACTGGATCTCGCCGCCGGACGACCGGACGGCCGGCGGTGGCGCTTCGCCGCGTTCGGGTTCCTCGCCGGGCTGACCGTCTGGGTCGACCCGCTGCTGCTGCCGTACCTGCTCCCGCTCGCGGCGGTGCTGGTCGGCGCCGTCCGGCGGGAGCTGCGCGGACGCTGCGGCGCGCTGCTGGCCGGCGCGGCGGTGCTCGGCGCCGCGCCGCTGCTCGGGCACAGCCTCGTCCACGGCCGTGATCCCGTCTCGGCGGTGCTCGCCGCCAGCGGTGGGGACGCCGCGGCGGGCTGGGCCGACCGGCTGCACGGCGGGCTGGTGCTCGGGCCGGCGCTGGGCATGGGTCTCTGCGCGCCGAGCCACTGCGCGACCTGGCAGCTGTGGTGGTCGGCGGCCCTGCCGGTGCTGCTGGCGCTGGCCGCGCTGTCGGCCTGGCACGGGCTGCGCGCCGGCCCCGCCACCTCGGGCCCGATTCGTGATCCACTCCGTTTGCGGCGTGTCGCGGTGTCGGAGCCCCTCGAACGCCGCGACATCCCGCAAGCGGGATCGATCGAGGGATCGGGCGAGGCGGCGGTGCGGGCGGGGGCGGCGGTGCGGCTGGCGCTGGTGGCGGGCGCGGTCGGGACGCTGGCCGCGTACACGGTCAGCAGCGCCGCCGGGCGGACCCCGGTGGAGAGTTCCCGCTACCTGTCCTGCCTGCTGATCTCGATGCCTGCCCTGCTCTGGCCGCTCTGGCGGGCGGCCCGCCGGCCGACCGACGGGTCCGGGCCGACCGGCGGGTTTGGGCTGTTCGGCGTGACGGGCCGCGCGGCGTTGGTACGGGTCGCGGCGGTCGGTGTCCTCGCCGCCGTGCTCGCCACCGCCGCCGTGGCCACCGCCGGCACGCTGGGCACGGTGCCGGAGAACCGGGCGGAGGCGCGGCGGCACCGGGCCATGCTCGACACGCTGCGCGAGCAGGGCGTCCGGCACGTGTACGGCGAGTACTGGACCTGCAACCGGCTCACCTTCGCCGCCCGGGAGGAGATCGTCTGCGCGGTCGTCGACGCGCGGCTGCGCCCCGGCTTCGACCGGCTGCCCGGCTACCGGCGGGCGGTCACGTCGGCGGACGCCGCCGCGTACGTGGCCCCGGTCGGCTCGCCGCTGGCGGGCACCCTGCACCGGCGGCCCCCGGCCGGCGCGCGGGTGCTGACGGTCGAGGGCTGGCAGATCTGGCTGCCGCCGCGCTGAACGCGCCGGCCCCGTCGGGCGGGGCACACCGAAGGGCGGGGCGGGGCCGCCGAACGGCCGAACCTGGCGGACCCGCCCGGCCTGGACCACCGGCGCGCTCAGCCTGCCTCCGTGGCCGCCGGCAGTCGGTCCGGCTCGACGCCCGGAGTCGTCACCGGCCGGAAGGGTCAGCCGCGGTCGGGGTCGAGCAGGCCGAGGCGGTGCGCCAGGGCGGCCGCCTCGATCCGGTTGCCGACGTCGAGCTTCGCGATGATCCGGGAGACGTGCACGCTCGCCGTCTTCGGCGAGATGAACAGCCGTTCGGCGATGCGGCTGTTGCTGTGCCCCTCGGCGACCAGCCGCAGCACCTCCCGCTCCCGGGCGGTGAGCAGCGCCGTCCCGGCCCGCGCCCCGCGCAGGCCGACCCGTCGGGCCAGCGTGGCGGCCTGCTCGGCGAGCGGGGTCGCGCCGAGGCGCCCGGCGATCGCGCTGGCCTCCTCGACCGCTGCCCCGGCCTGCTCCCGCTCCCCCGCCGCCGCGGCCGCCTCGGCGAGCGTCAGCAGCGCCCGGCCGAGGGCGTACGGCTGGCCGTCGGCCCGCCACGCCTCGACCGCGGCACGCCAGGCGGGCAGCGCCCGGCCGGCGGGGGCCAGCAGCGCGGCGACCTGGGCGGCGTGCGCCCGCTCCGCCGGGTGGCGGGCCGGCAGGTCGGCGGCGAGCGCGGCGACCGACGCGGCGAGGTCCCGGTCGTCGATCCGGGCGGCGGTACGGGCGGCGGCGCCGAGCACCGGCCACCCCTCCCGAGGCAGGTGCGGCAGCCGGTCGTCGGCGAGCGCGGCGCGGGCCGCCCGGGCCGCCTCCACCTTGTCGTCGGCGGCGAGGGCCGCCTCGATGCGCAGCTCGTGCAGGGGCAGCCGGTGGTTCGGCCACAGGTACGGCCGGGCCAGGAAGCCGAGCGCCCGGCCGACCAGCTCGTCGGCGCGCGGGTGGGCCCGGGCCAGCCGCAGCCCGGCGCGCAGCTGGAGCCAGTGCAGCCCGGACACCCCGGGCGGGTCGATCCGGGACGCCTCGACGCAGGCCGCGTCGGCCTCGTCCCACCGGCCCAGGGCGATCAGCGCCTCGGCCCGGTTCGACAGCAGGTACGCCCCGGTCGACCGGCTGATCCCGACCCGGCGCGCCTCGGCCACCCCGGCTGCGGCCGCCTCGGCCGACTCGGCGTACCGGCCCAGCTCGAAGAGCACGTCGGAGAGGTGCACCAGGGCGCTGACCAGCGCCGGGGCGTTGCCGGCGGCGCGGGCCCGGGCCTCGGCCCGGCGCAGTTCGGCCAGCCCGAGGTCCGGTGCCTGGTCGCTGCGGCAGAGCATGGCGATCCGGGTGGGCAGCAGGGCGAGGTCCTCACCGAGCGCCTCGGCGGCGGTGTGCGCCTCGGCGGCCACCGCCGCGGCCTGCTCCGGGTCGATCCGGACCAGGTGGGCGGCGATGTCGGCGAGCAGCCGGACCCGCTGCGGGCCGTCCGGCACCCCGGCCGCCAGCCGGTACGCCTCGCGCAGCTCGACGCTGCCGTCGCTCTTGCCGAGCAGGGCCAGCAGCCGGCCGCGCCGGTCGAACAGCCGCGCGGCGCGCAGCGGCTCGGCGTCGGCGTCGACCTCGGCCAGCGCGGCCCGGGCGAGGGTGATCGCCCGGCCGTAGTCGCCGGCCGTGGTGGCCGCGTCGAGGGTCTCCTCCAGCACGGCCAGGTGGTCCATGCCGAGCCGGTCGGCGGCGTCGGGCACCAGCTCCCACAGCTCCAGCACCCGTTCCAGCAGCCGGCTCTGCTCCGCGTACGCGTACCGGTCGCCGGCGGCGCGGGCCGCCACCCGGGCGGCGAGCAGGGCCCGGGGATGGTCGTGGGCGGCGTACCAGTGGTGGGCGATCTCGGCCGGGGCGCGGCCGGCGGCGACCAGGTTCGGCTGCGCCTCGATGGCCGCGGCGTACCGGGCGTGCAGGCGGGCGTGCTCGCCGGGGAGCAGCTCGTCGTGGACCGCCTCGCGGACCAGGGCGTGCCGGAACTCGTAGTCGCCCTCCGGGTCGGCGACGACGAGCTGGGCGGCGACGGCGGCGCGCAGCGCGTCCTCCAGCTCGGGCTCGGGCAGGCCGGCGACCTCGGCGAGGAGCTGGTGGGCGAAGCGGGTGCCCCCGGCGGCGGCGATGCGCAGCACCCGCTGCGCGGTGTCGGGGAGCCGGTCGACCCGGGCGAGCAGCAGGTCGCGCAGGGTCTCCGGCAGGGTGGCGCAGCCGACCGGGTCGCCGGCCGCGGCCAGTTCCTCGATGAAGAACGGGTTGCCCTGGGTGCGCTCGTGCACGTCGTCGACGGCGCGGGCCGCCGGCTCGGCCCCGAGCAGGTCGGTGAGGATCGCGGCGGTGCCGTCCCGGTCGAGGCGGCCCAGCTCGATGCGCTCGACGCTGCGGGCCCGGTCCAGTTCGGCGAGGAACGGGCGCAGTGGGTGTCCCCGGTGCAGCTCGTCGGTGCGGTAGGTGCAGACCAGCAGCACCCGGGCGGTGCGGGCGGCCCGGACCAGGAAGCCGATCAGGTCGCGGGTGGAGCGGTCCGCCCAGTGCAGGTCCTCGATCACCAGCACCAGCGGCCGGGCGGCGGCGAGCCGGTGGAAGAGCTCCCCCACCAGGTCGAACAGGTAGCCCCGAGGGGTGTCGGACAGCGCCGGACCGGGCGGGGCGGCGACCGCGGCGGGCACCCGGGCCAGTTCCGGCAGGAGGCGGGCGAACTCCGGCTCGTACCCGGAGAAGACGGCGGGGCCGTCGCGGCGCAGCACCTCGCGCAGCGCGGCGGCGAACGGCGCGAAGGGCAGGCCGGCCTCGCCCAGTTCCAGGCACTGCCCGACGAGGATCCGGTCGCCGCCCGCGGTGACCAGGGCGCCGAACTCCTCCAGCAGGCGGGTCTTGCCGACCCCGGCCTCCCCGCCGACCAGGACGGTGCTGGCCTGTCCGGCCCGGGCGCGGGCCAGGGCGGCGCGCAGCGACCCGAGCTCGTCCTGCCGGCCGACGAGGACGGTGCTGGCGGCGCGTACGGTCACGGCGTCGAGCATGCCACGTGCGTTCCCGGCGCCGTCCCGGCCGGCCGGGCGGTGCGGTCCGGTCCGGTCGGTCCCCACGGCCGTGGTGTCGACGCCCGCCGGGCCGTCGGCGTGGGTCGCAACGGCGGTGGCCCCGGCCGGTGGGGCCGGGGCCACGGTCGGGCCGGAGGCGGTGCGCGGCGCCGTCGGCCCGGCGGCGAGGGCCGGGGCCGCCGCCGGGGGCGGGGCCGGGGTCACCGGCGGGCGGCGTCGGTACGGCCCGGGCGCTGCCGTCGGCTCAGCCAGCCGCGGGCGTGCCGGCGCGGCAGGGACCGGGCGAGGCGGTCCGCCTCGGCGTCGGCCCGCAGCTCGGCGGCGTGACTGCGGTGGAGGGAGAGGAGGAAGTCTGCGTCGTTGCCGAACATGTCGGGCTCCTTCGGATCGTCGTCGTTCGCTGACACCGACTCTGCGCGCGAAGGTGGCCCCGGGGCATGGGTGCGCCGCCTGATCTTCGGCTGCCGCCCCTCCTTACCCGGGCCGGAATCGGCCGTCCGAGCGACGTAAGGTACTCAGCCGGCCTGCGGATCAACCGGGCGTGCGGCGACCACTAGACTCTGCGGCATGGCAAAGCCCCAGGAGAAGGTCTCGTTCGGCCAACGGCTGAAGCAGATCGGGATGGTGTTCAAGTTCACCGCCAAGCAGGACAGGTGGTTCGCGCCGCTGGTCGCCGGCGCGGTGCTGATCCCGCTCGCGCTCACCGTGGTCGCGGTGATCCTGTGGGGCTGGCTCTGGTTGCCGCTGGGCATCCTGTTCACCCTGCTCGCCGTGCTGATCGTGCTCAACCTGCGGTCCAACGCCGCGATGATGAACGCGGCGGAGGGGCAGCCCGGCGCGGCCGCCCAGATCATGGAGAGCATGCGCGGCGACTGGCGGGTCACTCCGGCGGTCAGCTCCACCACCCAGATGGACATGGTCCACCTGGTGATCGGGCGGCCCGGCGTGATCCTGCTCGCCGAGGGCAACCCGCAGCGGGTACGCGGCCTGCTCGGCCAGGAGAAGCGCCGGCTGGCGAAGGTGATCGGCAACGCCCCGCTGCACGACTACGTGATCGGCCAGGGCGAGGGTGAGCTGCCGGTCCGCAAGCTGCGGATGACCCTGATGCGGCTGCCGCGCGCCCTCAGCGGCAAGGACGTCAACTCGCTGGACAAGCGGCTGAAGGCGCTCACCGCCCGCCCGCAGATGCCCAAGGGGGCGATCCCGAAGAACATGCGGCCGCCGCGCGGCGCGTTCCGCCAGTCGCGGGGCCGCTGACCCCTTCCGACGTACGCGAAGAGCCGGGCCGTCGGGCCCGGCTCTTTCGTCGTACGCCTCAGGGGCGGGGGGCGGCGGCGATGACCGAGCCGGTGAGGCGGTCGTGCAGGCCCCGGCGGTGCTCGTCCATGATCAGGGCGGGCACGACGAGGGCGAGCAGCAGGCCGCGCAGCAGGGCCCGGACCGGCCCGATCCGGCCGCCGTCGGCCCAGGCGAGGCAGCGGATCCGGGTGATCCACATGCCGGGGGTCTGGGCGAAGAGGCCGAGGAAGAAGCCGTACTCGACGATCAGCACCAGCACCGGGGCCCAGCCGTCGCGTACGGGGTCGGCGAAGAAGTTGGACGCCAGCAGGCAGAGCACCCAGTCGATCACCAGCGCGCCGAATCGACGCCCGAGGCTCGGCGGGGTGAAGGAGGGGTCCGCGGCGGGCGGCACCGGTACGGCGGCGGGGTTGCTCACAGCGGTCAGGGTAGCGAGGGCGGGCGCCGGGTCCCGGTCGGAGGCGGCCACCAGGGGTGTCGGTCACGGTCCGGACAGGGTCGTCGGCGCGGGTCGGGAAAACGGGCCAAACGCATCAATATGCGATACACCGCCCCAGCCGGTATCGTCCGAACGGAGATCCGGGGACGACTGAGCGGCCCAGATGACGCTCCGCGAGCGACGTAACACGGCGGAAACAGAGGAGACACGGCCGGGCAACCCTGCGGCCATACCGTCGCCAGTGCCAAGCCCCGGAGTGGACGTGCCAGGAGGACGTGTGTTTGCCAATCCCGAGGAACTCCTGCGATACCTCAAGAACGAGGACGTGAAGTTCGTCGACGTACGTTTCTGTGACCTGCCCGGCGTGATGCAGCACTTCAACCTGCCGGTGGAGTCCTTCGACGACAGCGTCTTCACCGACGGCCTCGCGTTCGACGGCTCGTCGATCCGTGGCTTCCAGTCGATCCACGAGTCGGACATGCTCCTGCTCCCGGACGTCGCCACCGCCTTCATCGACCCGTTCCGCGCGCAGAAGACCCTCGCGCTGAACTTCTTCGTCCACGACCCGTTCACCCGGGAGGCGTACTCCCGGGACCCGCGCAACGTGGCGAAGAAGGCCGAGGCGTACCTGGCGGCGAGCGGCATCGCCGACACCGCGTACTTCGGCGCCGAGGCGGAGTTCTACATCTTCGACTCGATCCGCCACGAGACCTCGGCCCACCAGTCGTTCTACTACATCGACTCGATCGAGGGCGCGTGGAACACCGGCCGCGAGGAGGCGGGCGGCAACCGCGGCTACAAGACCGCCATGAAGGGTGGCTACTTCCCGGTGCCGCCGGTGGACCACCTCGCCGACCTGCGCGACAGCATGGTCCGCCGTCTGGTCGACGCCGGTTTCACCGTGGAGCGCTCGCACCACGAGGTCGGCACCGCCGGGCAGTCGGAGATCAACTACAGGTTCTCCACCCTGCTGCACTCGGCCGACCAGCTCCAGCTCTTCAAGTACCTGATCAAGAACGAGGCGTGGGCCGCCGGCAAGACCGCCACGTTCATGCCGAAGCCGATCTTCGGTGACAACGGCTCCGGCATGCACACCCACCAGAGCCTCTGGCTCAACGGTGAGCCGCTGTTCTACGACGAGACCGGCTACGCCGGCCTGTCGGACACCGCCCGCTGGTACATCGGCGGCCTGCTGCACCACGCCCCGTCGCTGCTGGCCTTCACCAACCCGACGGTCAACTCGTACCGCCGGCTGGTGCCGGGTTACGAGGCGCCGGTCAACCTGGTCTACTCGCAGCGCAACCGCTCCGCGTGCACCCGTATCCCGGTGACCGGCAGCAACGCCAAGGCCAAGCGGGTCGAGTTCCGGGTGCCGGACCCGTCCAGCAACCCGTACCTCGCCTTCTCGGCGATGATGATGGCCGGCCTGGACGGCATCAAGAACAAGATGGAGCCGCCGGCACCGATCGACAAGGACCTGTACGACCTGCCGCCGGAGGAGTGGGGCAACGTCAAGCAGGTTCCGGGCTCGCTGCCGGAGGTGCTCGACGCGCTCGAGGCCGACCACGACTACCTGCTCGACGGCGGCGTCTTCACGCCCGACCTGATCTCCACCTGGGTCGGCTGGAAGCGGGCCAACGAGGTCGACCCGGTGCGCCTGCGCCCGACCCCGCACGAGTTCGCGATGTACTTCGACTGCTGAGCAGTCGTCGGACACACGTTCCACCAGCACCGGCCGGGCCGGCTCCGCTCGCGGGGCCGGCCCGGCCGCGTCGTGCCCGGCCCCGTTCGCGCCTGACCTCGTCGGGCCCGGCCGGCTTCGCGGGCCCGGCGCATGATCCACTCCGTGTCGCCGAGGTGGCGGTGTCAGCGCGCCCCCGGACCCCGCCACGTCGGCGCCACCGTGTCGATCAACCTGGCCGTCGCCAGGTGGGCCCGGGCTCGGGCGGGCGCCGCAGCGCCCGGGCCGCCAGCACCGCCAGCACCAGCAGCAGCGCCGTCATCGCGATCGCCCCCGGCGCCTTGGTGTAGCGGGCCAGCGAGGTGCCGTCCGGCAGGGTCAGGAAGGCGGCGACCGCGCAGGGCAGCGTGAACCAGGTGGTCCGGGTCGTCGAGACCGCCAGCACCAGCAGCGGCCAGGTCGCGTACCAGGGATGGAACACCGGGGCCAGGGCCACCGTGGCGGCCAGCGCTACGCCTGCCGCGACGAGGGCGGTACGCGCGGCGGCGGCCGGGCGGACGTCGTCGCGTCCGCGCAGCGTCGCCCAGGCCCGCCACCAGAGCGCCACCAGCAGCACCGCGAGGAGCACCAGCCCGACCGCCCGGGCCACCGGCACCGCGCCCGCCTCCCGCCCGACCAACTCGCCGAGGTAGTCCACGACGAAGCCGACGGCCGTCGGGGGCGAGGTCCACTGCTGCGAGTCACCGCTGCGGGCCAACCCGCCGACCCAGCCCAGCCCGAGGCCGGACAGGACGGAGGCCACCACCAGCGCGATCGCCGCCCCGCCGGAGAGCAGGCCGCCGTCGCGCAGCAGCGCCCCGACGGTGTGCCGGCCGCGCACCGCGGTGAGCGCGGCGAAGGGCAGCACCACCACCGCCGTCGCCTTCACCGCCACCGCCAGGCCGAGCAGCACCCCGGCGACCAGCAACGCGCCCGACTGCCCGACGGCCAGCGGCGCACGCGGCCTGCCGGGCAGCCGGACGAGCACCAGCAGGCCGAGCAGGAGCAGCCCCAGCATCACCGCGTCGTTGTGCGCGCCGGCGACCAGGTGCACCCCGACCAGCGGGCTGGCCAGCCCGAGCCACACCGCGCGGCGGATGGGCACGCCGCAGGCCCGGGCCAGCCCCGGCAGGCAGCACGCGGCCAGCAGCACCCCGGCCAGAGCGAGCGACCGCAGCAGCGCCAGCGTGCCGAGCAGGCCGCCGCCGAGGGTGGCGGCCAGCGCCGCCAGCAGCAGGAACAGCGGCCCGTACGGGGCGGGGGTGTCCCGCCAGATCGGCGCGACCGAGTCGACCCACGGGCAGCCCGCCGCCGCCACCCCGACCGTGTACGGGTCGTGCCCGGCGGCGTAGGCCCAGCCCTGGCAGGCGTACGAGTAGACGTCCCGGCTGGCCAGTGGGGGCGCGGCCAGCAACGGCAGCAGCCACAGTCCGGCGGTGCGGTACGCCCACCGGGCCGACGGCGCACCGTGGCGCAGGGACCACCAGGCGCCTACCATCAGCGCGGTGCCGAGCAGCCAGCAGCCGAGCGCGGCCGGGCCGTACGGCATCGCCCCCGGGCCGACCGGCGGGACGGCCGGCATCGCGCCGCCGAGCCACGCCGCCACGGTGAGCAGCGCCGCGCCGGCCAGGCCGGCGTACCGGGCGGACCGGGCGCGGGCGTCGGACGGCGAGCCGGGCTCGGTCACCGGCGGACCTCTCCTCAGTCGGCGGGGGCCGGCCGGCGAGCCGCCCGTGCCGACCGTACCAACCGCACGACGACCACGATCACCAACAACGTCATCAGCGGCGCTCCCGGCATCTTGGTGTACCGGGCCAGGCCGGTGCCGTCGGCCAGCACCAGGAACGACGACACCAGCGCGACGAGGCTGAACCAACCGGTGCGGTGCGCCGTGGCGGCGAGCACGGTCAGCGGCCACATCCAGTACCAGGGGTGGAACAGCGGGGCCAGGGCGACCGTCGCGGCGAGCGCCAGCCCGGCGTACCGGAGCGGATCGCGGGTGCGGGCCCGCCACCACAGCCAGACGAGCAGCACGGCGAGGACCAGCACGCCGATCGCCCGGGTCACCGGCAGCGCGTCGACGTGCGCGCCGAACAGCGCCGCGACGTACCCGACGGTCTGCCCGAGCGCGGTGGACGGCGAGGTCCAGGCGACCACCAGGCCGCCCTGCTCCAGCCCGGCGATCCAGCCGAAGTTCAGGCCCGCGGCGAGGGTCGCGCCGATCACCGCGGCCAACGCGCCGCCGGCCACCGGGCCGCCGTCGCGCAGCAGCCTGGTGATCGAGTACGGCCCGGACATCGCCGCCAGGGCGGCGAAGGGCACCACGACCAGGGCGGTGACCTTCATCCCGCCGGCCAGGCCGAGCAGCACTCCCCCGGCCAGCAACGGCCAGAAGCGCCCCGGCCGGCTCGCCACCACGGCCAGCCCGGCGATCAGCAGGCCCACCATCAACGCGTCGTTGTGCGCGCCGGAGACCAGGTGCACGCCGACCAGCGGGGAGGCCAACGCCAGCCAGAGCGCCCGACCGACCGGCACCCCGCAGCGGCGGGCCAGCACCGGCAGGCAGGCGGCGGTCAGCGCGACCCCCGCCACCGCGACCAGCCGGAACAGCGCCATGCTGGCGTAGAGGGAGCCGGTGGCCCCGACGATCGCGCCGGAGATCATCACGAAGAGCGGCCCGTACGGTGCCGGCGTGTCCCGCCAGATGTACGAGATGGTGTCCAGCCAGGGGCAGGGCAGCGCGGAGACGCCCTGCTCGTACGGGTTGATCCCGGCCGCGTAGCTCGCGCCCTGGCAGCTGTACGCGTACACGTCCCGACTGCCCAGCGGCGGCGCGACCAGGAGCGGGAGCAGCCAGAGCCCGGCGGTGACCAGCGCCCACCGGGCCGAGGGCACCCGCTCGCGCAGTGACCACCACGCCCACGCCATCAGCCCGGTCCCGACCAGCCAGCTCGCGATGATCAGCGGACCGTGCCGGCCCTGCCAGATGCTGACGGGGGTGGGGCGCAGCTCTCCGTCGGGCAACGCGCCGCCGAGGTACGCGGCGACGGCGAGCAGGACGGAACCGGCCAGTCCGGTCCAGCGCGAGAGGTGGTGAGGCACGTCGGACATGCTGCCAGTACGGTGGTCGCGGACCGGAGGTGGGCATGCGGGGAAGCAGGGTGGTGGGGCTCTCCGCCGGCTGCGCCGCCGTGCTGGCCGGGGTGTGGCTGGCCCTGCCCCGGATGGGTTCGGACCTGTCCGCGCAGGTGGCCCGGGCGGACTTCTTCGCCGCCCACGGCGACGCCCTGGTGGACCTGCGCTGGTACGGGGGGATCCACCCGCTCGGTTACAGCCTGGTGTCGCCGCCGCTGATGGCCGCCCTCGGCGTCCGGGTCACCGGCGCGCTCGCCCTGGTCGGGGCCGCCGTCGCGCTCGCCGCGCTGCTGGTGCGCACCGGAGTGCCCCGGCCCCTGCTCGGCAGCCTGGTCGGGGTGCTCACCATCGCCGGCAACCTGGTCTCCGGCCGGGTGACGTACGCCCTGGGGGTGGCCTTCGGCGTGGCCGCGCTGCTGGCGCTGACCCTGCCCACGCACGCCCCGCCGCCGGTCGTCGGGCGTGGTCGGCTCCGGCGGGTGCTCCGGCCGGTCCTGGTCGTGGCGGGGGCGCTGGCGGCGTCGGCGGCCAGCCCGGTGGCCGGCCTCTTCGTCGGCCTGGCCGGCGCGGCGCTGCTGCTCACCCGCCGGTACGCCGACGGCCTGCTGCTCGGCGTCGCCGCCGCGCTGCCGCTCGGGGTGACCGGGCTGCTCTTCGGCGAGGGTGGCTGGATGAACATCAGCCGCACCGACACGGTCCGGGCGGTGCTGACCAGCCTGCTGGTCGCGGCGCTGGTGACGTACCGGCCGGTGCGGGTGGGCGCGCTGCTGTCGGCGGCCGGGGTGCTGGTGGCGGCCCTGGTGCACACCCCGGTCGGGCTGAACGCGACCCGCCTGGTGGTGATGTTCGCGCTGCCGCTGCTGGCCGCCGCCGCACGTCCGCCCCGGTGGCTGGCCGACCGGCTGCCCGCGCACCTCGGCGACGACTCGGCCGGACCGAGGGCCGGGCGGGGGCGCCCGGGGCGGGTGGTGGGGGCGGTGACGCTGGCCGGCCTGCTGGTGGCGGTCGCCTGGTGGCAGCCGCCGGTGGTCGCCGCCGACCTGCGGGGCATCGGCGACCCGACCACCGGGCGGGCCTTCTTCGACCCGCTCCGCGACGAGCTGGACCGGCGCGGGCTCACCGGCCGGGTGGAGGTGCCGCCGACCCGGGACTACTGGGAGGCCGCCCACCTCGGCGAGACGCCGCTGGCCCGGGGCTGGCTGCGGCAGGCCGACATCGCCCGCA
Source organism: Micromonospora citrea (assembly GCF_049629545.1). Classification (GTDB taxonomy): domain Bacteria; phylum Actinomycetota; class Actinomycetes; order Mycobacteriales; family Micromonosporaceae; genus Micromonospora; species Micromonospora citrea_A. The sequence continues at coordinate 169,458 of NZ_JBNADX010000010.1, forward strand.
ACCCGCTCTTCTTCACCACCGTGCCCGGAGCGGCCGGCACCGGGGTGCCGCTGACCGCCGACAGCTACCGCGCCTGGCTGGACGAGAACGCCGTGCAGTACGTCGCCGTGCCCGACGCACCGCTGTCCTGGGTGGGCCGGACCGAGGCGGAGCTGGTCGCCGCCGGGTTGCCGTACCTCACCGAGGTCTGGTCGGACGACCGGTGGCGGCTGTACGCGGTGAGCGAGCCGAAACCCCTGGTCGCCGCCCCCGGTGAGCTGCTCCACCAGGACGGCGCCTCGGTGACGTTCCGGACGGCGGGCCCCGGCACGGTGCCGGTACGGGTGCGGCACAGCCGCTGGCTGACCGCCTCCGGCGGCGCGACGGTCGCCGCCGACGGGGACTGGACGACGGTCAGCGTCCCGCGCGCCGGCACGTACACCCTCGGGAGCTGACGGGCAATCCGCCCGTACCCATCCGGCTCCGCCCGGCCCCACCCGGATCCGCCCGCCCGGCCGTCGGCGATCTCGGCGGGACGCCGGTGGGAACGGACCTCGGTGCTCGGACGCTACGGACCTGATGGCATGGATGGATCGCCCCGCCCACCCTGCGATCCATCCATGCGATCAGGTCCGTAGCGCCTCCACCTCACCCCCATGCCGGACAGCACGCACCAGAGCCGGACCCGACCGAACCTCCGCCACCAGCACCGCGACCAGCACCGCCACCGGCACCGCGACCAGCACCGCCACCGGCACCGCGACCGGCAGCGCCGGCCACTCCCGAACGGGGGCGGTCAGGTGGGATCGGGGCGGGTCGGGGACGGGCGGGCGCGGACGTGCAGGCGCTCCCCCTGCGGCCCGAAGAGGCTCAGGATCTCCAGCGGGGTGTCGTACGGGTTGCCGAACCAGTGCGGCGTGCGGGTGTCGAACTCGGCGACCTCCCCCTCCTCCAGGGTCAGGTCGTGCCGGCCGAGCAGCAGCCGGCACCGGCCGGAGAGCACGTACAGCCACTCGTGGCCCTCGTGCACCTGCTGCTCGGGGTTGCCGGCCCGCGCCCCCGGCGGGTAGATCATCTTGTACGCCTGGACACCGCCGGGGCGGCGGGTCAGCGGCAGGATGGTCACCTCGCCCCGCCGGACCGGCCGGGGGTGCACCCTCGGGTCGCCGGTCTCCGGCGCGCCCACCAGGTCGTCCAGCGGCACCCGGTGGAACCGGGCCAGCGCGAGCAGCAGTTCCAGGGTCGGCCGGCGGCCACCGGACTCCAGCCGGGACAGCGTGCTGACCGAGATCCCGGTGGCCGCCGAGAGCTGGGCCAGGGTCACCGCGCGCTGCTGGCGCAGCGCCCGCAGGCGCGGCCCGACCGAGGTCAGGGTCTCCTCGTCGCCGGGACCCGAATCGTTTGCCATTCTCGCAACGATAGTTGTCACCCCGGCCGGTCCGCGCGGACGATCCGGAACGTCGGCGGGACGGGCCCGCCGGTGAGGAGACGGGGACGATGACGCACGACTCGACGTACGACGTGGTGGTGGTCGGTGGCGGCGCGGCCGGGCTCAGCGGGGCCCTGGCGCTGGGGCGCTTCCGTCGCTCGGTGCTGGTGGTGGACGGCGGCGAGCCGCGCAACGCCCCCGCCGGTCAGGTGCACAACTTCCTCACCAACGAGGGCGTGCCCCCGGCCGAGCTGTACGCGACGGGCCGTGCGGAGGTCGCCCGGTACGGCGTCGAGGTGGTCGACGGCACGGTGACCACCGCCCGTCGGCGGGACGACCCCGACGGGCTCCGGTTCGACGTGGAGCTGGCCGACGGGCGGCGGGTCCGGGCGCGCCGGCTGCTGGTCACCACCGGGCTGGTCGACGAGCTGCCCGACGTGGCGGGGCTCGCCGAGCGGTGGGGCCGCGACGTCCTGCACTGCCCGTACTGCCACGGGTGGGAGGTCCGGGACCGGGCGGTCGGCGTGCTCGCCACCGGGCCGACCGCCGTCCACCAGGCGCTGCTGTTCCGTCAGCTCACCGACGACGTGGTGCTGTTCGCGCACACCGCGCCGGCGCTCCCGCCGGAGCAGGCGGAACAGCTCGCCGCCCGGGGCGTACGGGTCGTCGAGGGCGCGGTGGCGGCGCTGGAGGTGGCCGGTGACCGGCTCACCGGGGTCCGGCTGGCCTGCGGCGAGGTGGTCGCCCGGCAGGCGCTGGCGGTGGGACCCCGGTTCCACGCCCGAGCCGACCTGCTCGCCGGCCTCGGGCTGGCCACCGGCGAGTTCGTGATGGCCGGTCAGGTGGTCGGCGCGCACGTGCCCGCCGACCCGACGGGGGCCACGTCGGTTCCCGGGGTGTGGGTGGCCGGCAACGTGACCGATCTCGGGGCCACCGTGGTGGTGGCCGCCGCCGGCGGCATGAGGGCCGGCGCGGCGGTCAACGCCGACCTGGTCGCCGAGGACACCGACCGGGCGGTCGCCGCCCGGCGCGCGGCGCAGGCGGGCACCGGGGCGGTCGACGAGGAGACCGCACGGCACTGGGACGAGCTGTACGCCGCGCGGGAACGGTACTGGAGCGGGCGGGCCAATCCGCACCTGGTCGAGGTGGCCGGCGCGCTGTCGCCGGGAACCGTGCTGGACCTCGGCTGCGGTGAGGGCGGCGACGCGGTCTGGTTGGCCCGGCAGGGCTGGCGGGTGACCGCGGTCGACGTCTCCCGTACCGCGCTGGAGCGGGCGGCGGCCGAGGCGGCCGCCGCCGGGGTGGCCGAGCGGATCGACTTCCGCCGGCACGACCTGACCCGCAGCTTCCCCGACGGGCGGTTCGACCTGGTCACCGCGCAGTTCCTCCAGTCACCGATCGAGTTCCCGCGCGACCGGGTGCTGCGGGCGGCGGCCCGGGCGGTCGCCCCCGGTGGCCGGCTGCTGATCGTCGAGCACGGCGAGATGCCGCCCTGGGCCCGCGCGCACCACCCGGACGTGTGCTTCCCCACCCCGCAGGAGACCCTGGCCGCGCTGGAGCTGGACCCGGACGCCTGGCACACCGAGCGGGTGGAGACGCTGCACCGGGAGGGCACCGGCCCGGACGGCGAGACGGGGACGCTGGTCGACAACCTCGTGCTGGTGCGCCGCCGCTGACGGCGGCGCGGGTCAGGACTCCATGACCCGCTGCATGGCCGCCCGGGACCGTCGGCCGGTACGCAGGTACTCGTCGAGGAACTCGCCCGGGTCGTCGTGGCCGAGCAGCCGGACCACCCCGGCCAGCTCCACCCCGTGCCGGGGCAGCTGGTCCCCCGCGCGGCCGCGCACCAGCATCAGCGCGTTGCGGACCTGCGCGGCCAGGGTCCAGCCGGCGGCCAACTCCGCGGCGTCGGTCGGATCGACCAGACCGGCGTCGCGGGCCGCCGCGAGCGCGTCGAGGGTACGCGTGCCGCGCAGCGCCGGACGCGCCCCGGCGTGGCGGAGCTGGAGCAGCTGCACCGCCCACTCGACGTCGGCCAGGCCACCACGCCCCAGCTTGGTGTGGGTGGCCGGGTCGGCGCCCCGGGGCAACCGCTCGTTCTCCACCCGGGCCTTGATCCGGCGGATCTCCACCACCTGCTCGCGGGTCAGTCCGTCGGCCGGGTACCGGACCGGGTCGACCATCGCCTCGAACTCCGCGCCCAGCCCGGCGTCGCCGCAGACGAAGCGGGCCCGCAGCAGCGCCTGCGCCTCCCACACCTTCGACCAGCGGGCGTAGTACTGGGCGTACGCGGCGAGGCTGCGGACCAGCGGGCCCTGCCGACCCTCGGGGCGCAGGTCGGCGTCGACGCCGAGCGGCGGGTCGGGGGCGGGCATCCCGAGCAGCCGGCGCAGCTCCTCGGCGATGTCGCGCGCGGCGGCGCTGGCCGCGCTCTCGTCCGCCCCGGCGGGCGGGTCGTAGACGAAGAGCACGTCGGCGTCGGAGAGGTAGTTCGACTCGTACCCGCCGAGGCGGCCCATGCCGATCACCGCCAGGCGCAGCCCGGGCAGCGCCGGGTGGGCCGCCCGCGCGGTGCGCAGCGCGGCGGCCAGGGTGGCGTCGGTGACGTCGGAGAGCGCGGTGCCGACGGCGGTGACGTCGGCCAGCGGGACGGCGGGTGAGCCCCGCTCGGGGCGGGGAGCGAGCCCGCCGGCCCGGCTGAGCACGTCGGCGCAGGCGATCCGGACCAGTTCCCGGCGGCGCAGGGCGCGGACCGCGCGGGTGGCCTCCACCGGGTCGTCGTGCCGGGCGGCAGCGGCCGTGAAGCCCTCGCAGAGCACCTCCCGCGAACGCGGGGCCAGTTCGTTCTCCTCGGCCAGCAGGCGCAGCGCCTCCGGCTCCCGGGCCAGCAGGTCCGCCGCGTACCGGGAGGAGGAGAGGACCCGGGCCAGCCGGCGGGCCACCGGCCCGGAGTCGCGCAGCAGCCGCAGGTACCAGGGGGTGCTGCCGAGCTTGTCGGAGACCTGCCGGTAGTTGAGCAGGCCACGGTCCGGTTCGGGGGCGTCGGCGAACTCGCTGAGCAGCACCGGCAGCAGGGTGCGCTGGATGGCGGCGGTCCGGCTGACGCCGCCGGTGAGCGCCTGCAGGTGGCGCAGCGCCCCGGCCGGGTCGGCGAAGCCGAGGATCTCCAGCCGGTGCCGGGCCGCCTCCGGGGTGAGCCGCAGCCCGTCGGCGGGCACCCGGGCCACCGACTCCAGCAGCGGCCGGTAGAGCAGCTTGGCGTGCAGCCGGCGTACCTCGGTGGCGTGGGCGACCCAGTCGGCGCGGAACGCCTCGACGGCGCTGCGGCCGGGCGTGGCGGTGTAGCCGAGCGCGGCGGCGAGCCAGCGCAGGGCGGTCGGCTCGGTCGGCACGGTGTGGGTACGGCGCAGGCCCTGGAGCTGGAGCCGGTGCTCGACGCCGCGCAGGAAGCGGTACCCGCGCAGCAGCGCCTCGCCGTCGGCCCGGCCGACGTAGCCACCGGCGACGAGGGCGCGCAGCGCGGGGATGGTGCCGGGCGGCCGCAGTGACTCGTCGCCGCGGCCGTGCACCAGTTGCAGCAGCTGGACGGCGAACTCGATGTCCCGCAGCCCGCCCGGACCGCGCTTGATCTCGCGTTCCAGCTCCTTCGGCGGGATGTTCTCGATGATCTTGCGACGCATGGCCCGGACGTCGGAGACCGCCTCGGGGCGTTCGGCGGCCCGCCACACCAGCGGGGCGAGCGCATCGGCCCACTGCCGGGCCAGGTCGAGGTCACCGGCCGCCGGCCGGGCCTTGAGCAGCGCCTGGAACTCCCAGGTGCGGGCCCATCGCTGGTAGTAGGCGAGGTGGCTGGCGAGGGTGCGCACCAGCGGCCCCCGGTTGCCCTCGGGACGCAGCGCGGCGTCGACCGGCCAGGCGACCAGCCCGCAGACGCCGATCAGCCGGGCGGCGACGGTGGTGCCGGCGGCCAGGTCGGCGTCGTCGGCGGCCACGAAGATCACGTCGACGTCGGAGACGTAGTTCAGCTCGTCGCCGCCGCACTTGCCCATCGCCACCACCGCGAGCCGGGGTCGGGGCGTCCCCTCGGGCAGCTCGTCGACCGCGATCTCGTACGCGGCGGCGAGGGTGGCGTCGGCCAGCGCGGAGAGCGCCGCCATGGTCTGTTCCAGGCCGCGCCCGCCGGTCAGGTCGGCCGCCGCGATCCGCAGCAGCGCCAGCCGGTACGCCTGCCGCAGCACCGCCACCGGCTGGGTGGAGGCGGTGAGCCGCCCGGCGAGGGCCAGGTCGAGCGTGCCGTCGGCGGTGGGGGCGAGCCCGTCCGGGGCGGTACGCAGCACGGTCCACTGCTCCGGATTGGCCACCAGGTGGTCGCCGAGCGCCGAGGAGGCGCCGAGCACGGCGACCAGCCGGCGGCGCAGTCCCGGGTCGTCGCAGAGCGCGGCGATCAGCGCGGAACCGTCGGCCGGGGTGGTGGCCGCGGCGCGCCGCTCCGCCTCGACCATCCGGTGCAACTGGCGCAGGGCCAGGTCCGGATCGGCGGCCCGGGACAGCGCCGCCAGCAGCTCGGCGGCCGGCTCGTCGGCGGGCTCCTGCTCCTCGGTACGCCAGAGCCCGAGCCCGTCCGGGCCGAGCAGGTCCGCCGCGCGGGCCCCGCCGTCGCCCTCGGCGAAGCCGTACCGGGCGAAACGTCCCCTGGCCGGTCGGGTCATCTCAGTGCCCGAGCAGGGGCAGGCCGGTGCGGACGGTGTCGTCGCCCAGCTCGCCGAGGGCGAGGGCGGCGAAGCGGATCGCGAACGGCTGCCAGACCTCCTCCACGTCGGCCATCACCCGGTCGCAGGCGGCCACCACCAGTTCCGGGTCGTACCCCAGCTCGGCCAGGAGCGCCGAGTCGCGCGACCAGTCGGCGATCATCGCGGTGTCGCACTCGATGTGGAACTGCAGACCCCAGGCCCGGTCGCCGAGGCGGAACGCCTGGTGCGGATACCGGGTGGAGGCGGCCAGCAGGGTCGCGCCCCGGGGCAGCTCGGTGATCTCGTCGGTGTGCCACTGCAGCACGTCCGGGATGAGCGGCACGTACCGGAAGAGCGGGTCGGCCTCGGCGGCGTCCCGCCTGCCGACCACGGCGGGCCCGACCTCCGGGCCGGACGGGCTGCGTTCCACCACGCCGGCGTGCGCGGTCGCCAGCAGTTGCGCGCCGAGGCAGACGCCGAGGGTGGGCACCCGGTGCCGAACGGCCTTGCGCAGCAGCCCTTCCAGCGCGGGGAACCAGGGCGCCCCCGGGGTGCCGTCGGGCCGCGGGTACGCCTGCTGCTCGCCGCCGAGCACCACCAGGGCCGCGTACCCCTCGAGGTCGGCGGGGAGCGCGTCGCCCGCGTGCGGACGGAGCACCCGCAGGTCGAGGCCCCCCTCGGTGAGCCACTCCCCCAGCCTGCGGAGGTCGTCGGTCGGGTCGTTCTCGATCACCAGCGCGGTCGCCACGGGTCGAGGCTATCGGGTGGCGTGGACAGCGTCGGAGCGGCACGGCCCGCCCGTGCTGTCGGCGCGCAGGGCGTCGAGCATCCGACTCAGCGCCGCTCGGGTGGCGGAGAGATCCGCCGGGTCGGTCGAGCGGGCGAGCCAGAGCGCCGCCTCGTTCATGGCGCCGGAGAGCAGGTGGGTGAGCGGGGCGACCGGCTGTGGGGGGATCAGTCCGGCCGCCAGCAGGTCGGTGAGTGCCTCGGCCAGGTGGCGGCCGGAGGCCGCCTCGTCCAGCGCCCGCCACTCGTGCCAGCCGAGCACGGAGGGGCCGTCGACCAGCATGATCTGTTGCAGGTCGGGGTCGGTGCTGGCGGTGAGGAACTCCTGGCAGCCCGCGGTGAACCGGGTCCAGGGGTCGTCGTGCGCGTCGGCGGCGGCCGCGACGCGCCGGCCGACCTCGTCCTGGGCCTGCGCGAGCACGGCCCGGAACAGCTCCTCCTTGCTGGCGAAGTGGTGATAGAGCGCGCCCTTGGTCACCCCGGCCACCCGCACGATCTCGGCCAGCCCGACCGCCGCGTAACCGCGGTCGGCGAAGAGCCGCCGGCTCTGCCGCAGCAGTTCCCGGCGGGTCTGCTCCCGTTGCTGCGCCCGTACGCCCTGCGCCATCGCCCCTCCATTGACATACCGACGGTATGCGAACTACCGTCCTCTCGCATACCGATGGCATGCGAAGGGAATCGTGCCATGAATCTGACCAGCTTCTATCCGGTGATCTGCACCCGCACGCTCGACGAGTCCCACGACTTCTACCGCCGCCACTTCGGCTTCGAGACCACCTTCGAGGCCGACTGGTACGTCAGCCTGCGCCGCCCCGGTCCGCCGGCGTACGAGCTGGCGCTGCTCGACCACACCCACCCGACGCTCCCCGAGGCGTACCGCGCGCCGGTGCGGGGCCTGCTGCTCAACGTCGAGGTCGACGACGTCGACGCCGAGTGGGAGCGGCTCGTGGTCCGCAGCGGCCTCACGGTCGAGCTGGAGCTGCGCAGTGAGGACTTCGGCCAACGGCACTTCATCGTCGCCGCCCCCGACGGCGTGCTCGTGGACGTGATCACGCCCGTCCCACCCACCGGCGAGTACGCCGCCCGGTACGTCGACGCGTGAGCCCGCCCGCGCACTAGGCTCTGCCGCTGTGATCACCGACGACTGCCTGCGCCCGCCGGTCCTGCGTTCCGGCGACACGGTGATGCTGGTGTCGCCGTCCGGGCCGACCCGGCCGGAGCGGGTGGCCCGGGGCGTCGAGCTGCTGACCGGCTGGGGGCTGCGCCCGGTGCTCGCCCCGAACGTGTACGCCCGGCGCGGCTACCTCGCCGGTGACGACGCGCTGCGCGCCGCCGACCTGAACACCGCCTTCGCCGACCCCGAGGTGCGCGGGGTGATCTGCACCCGGGGCGGCTACGGCGCGCAGCGGGTGGTCGACCTGATCGACATGGCCGCGGTACGCCGGGACCCGAAGGTGGTGGCCGGCTTCTCCGACATCACCGCCCTGCAGTTCGCGCTCTGGCGGGGCGCCCGGCTGGCCGGCGTGCACGGGCCGGGCGCGGCCTGGCTGGACGAGCGCACCCCACCCCGCTCGGCGGAGTCGCTGCACGCCGCGCTGATGACCACGCAACCGGTGACGGTCGCGGCGGTCGCCGAGGAGGAGACCTTCGGCGTACGGGTGCCGGGGCGGGCGGAGGGACCGCTGCTCGGTGGGAACCTCTGCCTGATCACCGCCTCGATCGGCACCCCGGACATGCCGGACCTCACCGGTGCGGTGCTGCTCGTCGAGGAGGTGCAGGAGCCGCCGTACAAGGTCGACCGGATGCTCACCCACCTGCGTCGGGCCAGGGCGCTGGACGGGCTCGCCGGGGTGGCAGTGGGCCAGTTTACCGAGTGCGCCGACGGCTGGGACACCACGGTCGCCGACGTGCTCACCGAACGCCTCGGCGACCTGGGCGTCCCCGTCCTCGGCGGCCTGCCGATCGGGCACGGCGTCGGCCAGCTCACCGTCCCGGTGGGCACACCGGCCGTGCTCGACGCCACCGCCGGCACCCTCACCGTCGCCCCCGCCGTCCGTGGGGCGGGATTGTCAGCGCATTCATAGGGTCGGCACGGGTTCGTCCCAGGTATCGGGGTCACCGTCGGTGACGGCAACACACACCGACGAGAGGGAGACACCGATGTCCCGCACGATGTCGAAGAAACACCTGCTGGCCGGACTGGCCGCTGCCGGGGTGCTCGGCGTGGGGATCGCCGCCCCGACGGTGGCCTTCGCCGAGGACGCCACGCCGTCACCGAGCGCCAGCACCAGGCAGGACACCGACCGGCAGGACCGCCGGGCGGAGCGGCAGGCCGAGTTCGCCGAGGCGCTGGCGAAGGAGCTGGGCGTCCCGGCCGACAAGGTGACGGCGGCCCTGGAGAAGCTGCACGAGCAGCGCAGGGCCGACCGGCCGGAGCGCCCGTCGACCGAGGACCGGCAGGCGAGGCTCAAGGAGCGGCTGGCCCAGGCCGTCGAGGACGGCAAGCTCACCCAGGAGCAGGCCGACGCGATCGCGAAGGCCGCCGAGTCCGGCGTCTTCCCGGGCCCGGGCGGCCGGGGCCACCACGGCGGCGGTCCGGCCGGCAGCTGACCGGGGCGGCCCTCGCCCGGACGCGTCCCCGTTTGCGGTGTGTCGCGGTGTCCGAACGAGTGGACACCGCGACACGCCGCGAACCGGGAGCGGAACCGTCCGTCCGGGCGGACGGGGTGCGCTGTCAGCGCAGGTACGGCCCGTCCGCGCCGATCTTGCCCGGCGCGGGGTTGCCGGGCAGGTCCAGCACGTAGACGCGCAGGTTGCCCTTGCCGCTGACCGAGGCGGTGAGGGTGCCGTTGGTGACGGTCTTCACGTCCCCGGTGACGGCGTCACGGTACGTGCCGTTCGGCACGCCGGTGAAGGCCGCGCCCCCGGAGACGGTGACCAGCGCGAAGCTGTCCACCCCGCCGCCGGTGTACCGGCGCTTGTAGGCCATGCCGCCGCTGACCCCCTCGGTCGAGTACTGCCCCTTCTGCAGGGCGGGGATGGCGCGGCGGATCCGGTTGAGCCGCTGTACGTGCTTGACCAGCGGCTTGTCCAGGGTGGCCGCGACGGCCCCGCTGGCGCTGCCGGCCACCCCGAAGTCGCTGGCGGTGACGCTGCCGGCGAGGTGGTCGCCGTAGTAGGCCCGGCCGGTGGTGGCGAGCGGGCAGGTCGGCCCGCAGTCGATCTTCGCGCCCTTCTGGAACTCGATCTCCGAGCCGTAGTAGAGGGTGGGGACGCCCCGGAACGTCCACATCAGGCTCATGTTCTCCGCCCAGGCGTCGGTGCCCTCGGCGTAGCGGGTGTTCGACTTGTTCGGCCCGTAGTCGTGGCTGTCGACGTAGACGACGTTGTAGGTGGCGTCGTTGTAGCTGTCGTCGGAGTCCTTGCCGTTGCCGAAGGCGTTGTGCGCGTCGCCGAAGTTCATGTGCATCCGCATGTCGATGACGTTCATGCCGGAGAACTTCGAGTGGTCCGGCGCGTGGTAGGCGTTGCCGCGCAGGAAGGCGTTGTCGCTGGTGGGCTGACCGTTCGGGCCGAGCAGCTGCTCGTAGTCGTACTGCTCGATCGCGGCGCGGACGTCGTCCGGGCTGTACTCCTTGCGCTCCTTCCAGGTGAAGAACTGCGCGGAGTGGTTGACCGAGCCGCGGTTCCACTTGTCGTTGACGAACGCGGCGACCTCGCCGAAGACGTAGAAGTCCTTGCCCTTCTCGCCGTGCCGGGCCACGGCGTGCTGCTGGATGGCCGGCAGGAAACGCCGGTTCCAGGTGACCCGGGGGATGTGCACGGCGGTGTCGACCCGGAAGCCGTCCACCCCCATGTCGATGTACTTGTTGTAGACGTCGATCAGGTACTGCTGCACGGTGGCGTTCTCGGTGTTGAAGTCGGCCAGGTCCTCGTGCAGCCAACAACTGCGGGAGTCCTCGCCCTCCCAGTTGCCGATCCAGCACTGGTGGTAGAGGTCGGCCGGGAAGAGCTTGCTGGTCGGGCTGGGCCACTGGCAGTGGTGGACGGTGTATCCCTCCTGGCTGTAGGAGCCGTTCGGGGTGCCCCAGCGCAGGCACTGGTTGCCGGCCGGCGCGGTGGACGACCACAGGTCGCCGGTGTACGGCCGACCCTTGGCCTTGGCGTTCTGCGCCGCGGTCAGCGTCGGGTCGTTCCCGTCGTGCTCGACCATCGGGTCGTACGCCCGGCCGGCCTGCGGCTGGTCGTACCACCACTTCCACTGCTCGTCGCGGGTGCCGTACACGGTGGGGGTGAACAGGCCCTTGGCGCCCCAGCGGGAGCTGTGGTTGTAGACCACGTCCTGGAATATCTTGATGCCCTTGGCGTGCGCCGCGTTGATCAACTGCTGGTAGCTCGCGCCCGGGCTCTCCAGGCGCGGGTCGACCCGGTGGAAGTCCCAGCCGTGGTAGCCGTGGAGGTCGTAGTCGGAGCGGTTGAGCACCACCGGCGTGATCCAGATCGCGGAGAAGCCGAGGGCCTTGACGTAGTCCAGCTTGTCGATCAGGCCCTTGAAGTCGCCCCGGAACATCGGGTCGTCGTTGGCCGCGTTGCCGGACTTCACGTGCTGACTGCCGCCCCGGTTGTTGCCGCCGTCGCCGTCGGCGAAGCGGGCGGTCATCACGAAGTAGATGCTGTCCTCACGCGGGTCGCCGCCGAGCGGCGAGCCACCCACCGGCGGTGCGGCGCCGGTGGTCGCCGTGGCGGGCGCGCTCGCCGCCGACCGGTTCCCGGCCGCGTCGAGGGCGCGCACGGTCCAGGAGTACGCGGTGCGCGGCGCGAGGTCGTACGCGACGTACCGGGTGGCGGTGGTGGTGACGGTGACCGTGCCGGTCGCACCGCCGGTACGGGTGAGCTCGTACCCCGTCACCGCCCGGTCGTCGGTCGACGCGGTCCAGGCCAGCGTCGCCGACAGCCCGTCGGCGGCGGCGGTGAGGCCGCCCGGCACGGACGGCGCGGTGGTGTCGGGGGCGACGGGCACGCAGGGGTCGGCGGCGTTGGCGGTGACCACACCGGCCTTCACCGTGCTGCGGCCGGCGCCGATGGTGTAGTCGGCCCCGTTGTTGTTGTCCCAGGTGCCGGCGGTGTCGTTGAAGGCGGCGGTGAGCCCGGTCGCGGCGCCGAGGCTGATCGTCCGCTTCGCCCAGCCGGCGCAGGCCGCCTCCATGGCGACGCCCGGCGCCGTGGTCCAGGTGCCGCCGTTCGGCCGGTAGTGGATGTTCGCCGCGCTCCACCCGCGCGTCGCGAGGTGGTAGTACACCTCGGCGGCGGCCTCGCCGGGCGACGGGCCGGCGCTGCTCGACGGGCTCGGTGACGGGCTCGAGGTGGCGCACGGGTCGCCGGAGCCGATCTTCCCGGCGGCCACGGTGACCGTGCCGGTGCCGAGCCGGTAGTTGGCGCCGTTGTTGTTGTCCCAGACGCCGGCGCCGTTGGTGAAGACGACCTGGAGGCCGCCGGCCGCGCCCAGGTCGATGGTCTTGCGCCGCCAGCCGGTGCAGGCGGCGTCCATGGCGACGCCGGGCACCGGGGTCCAGGCCGCGCCGTCGACGCCGTAGTGGATGTTGACCGAGGATCCCCAGGCCGTCGGGGGCTGGTAGTAGACGGTGACGGTGTCGGCCGCCGCCGCTGCCGTCAGCGGCAGCAGGCCGGCGGCCAGGCCGGCGGCGAGCGCGAGCGCGCCCCACCGGCGACGGGTGGTGGTGGTTGTCCGCCTCATGGTGGCTCTCCTGACACTCACGCCTATGCGGAGGGCGCAAGTAACTGAAGGCGTTGCAAGAACTTGCGAACGCGGTGCCAGGAAGTTACCAGCTTGAATGGGATGAAACTAGAGGTTCACAATCGACATACGGGAAGTGTTTTGCGGCCGATCACTGAAAGAGCTTGCACCTGCGGGAATGCCTTTCGAGGCATGAAGCAAGCTGACGGGTCTCGACGGTCTCGACCGTAAGACGGTGGGGAAGGACGCGGTGGTCGGACGCTGCGGACCTGATCGTATGGATGGATCGGCCGACCATCCCGGTCCGATCCGTCCATGCGATCAGGTCTGTAGCGTCTCCCGCCCCACCTCGCGCCCCCGACAGCACGCCCCAGAATCCGGGTCCGCCGGTGCGCCTCGGCCGCGTCGGCGGCCGGCAGCCACGCGAACAGCTTGCGCAGCGCGGCGGCCCCGCGCGGCCGGCCCCGGCAGGCCAGGCCCGGGGGTACGACAGCCCGCGCTCAGGCGATGCAGGCGCAGACGATCAGCGCAGCGCCGAAGTGGGTGGCGGCGCTGACCCGGGCCGCCGGGTGCGGCTCGTCCGAGCAGATGATCTCGCCGAGCCGGCCCGGGGTGAGCAGGTCGAGCACGAAGAACGCCAACGCCATGATCAGCAGGCCGATCAGCCCGAAGACCACCGTGGAGGCGAGCCCCTTGGTGAAGTCGCTGTAGCTGGTCAGGATCGCGGTGAAGACGATCCCGGCGATACCGAGCTGGTTGGCGGCCAGCAGCAGCGCGGCGTTGCCGTTGCGGCGCACCCAGATCAGCTCCCGCAGCCTCCCGGGCGTGAGCATGTCGACCAGCAGGAACCCGGCGGCCATCAGGGCGACTCCGACCACCCCGAACACCACGCTCTGCCACGCCCCGCTGAGCAGATCCTCCAGCACCGACTGCCTCCCGACCACCCTCGTCCGGCAGGGGCGCCGGCACGGTGATCGAGACGATAGCGCCCGCGCGCCACCAACGGCAGACCCGCACGGCCGAGGCGGACCGGCCTACAGGGACAGGTAGCGCTGCCGCTCGTACGGGGTGACCTCGCGGCGGTACTGCTCCCACTCGGCGCGCTTGTTGCGCAGGAAGAAGTCGAAGACGTGCTCGCCGAGCACCTCGGCGACCAGCTCGGAGCCGGCCATCACGTCGATCGCCTCGGCCAGGTTCTCCGGCAGGGCCTCGTACCCCATGGCCCGACGCTCGGCGCTGGACAGCGACCAGACGTCGTCCTCGGCGCCCGGCGGCAGCTCGTAGCCCTCCTCGATGCCCTTGAGCCCGGCGCCGAGCATCACCGCGAAGGCCAGGTACGGGTTGGTCGCCGAGTCCGGCGAGCGGACCTCCACCCGGGCCGAGTTCGGCTTGCCGTACGCGGGCACCCGGACCAGCGCGGAACGGTTCAGGTGGCCCCAGCAGACGTACGCCGGGCTCTCGGTGATCCGGTCCGGCAGCGCCTGCGGGAAGAGCCGCTTGTACGAGTTGACCCACTGGTTGGTGACCGCGGTGTACTCCCGGGCGTGGGTGAGCAGGCCGGCGATGAACGACTTGGCCACCTTGGAGAGCTTCATCGGGTCGCCGGAGTCGTGGAAGGCGTTGCGCTCCCCCTCGAACAGCGACAGGTGGGTGTGCATGCCGCTGCCCGGCTGGTCGGTGAAGGGCTTCGGCATGAAGGTGGCCTGCACCCCGGTGGAGAGCGCCACCTCCTTGACCACGTGCCGGAACGTCATGATGTTGTCGGCGGTGGTCAGCGCGTCGGCGTAGCGCAGGTCGATCTCCTGCTGGCCGGGGGCGACCTCGTGGTGGCTGAACTCCACCGAGATGCCGATCCGCTCCAGGGCGAGCACGGCCTGGCGGCGGAAGTCGCGCGCGACGGCGTGCGTGGTGTGCTCGAAGTAGCCGCCGGTGTCCACCGGGGTCGGCACCGAGCCGTCCATCGGGCCGTTCTCCAGCAGGAAGAACTCGATCTCGGGGTGGGTGTAGAAGGTGAAGCCCTTCTCGGCCGCCTTGGACAGCATCCGGCGCAGCACGTGCCGCGGGTCGGCCCAGGACGGGCTGCCGTCGGGCAGCAGGATGTCGCAGAACATCCGGGCGCTCTCGCCGCTGACCCCACCCTCGAACGGGAAGACCTGGAAGGTGGTCGGGTCGGGCATGGCCACCATGTCGGACTCGAAGACCCGGGCGAAGCCCTCGATCGCCGAGCCGTCGAAGCCGATGCCCTCCTCGAAGGCCGCCTCCAGCTCGGCGGGGGCCACCGACACGCTCTTGAGGGTGCCGAGCACATCGGTGAACCACAGCCGGACGAACCGGATGTCGCGCTCTTCCAGCGTACGGAGGACGAACTCCTGCTGACGGTCCACTTCCCCAACCTTCCGCGACACTCTTGTCCGCCTTCGACCGGGCTTCACCCGACCTGACCGCCCAGTGTCCCCGGGCCTCGTTACGCCGACGTTACGCGACCCGCCGCCGCCCGTCCCGCCGTGTCCCGCCGGACGGTCCCCGGCCCCGCCGGGGTGGCCGCCGTCTCCCCGGAGCGGCCCGGTCGGCGCCGGACGGCTGGGGCAAGATGAGGACATGCCCACCCTGCGTCTCGCCCTGTCCCAGGTCAACCCGACCGTCGGCGACCTCGCCGGCAACGCCGAGCTGGTCCGCTCCTGGAGCCGGAAGGCCGCCGACGCCGGCGCGCAGCTCGTCGCCTTCCCGGAGATGATGCTGACCGGCTACCCGGTCGAGGACCTGGTCTTCCGCCGCTCCTTCGTGGCGGCGTCGAGGGCCGCGCTGGAGCGGCTCGCCGCGGACCTCGCCGCCGACGGTCTCGGCGACCTGCCGGTGGTGGTCGGCTACCTCGACGCGGACGGCCCCCCGCAGGTCGCCGGGGACGCCGAGCCGGGGCGGGGGGCGCGCAACGCCGCCGCGCTGCTGCACCGGGGCGGGATCGCCGCCACCTACTTCAAGCACCACCTGCCCAACTACGGCGTCTTCGACGAGGACCGCTACTTCGTGCCCGGCGACGCGCTGACGGTGGTGCGCGTCGGCGGCGTGGACGTCGCGCTGACCATCTGCGAGGACCTCTGGCAGGCCGGCGGCCCGTTCGCGGTGGCCCGGCAGGCCGGCGTGGGGCTGGTCGTCAACATCAACGGCTCGCCGTACGAGCTGAACAAGGACGACGTCCGACTGCCGCTGGTCCGCCGCCGGGCCGCCGAGGCCGGGGCCACCATCGCGTACGTCAACATGGTCGGCGGCCAGGACGAGCTGGTCTTCGAGGGCGACTCGATGATCGTGACGGCCGACGGCACGCTGCTCACCCGCGCCCCGCAGTTCGTCGAGCACCTGCTGGTGCACGACGTCGAGCTGCCCGGGGCGGGCCCGGTCGGCGCGGAGACCGAGCAGCTGGCCGACGGGATGCGGGTGCTGCGGCGTAGCGTCGAGGCGATCCCGGCGGCCCCGGCGGGCCCGGCGGCCGACGGCGGGACGATGGCGCCGGTCGCCGACGAGGCCGAGGTCTGGCAGGCGCTGGTGCTGGGCCTGCGCGACTACGTCAACAAGAACCGCTTCCCGTCGGTGGTGCTCGGGCTCTCCGGCGGCATCGACTCGGCGGTGGTGGCGGCGATCGCCGTGGACGCGCTCGGGCCGGACCGGGTCGTCGGCGTCTCCCTGCCCAGCCAGCACTCCTCCGAGCACTCCCGGGCCGACGCCGAGGACCTGGCCAAGCGGACCGGCCTGGACTACCGGATCGAGCCGATCCAGCCGATGGTGGACGGCTTCCTGGCGAACCTGTCGCTGTCCGGGGTGGCGGTGGAGAACCTCCAGGCCCGGGTGCGCGGCGTGATCCTGATGGCGCTGTCGAACCAGGAGGGCCACCTCGTCCTCACCACCGGCAACAAGAGCGAGCTGGCGGTCGGCTACTCGACCCTGTACGGCGACTCGGTGGGCGGATTCAACCCGGTCAAGGACGTCTGGAAGACGCTGATCTGGCGGCTGGCGAAGTGGCGCAACGCCGACGCCGACGCCCGGGGCCAGACCCCGCCGATCCCGGAGAGCTCCATCGGCAAGCCGCCGTCGGCGGAGCTGAGCCCCGGCCAGCTCGACAGCGACAGCCTGCCCGAGTACGACGTGCTCGACCCGATCCTGATCGGCTACGTCGACGGCGACCTGGGCCGGGACGGGCTGGTCTCCTCCGGGCACGACCCGGCGGTGGTGGACAAGGTGCTCCGGCTGGTGGACATCGCCGAGTACAAGCGGCGGCAGTCCGCCCCCGGCACGAAGATCTCCATGAAGGCGTTCGGCCGGGACCGCCGGCTGCCGATCACCAACCGCTGGCGCGAGCACGGCTGATCCGCTCCCGCCACGGCGAGGGCGCGCGACGCGGACGGCAGCGGCGGGGTGGAGTGAAATCCTGCACTCCACCCTGCCGCCGGCGGCCGGCGCGGTGCGACGATCGCGGCGGAACCCGGGGACCGCGAAGGCGGCCTCGAGGAAAGGAGACAGTCATGGTGGAGTCCACCCCGCCCGAGGTGACCGCCCTCTACGGCGGACCGGCCACCCGACGGGTGCGTACCCGCGACCTGATCGCCGCCAAGGAGCGCGGCGAGCGCTGGTCGATGCTCACCTCGTACGACCAGTACACGGCCGGCATCTTCGACGCCGCCGGCATCCCGGTGCTGCTGGTCGGCGACTCGGCGGCGAACAACGTCTTCGGCTACGAGACCACCCTGCCGGTCACCGCCGAGGAACTGCTGCCGCTGGTCCGGGCCGTGGTCCGGGCGACGAGGCAGACGCTGGTCGTCGGCGACCTGCCCTTCGGCTCGTACGAGGAGGGGCCGACGCAGGCGCTGCGCACGGCGGTGCGGTTCATGAAGGAGGGCGGCTGCCACGCCGTGAAGCTGGAGGGCGGCCGGCGCTGCGCCGCGCAGATCTCCGCGATCGTCGGCGCGGGCATCCCGGTGATGGCCCACGTCGGCTTCACCCCGCAGAGCGAGCACACCCTGGGCGGCTACCGGGTGCAGGGGCGCGGCGACGCGGCCGACGAGGTGCTCGCCGACGCGCACGCGGTGGCCGAGGCGGGCGCGTTCGCGGTGGTGCTGGAGATGGTGCCGGGTGAGGTGGCCAAGCGGATCACCGCGGAGCTGCCCATCCCCACCGTCGGTATCGGCGCCGGGCCGGACACCGACGCCCAGGTGCTGGTCTGGCAGGACATGGCCGGTCTGCGCACCGGCCGGGCGCCCCGGTTCGTCAAGCGCTACGCCGACCTGGCCGACGTGCTGACCGAGGCGACCCGCCGCTTCGCCGACGAGGTCCGTGGCGGCGAGTTCCCCGCCGCCGAGCACACCTTCTGACGCCCACGGGCCCGGTGGACGGCGGTCGGCCCGCCGTCCACCGGCCGGGCTGGCCCGTCTCCGCCGAGGGCGGCACGCGCGAGCCGGGCGGAGCGGCTAGGGTACCCACCCGTGGATCGTGCTCGTTTCCTCACCATTGTCCTGGCCTGCGCCTCCGTGGTGGCGCTCTCCGCGTGTGGCGGGAGGACCCGTCGCCGGTGACGTTGCCCTCGCCGTCCGCCGCCGCGTCCGCCACCACCGGGGCCCCGTCCGTGTCCCCCTCCGCCGCCGCGGCGGATCCCGCAGCCGACAAGAAGCTCTGCGAGTCGGCGAAGAAGATCGCCGACGACTCGCGCAGCGCCGTCGTGAAGGCCGCGTCGTCGGGCGCCGATCCGACGCCGGCGCTGAAGCAGGCGTACGCCGACATGGCCAAGGGGATGGCGGCGACCGCCGCGACCGGCGACTCCGGCAGCGAGGTGGCCGCCGCGCTGACCGCGTTCGGCACCGAGGCCGGCAAGGTGGCTACCGCCGCCGACATGACCACGGCGGCGGACAGCCCCGCCTTCCAGCAGGCCGGCACGAAGGCCAACGGCGCCTGCAAGAAGGTCGGCGTCGACCTCAACTTCTGAGCCGTACCCGTCGGCCACGGCACGCCGGCCGGTCGGCACCCGCGGATCGTGGCAGGAAGGCAGGAAGGGGCGCTCTCCTGCCACGATCGGGCGGTGCGGCGCTCAGAGGTCGGTGACGCGGATGCCGGCGTGCGCCTTGTAGCGCTTGTTGATGGCGATCAGGTTGGCGGTGAACGCCTCGATCTGGTGGGCGTTGCGCAACCGGCCGGCGTAGATGCCGCGCATGCCGGGGATCCGAGCAGCCAGCGCACCGACGATGTCGACCAGTTCCCGGTCCTCGGTGCAGATCAGCACGTCGAGGTCGATCCGGTCGATCTCCGGGTCGGCCAGCAGCGGGGCACTGACGTGGTTGAACGCCGCGCAGACCCGGGAGTCCGGCAGCAGGGCGGCAGCCTGCTGCACGGCGCTGCCCTCGGCGACGGTCAGCGCGTACGGGCCCTGCTTGTCGAAGCCGAGCGGGTTGACGCAGTCCACCA
Organism: Micromonospora citrea; assembly: GCF_049629545.1. Taxonomy (GTDB): domain Bacteria; phylum Actinomycetota; class Actinomycetes; order Mycobacteriales; family Micromonosporaceae; genus Micromonospora; species Micromonospora citrea_A. Next base: position 188,581 of record NZ_JBNADX010000010.1, read on the forward strand.
CGATCTTGCCGGCGAGCGGCTCGGCCAATTCGGCGACGGTGGCCGCGTGCCCGTCCCAGGGCACCGCGACGACGACCACGTCGCTGCGGCGGGCGACCTCGGAGTTGCCGGCCCCGCTCACCTCGGCCCCGGCCGGCATCCCCGGCATCGCCGCGATCTCGGCGGCGGCCTGCGCGGCCCGCTCGGCGGTACGGGAACCGATCAGCACCGTCTGCCCGGCCCGGGCGAACCGGTAGGCGAGACCCCGCCCCTGGTCGCCGGTGCCACCGATGATGCCGACGGTCAGCCCGGAGACGTCGGGCAGCGTGGTCGCGTCGTAAGCCATGCGGCCATCCTCGCAAACCGTCCCGCCCACCAGCAGCGTCCGGCGCTGTGACAATGCCCGCTGCCCGGCCTGCCGCCACCCGGCCTGCGGATGCCCGACCCGGGCGGTGCGCGGGCGGGGTCAGGCGCGCTCGAAGGTCACCGCGCGCCGCACCGGGTCGGCGGTGACCAGGCGGACCCGGATCCGCTCACCCAACGGCAGGTCGCCGACGCAGCGTGCGCGTACCGGCGGGTCGTCCAGCGCCACCGTGCCGCCGGGCTGCCGCCCCGGCTTCGGCTGCCCGTTCGGCGGGGCGTCGACGTCCAGCACGGCGGCGGAGAAGGTCTCCCCCACCCGGTGCTCCAGCAGCACCGCCTCGGCCAGTTCGATCGCGCCCCGGGTGGCCGCGCCCGCCGTGCGGTCCGTCGTGGCCATCGCCTCGGGCAGCTTCGGCAACGCCGCGCGGGCCCAGTCGGGCACCGCACGCCCCTCGTGCAGGGCCAGGCAGACCTCCGTGGCGTACCGGTCGGCCAGCCGGCGCAGCGGGGCCGTGACGTGGGCGTACGCGGCCGCCACCCCGCCGTGCCCGGGCTGCTCGGGCGGCGCGCCGTCGAAGGCCGTGTACGCCGCGCCCCGCATCAGCTCGGCCGCCTGGTCGATGAAGGCCGCCGCCCGGGGCTGCGAGGCGTCCAACCCGACCAGCAGCTCACCGACGCCGGTCCCGTCCGGCCAGTGCACGCCCAGCGGGGCGGCCGCGGCGCGCAGCCGGGCCACCGCCTCCGGCTTCGGCGGTGGCATCGTCCGCAGCAGCCCGATCCCGCCGGCGAGCATGATGTCGGCGGCGGCCATCCCGGTGAGCAGCGAGATCTGCGCGTTGTGGTCCTCCATCGGCACCGGGCCGCGCAGCACCAGCCGCCAGCCGTCGCCGTCGGGCTCGACGTCCTGCTCGGGCAGGGGCAGGTTGACCGCACCCCGGCGCAGCCCACGCTCGGTCAGCAGGGCGCCGATCTCGGGTAGCAGGGCGATCGGCTCGGGCAGCGTCCCGGCGTCGGCGGCGGCCTGTACCCCGACGTAGTCGAGCTTGGCGCGGCTGCGTACCCGGGCGCGCTCCAGCGCGACGGCGACCGTCGCGCCGTCGCCGTCGAGGTCGATGGTCCACACCACCGCCGCCCGGTCGACGTCGGGCAGCAGGCTGGCCGCGCCCTCGCTGAGCGTGTGCGGGTGCAGCGGCACGTTGCCGTCGGGCAGGTAGACGGTCTGCCCGCGCCGCCAGGTCTCCTCCTCCAGCGCGCCGCCGGGACGCACGTGCGCGGCGACGTCGGCGATCGCGTACCGCACCCGGTAGCCCCCGCCGGGGCGGCGGCTGAGGTGCATCGCCTGGTCGAGGTCGCGCGAGGTCGCCGGGTCGACCGTGACGAACGCGACGTCGGTACGGTCGGCCCCGGCGGGTGGCCCGGCGGCGGCCGCCTCGTCCGCCTCGCGCTGCGCCGCGGCCGGGAAGCCCTCGGGCAGGCCCAGCTCACGGCGCAGCGCGCCGAAGTCGATACGGGGCGCCACTACGCGTCGGATGACCACGGGTCAATCCTGGCAGCCCGGCGGAAGATCCGCTCTCCGGCGTGGCGGCGGCGTTCGTCGTACGGTCAGCCGGTGGCCTTCCGGGCGCGGGACCGGGCGGCGGCGGGCGCGGCGGCGCGGGCGGTGGCCGTACGCGAAGGGGCCTTGCGGGCGGTGACCTTCTTGGCGGTGACCTTCTTCGCGGGCGCCTTCTTCGCCGCCGCCTTGCGCGCGGTCGTCGAGGAGGTCGCGGTGGCCTTCTTCGCGGGGGCCTTCTTGGCGGTCGTCTTCGAGGCCGGCGCCGTCCTGGCGGTGGTCTTCTTCGCCGGGGCCTTCTTCGCCGCCGTGGTCGTCTTCTTCGCGCCGGTGGTCTTCTTCGCCGCGCCGGTGGTCTTCTTGACCGCGGTGGTGGCCTTGCGGCCGGTGGAGGTGACCTTGCGGGCGGCGGTCGCGGACTTCGCGGCCGTGGTCTTCTTCGCCGCGGCGGTCGTCTTCTTCGCCCCGGCCGTGGTCTTCTTCGCCGCGGCGGTCGTCTTCTTCGCCCCCGCCGTGGTCCTGGCCGCGGTGGTCTTCTTCGCCGCAGTCGTGGTCCTGGCCGCGGTGGTCTTCTTCGCCGCGGTCGTGGTCCTGGCCGGGGTGGTCTTCTTCGCCGCGGTCGTGGTCCGGGTGGCGGCCTTCTTCGCGGGGGCCTTCTTCGCCGTGGCCCTGGTCGCCGGAGCCGTCTTCGCCGTCGTCCTGGTGGTGGTCTTCTTCGCCGGGGCCTTCTTCGCCGCCGTGGTCGTCTTCTTCGCGGCGGCCGTCCTCCTGGCCGCGGTCGCCGTGGTGGCCGGGGACCGCCCCGACCCGGCGCCCGCCGCGCTGGGCGACGCCTTGCCGGCCGGCGCCTTCCGGGCCGCCGCCGTGGCCGTGGTCGTGGTCCGGCGTGCCGCGGTGCTCCGGGTCGCGCCGGCGGTCCGCGCCGCCGCGGCGGACTTCTTGGCGGCCGGGCGGGTGGTGGCCTGTTGTGCTTCGGCCATCTCGGTTCCCTCCTTGGGGACATGCGCTCGCGTGCCCCGCCACGGAGGCACGGAGTTCCTCGACGCGGGCCGTCCCGCGCCGTTTAGCTGCCCTCCCCGGCCCAGCGGGCGTCCTCGGCCTCCCACGCCTCGTTGCGCTCCCGCACCTTCTGCAGGGCGCCCTCCGCGTCGGCAGCCGAGTCGTACGGTCCGAGAACGTGCTTCGCAGGGCACACGTCGGCATCGGTCTCGACCCGGTGGTGTCGCGTGCACCAGTAGTAGTGCCCACCACTTCCGCTGTCGTTCATGAGATCACTGTGCACCGGGAGCAGCCCGACCGCCACCGGATCGCGCAAATACCCGCGCCGTCTCCACAGTAGACGTGCTGCCGAGCGGGCGGGCCGGAACGGCGGAACCCGCGCCCCGGTGCGACGGGGCAGCCGGAGCGGGGGTCGGTGACGGAGAATCCGGGCGTGCGTTTCGGGGGAGGAACATCGGCACGGGCACGGCGCGGCCTGGTCGCCGGGGGCGTGGTGGCGGTGCTGGCCGTGGCGGTGGTGACGGTGGCGGCGCCGCTGTTGCGGGACCGCTCGCAGCACCGGCTGGAGCAGCGGGCGGACCGGGCGGTGACCGCGACCGCGCAACGGACCCGGTCACAACTGCTGGCCGATCCGACGGCGGGGCAGGCGGCGCTGCGCCGGGTCGCTGGCGGGGTCGACGGGGTCGAGGTGCTCGCCGTGGAGTCCGGCGCCGCCGGGGTCCGGCTGGTCTTCCGGGTACGCGTGGTGAAGACCGCCACGAGCCTGTTCGGCTGGCAGCGGGCCACCGCGGCGGGGTGCTTCGCGCAGGTGGTGGGCCCGGGCCCCGGACCGGCGGCGATGGAGCGGGTGCCCTGCCCGACGTGACGGTCCGGACGGCCGGGCGACGTGACGGTCCGGGCGGCGTGACGGCGGGCCGGGCGGTGCGGCGGGCGGTTAGGGTCGCCGGATGGGCGTACCGGACTACATCCTGCGGATGCGTGAGCACGTCGGCCACGAACTGCTCTGGCTGCCGAGTGTCAGCGCGGTGGTCCGCGACGACGCGGGCGCGCTGCTGCTCGGCAGGCGCGCCGACGACGGCCGCTGGTCGGTGGTGAGCGGCTTCGTCGAGCCGGGCGAGCAGCCGGCCACCGCCGTGGTGCGCGAGGTCGAGGAGGAGACCGGGCTGGTCGTCGAGCCGATCCGGCTGAGCAGCGTCGTCTCGCACCCGCACACGTACCCCAACGGGGACCGCTGCGAGTACCTCAACCTCGGCTTCCACTGCCGGCTGCTCTCCGGCACCGCACGGGTCAACGACGACGAGTCGGTGGCGGTCGAGTGGTTCCCGCCGGACCGGCTGCCCGAGTTGGACGCGCACGCCCGCCTGGTCATCGCCCGTGCCCTCGGCACCGACCCCGGCACGTGGTACCTGCCCGCCGGCACGACCTGGGACGAGTTCGACGACGCGGGCCGATCCGTCCGGTGAGGCTCGGGCGACCCCGTCGTGTCCGGCTGCTGTCGAGCACCGACATCGAAGAGTCGCCCGGCCGTGACAACCGGTCCGCGCATCAAGGTGCTCCCTTCTGTGACAGACCCATCACGAGTGAGGGAGTGGTTCCACTTGCGCACATTTCTCGCGTCACTGCTCGTGCCGCTGATCACCGTCGTGGTGACCGGCAGCACCGGTGGGCCGGCGGCCGCCACCGGTGCTTTCCCGACCACCATCTCGTTGCCGGACGGCTTCGCACCGGAAGGTTTGACCATCGGCCGAGGCACCACCGTTTACGTGGGATCGATCCTCGATGGCGCCGTCTGGCGGGGTGACCTCCGTACCGGCCGGGGTGCGGTTTTCATCCCCGGCACGCCCGGCACCGACAAGGCCGGTCTGAAGGTAGACCGACACAACCGGCTCTGGACCGCCGACTTCTCGGGAGGCGGCGCCACCGTCTACGACGCCCGTACCGGCGCCCGGCTCCAGCAGTACCAGTTCACCGACCAGCCGGGGAGTCTGATCAACGATTTGGTGATCACGCGGACGGCGGCGTACTTCACGGACTCGACCCGCCCGGTCCTCTACGTGGTCCCGTTGGGACCCGGCGATCGGCTGCCCGAGGCCGACGCCGTCGAGGTGTTGACGTTGTCCGGTCCCGCCGCCGACGCGGGCGCCTTCAACAACGGCATCGTCGCGCTGCCCGACGGGGACCTGCTGGTCGTGCAGATGCTCCTCGGACGGTTGGTCCGCGTGGACGCCACCACCGGCGCCAGTCGCGTCGTCGATCTCGGCGGGTACTCGCTGTCCCGGGGTGACGGGCTGGTGCTGCGTGGCCACACGTTGCACGTCATCCGCAACCTCACCAACCTGGCGGCCGAGATCCGGCTGGACGCGACGTTCACGTCGGGCACCCTGGTCCGGGAACTCGATTCCCCGGCGTTCCAGGTGCCGGCTACCGGGGATCGCTTCGGTTCGTCGTTGTACGTGGTCAACGGCCGGTTCGACACCACGCCGGCGCCGGACGTCGAGTACGACATCGTTCGGCTGCCGCTGTAGTTCCGCCGGGGGCGGAGGGCCGGCGGAACCAGGAGGGACGGCGGCGGTCACCCATCGCCGGGTGGCCGCCGCTCCCGGTCCCGGGCCGGTCGGCCGACGCCCGCACGACCAGCACAGCCGCCTGGCTCCGGCGGGCGTACCGCGACGGGTCGACCTGTGACGGCCGCGCGGCTCAGGAGGCCAGGGCGGCGCGCAGCCGGTCCAGTTCGGCCGGGGTGCCGATGGCCGGTCGGTGTTCCGCGGCCGCGACGTAGTGGCGGACGGCGCCGGCCAGGAAGACCGGATCGACGTGCGCCCGGCCCACCGGCACCGTACGCGGCACCGCGCGGGGTCCCGGCGGTACGGGGATCTCGGCCAGGACGAGCACGCCGGTGCTCTTCCCCGACGGGGCCGGCGGTCCGCCGGGCACCAGCCGGTCCCACCGGACGGTCGTGCGGCGCAACAGGCCCCGCACCGTGATGCCCTGCGAATCGAGGGTCAGGCGGGGCCGGTCGGACCAGAGGAAGACCCCGATGAGCAGCAGGACGAGCGCGACGACCACCAGTTCCACGACCAGGACGGCGCCGGTGTCGAAGAGGCGTACCCGGTCCTCGCCGGGCACCCGCTCGACCATGACGACGCCACCGGTCAGCCAGCCCACCACGATCGACCACGGTCCTACCCACGCCGGGGCGGTCGGGGCCGTGAACCGACGGGCCCGCCCGTCGACCTCGAAGGTGGCCGGACGACGACGTGCGCTGCGGGTCAGCAGCAGGTAGACGCCGAGCGGGACGAGGATGCCGGCCGCGCCCACGGCGAGCCAGGCGACCAGGCCGGCGGCGGCGGAGGTGAGCCGCCAGGTGAGCGGTTCCAGCCACCACTCGGAGGCGAAGCGCAGCGCGGCGGCGGCGAGGGCGAAGGGCCAGGCGAGCAACCGGGCGGCACGGGGGTCCACCGCCGGCAGTCTAGGTCGGCCGCACCACCGGATCGAAGCCGTTCGTGCCGCTCATCCTCGGTAACGAAACTATCAGCGTTCCCCACCCGCCGGTATCGAGCATCGAGCCGATTCCCCGGCACCGCCGACCTCGGCAGTATCGGCCTGCATTCCACGGGGGAAGGACGATTCGCCATGCCCGTCGCGCCTCATCTACCGGACGTCCAGACGTCCGGCACCGCAGCCGCCAGGGGGTCCTGGCTCATCCGCCGGGGACTGGTGCCGCCGACCCGGTCCCAACGCGTCCTCGCCCTGGCCACCTTCGTCAACATGGTCGGCAGCGGTGTGTTCATGGTCGCCTCCGCGCTCTTCTTCACCCGCTCCGTCGGGCTCTCCGTCACGCAGGTCGGCCTCGGCATGGGCATCGCCGGCGTGGTCGGGCTGCTCGCCGGGGTGCCGGTCGGACACCTGGCCGACCGGCGCGGCCCACGGGAGATCTACCTGCTCACCCTCTGCGTACAGGGGTTGGCGATGGCCGCACTGGTGCTCGTCCACTCCTTCTGGCTCTTCGTGGCGACACTCTGCGTGGGTGAGCTGGCCCGGGCGGCCGGCATGGCCGCGCGCGGGCCGCTGGTGCGCGGCGTGGGCGGTGACGGGCTCGCCCGCTACCGGGCGTACCTGCGCTCGGTGGCGAATCTCGCCGGTAGCGGCGCCGCTGTCGCCGCCGGCTTCGCGGTCCACCTCGACACGCGTACGGCGTACGTGGCCCTCGTGCTCGGCAACGCGGTCAGCTTCCTGGCCTGCGCCGCCGTCGTCGCGGCGCTGCCCTCGTTGCCACCCCTGCCGGCGCCTCCCCGAAGCGGACGGTGGACGGCGCTGAGGGACCGCGGGTACCTCGCGGTGACCGTGCTCGACGGCGTCCTGTCGATCCACCACCAGGTGCTGCTCTTCGCCCTGCCGCTGTGGATCGTCGGGCACACCGACGCGCCCCGGTGGCTGGTCGGCGCGGCGGCCCTGCTCAACACCGCCCTGGTGGTGCTGCTCCAGGTCCGGGCGAGTCGTGGGGTCGACACCACCACCGCCGCCGCCCGGGTGATGCGCCGCTCCGGCGTGGCGTTCCTGCTGGGCATGGCGGCGATGGCGGCGGCCGCGGGACTACCGGGCAGGCTCGCCGCAGCCGTCGTCCTCGTCGGCATCGGCGTGCACACCGTCGGCGAACTGTGGCACAGCGCCGGTTCGCTGGAACTGCGCTTCGGGCTGGCGCCGGCACACGCGCAGGGCCAGTACACCGGGCTCTTCGGATTCGGCACCGGGCTGGCCAACGTCGCGGCGCCGTCCGTCCTCGCCCTGTTCTGCGTCACCTGGGGCGCACCCGGCTGGCTCCTGCTCGGCGGCGTGTTCGTGCTGGTGGGGTTGGCCATCCCGACCGTGGTACGGGCAGCCGAGCGCAGCCGCCCGTACGCGCACCAGCCGGGATGACGCAACACGGCTTCGCTACCGCGCGAGCAGGGAGCGCAGGGCCTTGACGATCTCGTCCGGCGCTTCCTCGGCCATGAAGTGCCCGACCGACGTGGTTCGGTGGTCCAGATCAGCAGCCCAGGTGTGCCACAGCGCGGCGGCGTCGTAGCCGAGTACGGCTCCCCAGTCCTGCTGGACGACGGTGACCGGCATGGGCAGCCGATTCCCGGAGGCTCGGTCGGCCCGGTCTTGTTCGATGTCGATGCCGGCCGAGGCCCGATAGTCGGCGACGATGGAGGGGACGGCCTCGCGCGAGGCTCTCAGGTACTCCGCCCGAAGGTCCGCGGGAATGGCACGGGGGTTCTCGGCCCACAGGTCGAGGAAGTAGCCGAAGAAGGCGTCCGGGCTGGCGCTGATCATCTGCTCGGGCAGGCCGGGCGGCTGGGCCATCAGGTACAGGTGGAAGGCGACAGCGGCGGAGGACCCGTGCAGGATGTCCCACATGTCCAGCGTCGGCAGGACGTCGAGGACGGCGAGGTGGGTGATCGTCGCGGGATGGTCGAGGCCGGCGCGGATGGCGACCAGGGCACCGCGGTCGTGCCCGGCCAGGGCGAAGTGCTCGTGGCCGAGCTTGCCGGCGAGGGTGACGATGTCGGCGGCCATGGTCCGCTTGGAGTACGTGTCGGCCTCGCGCGCGGCGGGCTTGTCACTGGCGCCGTAGCCGCGCAGGTCGGGACAGATCACGGTGTGGTCGGTGGCGAGGTCGCCGGCGACGTGCCGCCACATGAGGTGGGTCTGGGGAAAGCCGTGCAACAGCACGATCGGGCTGCCCGTACCTCCCACCGCCACGTTCAAGGTCACGTCATCGTCGACCGCGACGCGCTGGTAGTCGAACCCGGGAATGGCAATTGTCATGATCGTCCTTTTCTCGTCGGCCGGACGATCCCCAGCCTGCCGGTCGCGGATGAGCAGACGATGAGCGCGATACGTTGAGCGCAAATGCGGAGGGCGGTTCGGTCAGTGCAGGTCAGCATCGGTGTTCTCGGGCCGGTCGTCGCCTGGGACGGCGTCGGCGCGCCGCTGGACCTGAAAGGGCCGAAACACCGCGCGGTGCTGGCGCGACTCGTCGTCGCGCGCGGTCGGGTCGTACCGGTCGACCGCCTCGTCGATGATCTGTGGCAGGAGCCCTCACCGGGAGCGGTGGGCAGCGTCCGCACGTTCGTGGCGGCGTTGCGGCGGGCGCTGGAGCCGCAGCGTGCACCGCGCGAGTCGGCTCGGTTGCTGGTCACGGAGGGCCCGGGCTACGCGCTCAGGTTGGCGCCGGATGCGGTCGACGCCTGGCGGTTCGAGGACGAGGTCGCCGTCGCGTCCACGGCGTCCCCGCACGAGGCACTCGAGAGGCTCGATCGTGCCCTGAGCTGGTGGCGGGGGCCCGCGTTGGCCGGCGTCGACGACGAGCCGTGGTCGCGCGTCGAGCGCTCCCGCCTCGAACAGGTACGGCTGAACGCGATCGAGCAGCGGGCCGAGGCGCGACTGGACGTCGGGCGCGCCTCGGACGTCGTACCCGATCTCGACGCGCACGTGGCCGAGCATCCGTGGCGGGAGGAGGCGTGGCGGCTGCTGGCGCTCGCCCTGTACCGCACGGGACGCCAGGGTGATGCGCTCGCGGTGCTGCGCCGAGCCCGCAGCCTGCTCCTGGAACAGCTGGGCGTCGATCCGAGCCCGCGACTGCGCCGCCTGGAGACCGACATCCTCCGCCAGGCCGATCGGGTCGGCGACGGTCCGGGTTCACCGGGACCGCAACGGGTCTGGGCGGAGACCGCAGCGGCGTACGACCGTACGGTGGCGTCCGGCTCCGGCTCTCGGCTGGAGTCGACGGTCGGCCTGCTGCGAAGTCTCGCCGTGACGGGGGCGAGCGGACTCGAGGCGGCCCGGGAGCAGCGGATCGCGGCCATCGCCGCCGCCGAGCAGTTGGGCGATCCTGATCTCACCGCCCGGGTGATCGGCGGCTACGACGTGCCCGCGATCTGGACGCGGTCGGACGATCCGGTGCAGGCGGCGCAGATCGTGGCGGCGGCCGAGCGGACCCTGACCGCCCTAGGATCCGACTCGTCCGAGGCCACCCGAGCCCGACTGCTGGCCACGATCGCGGTGGAGTCACGCGGGACCCGCGCGGCGCGCGGACTCGAGGCCGCCGAGGAGGCGGAGCGGATCGCGCGCCGCCTGGGCGACCCGGCCCTGCTGGCCTTCGCGCTGAACGGTGTGTTCATGCAGACCTTTCACCGCGCGGGCCTGGCTCCCCAACGGGACCGGATCGGTGCCGAGCTCGTCGCGCTCTCCGCTCGGCACGGACTGGGGACGTTCGAGATCCTCGGTCATCTCGTCCGGCTGCAGGCCCGCAGCGCGCTCGCGGACTTCGCCACCGGCGACCGGCACGCAGCCGCAGCGGACCGGCTCGCCGAGCGGTACGACCGCCCCCTGGTCGGCGTGTTCACCCAGTGGTACCGCGCCCTGCGACTGGCCGCGACCGAGCCGTCGCCACAGGCCGCGGAAGCGGCCTACCGCGACGGGGCGGCACGGCTCGCCGACGCCGGCATGCCGGGCGTCGAGCGGGGCCTCCTACCGCTGGCCCTGCTGTGCCTGCGGGTGTCGCACGGGGAACCAGCCCACTTCGACGACGGGACCGAATGGGGCCCGCACACGCCCTGGGTGCGTCCCCTCGTCCTGCTGGGACGCAACCGCCCGGCCGATGCCGCCGCGGCGCTGCGGCAGGTTCCGGATCCGCCGCGCGACCTGCTGTTCGAGGCCCTGTGGTGCCTCACCGCCCGAGCCGCGATCGCCCTGGACGACCGGACGGTGATGAGACGCGCCCGGATCGAACTCTTGCCGGCCGCCGACGAACTGGCCGGGGCCGGCAGCGGCATGCTCACCGCCGGCCCCGTCTCACGTCACCTCGACGACCTCGACGCGGCCCTCCGCCGCACCCGATGAGCAGGAGAGTTCGGCCAGCAGATCCAGGCCGTCGCGGACCGCCAGGCCCACTGCGGGATGGTGGCTGGACGGCTACATCGCCGCGCCCGGCGACGACCTCGGCTGGAGTGTGCCGAGCGACGAGCTGTTCCAGTGGTGGTCCGACCGGGTGGGGGCGACAGGCACGGCGCTGTACGGACGCAAACTGTGGGAGACGATGAGCTCCCACTGGCCGACCGCCGACCAGCAACCGGGTGCCACACCGGCGCAGATCGAGTTCGCCCGCCGCTGGCGGGACATGCCGAAGGTGGTGTTCTCCTCGACGACCAGCACGGTCGACGGGAACACCCGCCTGGTCACCGGCGACGCGGTCACCGAGATCACCCGGCTCAAGGCCGAGGACGGCGGCCCCATGGACATCAGCGGCGCCACACTCGCCGCGGTGGCCATGCGGAACGGGCTGATCGACGAGTACGCGATCGTCACCCATCCGGTCCTGGTGGGTGGCGGCACGCCGTTCTTCGCGGCCCTGGACAACTGGGTGAACCTGACCCTGCTGGAGACCCGGACGTTCCCTGGCGGCGTGGTCCTGACCAGGTACGAGACAAAGCGCTGACTACTCGGATAGGCCCGGGGCTCCGGGCCTATCCGAGGATCTCGTGGCGCTGTGTTTCGAGGCGGGGCGTCGGCGATGCTGTGGGCGTGGAGTACGTGTCCGGAGTGCCGCGACCGCCGCTGGACGGGCTGATCGACGACCTTTACTACCTGGAGGGTGCGTCGCCGTACGCCCGGCTGACGCTGCCGCCGATGCCGGCGGCGTTGCTCATCGTCAACCTCGGGGCGCCGTTCCGCATCCGCGCCGGCACCGACATCGAGACGGCCGAGTACGCCGACGGCTGCGTGGTCACCGTGCCCACCCGCGCCTTCGAGTTCGGCTATCCGCCGGAGACCCGGTCCGTCGGCGTGCACTTCAAGCCGTGGGGGCTGGCGCCGTTCCTGCCGATGCCCGCGGCCGAGCTGTGTGACCGGCCGGTGACGGTGGAGCAGGTGTGGGGCCGGCCCGCCATTGCTGAGCTGCGAGACCGGCTGGCCACGGCGGACGGACCGCACGAGATGCTGACGCTGCTCGAGCAGGAGCTGATGCGACGGCTGTCCGAGACCGCCGGCCTGGGGCTGGTCCGCCGTACGAGCAGCGTCATCGCAGCGACCAGCGGGGCGGTGGCGATCGGCGACCTGAGGGTGGCAGCCGGTGTCAGCAGCACTCATCTGGCACAGCGGTTCAAGGAGCTCATCGGCGTCACGCCGAAGCGGCTGGCCCGCACCTGCCGCTTCGCCGCCACCGTGTTCGCGATCAACCCCGCCGGACCGATCGACTGGGGCGACCTCGCCGGTGGCGCAGGCTACTTCGACCAGGCCCACTTCGGCCATGAGTTCCGGGCGTTCACCGGGCTGACGCCGACCCGGTACGTCGAAGTCCGGCGGCAGTTCCTGCGCGAGCATCCCGGCCACGTACTGGACAGCTGGCCGCTGCCGGCCGATTGATTTCGTACAAGAGCGACAGCTCACGACACGCCAATATGGGGGCATCCCAAAGCAGAGGAGCGCCCCGTGGGCAAGGTGGTCATGTACAGCTCGGTGTCGGTGGACGGCTTCGTCGCGGACGAGAATGACCAGCCCGGACCGCTGTTCGACTGGTTGTCCAGCGGTGACGTCCCGTTGGACTCCAGCGGCGAGTTGACGGTGTCGCAGACGTCCTACGACTACACCCGGCCGTACTGGGAGCAGATCGGGGCGACAATCGTCGGCCGCCACGTCTTCGACATGACGGACGGCTGGGACGGGAAGCCTCCGGGCGGAATCGACCACGTGGTCGTCGTGACGCACCGGCCGGAGCCCGAGGGCTGGGACCCCGAGGCGCCGTTCCACTTCGTCGACGGCGTCGAGGCAGCCGTGGCCAAGGCGCAGGAGCTTGCGGGTGACCGCATGGTCGAGGTCGCCGCCGGCGAGGTCGGTGGCCAGGTGCTTGCCGCAGGCCTGGTCGACGAGGTACGCATGGACGTCGTACCTGTCGTGTTCGGGTCCGGCAAGCGCTACTTCGGGTCGGTCGACGCGCAGCACCTGTTGGAGGATCCTGACGTGGTGATTCAGGGCAACCGGGTGCTTCACCTGCGCTATCGGGTGCGCCGCCGATCGAGCTGAGCGGGTACGCGAAGAAACCAACGGCACCAGACAAAACGGCCGGCTCAGAGCTTGATAGCTGCTCTGAGCCGGTGGGCGACGGACGAGTCGACCTGGTCGCCGGATTAAGATCATCGCACCCGTGCTGACCGGGGGCGGAGCCTGGCGACAGCCGCTGCAGGCCGTCAGACGTCGCAGGTGCGAAGATCGCATGTCGTCGGTTGTCACACGGACGGGTCCCAGGCTGCGAGCTGATCGAAGATGCGACGGTCGCCTTCGAACGTCAGCGAATCCAGCGGTATGCGGCCGTAGAAGAACAGGACCAGGTCACTGGCCGTGCCACGGGCGGAGGCGTCGGCCGTGTCGGGGTCCTCGCCGGCAGCGGGCGTGAGGTGGGCGACCTGCGCTCCGTCGTGGGAAAGCCGAAGGCGCCAGGAGTGGCCCTCGGTGGCGTGGTAATCGACGATGGCGGGGTCGTGTGGCCAGGCGACCGTCGTCGCGCAGAGGGTGAACTGGCAGTCGTCGAAACCGTCGAGGGCGACCTCCTCCGGTAGCGGCTGCGGGGCACCCACCGTGAGCTGGGCGTCGTAGGTGAACACCGCGATCTCGGGAACCTGGCGCCGCGCCCATGCACCAGAGGTTTGCGGTGACGGCGAGTCATCCCACCACGTCCAACAACCGCGATCCGGGCCGGCCTCACGCAGCGCGCTCGTCAACTGCTCGACGGACTCGGTCCACCAGGCCAGCAGAGCCTCGCGTTCCCGAGGCGCACCCAGGCCGTCCTCCCAAGCCGACTTCTCCGGAGGCGCGTCTGCGGGCCCTGCTGCGACGATTGCGGCTGATTTGCGGCGGCCCATTCCCACGTGTTGCACGAGGTCGAACAGCGTCCGCTCAGGATGGGTCGGCACCTGCAGGTCGAGGCTGGGTGCTGCGGCGACCGCAGCGCGGAAGGCGGTCGACCGTTCGCTGATCAGCCGCAGATGATCAGAGAACGTGAGAATCTTGTGCACCCGGCTTTCTACCACTGTGCTCCGACGACCGGACAGCGAATTTCGCAGCCGACGCGGCGGCCGCCCCGGCACTGATACGTGCCCTTGGATGACGCGCGGAGAACGACATCCGCAACGCGCAGAATCACTCGTACGGCTGCCACTCGACCAAGGTCGTACATCAGCCTGCGGACGGGGGTTCTTGGAAAAGATCATCGATTGCGCGGCGGCTACATTCCTCGCTGGCCGGCATCAGGTCACCGACAGCCGCCGGGACACCCCCCACGATCGAAGCTCAGCCCAGAGCGACTTCGCCCGGAAAGCGCTCACGAAGCGCGGCGACCGCATGGCGCAGGCAGTAGTCAAGGCTGTTGCCGTCGAGCCTGATCGACGCACCTTCGAGCCGCTGGCCAGAGATCACCACTGTCCAGGGCTTGTGCTCCCGCTCGCCGTCAACCTTGACGAGCCCGATCAGACCCATCTCCCCCAAGTGCGCCAGCAGCTCCGGCACGCGCTCGTCCCATCCCATCCACGGATGGGACCACGGAGGCCGCTACGGAAGCCAGCGGTCGGCCTGGTCGTGCGTCGGGGCTTCCGGCTGCCGCGCCAGTCCAACACCGGAACCGGCTTGCCACCGGATCACCCGGTCGCGGCACCAGCTCCGCCGCCAGGACGTGGGGCCTCCCCACCGCCGCCGGCCATCGACTCAGGTCCCCATGCGCCGGCCGGGAAGGGTCCTCAGACGGCAGAGCGCGCCAGACCGAGGCGAGGCCAACTGACCCGGCGCCCAGGCCGTCTCCAGGCCGTCCCAGGCCGTGGCCAGGCCGTCAAACACCACGCGACGATGACCAAGGTCAACCAACGGCGCCAGATAAGAGGCCAGCTCAGAGCCTTGATCACGGCTCTGAGCTGGTGGGCGACGGACGAGTCGACCTGTACGCCGGATTCTGTGCGCGGCGCGTACCCCTCGCGGGATCCGCGCCGGCGGCGGCCATCCATCTCGGCCTGCCGTCGCCGACAGGCTCCTGCGGCCTACCCGCAGACATCGGGCGGGCAGCCCTCGAGCGTCTGCGCCGAGCCGTCATCTTGCGGTGACGGCCCTTTCTTGGCCTTGCTCCGGGTGGGGTTTACCGAGCCACCCCGGTCACCCGGGGTGCTGGTGGGCTCTTACCCCACCGTTTCACCCTTACCGTCCCGTATCGGGCCGGCGGTCTGTTTTCTGTGGCACTGTCCCGCGGGTCACCCCGGGTTGCCGTTAGCAACCACCCTGCCCTGTGGAGTCCGGACGTTCCTCGGCGGCGGGCCGGAGCCCGCCGACGCGACCGCCCGGTCGACTCGTCCGTCGCGCCTTCATCCTAACGACGCGGGGGCCGCGCCCATTTCCACCCCGCCACCGGGCCGTGCCCCCGTCGACGGCTCCCCCGCTACCAGTCCCGGACCAGTGGCTCGTTGAAGAGCCGCTCGCCGCGGGCCGGCTCCCGCAGCACCCCCGAGCCGACCACCCCGCCCGTGCCGTCCACCGCGCGCAGGGTCACCCGCGCGCCGAGCGGCAGGGTGAGCAGCGCGGCGCCGTCGCGTACCGGGCCGGTGGCGCGGACCCGGCCGTCCGCGACCGCCTCCACCCGTACGGCGCTGCGTCGCGGCACCACCAGCAGGCGGTCGGTGAGCACCGGGTACCCGTCCACGACGGCCGGCACCCGGACGGCGGCCACGTCGTACGCGGCGGTCACGCCGGTGGCGACCAGCGGGAGCCTGCCCTGCCCCGGCTGGTCCGCGCGCGGGGTGTCCGGTCCGGCCTGCCCGGCGGGGGCGAGCGCGACCAGCCCGTCGCCGCCGGCACCCACCTGGAGCACCAGAGGGCTGTCCCTCCCGGACGTCCCGGCGAGGACCGCCTCGTCCCCGTCGAGCCGGCCCGCCCAGCGCACCTCGGGCGGCGACGCGCCGACCAGGGCGCTGAGGTCCACCAGGTTCCGGTACGTGACGTCCGCGCCCCGCACCGTGGGCCAGTCGGCCCTCGCCGGATCCGGCCGGACGCCCGGTGGTCTCCGCCAGCTGGTGTCGACCCGCCAGCCGTGCGGTTGCAGCGGTCCCGCCTGCCGCAGGCGGCCGTCGCATTCGACCCGCCACCAGCCGCGGGCGAGGGTGTGCTCGACCATCAGGTGGTCGCCGCCGGGTGCCGGCTTCCACCGCCGGTACACCGCGCCGGTCAGCCGGCCGGAGCGGTCGTACGCCAGGGTGCAGCCGGCCGGCGCCAGCCCGAGCAGCCGGCGGTGCTCGTCGTGGCTGACGTCCAGGGCGACGAAGGGTTCCGCCGGCAGGTTCGCCTCCATGGTGCCGCCCCGCACCAGGTCCCTCGGCGGGGTGCCGGCGGCGGCCCGGAAGCTGACCAGCGCGGCGGCGGTGTCGGAGTGGTAGGCGAGGACGACACTGCGCAGGCCGGTCGAGTCGTCCGCCCAGAGCACCTTCACGGTCGACAGCTCCGGGGCGACGGACACCCGGTCGGTGGACCGGAGCCGCCCGGTCAGCTCGGCGAGGAAGCGGGTGTCCCCGGCCAGGTTCCCCCGGGCCGGTGAGTCGATCAGTCGCCAGGTCCACGCCGAGTCGACCGGGTGACCGTGGACGGTCATGTCGTCCACCGTCCGGCCCGGGCCGGCCGTGCCGAGGAGACCGGGACCGGCCAGGGTGGCCGCCAGGACCGCGGCCAGCACCGCGCCGAAGCTCGCGAGCCGACGCCGCCGACGCCGACGCCGCGCGTGTCGCAGGAAGCGGCCGTACGGGTCCTCGTCCGGCACCACCGTCGCCGCGATCCGGGACAGTCCCGCCCGGAGTTCGTCCACGCTCACGCCCGTTCCCCCATCAGCCTGCCGGTCAGCCCCGGCCGTTCGACGACCCCACGTCCCAGCACGCCCCTCAGCCGCGCCAGACCGCGCGCGGCCTGGCTCTTCACCGTCCCGACCGAACAGCCCATCGTCTGCGCCACCTCGGCCTCGGGCAGGTCCTCCCAGTAGCGCAGTACCAGCACGGTGCGCATCCGGGCGGGCAGCCGGTCCAACGCGGCCAGCAGCTCGTCGCGGGCGACGACGGCGTCGGCGGAGTCCGGGCCGGACCGGTCGGGCACGGCGGAGGTGAGCAGTTCGCGCAGCCCGATCCGCCGCCACCGGCTGTTGCGCTCGTTGACCATCGCCCGACGCACGTACGCGATCGGCTCGTCGACCCGGCGCCAGTGCCGCATCACCTTGAGCAGGGTGTCGTGCACGAGGTCCTGCGCGGCGTCGCGACTGCCGGTCAGCAGGTACGCCGTGCGCAACAGCTCCGCGTACCGCGCCTCGACGAACTCGCGGAAGTCGGCGTCATCCACGCCCCGGCCCCCCGTGTCGATCCCGCACCTCGGCTCCCTTCGTCGCGCTCCGTCGAAGGGAACGACGCGGCAGGGGCCTCGAAGGTTGAGAGAACCCGACCCCGAGCGTTCCCGACCGGGGCGTACTAGCCTCGGGGCACCATGGATCTCTCCGACGCCGCGCTCCTGCTCGCCGCCGGTCTCGCCGCGGGCACGGTGAACGCGGTGGCCGGCGGGGGTTCGCTGATCACCTTTCCCGCGCTGATCGCGGTCGGGCTGCCGCCGGTACCGGCGAACGTCAGCAACTCCGTCTCGGTCTGCCCCGGCTACCTGTCCAGCGTGGCGGGCAGCCGGGCCGACCTGCCGCCGGGCCGGAAGCTGGCCACGCTGGTGCCGACCACCGTCGCGGGCACGCTGCTGGGCTGCCTGCTGCTGCTGGCCACCCCGGCCCGGGCGTTCGAACTGGTCGTGCCGTTCCTGGTGCTCGGCGCGACCGCGGTGCTGGCCTTTCAGGTGCCGCTGCGCCGGCTGGTCGGGCATCCGCGTGACCTGTCGCCGCGTCGCCGTACCGTCGCCGTGCAGGCCATGGTCGCTGTCGGCGCGGTGTACGGCGGCTACTTCGGCGCGGCGCTGGGGGTGATGCTGGTCGCCGGCCTGGGCCTGGTGCTGGACGCGACGCTGGCCCGGGTGACCGCGGTGAAGAACCTGCTCTCGGCGGTGGTCGGGGTGACCACGGTGGCGGTGTTCGCGCTGTTCGGGCCGGTGAACTGGGCGGCGGTCGCGGTGGTCGCGCCGGCCACGCTGGTCGGCGGGTACGCGGGCGCCCGGCTGGTCCGCCGACTGCCGTCGGCGCTGCTCAGGACGCTGATCGTGGTCTTCGGCACGGTGATCGGCCTGTACCTGCTCTGGCGCGCACTGCGGTGAGCCGCCGACCGCCCGGGCGACGCGCGGAACACGCGTCACCCGGGCGGTTGTGCCCGGTCAGGCGACCGGTTCCGGGGCGGCGTCGGCGTCCCGGGTGGAGCCGGGGGTTACCCGCGGGTCGCCCTCGTCGGCGAAGTAGTCGTCGGACGCGGTGCCGTCGACCCCGTCGGCGACCTTCGCCGCCCGCAGCGCCAGCGTCACCAGTGCCGCGACCACCAGGTTCACCAGTACGGCCACGATGCCCACGTAGATCGTCTTCTTGGTGTCGAAGCCGAACTCCGACAGCGGGAAGGCGGAGCCGGCGAAGTGCTTGCGGCCGGTCACCGGGTTGCCGATCTGGTAGAGCATCCACATGCCCAGGCTCATGCCGGCCACCCAGCCGGCGACCAGCGCGCCCCGGTGGAACCACCGGGTGTAGAGGCCCAGCGCCACCGCCGGCAGCGTCTGCAGGATGATCACGCCGCCGATGAGCTGGAGGTCGATGGAGAACTGCGGGTCGAGGAAGACGATGCAGGCCACCGCGCCGACCTTCACCACCAGTGAGGTGATCTTCGAGACGTTGGCCTCCTGAGCCGCGGTGGCGTCGCGCTTCAGGTACTCCTTGTAGATGTTGCGGGTGAACAGGTTCGCCGCCGCGATCGACATGATCGCCGCCGGCACCAGTGCGCCGATGCCGATGGCCGCGTACGCCACCCCGGCGAACCAGTCGGGGAACTGCTGGTCGAAGAGGACCGGCACGACGGTGTTGCCGTCGGTGCTGCCGGCCGTCGCCCCGGGCAGCGGCTTCACGTCGGCCGCGATGGCCATGTAACCGAGCAGCGCGATCAGCCCGAGCAGCAGGCTGTACGCGGGCAGCGCCGACATGTTCCGCTTGATCACGTCCCGGTTCCGGCTGGCCAGCACGCCGGTGATGCTGTGCGGGTAGAGGAAGAGCGCCAGCGCCGAGCCGAACGCCAGGGTGACGTACTGGAGTTGGTTGTTGGCGTTGAGCAGGATCCCGTCGCCCGGGTTCGGCGACGCGGCGAACTTCGCCTCGGCGGAGTCGAAGATCGCACCCCAGCCGCCCAGCTTGTACGGCAGCCAGAGCACCGCCACCAGGATCACGATGTAGATCAGGGTGTCCTTGACGAAGGCGATCAGCGCCGGCGCCCGTAGCCCCGACTGGTACGTGTACGCGGCGAGGATCGCGAAGGCGATGATGATCGGCAGGTGCCGCGCGAGGGCGCTCTCCCCCGTCACGCCCATCGTCTTGAGCACCGCCTCGATGCCGACCAGTTGCAGCGCGATGTACGGCATGGTCGCGACGATGCCGGTGATCGCCACCAGCAGCGCCAGCACCGGCGAGTCGAACCGGCGACGGACGAAGTCGGCCGGGGTGACGAAGCCGTGCCGGTGCGAGACCGACCAGAGCCGGCACAGCACCAGGAAGACCAGCGGGTAGATGACGATGGTGTACGGCACCGCGAAGAAGCCCATCGCGCCCGCGCCGAACACCAGCGCCGGCACCGCCACGAAGGTGTACGCCGTGTAGAGGTCACCGCCGACGAGGAACCAGGTGATCCAGCCGCCGAAGTTGCGTCCGCCCAGCCCCCACTCGTCGAGATGGGCCATGTCGCGCGGCGCCCGCCACCGGGCCGCCACGAAACCCATCGCGCTGACCAGCAGGAAGAGCGCCGTGAAGATGATGATCTCGGTGAGATGGTCACGCCACATCAGCGGCCACCCCGCTTCTTCGTCATCTGGTAGACCAGCGTCGTGGTGGCCACGCCGAGCAGGATGTAGGCCAGTTGCAGCCAGTAGAAGCGCGGGAAGCCGAGGATCCGGGGCGAGTCCGTGTTGAAGAGGGCCGGGATCAGCGGCACCACGATCGGGATGAAGAGCAACCAGTTCCAGGGACTGTGGTCCTTCGCCCTGGACGACGCCGCCTGCGGCGTCTCCGGGTCCGGTGCAGCCATACACACCTCCGGTAAGTCGTAACTCGCCATGTGACGGCCGGAGGCTACGACCGTGTGAGCGCGGTCACGTTCAATCGGAGGAGCCCGGTGCGCCGAACGGCCGCCGGCCTGCGCCGAACGGCACAGGTCGACGGCCGGGCGGCCGGGCGGTCAGCGGGCGGCGAGGTGGGCGGTGTCGTTGACCGAGCGGACCGCGACCCCGCCGTCGGGCCACATGTCGAACACGGAGATGCCGGCCGCGTCCAGGTAGAGCCGGTGCAGGAAATCGTCGCCGGCCGCCAGGGCGTCGCGCAGCGCCAGCTTGATCGGCGAGACGTGCGAGACCACGACCACGGTCTCCCCCGGGTACGCCTCCCGCAGCCCCGCCACGGCCCGGGCGGTCCGCTCGGCGACGGTGGCGAACGACTCCCCGCCGGGCGGGGCGATCCGGGTCGAGGCGAGCCAGGCGTCCAGCTCACCGGGCCAGCCCTCGCGCACCTCGGCGAAGGTCTTGCCGTCCCAGTCGCCGAAGTCGCACTCGATCCAGTCGTCCTGCCGACGTACCGGGAGGTCGCCCAGGGCCACGGCGATCGCCTCGGCGGTGGCCGTACACCGGGACAGCGGTGAGCTGAGCACGGCCGCGACGGACGGGGCGAGCTGGGCCACCCGGGCGGCCGTGGCCCGGGCCTGGGCCCGGCCGGTGTCGGAGAGCGGCACGTCGGCACGGCCGGCGTAGCGCTGCTGGACGGTCCATTCGGTCTCGCCGTGCCGGACCAGGATCAGCCGGGTGGCGGTGAAGCTAGGCCGCGGCTCCCAGGACGGCTTGACCGTCGCCGGGTCGCTGCCGGCGGTACGGGTCGCGGCGCGGGCGGCCGCCTCCCGGGCGGCGACCCGGGCCGGCGAGTCGGGGGCGGCCACCTCGCGCGGCGCCTGGGCCTCGACCCGCTGGACCGCCTTGCCTGCGGCGGCGTCCATCGCCGCGTTGGCCAGCGCGTCGGCGTGCTTGTTGCGCTCCCGGGGGATCCAGCTGAACCGGACCGAGTCGAAGCGGTCGACCAGCGCGGCGGCCTGCGCGGCCAGGGGACGCAGCCCCGGGTGCTTGATCTGCCAGCGACCGCACATCTGCTCGACCACCAGCTTGGAGTCCATCCGCGCCTCGACCTCGGACGCGCCCAGCTCGGCGGCGGCCTCCAGACCGGCGATCAGCCCCCGGTACTCGGCGACGTTGTTGGTGGTCGTCCCGATCGCCTCGGAGCGTTCCGCCAACACCTCACCGGAGTCCCGGTCCCGGACCACCGCGCCGTAGCCGGCCGGCCCGGGGTTGCCCCGGGACCCGCCGTCGGCCTCGACGACGACCGCGCGCACCGCCACCGGCTACAGACCCGACTCGTTGGTGCGGACCATGATCCGGCGGCACTCCTCGCAGCGGACCACGTCGTCCGGGGCCGTCTTGCGGATCCGGGCCAGGTCCGCGCCGGAGAGTTCCAGCCGGCAGCCGCCGCAGCGCCCGGCGGTGAGCAGCGCCGCGCCCAGGCCGGTGTCCGCGCGGATCTTGTCGTAGAGGGTGACCAGGTCGGTGGGGAGGTCGGCGGCGAGCGGCTTGCGCGCCGTCTTCTTGAACTCCTCCTCCTTGGCGATCTCGGCCAGGCTGTCGTCACGGCGCTGCTCCGCCGCCGCGCGCCGCTCACGCGCGTCGGCCAGCTTGGCCTCGATGCCGTCGAGTACGCCCTGCGCGGTCTCCCGCTGCTCCATCAGCTCCAGCTCGGCGTCCTCCAGGTCGCCCTGCCGGCGGTTGAGCGAGACCAGCTCGTGCTGGAGCGCCTCCAGCTCGCGGGCCGGGCCGGTGCCGGCGGCGAGCCGGGCCTCGTCCTTGCTCTTGCGGGCGCGGACCTGGTCGATGTCCTTCTCCAGCCGGGCGATGTCACGGTCCAGGTCGTCGACGGCGACCTGGGCACGGACCCGCTCGTCCTCCAGCGCGGACAGCTCACGCGCGAGGGCCTCCAGCTCGGCCCGCTCGGGCAGCGCCCGGCGGCGGTGGGCGAGCTGGGCCAGGGAGGTGTCGATCGCCTGGAGGTCGAGCAGGCGGCGCTGGACCTGGGGTTCAGCCTTCACGGTGGGGCTCCTTGTCGTCCAGTGCGGGCGCGGCGGCGTGCACGGTCCAGGGGTCGGTGTCCAGGTCGGACACCACGGTCTCCACGCCGAGGTCGGCCCGGAGGTGGGCGGCCAGGTCGTCCAGCCAGGGTCGTTCGGTCGCCCAGTGGGCGGCGTCCAGCAGGGCCGGACCGCCGGCGGCGAGGTGCTCGCCGGCCGGGTGGTGCCGCAGGTCGGCGGTGAGGAAGGCGTCCACCCCGGCGGCGGTCGCGTCGGCGAGGAAGGAGTCGCCGGCGCCGCCACTGACCGCGAGGGTACGCACCACCCGCTCCGGGTCGCCGGCGGCGCGGACACCCCAGGCGGTGGCGGGGAGCACGGCGGCGGCGTGCCGGGTCAGCTCGGCCAGGGTCATCGGGGCGGGCAGCTCACCGATCCGGCCGGTCCCCCGGCCCGGCCCGTCGGCCGCCGAGCCCGGGGCCGGGCGGTGCAGCGGGCGCAGCCCGGTCAGCCCGAACCGGGCGGCGAGGGCGTCGGAGACGCCCGGGTCCGCGACGTCGGCGTTGGTGTGCGCCACGTACAGCGCCACGTCGGCGCGGATCAGGTCGTGCACGATCCGCCCCTTGTACGTCGTCGGGGCGACCGAGGAGACGCCGCGCAGCAGCAGCGGGTGGTGCGCCACGATCATGTCCGCCCCGGCGGCGAGCGCCTCGGCGACCGTCTCCGGCACCACGTCGACCACACAGGCGACCCGGCGTACGACGGTGGTGGGCTCGCCGAGCACCAGGCCGACCCGGTCCCACTCCTCGGCCCAGGCCCGTGGGTACCGGCGCTCCAGCGCCGCCACCACGTCGGCCACGGTCGGTGGGGCTGCGGTTGTGCTCACGGCCGGTCAGCTTACCGGCGCGGACCGGGAAGCACGGCCACGGCCGTCGGCCGTGTTCCCCGGCACAGCCGGCCCGCCCCAGGTTCCGGCTCGGGTTCCGGCCGCCCGCCCGAGGTCGTGCCCGCCCCGCACGCCGATGATCGACTCCGTGTCGGCGATGTGGCGGGGTGCGCGGTGGTGGGACACCGCCATGACGCCGACACGGAGTCGATCAGCCGGACGGATCGCGCCGCCGGCGGCGCGGGCGGGCCGGGACGGGCGGGGCGGGTCCGGGTCAGGCGGCCGAGGTGGCGCGGCACCGGCCGGGCAGCGCCGCCACGGCGGCCTCCCACGGGAAGGCGTGCAGGTGACGCTCACCCGTGCCCGGCGGGTGCAGCGGTACGACGTGCTCGCCGTAGAGCACCGTGGTCCCCCACTCCCGCAGCCGGGCCAGGCCGGTCTGGAACGCCGGGTGCGCGGCCATCGCGGCGTTGGTGAACGGGACCGCCACCACCGGTAGCCCCTTTCCCTGCCCCTCGATCAGCAGGCCCAGGGCGAGCGTGTCGGTGATCCCCGCCGCCCACTTGTTGACGGTGTTGACCGTCGCCGGGCAGACGATCATCGCGTCGGCCGGGGGCAGCAGGTCCGGGTCACCCGCGTTCTTGTAGTGGGTGCGCACCGGATGGCCGGTCTGCCGGGCCAGCGCGGCCCGGTCGACGAACTTCGCCCCGTCCGGCGTGGTGACCACGCAGACCTCCCAGCCGTCCTGCTGGGCCAGCTCGACGAGGCGACCGATGTGACGTGCCAGCGGCGAACCGCAGGCGATGACGTAGAGCACCTCGCGGCGCTCGCTGGTGGGGTGCGGACCGCTCATCCGGCCGGCACCGCGTTCATACTCCGACTCCCATGTGCTCAGCCAACTCCGCAATCGGCGGAGGCGGCGCACCCCGTGTGCGACGCAGCACGTCCGACATCACCTCGTGGGCGATCGGCCGGCAGCGGATCTCCGAGGGGGCGAGCCGGTCGCCGCGCAGCAGCATCTCCCCGGCGTTGGCGACGTCGCCGATCTGGGCGTACCCCCGGGCGATGTCGAGCAGGTGGTGCGCGCGGCGCTCGGGCAGCAGCGCGTTGAACGCCGGCTCCGGGATGCGCTGGTGGATGTCCACGGCCCGGCCGCCGTCACCCAGCTCGATCGCGGCGGCGGCGCGGTGCAGCTCCAGGTTGGTCGGCCCGAACGAGGTCCAGTAGTGGTTCTGGTCGCTGCCGAGCATGGTGGCCGCCTCGTGCGCGCCGTTGAACAGGTCGTCCACGGTCGCCGAGTCGCCGATCCGGGCGGCGGCCATCGCGCCCTGGAGCAGCAGCATCCCGTAGACGGAGAGCCGCTCCGGCCCGGCGTCGTTCATGCCGCCCGGAGCGAGCCGGTTGGCGATGGTGACGTTCAGCTCCAGCGCGGGGCGGGCCCGGCCCATGGCGACCAGGGCGTTGCAGACGCGGGTGGTGGCCACGCCGGCCAGCAGTTGGTCGTCGGCGCGCTGGGCGACCGCCATCGACCGGTCGGCGGCCAGCCACGCCAGGTCGCACTCGCCGAGCTTGCGCAGCACCGAGGAGGCGATCTGGTAGACCTGCCCGAGCAGGTGGGCGGCCTCCTTCGCCTGCTCGCCGCCGTAGCCGGCGTCGGCGGCCTGGGCGTCGCGCAGCAGCTTCGGCAGGGCCCGGGTGAGCATTCCGTAGCGGCCGTACTGGTAGGTGAGCCAGGCGTGGTTGACGGCCTTGCGCATGTCGGCCAGCGGCGGCGGGTACGGCGCGGCGTCGAAGTACGCGCTCATCGAGTCGTACCGCTCCAGGGCGGCCCGGATCTCCTGCACCTCGATCTGGTCGATGCAGTTGAGCGCGTCGGTGCGCCGCTCCGGGTCCTTGCCGAGCAGCAGCTGCACGTCGACCTGGAGGATGTCGGCGATCTCGTAGAGGACGGAGAACTTGTCGAGCCGGCGTACGCCCCGCTCGACCTTGTCGACCCAGCTCTTGGACTTGCCGAGCCGGTCGGCGAAGACCTGCTGGGACATCTTGCGCCGCCCGCGCCAGTAGGCGACCCGCCGCCCTATGGGTAGCTCGTCCATCCTTTGCTCCTCCCCCTCGTCAGCCGTCCGGTGGATCACCCGGCCGACCCCCACGCGGGCGCGGCGGTCCGTCCGAATCAGGTTTTCGCTGGTCGCACAGGTTGTGCGTCAGCCGTACGGCCAGTCCTCGTACTTTTCGTGCAAGTTGCACGAGCCGTTCGACAGCTCAACGATCGCGGGTTACGGCAGTGACGGCGCTCGACACGTCGCCTGACGGGACGTTCGTTCGGGGCGAGGGGAGATCAGGAGAATGTGGGGGAACGTCGGACCGCGGGTCGCTCAACTGTCGTCGATCGAACGGGTCCGGCTGCGCCGGATCGCCGTGCGGTACGCCGTGCACGGCTGGGAGGTGACCCCGGGCGCCTGCCTGGCCCGCAGCCGCTTCGTCTGCGGCCGGGCCGGCTGCCCGACCGTCGGCTGCCACCCCGCCCTGGAGGACTGGGAGCACGCCGCCAGCGCCGACCCGGCCCGGGTGGCGACCTGGTGGCGCAGCCGCCCGCACGGGGTGCTGCTCCCCACCGGACGCGCCTTCGACGTGCTGGAGGTGGCGGCCCACCTCGGCCGGCACGTCCTCGACGCGATCCCGTCGCACCCCGCCGGCCCGGCCGTACGTGGCCCGGTGCTGGTGACCCCGACCGGCCGGTGGATGTTCCTGGTCCGCCCCGGCGACCCGCTCCGCCCCGAGCTGGAGCACTGCTTCCACGTCGTACGCCACGGGCCCGGCTCGTGGGTCGCCGCCCCGCCGACCCGGCTGCCGGAGGGCCCGGTGCGGTGGGCGGTCGCCCCGGAGCAGGCGCGCTGGCGGCTGCCCGACTCGTACCTGGTGCAGAACATCGTCGTCGAGGCGCTGCGGGCCACCGGGGTGACGCTCACCCCGGAACTGCTCCCCGGCCAGCTCCCGCTGCCCCGCCGGGGTCACTGATCCGACTCCACGGTGTCCGACAGCGACCCGCCCGGCGGCCGGGTCGTTGAACCGGTGAGGGCGCGCTCGCGCCAGGAGCGGGGGTACGAGATGTCCAGGGACGACGCGGCACGGCACCCCGGCGGCGCCGAACCGCCACCGCACCACCGCCGGCCGTACCGCTGGTCGGGCACCCGCCCGGGCGGATCCCGCCCGGAACGCGCCCGCCCCGCCGCCGCCCACCCCGCCGGCACCCGCCGCCCCGCCCGCTAACCCGCCCCGCCCCCGCCCCGCCCCGCCCCGCCCGCGGCGATCTTGCACTTTGGGTGCGCGATACAAGTGAGATGCACCTATTTGTCCCCACCAAAACTGCAAGATCGCTGCG